>JAJTFH010000064.1 GCA_021298395.1 Gemmatimonadota bacterium | reverse complement strand
CGTCCCCGGCCCCGCGAGCGTCGCGCGCTGGGAGCGCCTGAGCCGCGACCTCGCCGAGGAGCATGGGGTCTTCTGCTGCGTGGCGAACCTCGTCGGGAGCGAGGGGGGGAAGATCTTCCAAGGGGGCTCGCACCCCGCGGGCCCACGCGGCGATGTGCGGGTGCGTGCCCCGGTGTTCGAGGAGGCGCTCGTCACCGCGACGATCGATCTCGCCGACCTCGGGCGGGTGCGCGCCGAGATGCCGCTGCTCTCCGATCTCAAGACCGCGCTCCCCTTCCTGCGCCCAGAGCTCGACCGGGTCCTCGGTGTCGCGACCCCGGTACCGCCTGCAGCATCGCCTGCAGCATCGCCTGCAGCATCGCCTGCGGCATCGCCAGCGGCGTCGCCAGCGGCGTCGACCCCGGTAGCCGCGGTGCCGGCGCGCCCACTCGTGGGCAGCGTCCCGCCCCTCCCTGTCATCACCGCTGATGCGAGTGGGCGCGGCGCCCCGCCCGCGCTCACGATCGACGCGCCCCTCGTGGAGCGCTGGCTCGTCACCTTCCTTCGCGACGAGTTCCAGCGCCGCGGCTTCACCGACGCCATCGTCGGGCTCTCGGGGGGCGTGGACTCCGCCGTGGTCGCGGCCCTCGCCGCCCGAGCGCTCGGGCCCAAGCATGTGCACGCCGTGCGGATGCCCTACCGTACCTCGAGCCCCGACTCCCTCGCGCATGCGCAGCTCCTGATTGATCAGCTCGGGCTCAACGCGCGGACCATGGAGATCACCGGCGCGGTCGACGCCTATCTCGCGCAGGAGCCCGACGCCGACGCCGCGCGCCGCGGCAACATCATGGCGCGGATGCGGATGATCACCCTCTTCGATTGCTCCGCGAAGCATCGGGCCCTCCCGCTCGGCACGGGCAACAAGACCGAACGCCTCCTCGGCTACTTCACCTGGCACGCCGACGATTCGCCTCCGGTGAATCCGATCGGCGATCTCTTCAAGACGCAGGTCTGGGCGCTGGCGCGGCACCTCGGGGTCCCGCAGGCGATCATCGAGAAGCCGGCGAGCGCTGACCTCATCGAAGGGCAGACCGACGAGGGGGACTTCGGTGTGCGCTACGCCATCGCTGACGAGATCCTCAACTGGTTGCTCCATGGGTGGAGCGCGGCGGAGCTCATCGCGCGGGGCGTCGACGCCGAGGCGATCCGCCTCGTGACCAATCGACTCGACTCCACGCATTGGAAGCGGCGGCTCCCGACCGTCGCGATGGTGAGTGGAGCTGCGATCGGTGAGAGCTACCTTCGCCCCGTGGATTATTGATGTCGCGTGAGACCCGCGGTGAAGCGCCCCTCATCCGCTACGGGTTCCACCACACGCCCTACGGCGAGGGGGTGATCGCCACCACCGCGCATGGAATCTGCCGGCTGACCTTCGTCGAGGGTGGGCGCCGTGCGACCCTCGCCCGAGTGAAAGCGGAGTTCCCTGAGGCGACCTTCGTCCGAAGAAGCTCATGACACAGGCCTTCGACGCGAAGCGAAACCAGGTACTCGCGCTCGATCTCAAGGGGACCGCCTTCCAGCGGCGCGTCTGGAGCGAGCTCCTCCAGATCCCGCGTGGCGCGACCACCACCTACGGCGGGCTCGCGGCGCGCATCGGGGCGCCGAGCGCCTCACGCGCGGTGGGGTCCGCGGTCGGCGCCAACCCCGTCTGCTTCGTCGTCCCCTGTCACCGCGTGGTCCGCGGCGACGGGACCCTCGGTGGCTACGCCTGGGGGCCCGAGATGAAGGCTGCGATGCTCGCTGAGGAGCTCGGCGTCACGCCGCCTGCTCCCTGACCCACCTTCTCCCCGCTCCCCAGGTCGTTTCAGTCGTTGATGTGACGACCTGACGTGCGGAGAGAAGGCGGGTCGGAGAGCGAACCGATCAGCGCAAGAGATTCTTGCGGAGGATCACCGAAGCGCAGAGCACGCCCCCGAGGAGTGCGCCGGCAACGCCGCATGTGACCACGTCCTGCCCGGTGAGGTAGAGGCCGGGCACCTGTGTCTGCGGTTTGAGCCAGCGCTGCCGGAAGCGCGCCGGTGTGTGGTCGAGACCATAAATCTCGCCATGCGCCCACGCGGCGAAGTGCTTGGTGGAGAGTGGCGTCGAGAGCTCCGCGTGCACGATGTGCCCGCTGGTTTGCGGAAGCAGACGTGCGAGCTCGCCAAGCAGCCGATTCGTGAGCCGGGCCTTGAATGCGTCGTACGCTGCGCCGCGCTGCTTCCAGCGCGTACCGTCCCACTGGGAGAACCACCCCCAAGGGGCGACGGTCACGAGCTCGATGGTGGCGCGGCCAGCGTGCCGTTCGGCGAACGTTGGGTCCTTCGCCGACGGGAACGATGCGTATACGAGGGGCAGTGGCGCCTCGGGGTTCGCTTCCGCCTCCGCCATGGCGCGGTCGTGGTCCTCGTGCGGGTAGATCCAGAAATTGTGGCGCGGGAGGCCGAGCGCTTCCGCCGATTGGTCGAGGCCGACGTAGAGCGAGATGTGAGAGGGCGAGGGGCGTACGCCCCTGAGGAGCGCATCGTACCCGTGGCGCGCGGCCACCTCCCGCGGCAGGAGCGTGCGGAAGGTGTTCTCCGCCCCCGTATCCGAGATGATGACCGGAGCGCGGAGTTCCTGGCCGTCCTTCATGCGCACCCCGACCGCCTTCCCGCCTTCGACCACGATGGCGGTGACCTCGGCGGCCACGAGGAGGCGGCCACCCGCCGCTTCGATGACCGGCGCGATGCTCTCGGCGATGCGGCCCGAGCCGCCGACGGGGTAGTAGCCGCCGTGGATGTAGTGGTTCACGACCATGGCGTGGATCGCGAAGCTCGACTGCTTCGGCGGCATGCCGTAGTCGCCGTACTGTGTCGTGAGCACCGCCTGGAGGAGTGGACTGGCCCCCAGGTCGTCGAGGACGGATTTCGTCGTGCGATCACTCCACCGGAGGAGCCCACGGCGCATGAGGCCGCCGGCCAACGCGGCCACAAGATGCGGCACGGCCTTCTCGGCGAAGTAGAGGCGGCTGGCCTTCTGCACCGACGCGATCGCGGCCAGGTACCCGTCGATCGCGGCCGCTTCGCCAGGGAATCGCTCGACGAGCGCGGCCCTCAACGCCCGGCGCCCCTTGGGGAAGCGGAAGGCCTCCGGCCCCACACGGACTTCGTCGTACACGTCCCCCATGTCGGCCCATTCGAGTGAGCCGTCGCTGATGGCGGCGAACTGCCGCTGCAGGAACGATCCCGGCTTCAGGCCGCCGATGTAATGCACCCCGACGTCCCACGATCGCGTGGAACGGGTCGTCCAGCGTGGCGCGCTTGTACGACGCCCAGCGTGTGCGGCCGAGGGTCTCACTGCCGGACGGTGTCGTCATCGGGGTCCTATTGGATGATTCGCGGGGCGGCCACCTTATTGACCAGCGAACGGTCTAACGGCCACCCCGCCACTGCATCTTTTTGAAGCGTTCACAGCAGAAGCAGACGTTAGGTGGATACGAAGTGACCTGGTACGTCGCCCACGTCCATCCAGAATGACGCGCCGAGCACCCGCACCGCCTCATCCACGGTCGTGCGGCCCGCCTCAATCAGGACTGCGGCCGCGCGACCGAGCGTGAGCATGCCCTCATCCGTCGCGATGGCCTCGAGGTCCGCCTCCGTCGCCTGTGCATCGAGGATTCCTTCGCGGAATCGCGACGAGGTCATGAGCACCTGCGCAATCGGCAGTCGGCCGCGATAGCCGGAGTAGCCGCATGACGCACAGCCCACCGCGCGATAGCTTCGGATTCCGGTGAGCGTGGTCAGACGCAGCTCCGATGCCGTGGGCGCCACTACCTCGGTGAGGGCACAGTCCGCGCAGAGCGACCGCAGAAGGCGCTGTGCGGTTGCCCCGCCGAATCCGTCGGCCAGCACCGTGCGCGCCACTCCGAGTTCAAGCAGCCGCGCAATGACGCCGATGGCGCGCGTGGTATGGACCGTCGTGACCACGGGGTGCCCAGTCAGCGCGGCGGTCAGCGCGACGCCCGCCGTCTCCGCATCGCGGATCTCGCCCACCATGATGACGTTGGGGTCCTGCCGCAGTACGGCTCGTAGCGCCGAGGCGAACGTCATCCCTTGGGCCTCCTGCACGTCGACCTGCGCGAGTCCGGGGATCCGGAACTCCACGGGATCCTCCACCGTCACGATGCTCGTCTGAACTTGGTTGAGCAACGCCATACACGCGTGCAGGGTGGTCGTCTTGCCCGAGCCCGTGGGACCCGTCACGAAGACGATCCCCTGCCGACGCGTGAGCAACTCCCGCACGCGACTCCCCTGCGGCTCCGTGAAGCGAAGGTCGCTGAAGCTCGGAACGCGTCCGCTGCCCAGCAGACGCACGACCATCTTCTCGCCACCTTCCACGGGGAGCGTCGAGATACGCAGGTCGATGCTCTTCTCCGGCGTCTGGAGCTGTGCACGACCGTCGCAGGGACGGAGGTGGTCGGTCACATCCATCTGCGCGACCGCCTTGACGCGCGAGATGATGCGTCGGAGCACCGCCGCCGGCAGCGAGGGCCCGCGCCGGAGGATGCCGTCCACGCGGTAGCGCACGACGCCGCCGCCGAGGAATGGCTGCACGTGGATGTCGGAGGCACCGAGCAGGACCGCTTCGGCGAACATCTCGGCGGTAATCTGCGCGGTCGCGTCGGAGGCCTCATCCTGGCTCCGCTCCCACCCATCGGTGCCAGGCTGGTACAGCACCCGACCGCTCGTCGAGGTCTGCGCGTACACAACAAGAATCCAGTTCTGCACGGTCTCGGGTGGGGCAACCGCGATTGCGACCGGTCGCCGAGCGACCTTGGCAAGCCGCGCAGCGAGACCAGGGTCGCGCGGATCTGCAACGGCGACAACGAGCTCGCGGTCACGCAACGCGATGGGTGCGGCAAGAGACGCATAGGCCACATCCTCGGGGAGCGCGCTACGAAGCATCGTGCCGTTGGGGGTGCTCGGGGGCGCGACCTCGCAGTAGAAGCTCTCGGCAACGATCTCAGCGAGATCGTCGTCACTAAGGCCGTAGGAGCGGGCGACAATCGACCAGGCATCCACCAGCGCAACCCGGTCGAGCGTTAGGTCAGGCCCACCCGTCCGGCCACTCGCAACCATTACCTGCTGGAGCCAGTGGCGGGGTGTCGGCGCGTTGGCGGCCGACCGGGGAGACACAGGAGAGGCGCTGCTCATCATGTAAGTATTGTCCCGGCTGCAAACACGCACAAGCTACGCGCACCCCTGGCGCGAACACCACGAACGGCGAAGGCATGACCATCGGCCCTCTGTCGCGCCGAGCCAACGCGATAGATGTAGATACATGGAGCTTTTCCTGGTGCTCGCCATCATCTCAGCGCGTCACGACCAGGGATGAGGCCCGTCGCGCGGGCGCCCGTGGGAGCCTGAACACGCCGTGCTGGCGCGCACGCGTGGTGGCGAGGCGAGGCGGTGGAGAGGTACCTTTCAGCAGTTTGGCAGAGCCGAATCACGTGATTGCCCCTGCGAGGTACTTGATGTCCGGAATCAACGACAGGATTGGCGAGGCCAGCGCCGCGATTGCACAGGCCACACTTGCGTCCGCGACAAGCTCACCTCGGAAGCCCCGCCTGACGGCGAGAGTTGACGTGATGGTGGTCGCACTGCTGGCGTTCGCGGTGACACTGTTCTTCGCGGTGCGCGCGCATCGGATGCCCCTGACGGATCGCGATCAGGAGCACGCCGACGCGAGCAGCGTCCTCACACTGGTCGCGGACCAGCTGCAGCAGTTTGCCGCCGACTCCGGCCGTGCCGCGAGCCTCACGGATGTCGGCTACGAAGGCGAGGGCATCACGCACACGACAACGACTAAGGGCTTTCGATTGCTGCTTGTGACGACGTGGGGAGATACCGTCACGCTGGACCGTCCTCCAGTCGGTACCGTTCCATGACGCGCCGTGGGTTCACGCTCGTAGAACTCGTCGTGGTACTCTGCGTTCTCGGCATCCTTGCCACTATCGCCGTGCCGAAGGTGAATGACGCAAGGGTGCAAGCAGAAGCGACTGCGCTCATTGAGCGCATTGTTGCGGTAGAGACGGCGATCGCCGCAGCAGGCGACTACCGCGGACCAAAACTACTAGCGCCAAGAGGCGTCGTGCCGGAGGCGTTGGCACCGTACCTGACTCCTGGCCACTTCAAAGGCGAGCTCGGTACCCTCTTGTATATGGACCAGGGTTCCTCCACGCGTCCGAGACCCGGCCTGCGCGTGTCGATTGGTTCGAATCCATCGCGGAAAAAGCTACTACTGCTCCAAGTGTTGCGTACGTCTTCGTTCGGACGGGCTCGCAATGTGACCTGCGGTAATTCATTCTGCTTGTTTTTCCTTTATTAGCTAGCGCGCTGGCGTGGGGGCCAGCGCGCGCCAGGGCACGCATCGCCATTCGGTCGCGCTCGTCGGCCAGCTTGAAGACGATCTGCAGCGTGCCCGCCTGCGCGTCGCTCAGGTCCGGCATGCGGCCGAGCAGCGTCGGGCTTGGACGACGCGGTGGGTGGCGTCGACGGTGAGGATGGGGCCGCCGTGGAAAATGTGGTCGGGGCCGGGGGGTGGGGTGCAGGCGGGGAGGAGGGAGAGGTGGCGCATGGGCACAGCCACGGCGGGCGCGGTGCGGTGATCAGAGCATGACGGAGAGGCCAACATTGCTTTTCGACGGAGCGAGAGCCTACGCCGCCTGCGCGAAGGCGAGGCTGACCGCGCGGCGGGCGCCACGCTTCAGCTGCCGATGCACCGCCCTGGCGAAGCGCATGAAGTTCTGCCCCGCGAGTTGCAGGGCTGACAGGCGGCGACGAGGTTCCCCGGGTGATGCGTCCCGCCCCGGGAGAGCGGGATCACATGATCGAGGGTGGCGTGCTCCAGTCCCAGTCCGGTCCCACAATAGACGCATCGACGTCCACAATCCCGAAAGGTCGCGCGCTTGACCTGACGCTTGAGCTGCTGGTGCTCCACGCGGCGAGCGTGACGGGATAGCCCGCGGGGGGAACGGGCGAGCGTGATATGGTGGAGGTGCCGACCGGACATCGAACCTCGCCTGAAATGGCGACACCCCGCGACGGGACGAATTGCCCGGGCGGGGTGTCAGCGGTGGAGGTGGGGAGGCGGCCGATCATGGTCGCATCGAGCGACCAGGGCCACTGCGGCTGGAGCGACGGTCCGTAAGTACCGGTCACAGGCCTCCCGTGGGGTGCGTCGTGACTCCAAGCCACGACGTCCTGCAGGTATGACGCTCCTATAAGTGCAGCGTCACGTGAAAGGGCGCAAGAGTCCCCCGCCCCCCCGCTCGCGGGGGCCCGTCGCGATGCTAAGTTCTATGGTCTCCAGACCGAGCCCTCCCACGAGGGCGGTCGCGTCCGTCCCGTCAGCCGGTATCCCCCGATGGCCACCTCCGCCAAGGCCCGTCGCTCGACCCTCGGCCTCTCCAAGGATCAGCTGCTCGCCGCCTATCGCACCATGCTCCTGTCGCGCCGCGTGGACGACAAGGAGATCCAGCTCAAGCGGCAGAACAAGATCTTCTTCCAGATCTCCGGCGCGGGCCACGAGGCGGTGCTCGTCGCCGCCGGGATGGTCTTCAAGCCCGGGCACGACTGGTTCTATACCTACTATCGGGACCGCGCCCTCTGCCTCCAGCTCGGGATGACCGCGGCTGAGATGCTCTACTCCGCCGTCGGCGCGGCGATCGATCCCAACTCGGGCGGGCGGCAGATGCCCTCGCACTGGGGCCACAAGCAGACCAATATCGTCTCCGCCTCCTCCCCCACCGGGACGCAGTTCCTCCAGGCCGTCGGCTCCGCCGAGGCGGTGGTGCGCGCCAAGGCGCTCGGGATCGCCGACGGGTTCAAGTCGGATGAGGTCGTCTTCGTCTCGACCGGTGACGGCACGACCTCCGAGGGCGAGTTCTGGGAGTCGCTCAACACCGCGGCGAACCTCAAGCTCCCCGTCGTCTATCTCGTCGAGGACAACGGCTACGCCATCTCCGTCCCGGTCGAGGTGAACACCGCCGGCGGTTCGATCTCCAAGCTGGTGAGCGGCTTCCCGAACTTCTTCATCCAGGAAGTCGACGGCTGCGACCTCCTTGCCTCGTACGAGGTGCTGCAGAAGGCGGTCGCCTACGCACGGGAGCGGAAGGGCCCGGCGCTGGTGCACGCCAAGGTGATCCGTCCCTACTCGCACTCCCTCTCCGACGACGAGGTGATGTACCGCCCCGACGCCGAGCGGGACGCCGACGCGGCGCGCGACCCGATAACGCAGTTCCCCAAGTGGCTCGTGGACGAGGGCCATGCGACCACCGCCGAGATCGAGGCGATCCAGGCGTCGGTGGATGCCGAGGTCCTCGCCGCCACCGATGATGCATTGGCGCAGCCACAGCCCGCGCCGGAGACCGCGACCTTCGCCGTCTACTCGCCTGATGTCGATCCGACGAGCGAGCAGTTCGACACCGAGGACGACCCGCAGTTCAGCGGGGAGCCCACGACGATGGTCGACCTCCTCAACGCCTGCATGAAGGACGAGATGCGGCGCGACGGGCGGATCGTCGTCTTCGGCGAGGATGTCGCCGACGTCTCGCGCGAGGAGTACCTCGGCAAGGTCAAGGGGAAGGGCGGCGTCTTCAAGGTGACCTGGGGACTGCAGAAGGAGTTCGGCGGGACGCGCGTCTACAACTCGCCCCTCGCCGAGGCGAACATCATCGGCCGTGCGATCGGGATGGCGCTCCGTGGGTTCAAGCCCGTGGTCGAGATCCAGTTCTTCGACTACATCTGGCCCGCCTACATGCAGCTACGCGATGAGCTCGCGACGATGCGCTGGCGCTCCAACAATCACTTCGCCGCGCCGGTCGTGGTGCGCACCACCTATGGCGGCTACATCCGCGGCGCGATCTATCACTCGCAGACCGGGGCCTCGCTCTTCACGCACTGCCCCGGGCTCCGCGTCGTCTGCCCGAGCACCGCGCTCGATGCCAACGGATTGCTCCGCACCGCGATCCGATCCGAGGATCCCGTGATCTTCCTCGAGCACAAGCATCTCTACCGGCAGACCTACAACAAGGCCGCGTATCCCGGGCCGAACTTCATGATCCCCTTCGGCAAGGCGCGGATCGTGAAGGAGGGGTCTGATGTGACGGTGGTGACGTACGGCGCGACGGTGCAGCGTGCGCTCGTGGCCGCGAAGCAGGTCGAGGAGGAGCGGGGGCTCACGGTCGAGGTGATCGACCTCCGCACCCTCTCCCCCTGGGATCAGGAGACGGTCTACGCCTCCGCCAAGCTGGAGGATGAGATCCTCCCGCAGGTGGCGGATTTCGTCAAGGCGTATGAGGAGGTGGCGGGGTACTGACCCCGCCACCCAGGCCGTCAGTCGTCGGCCTTGGAAAGCTCAGCGAGCAGTCGAAGCACCGAGGGCGCCGTCATATCGATGACGGCGCCCTTCGCATCGACCACCCGAGCCTGTGCACCGAACCGCTTGCGCAGCTCCGCGCTGGAGCCGATCGCTACCACCGTTGGCCCGTCGCACACCACGGCATCCGCCCACGGGCGACCCGGATCGCCCGTGGCTATCCGCGCATTCACGATCAGGACGGGCATCGTCAGGTCTGCCACGTCACGGCGAGACGACGCTCAGCCGCGCCGCTCTAACACATCCCGCACATCCAGCAGCACCTCGAGATACAACTGCTCGCGCCGATACGCGAAATCCAGCGACACCTTCTGCGCGGCATCCTCCGACTCGGCCGCGCGCTGGAACGCCTCGCGGTAGAGCTCCTCGAGGTTGGACAGGATGCGCTCACGGGAACGGGACATCGAGATCTTCTCCAAAGCGGCCAGGGTCAGGCGCGGCGGATCGAAGTCGTCCGACGCAGAAGTCGAGGGCGCCACGGCCTTGGCCGGCGCCTCGAGGAGGAACTTCTTGGCGGCGCCGAAGAGCTCGCGGCGCGCGTCGAAGGGGGACGGCAACGAATCAGCTCACGGCCAGAGGACGGGCTTGCCAGCGGCATACCACGCGTCCACCTGCGGCGCCGCCATCGCCTCGATCCGCGCCCGCTTGATCTTCATCGTCGGTGTCAGGGTCTCCGATTCGATCGACCAGGGCTCCGCCGCGACGACGAACATCTGGAGCCGCTCGTACTCCGACACATGACGATTCACGACCGCGAGCCACTCGGCCAACGTGCGGTCGAGCTCGGCGCGCACCGCCGGGTCCTTCATCTTCGGTCGGAGGTGTTCGGCGAGCACGATGATCGCGTACGCCGCAGGTTGCCCCACCCCACTCACGCACGAGAGCTCGATCGCCTCATGCTCGTTGATGAAGTTCTCGATCGGCGCCGGCGCCACGTACTTCCCCTTCGCCGTCTTGAAGAGCTCCTTCACACGCCCGGTGATCTTGAGCAGCCCATCGGGACGCCGCTCCCCTCGGTCCCCGGTGCGGAAGAACCCATCCGCGGTGAACGACTCCGCGGTGAGCTCGGGGAGCT
Source organism: Gemmatimonadota bacterium (assembly GCA_021298395.1). Lineage (GTDB taxonomy): Bacteria > Gemmatimonadota > Gemmatimonadetes > Gemmatimonadales > Gemmatimonadaceae > Pseudogemmatithrix. The sequence continues at coordinate 3,597 of JAJTFH010000064.1, read as the reverse complement.
TGTAGTAGCCGACCATGCACCCCGGCGACTTGATGAGCACCTCCCCGTCCTCGCTGATCCGCACCGCGACATCGGGATAGGGCACGCCCACGTAACCGGGAAGCTTGTACGTCTGGGTGGAGAGATGGCTGTACGCGAAGTCCTCGCTCATCGCATACCCCTCGAGGAGGTTGAGCCCGAGGCGACGGTACCAGGCGATGAGCTCCGCCGGGATCGGCGCCGAGCCTGAGCCGGCGAGCCGCACCTGATCGAGCCCGAGCCCGGTGAGGACCTTCTTCCCGATCAGCTTGTTGAGGAGCGGGATGCGGAGCAGTCGATCGAGCTTCTGCGCCGGCATCTTCGCGAAGACCCCCTGCTGGAACTTGAGCCAGAGGCGCGGCACCGAGATGAAGATCGTCGGACGCGCGCGCTGGATGTCGGCGACGAAGGTGTCGAGCGCCTCGGCGAAGAAGATGTGGCCGCCGGCCACGAACGAGGCGCACTCGATATATGCCCGCTCGAAGACATGTGCGAGCGGGAGATAGGAGAGGGCGCGATCCTCGGGGGAGAAGTCGATGCCGCGCACGATCCCTTCCGCCGCCGCGGTGATATGCCCGAAGTCGTGCATCACCCCCTTTGGCGTCCCGGTCGATCCACTCGTGTACAGGAGCAGGGCGAGATCCTCGGCCCCCCGAGCGGGCTGCCCACCCAATGGCGCGACGGTCGCGATGACCTGATCCCACGCCGTGCCGATCGTCTGGGGCGCCAAGGGGAAGCTCAGACGGTGCATCCCATTGGGGATGCCCGGGAGCTGCGCCTCCCACCCGGCGTCGAGCTTCCCGACGAAGATCGCCTTCGCCTCGCTGTGCTCGAGGATGTAGGCGATGGTGTCGGCCTTCTCCGTCGGGAAGATCGCGACGGTCGCGAACCCCCCCATCCAGATGGCCAGCTCCGCCATGAAGAAGTGGGCGCAGTTCTTGGAGAGCATCGCCACCCGGTCCCCCGGCTGGAGCCCGAGGCGCTGCAGGTGCGCCGCCATCCGCCGCGCCTCGTCGAGGACCTGGCGCCAGGTATAGTCGATGACCTTCCCGCCCCCGACCGGCTGGGTCAGGTAGACCCGGTCGGCGAAGGCGGATTCCTTCTCGTAGACGTAGTCGAGGATGAGCTTCTTCGGGGCCATGGCGGGACCTCGTCAGGGGGATTTGGCAGAGTATAGGGCGCGGGAGGGCCCGGGGGGAGCCCTCCGCCCCCCCCTCTGGCACACCCCTTGCACCTTCTGGGTATCATGTCTCATGTCGCCCCGCCAAAGTGGCGGGTGCACCCTGCCCTTTTCGTCGGAGTCTGCAATGAACAACCTGAAGGTCTTCCTGCTCATGGCCGGTCTCACGGCGCTCTTCGCGTCGGTCGGCGGTGCGCTCGGGGGTCAGTCGGGGATGGTGATGGCGCTGGTCCTCGCGGCCGGCATGAACGTCTTCATGTACTGGAACTCGGCCTCGATGGTCCTCCGGTCGTACCGCGCGCAGATCATCGACCGCGCCCAGGCCCCGGAGCTCTATGACATGGTCGATCGCCTGCGGCAGCGGGCCGGCCTCCCCATGCCGACCGTCGCGGTGGCGCCGCACGAGCAGCCCAACGCCTTCGCGACGGGCCGGAACCCCGAGCACGCGGTGGTCTGCGTGACCGAGGGGCTCATGCGCTTGGTCGATCGCGAGGAGCTCGAGGGGGTCATCGCGCACGAGCTCGCGCATATCAAGAACCGCGACATGCTCCTGCAGACGATCACCGCGACCTTCGCCGGCGCGATCTCCACGCTCGCGAACATCGCGCAGTGGGGGCTCATGTTCGGCGGTGGCCGCTCGAGTGACAACGAACGCGGGCATCCGGCCGCGGCGCTCATCGGGATCATCGTCGCGCCGATCGCGGCGATGCTGATCCAGTTCGCGATCAGCCGCCAGCGCGAGTACAAGGCCGACGCGGTGGGAGCGGAGATCGCGGGCCGCCCGCACGGGCTCGCGAATGCGCTGCGCAAGCTCGACAGCTATTCCAAGCGGATCCCGATGCAGGTCTCGCCGGCGGTCGCGCCGCTCGCGATGGTGAATCCCCTCGCCGGCGTGCGGGGGGGACTCTCCTCCCTCTTCTCGACGCACCCGGCCACCGAAGAGCGCGTCGCGCGCCTCATGGGGCGCTGAGCGCTCCCTGATTCAGAGGCGGTGGAAGACCGCCTCGCTCACCTCGCGTCCATCCCGCAGGTGCTCCACGACGATCCGCTCGAGGAGCACCGGCGTGACGCGGGCATACCAGACTCCTTCGGGGTAGACCACGACGATCGGCCCCCCGGCGCAGACGCCGAGGCAGGGGACCTCGCTGCGCTTCACACGCGACGGGCCGAAGAGGAGCCCCTCGCGATGCAGGAGTCGCGCGAGCTGCGCGTAGAGCGCACGTCCCGCGCGATCGCTCGAGCAGTACCCCCCGGTGCAGACGACGATGTGCCGCCGGTAGGGATCCATCACCGGCGACCGCTCCTCCGGTCGCATCAGGACGCGGGATCCTTCGGCTTCTTGTGATCCCCCGCATGGGCGGGGCGATAGCGATGCGCCTCGACCGGCGTGCCGCCGATCAGATGCGTGGCGCAGATGGTCTCCGCGGCGGCGCGATCGACCCCGGCATACCAGACGTTCTCTGGATAGACGACGACCATCGGGCCGTAGCCGCACTGCCCCATGCACCCCGACTGATTGATCCGGACCTCCTGCGCGAGGCCCGCGTCTCGGATCGCCCCCTTCAGATAATCAAAGGTGGCGGCGGAGTCCTGGGAGCCGCAGGTCTTCCCGCCGGTGCAGACGAACACATGCTTCTTGAACTGAGACATCAGGGGTCAGGGGCCAGGGAACAGGTGGGAGGTATCGACAGATAGGCGTACATTAATCGGATGCCGACCCCGGATGACTTCTTCGCGATCGATATGCGAGTGGGAACGGTCCTCGAGGCCGCCCCGTTCCCGGAGGCACGGAAACCGGCGATCCAGCTCACGATCGACTTCGGCCCCGAGCTCGGCGTACGCCGCTCGAGCGCCCAGATCACCGTGCACTACTCCCCCGAGACCCTCGTCGGTCGGCAGGTGATCGCCGTGACGAACATCGGCACCCGGAAGATCGCGGGATTCACGAGCGAGGTCCTCGTCTTGGGCGCGATGCCCGGACCGACCGAGGTCGTCCTCCTGAATCCTAACCACCCCGTCCCCAACGGAACCCGCATCGGATGATAACCCTCGCCCGCTCGATTCAAGTCGCCCTCGCGGCGCTCATCATGCTCGCCAGCACCGCGCCGCTCGCCGCGCAGGAGCGCCAGCCGCTCTACCTGATCAACGCCAACGTCGTCGATGGCGTCTCCGGCACCGTCGTGCGGGACGCGACGATCGTGATCGAAGGGACGAAGATCACACGCATCGCGCCGAGGCTCTCGCTGCCGCGCGGCGGTGGGGTGCGAGTGATAGATCTCGCGGGGCGCTGGGTCGCGCCCGGGTTGATCGACGCGCACACGCACATCGCGACCCTCGCGAACGCCAAGCGCGCCCTCTTCTCCGGCGTCACCACCGTGCGCTCGGCGAGTGTCCCCGCC
>JAJTFH010000063.1 GCA_021298395.1 Gemmatimonadota bacterium | reverse complement strand
CACCGATGATGACGACGCGCGTCCGCGCGGAAGAGCGCGCCATGGTCGGTCGTTACCTCGTGGTCCGCGCGGCGCTGCCGGTGCGCCGCGTGCCGGTGCTCGGCCGCGCCACCGAGGCGAGCGCCTCGCCCACGATCCGTCCCTGCTCCTCCGCATGCTCCGACGCATACCCCTCGGCAGGGCTCGCCCGCTCAGGACGGCCGTAGTAGCGGATCACGAGTGCGTTCCCGGTGGAGACACGGAGCCGCGGTGCGACGAAGCTCCAGGCGCCCTGGTTCTTCGGCTCCTCCTGCACCCACGCCACCTCTTCGATCCGCGGATAGCGGTCGACGAGCTGCGCCACCGCCTCGTGCGGCCAGGGGTAGAGCTCCTCCACCCGGACGACGGCGACATGCTCTGGGACTCCCTTCGCGATGAGGTCGTAGTAGACCTTCCCCGTGCAGAAGACCAGGCGACGCACCGCATCGCGCTTCCTCGCCCCCTGCGGATCGTCGAAGACGACCTGGAAGCTCCCCTCGCTCAGGTCGCTCAACGATGACGCCGCCTGCGCGAGTCGCAACAGCGACTTGGGCTGCATCAGTACCAAGGGACGCCGCGGCGAGAGCAACGCCTGACGCCGCAGTACATGGAAGTACTGTGCCGGCGTGCTCGGATAAGCGACGCGCAGATTCCCCTCGGCGCAGAGCTGCAGATAGCGCTCCAGGCGCGCGCTCGAGTGCTCGGGTCCCTGCCCCTCGTAACCATGCGGCAAGAGCAGTACGAGTCCCGAGTCCTGGCCCCACTTCGCACGATCCGAGGCGATGAACTGATCGATGATCGGCTGCGCCATGTTACTGAAGTCGCCGAACTGTCCTTCCCAGAGCGTGAGGGTGTCGGGCGCGGTGACGCTGTAGCCGTATTCGAAGCCCATCACCGCCAACTCGGAGAGCGCGGAGTTGTACGCCTCGAAGGCGCTCGATACGCCGGGGAGGTGCGCGAGCGGGGCATAGGTGCCGCCCGTGGTCGGGTCATGCAGCACCGCATGGCGATGCGAGAAGGTCCCGCGCTGCACATCCTGCCCGGTGATGCGCACATGCACACCGTCGGCGAGGATCGACGCGAAGGCGAGTGAACCCCGCCGGATAGGTGAGGAGCGACTCGTTCCACTGGGTGAGGGTCGCCGCAGGGACCGCGGTGCGGACCGTCGCGACGGGCGACTCCCCATGCGTCGCATGCGCGGTATGCCCAGCATGCGTACCGGCCGGCGCCTTCGATGCTTCGAACCCCGCCTGGAAGCGCGCCGCCACCTCGGCATCGAGCGCCTCGACCTGCGCCGGCGTCACGAGCCCTTCGGCGACGAGACGGTTCCCCCACACCTGACGCGGGGTCGGGTGCGCCTTGATCCGCTCGTAGAGCTGCGGCTGCGTGAAGGTCGGCTCGTCTCCCTCGTTGTGCCCCCAGCGGCGGTAGCCGACGAGATCGATGAGGAAGTCCTTCTTGAAGCGCGCGCGATACGCCACCGCGATCCGCATCGCGATGATGCAGGCCTCGGCGTCGTCGGCGTTCACGTGGATGATCGGCATCTCGAATCCCTTCGCGACATCGCTCGCGTAATGCGTCGATCTCGCGTCGGTGGGATCGGTGGTGAAGCCGACCTGGTTGTTCACGATGACGTGCAGCGTGCCACCCACGCGATAGGCGCGGAGACGCGAGAGGTTCATCGTCTCGGGGACGATCCCCTCGCCCGGGAAGGCGGCATCGCCATGGATGCAGATCGGGACCACCGTCGCCTCGTCGCGCTGGCGACGATCCTGTGCATCGCGCTGCAACGCGCGGGCGCGTCCCTGCAGCACCGGGTTCACGATCTCGAGGTGGCTCGGGTTCGGGACGAGGGAGAGCTCGACCTCACCCGACGGCGTGGGGCGCGTCCCTTCGTAGCCCAGGTGGTACTTCACGTCACCGGTGGAGGCGCCACCGAGGTGATCGTGCCGTCCCTGGAACTCGCCGAGGATGAGGGGGAGCGGCTTCCCGAGCACATGCGCGAGGACGCTGATGCGGCCGCGATGTGCCATCGCGATCGCCACGTGGCGCGCCCCAGCGGCTGCCGATTCGGTGATCGCGGCATCGAGCATCGGGACCAGCGCGTCGGTGCCCTCGATGGAGAAGCGCTTGTACCCGACGAAGGTACGGCCGAGGAAGCGCTCGAAGCCGTCGACCTCGGTGAGGCGCTGCAGGACCCCCTGCTTCTCCTCGGCGGTGAGCGGGCGCGTCAGCTGCTCGGCGGTGAAGAGCTGCCGGAACCAGGCGCGCTCCTCCTCATCGGCGAGATGCGCCACCTCGACGGCGAGGTTGGTGCAGTAGCGCTGGCGCAGTCGGTTCGCGACGTCGCGCGCAGTGGCGAGGTGCGGGAAGCCGATCGAGGCGCCCGAGGTCTCATCGAGGTCCTGCTCGGTGATCCCGTGGAACTCCGGGGTCAGCTCCGGCGCGCCCGGCGGGGGCGTACCGAGGGGATCGAGTTGGACGGCGAGATGGCCGAAGGTGCGGAGGTAGGTCGTGTAGCGGGCCGCGCCGGCGACCTTCCGATCGTGATCCTCGCTGCGCGGGGCGGTCGAGATCGCGCCACCGGAGACCTGCTCGGCAAAGCGGAAGAACTGCCGCCACGACTCGTCGACGGAGCTCGGATCCTGCCGATACCGCTCGAACTGTTCGGCGGCGTAGGCGTCGTTGAAGACGCTGGAGACGGGGCCGGGGGAAGGCATACCCGGAATCTAACGCCGGCCCCCCGTCTGGCCGACGGGGCTCAGAGGTCGAGATCGCCCCCGGGATCGGCGCGGCGGAGGCGCCGTGTGCGGCCCTCCATCTCGCTGCGGAGCCGAGCCTCCTCGGCCTCGTCCAGGACTGCCTGGGCCCAGAGTGGGGCGCCATCCCGAAGGGGGGCGCGCACCATCGCCCCCTCCCTCGCGGGGAAACCAAGCTGGCTCGCCAAGACGAGGACGACGTTCCCCGTCGTCTCGTCGATGAGGGTGACCTGCGCCTCCCGACCCCGCCCCTCGATCCGATCGACGGCGTAGAGTCTCGTCCCGGTGGTCATGGCGCGCTCCCGCGTTGGGTGGAGAGATGAAAGCTCCCATCGGCACAGCCGCGGACGGCGATCGTCCCCGCCTGATCGGTGCGAAGGATCGAGCGATCCGGGGCCTGCCAGCGAGCGAGGGCCTCGGGGTGCGGGTGCTTGTAGGTGTTCCCTGCCCCGACCGAGATCACCGCGAGCGCGGGCTGGGTGGCGCGCACGAGGGCGGAAGTCGTCGCATTCCGGCTGCCGTGATGTCCGACCTTCACCACCTGCACGCGAGGGATCACCTTGGCCCCCGTCCAGTGCGCGAGTGCCTCGAGCTCGGCATCGCCGGTGAAGAGCGCCCGAAAGGCCCCGTGCCGGACGACCACGCCGATGGAGGCGTCGTTCTGCTCCTTGGCCTGGCGCCAGGGTGGGAGCACCTCGAGCTCCAACCCACCGATGCGAAGGGTGCGCGGCGTCGCCTCGAGGAGCGTGGTCCCCCGACGCTCGAGGGCGTAGATGAAGTCGCGATAGATGCGGGTCGTCGTCACCATCCCGTTCTCCATCGCGTTGCGCACCGGGATCGCCTGGAGGATCGCAGGGAATCCGCCGATATGGTCGAGATGGTTGTGGCTCCCGATGATGAGCGCGAGGGAATCGACGCCGAGGGTGCGGAGCCAGCGGAGCGCCGTCCCGCGATCGGGGCCGGCGTCGATCATCAGGTGGCGACCGTCGGGGGCGCGGATGAGCGCGGCGTCCCCCTGACCGATGTCGAGGAAGTGGATGAGGATCCCGGTCGGGTCACCCGCGACACAGGCGGCCGGCGCGGGGATGGCAACACGAAGCGCGGCGGCGGGTCGCTGCGCGAGGGCGACGGCGAGCGGGAACGCGAGGAGGAGGGCGAGGATCCGCATCAGGAGACGACCAGTCGGACGGGGATCCCGCCGTTCCTCGTCGCCAGCACCTCCGTGAAGGGGAGCCGCGTCTCCCGTTCGAGCTGGCGGTCCGCACTCAGGAGCGCGACCCGCCACCCCGCCCCATGGGTGCGGACGAGCTGACCGAGCCGCGCGAAGAGGTCGCGGAGTCCCTGCGTCTCACCGACGCGCACGCCGTACGGGGGGTTCGTGATCAGGAGCCCGCCCGTGCCCTCTGGCCAGGTGAGCGCGGAGATCGGCGCGCACCGGAAGGTGATGTCGGCCGCGACCCCGGCACGTTCGGCGTTGGCGTGCGCGTTGGCGATCGCCCCTTCATCACGGTCCGAGGCCACGATGGGGGCGGGCGCGTGCGGGATGATCTCGGCGCGCGCCGCCTCCCGAGCCGTGGCCCAGACGGTGGCATCACTCGTCGGCCACTGCTCGGCCACGAAGCGCCGCTGGAGCCCCGGCGCGATCCGGCGGGCACACATCGCCGCCTCGATCGCGATCGTCCCGGAGCCGCACATCGGATCGAGCAGTGGGGTCGCGGGATCCCACGCCGCGCCGCGCAGCATCGCGGCGGCGAGGGTCTCTCGGAGCGGCGCACGCCCGACGGCGAGTCGATACCCACGACGATGGAGGAGCTCGCCGGAGGTATCGGCGGAGATCGTGCAGAGATCCCGATCGAAGCGCACGACGAAGAGCTGTGGCGCTGCCGGCTCCTCGGGCTCATCGGCGTCATCGACCGCCGCGGTGGCGATCGTCAGTTGTGGGATCGCCCGTTGCATCGCGTCGAGTACGCGCTGCGCCACCGCATCGGAGTGATAGAGCCGGGACTTCCGACAGGTGACGCGCACCGCGACCTGCGCACCCGGCGCGAGCACACGCCCCCACTCCACCTGGCGCGCGGCCCGCTCGAGTTCGTGGAAGGCCGTCGCTCGAAAGCGTGCGAGCCGGACGAGCACGCGTGAGGCGAGGCGGCTGTGCAGGTTCACCCGCGCGAGGGTCGCCTCATCGGCACGGAACTCCACGCCACCGGGGACGACGGTGGTCGTGATCCCGAGCTCGGTGAGCTCGGCGGCGAGCAGGGGCTCGAGGCCCAGCGCCGCGATCGCGAAGGCGTCGGCAGGACCCGCGCCGGTGCGGCGTGGAGCCGATGCGGTCATGCCACGCGCTCCGCACGTCGGCGTCGCGCCGCCGCGATCCGCCAGCCGAAGAGCACCGCCAACACGAGGGCGGCGAGCACCGGCTCGGTGAGATCCTTCTTCACACTCATCCCCCAATGCACCACCCCGAGCACGGCGATCAGGTAGACGAGCCGATGCAGCCGCTGCCATCGACGACCGAGGCGGCGGATCATCCCCTGCGTCGAGGTGATCGCGAGCGGGGTCATGAGGAGCAGCCCCGTCATCCCGAGGATGATGTACGGCCGCTTGGTGAGGTCGGTCTCGAGCGTGGCCCACCCCACGTATTCACTCACCACGAACTGGAGGTCGAGGAAGAGCCAGACCACGAAGTGGAAGACCACGGCAAGGAAGGCGTAGAGCCCGAGCGTGCGACGATGCCGGGCAAGCCAGTTCCACCCGGTGATCCCACGGAGCGGGGTGATCGTGAGCGAGGCGAAGAGGAGATAGATCGTCCACTCGCCGAGGAGATGCTCACCCGCCTTGACCGGATCGGTCCCGAGGAGGCGCGTCCCCCAGAAGAGATCGGCGAGCAGGACCGTGACGATCCCGAAGACGATGAGCGGCGGCGCGAGGGTCACGACGAGGGCGAACCCCCGCGGGGCCTGCGTGAGCCCGAGCCAGGGGCCCGCGCCCGCGCGCCCACCCGAGCGTGCGCCCATCAGTAGTTCTTTCGGAGATCCATCCCCGCATAGAGCGAGGCGACCTGGTCGGCGTACCCGTTGAAGGGGAGGGTCGGGATCCGACGGAAGCTGCCGATGCGACGCTCCGTCGCCTGACTCCACCGCGGGTGATCGACGGCGGGATTCACGTTGGCGTAGAAGCCGTACTCCGACGGGATCGCCTGCATCCACGACCTTCCACATAGGGCCAGTCGAGGACCGGGGAGCGCTGCCCCGGCATCTGCGCCGGGTCCATCAATGTCGTGAACTCGACGAAGGCCGCCTTCGAGGTGGGCTTCGCGCGCTTGAGGACATCGGCGAGCATGATGCCGCGCCACGGGATGACCATCGACCACCCCTCGACGCACCGCATCCGGTAGATGCGATCCTCGACGACGGAGGGCTTGAGGAAGTCCTCGAGCGCGTAGGTCCCCGGCTTCTCGACGAGCCCATCGACACGCACCGTCCACGGCTTGGTGCGGAACCCCTGCGCGTTCTCCGCGGGATCCTCCTTCCCGGTGCCGAACTCGTAGAAGTTGTTGTAGCCGGTGACGTCCTCCCACGAGGTGGGGGTGTCGCCCGGCTGCAGGCCGTAGGGCTTGCCGAGGGGCTTGGGCTGGGCCTGGTCGGCCGAGGGGGTGAGGGCCTGCAGCGAGCCCGCGCCGACGAGCCCCGCCCCGATCAGCCCCGCCGCGGTGAGGAAGCGGCGGCGGTCGAGGTAGGCGGACTCCGCGGTGATCTCGCTCGAGGGGAGGATGGGGTAGCGCATGACCTATCTATGGGATCTGGCGGGGGAAGGTTCCCAGTGGTGGAGTAGTGAACCCTCGGAACACTAACCGCCGCTCGGGGATTCACCCAAGGACCACCCGATCGACTCGCCCGGACCTTCCCCTCCTGATACGATCCGACCCATGGCCAAGACCCCGCAGGACTATTCCAATCACGCGATGATGCAGCCCCTCTGGCACTACGTCGCCTTCCCCGCCGCCACCGTCTTCCTGGCTTACGCGATCTCGATGGCCGCGCGGTCGGGATCGATCGTCCGTGGGGCGATGCTCGTCCTCTTCGGGCTTGGTGGCGTCGCCACCGTCTGGGCCTCGCGCACGATGGCGCTCACCCTGCAGAACCGGATCATCCGGCTCGAGATGCAGCTCCGCCTGAAGGAGGTCCTCCCCGCCCCGCTCGCCGAGCGGGCGAAGGCGCTGACCCTCGGGCAGATGATCGCGCTCCGCTTCGCGAGCGACGCCGAGCTCCCGGGATTGGTGGAGCGGGTGCTGAAGGGCGAGCTGACCTCACGGAAGGAGATCAAGCAGGCGGTGAAGGAGTGGCAGGCGGACCACCTGCGCGCCTGAGGTCACCCCGTCGCGAGCAGGCTCCCCTGCCATGACTCCTTGGCCGGCTTCTCGAATCGCCCACGGAAGTCGGCCACGCTCGTGACGGTCGTGTCGAAGACCATCGTCTCCCCAGTCACATCGCCATCGATCGCGAGCTCCTGGAACTGGGGGCGCGTGCAGCCATGCACCAACCCGCTCGGGCCGCGGAAGTAGACCATCCCGCCCCCGACCATCGAGGTCCCGATCCCCTCCTCGATCCCCTGCAGCACGCGGAAGAGCCCATCGATCGAACATCCGGACGCACCGGCGGCGCGCTCGTCGACGCCGACCACCAGGAAGTGCTCGTCGAGGAACTCCCGCCCACTGGTGAGCGGGGTCCCATGCGCGGCCCAGGTCAGCAGGAAGGCGTCGACCGCCGCGAGGAGTCGCGGGGTGTCGACCTCATCGAGGGGCGCGCCCGCGGCGAAGACCCAGCAGCGGGCGTCATCGGGGAGTTGATCGAACGGGACGAGAGGCATCGCGGCTCCAAGCGGTGCATCGCGCCCGACGGACGCGATGGACAGGGTGATCCCGAAATCTACGGGCGCCCGAGCTCGAATCGCAGGGCGTCTTCCAGCGTCCGATGCAGGAAGGAGAACCCCGACCCCTCGAGCACGGTCGGGCGCACGCGCTGACTCGCGAGCACCGTCCCCTCCGCCATCTCGCCGAAGATCGCCCGGAGCACGAAGGCCGGGACCGGCGCGATCGTCGGGCGATGTAGCACGCGCCCGAGCGTCTTCGTGAACTCACGATTCGTGACCGGCGCCGGCGCCACCGCATTCACTGCGCCCGCGAGCGTGGGCGTCTGGATCGCATGGTGGATCGCCCCGATGAGGTCCTCGCGCGAGATCCAACTCATCCACTGGCACCCGTTCCCCAGCACCCCGCCCGCGCCGAGCTGGAACGGCAGCAGCATCTTGCCGAGGGCACCGCCACCGGCGGCGAGGACGACCCCGGTACGCAGATGCACCACGCGCACCCCCGCCTCGCGCGCGGGGGCCGTCGCCGCCTCCCACTGCTGCCCCACCTCGGCCAAGAAGTCATCGCCCAGCGCGCTCGACTCATTGAGCCACTCGTCGCCACGTGAGCCATAGATCCCGATTGCGGAAGCCGAGACCAACACCTCGGGCTTCCGTGGCATCTTCGCGATCGACTCGGCGATCAACCGCGTCCCCTGGAGGCGCGAGTCGACGATCGCGCGGCGACGCGCCGCGGTCCAGCGCGCCCCGACGTTCTCACCGGCGAGATGCACGACGGCGTCGACCCCATCGAGTGAGGCGACCTCGAGCTGCCCGCGCGCCGGATCCCAACGCACCGTGCTCGAGGAGCCACGCCCGATGGTCCGCACCGTGTGGCCGCCGGTCGTAAGAAAGGGAGCGAGCGCCGACCCGACCATCCCGCTGGCACCGGTGATCGCGATGGTGCGGGACCCGCGCGCGGCGAAGCGTGCATGGCGATCGAGATCGTTCCGCGTGAGGGTGTGCCGCCACTGCAGGAGCCGCGCGAGCTCCCTCCGCGTGTACCACCCGGCGACGAGATCCCCGAAGGGCGGGACCGGGAGCGCGAAGGTGATCCGGTCATCGAGCATGGAGGCGTGCTCGCTCACCGGCTCCATCCGATGGATATGCTCCCACCGACGGAACGGCCCGCGGATCTGGATGTCGCGGAACTCCTCGCCGGCCCTGTAGCCCGTGTGGCCGAGGGTCCATGGGAGGGCGATCGGCCCCATCGGCAGCGCGATCGTCACCCGTGCGCCATCGCGGATCCCGCCTTCGCGATGGCGCAGCTCCACCGGCATCCACGCCGGCGTGAGCCGATCGAATGCCCCCGACCGCTCATGCCAGTCGAAGAGCGCCCGCGCCGACACCGGCATCTCCGTTCGTCTCTGAACCTCAGTCATCTGACCCCTGTCCCCTGGTCCCTGCCCCTCTACCAATCATCTCGATCATCGACTCGCCGCCAGAGATACCAACTCGCCACCGTGCGATAGGGCGCCCACTTGGCCCCCATCCGCGCCAACCGCTCGGGGGTCGGCTGCGTGCGGAGCCCGTACAACACCTTCGCCCCACGCTGCAGCGCGATGTCCAACGTCGGCAGCACATCGGGGCGCCCCAACCGGAACATCAACACCATCTGCGCCGTCCATTCCCCGATCCCGCGGATCGAGGTCAGCGTCGCGATCACCTCGTCGTCCGACATCCCATCGATCTGCTCCAGCGGCAACCGCTTCGCCACCAACTGCTCGGCGAGCCCCTTGATATACTCCACCTTCCGCCCACTCAGCCCGGCCCCGCGGAGCGGCTCGTCCGGCGTGGCCAGCACCTGCTTGGGGGTCGGCGCCTTCCCGCGATAGAGGCCGAGCATCCGCCCATAGACCGTCGCGGCGGCCGCGCCGGACACCTGCTGATACACGATGGAACGCGCGACATGGTCGAAGTGGGTCCCATCGGCCTTCACCTCCCACCCGCAGGGGCCGGCCCGGTCGATCCAGGCCCCGAGGATGGGGTCGACCGCCTTGAGATGGGCGATGGCTTTCGTCTGACGCGGGGGCATGACGCGAAGCTACCTTGCAGGATGCGTATCACCAAAGTCGGGATCATCGGCGCCGGCGCGATGGGGGCCGGCATCGCCGCCCTCGCCGCCTCCGCCGGCCTCCCTGTGGTCCTCCTCGACATCCCCGGCGCGGACGACCCCGCGCACCCCGATCGCTCCAAGCCCTCGCGCGACGCGCTCGAGCGACTCAAGAAGGCGAAGCCCGCCGCGTACATGGACGCGAGCGCGGCTCGCCGCATCACCATCGGGAACACCGCCGATCACCTCGGCCTCCTCGCCGATTGCCGCTGGATCCTCGAGGCGATCATCGAGAAGCCCGC
>JAJTFH010000016.1 GCA_021298395.1 Gemmatimonadota bacterium | reverse complement strand
CGGGCCCCAGCATCGCGGCGCTCGTCGTCGCCACGCTCGGGGTGTCGTGGACCTTTGGGTTGAACGCGCTGAGCTATCTCGCCGTGTTGATCGCGCTCTCGCTGATGACGCCGATCCCGCGCGATCGCGAGACCCGCCCCTCACGCAATGTCTGGCACGGGCTACGCGAGGCGTACGCGCATATCCGCACGACCCCGCCGCTCGGGATGCTGCTCGCGATCGCGATGGGGTTCTCCATCCTCGGTGTCCCCGTGCTCTCCCTGCTCCCCGTGGTGGCGCGCGACCAGCTCGGGCTCGGCGCCGATGGCTACGGCTCGCTGATGGCGACCTTCGGGCTCGGCGCCGTGGTGGGAGCGCTCGTGATCGCGGCGACGGGGGGCGGGGCCAAGAAGGGGCGACTCTTCCGTCGTGCCTCCTTCGCGCTCCCGATCCTCCTCCTCGCCTTCGCCCTCTCGCACCAGGTGATCCTCGCCGCGATCCTCCTCTTCGGCGTGGGGCTCGCGATGATCCTCAACAACGCCCTCGTGAATGCGCGGCTCCAAGAGCTTGTCCCCGATACGCTCCGCGGGCGCGTGCTCTCCATCTATGTGATGGTCTACGTCGGGGGCTCCCCGATCGGGAGCGCGACGAGCGGCTGGGTGGCGCGTGCCGCGGGGGTGGAGTGGGCGATCGGCGGGGGCGCAGTGCTGATGTTCCTGTTCGCCATCTGGGCCTTCCGCCGACAGCCGCGCCTCGCGGCCTAGTTCTCGTCCTCGTCGCTCTCCACCGGCCGCTGCGACCGCCGCGCCGCGCGTCCGTAGCGTCCCCCCTCGGAGCGCGAGAGCTTCCGCCGCGCCACCAACGCCTCGAGCACGAGCTCGCAGGCGACCAGCAGATCCGCGGGGTCCTCGGTCGCGAGCCCCGCTTGGGTGAGCTGCTCCACCAACCCCGGCACCACCGAGAAGCCGATCTGCGCCGAGGCGGTGCCGGCATCGTCGCTCACCTGCAGCGCCTGCCCCTGCTCGAACCAGAGGATGATCGCATCGAAGTCGATCGCAACCTCACGCTCCTTGAGCGTGGCGTCGGCGGCGCGACGGATCAGCTCACGCGCGATCGTCGCCCCACCGATCAGCTCCCCTTCGTACTCGAGCTCGATCTTTCCGGTGATCGCGGGCAACGCGGCATAGACATCGGCGAGGCGCGGGACGATCTCGGTCTCCCCCAACTGCATCGCGCGACGCTCGGCGTTCGAGATCACGTTCTCCAGCAGGGTGATCGAGAGGCGCTGCGAGACGCCCGAACGCTGGTCGATCCGCTTCTCGGCGCGTGCCTCGAACGCCACGCGCTCCGCCACCTCGGCGACGATCGGCGAGAGCCGGAGCGGGAGGCCACCACGATCGGTCCACGCCTCCTGGGCGGTGATCCGCTGCGCGAGCTCCACTGACGTCGGGTAGTGCGTGATGATCTCGCTCCCGATCCGGTCCTTGAGCGGGGTGATGATCTTCCCGCGCGCGGTGTAATCCTCGGGGTTCGCGGTGAAGGCGAGGACCACATCGAGGGCGAGTCGCACCGGATAGCCCTTGATCTGCACATCCCCTTCCTGCATCACGTTGAACAATCCGACCTGCACCTTCCCCGCGAGATCGGGGAGCTCGTTCAGCGCGAAGAGTCCGCGATGCGCGCGCGGGAGCATCCCGTAGTGGATGGAGAGCTCGTCGGAGAAGAGGTGCCCGCCACGCGCCGCCTTGATCGGATCGAGGTCGCCGATCAGATCGGCGACGGTCACGTCAGGGGTCGCGAGCTTCTCGACGTAGCGCTGATCGGGGGAGAGCCAGTCGATCGGGGTATCGTCCCCCGCGGTGCGGATCAGGTCCCGCCCGAACTTGGAGATCGGGGCGAAGGGATCGTCGTTCGTCTCGCTCCCCGCGATCACTGGGAGCGCCGGATCGAGCAACGTCGTCATCGCGCGCAGGAGGCGCGACTTCGCCTGTCCACGGAGCCCGAGCAGGATGAAGTGGTGCCGCGAGAGCAACGCGTTCACGATCTGCGGCATCACCGTGTCCTCGTAGCCGAGGACGCCGGGGAAGAGCGGAGCGCGCGTCGCGAGCTTGGCGAGGAGGTTGGTGCGGATCTCGTCCTTCACCGAGCGGCCGCGCAGGGCGGGGGCGCCGAAGGGGGAGGATCTGAGGGCGCCGAGGGTGGTCGGCAGAGACTGGGTCACGGGAGGGCTCGTTTGAGGGAACCCTTCCTCAACGCGCGAACCCCTGTGGGGGTTCACCTACCTGGGTCACCCCGCGACGCGGATCTCCACGAGATTGTCATAGAAGACCGGCCCCGCCCCCATGTCGGTGAGGCGCTGGCTCGTCGTCGCGTTCACATTCCGGCCATCGGGGGAGCTCTTGGCCCACCAGATCCCCGGCGCCCACGCCACCCCCTCGCGGATCCCCTCACGGAGTCGCGCGGTGGCCTCGAAGTGCCCGCGATCGTTCTCGACGGTCACCCGCATCCCCTCCGTGATCCCGCGCCGCTCGGCGTCGCGCGGATGGAGCGAGACCTCGGGCTCGCGCGCCGCCCGCTGGAGCGACCCCACGTTCACGAAGGTCGAGTTCATGAACTGATGCGCCGGCGACGAGATCAGCGCGATCGGGAAGCGCGCGGCGAGCGCCGGATCGCGCTCGGGGGACTCGTAGGGCGGGGTGTAGGTCGGGAGGGGATCCAACCCCATCGCCGCCATCCGCTCCGAGTAGAACTCGCACTTCCCGCTCGGCGTATGGAACCCGCCTTGCGCGAAGGGGAGATAGGGCGTCGGGAGCTCGAGGCGCACCCACCCCTGTTCCCGGAGCGCATCCAACGTGATGGAGCGCATCCGCGGGTCGTTCGTCTCGAGCGCCTGCGTGATCAACCGCGCGTCATCGTCCTGCAGGCAGGGATCGGTGAGCCCCATGCGCGCGGCGAGCCGGCGGAAGATCTCGGTGTTGGGGAGTGCCTCACCCAAGGGTGCGATCGCCGGGGGGATGTTGAGCGTCGCGTAGAGATGCCCGTATGACCAGTGCAGATCATCGTGCTCGAGCTGCGTCGTCGCCGGGAGGATCCAGTCGGCGTAGTCACAGGTGTCGGTGCGAAAGTGCTCGAGGACGACGGTGAAGAGGTCCTCGCGCGCCATCCCCCGCGTCACGGTGAGATGATCGGGGGCGATCGCCGCGGGGTTCGAGTTGTAGACCACGAGGGCGCGTACCGGCGGGCCACCGACGCCAGCGTCGGGGGCGGTGAGCGCCTCTCCCAAGAGCGACATGTTGATCGTGCGCGTCCCGGCTGGGATCAGATCGGGACGCTGCAGCGCCGTCTTGTTGAAGGCGAAGTTGGCACTCGAGGAGAGCTGCACCCCGCCGCCGGCACGCCGCCAATGCCCCGTCACCGCCGGGAGGCAGCTGATCGTGCGCACCGCCATCGCCCCGCCCGCATGCCGCTGCAACCCATAGTTGATGCGGATGAAGGCGGCGCGCGCCCGGCCATACTGCTGCGCCAACGTCACGATCCGCTCGGCGGGGATCCCGGTGATCTCGGCGACACGCGAGGGCGGATATTCCTGCACCCGCTCGCGCAGCGCATCGGCGCCGAGCGTGTACTGCCTGAGGTAGTCGTCGTCCTGCAGCCCCTCGGCGAAGAGCACGTGCATCAGCCCGAGGGCGAGGGCGGCATCGGTGCCCGGACGGATCCCGATCCACTCGTCGCACTGTTCTGCGGTGCGCGTCTTGATCGGGTCGATGCAGATCACCGGCGCGCCTCGCTCGCGCGCCTGCAGCACGAAAGGCCAGAGATGCGGATTCGAGGTGAGGGTGTTCGTCCCCCAGAGGATGACGAGGTCGCTCTCGGGCACCGTCTCGATATCCGTGCCGATGCTCGCGCCGAGGGTCATCCGCATCCCCATCATCCCGGCGGTCGCGCAGATGGTGCGATCCAAGAGCGAGGCGCCGATCCGATGGAAGAAGCGGCGATCCATCGATTCGCCCTGCAGCAGTCCCATCGTCCCGGCATACGAATAGGGGAGGATCGACTGCGGCCCGTCCGGTGATGCGATGATCGCATTGAGTCGTGACGCGATCGCCTCAAGCGCCTCATCCCAACTGGTGGGTTCGAATCGTGCACCAGGCCCTTTCGGCCCGACGCGACGCAGGGGCGTGAGCACCCGGTCGGCGTGATAGGTGCGCTCCAGATACCGGTTCACCTTGGTGCAGAGGAACCCTTGGGTGACCGGGTGGGAGGGGTCGCCCTGGATCCGGGTGGCGCGGCCGGCCTCGACCGTCACCAGGGTGGCGCAGGCGTCGGGACAGTCGTGCGGGCAGGCGCCGCGGATCGTACGCCGGGAATCAATCACTCTGTAAGTTATTGAAATACATAAGGTTACGCAATATCCGCCCCGGCATGACGGGATGTGACCAACGGGAATCCGTAGTCGTCTACCTACACGAAGCGCTTCAACTCGTTGTCTTCTAACAGGTTGACGACTTCAGGCTGTTGACGGAACCCGTGGGTGATAATATGATTATGGCCCATGCGCCCGACCGCGAACGACTCGCGGGACCGTGCATAACCCCCATCCAAGAGAGACCCGCCCCATGAAGCGCATCGTCCTCGTTGCCTCGATCTTCGCTCTCGCCGCCTGCGGTGGCGCCAAGACCGAGGAGGCTGCTCCGGCTGCCGACTCGACCGCCGTCGCCCCGGCTCCGGCCGTGACCGACTCGGCCGCTCCGGCCACCACCGACTCGGCCGCTGCGGCCGCGCCGGCTGCCGCGCCCGCGAAGTAAGTCGTTTCGCGACGCAGTGACGAAGGCGCGACCCGCTCTGCGGGTCGCGCCTTCGTCGTTTCACCCCGGCGTGATCTCACGGACCGTCGCGGTGACCGATGCACCGTCGCGCACCGACAGTGAGGTCCCCGGGGCGATCTCGCGACGCACCATCGCGATCCCGATCGCCTCGCCATTCGCGCGCACCACGCTCGAGCGCACCTCACCGACCTCGGCTCCCTCGGCGTTCAGGAGCACCGCGCCCACCGGGAGCGCCGTCGCGGAGTCGACCCAGCGCAAGAGGCGATTCACATGCCCGCGGAAGTGGATGCGTGCCACCACCTCCTGCCCGGTGTAGCACCCCTTCGCGAAGCTGATCGCCCCGAGCGTATCGAGACAGGCCTCCTGCGCGATCGTCTCGTCGTTCATCTCCACGCCCCAGGCCGGTACCCCCGCAGCGATCCGCTCCGCGAGCTGCTGCGATGCCGTCGCCATCGGCCAGCCGGCGGCGAGGAGCCCCTCACGCAGTGCGTCGATCGTCGCGCGGTCGCCGATGCAGTCGAACCCCGGGGTCGCGGTGTCCCGTGCGCGGACGACCCAGGTTCGCTGCTCACCAGGCGTGACCCAGCATCCGCCAAGGGGCGTGAGCCCCTCGATGGCCTCCGCCTCGCCGCCGCCCCACGCGGCGATCGCAGCGGCGGCGCCATCGCCTCGCACCCCGAGGCACCCCGTGGACTCGGTGATCACCGCGTACCGCGCCAACCGCGGGTTCACGTACTTCTTGATCATCCCGACGAACCCTTCGGCGGCCGCCGCCTCGGTGTCGACGAGGCAATCGCTCCCGCGATCCATCACGCGACAAAGGGCGTGGACCCGTCCCTTGGCCGTGAGTGCGGCGGCGTACTGACCACCGCCCTCGACGAGGGCGGTCACCTCGTTGGTGAGGAGGCCGTTGAGCGCGGCCTTGGCCTGCGCGCCCTCGAAGGTCATGCGGAGCCGATCGCTGCGCTCCATGAGGAATCGGGTGGTCACAGAGGATCTCCAGAGGGCGAGGTACCGAGGCCGCGCACGCGATCGGGGGTGAGGTCGGCGAGGGATTCGATCCAGGCATCGGCCTCGATCGCCTCGTGCGCCGGCGCGTTGCCGACGAGGATCGTCCCGAGGCCGGCGCGTCGCCCCTCGCGGACCGTCTCGAGGGCATCGCTGACGAGGTAGGGCTGCAGGTGCTGTCCCGGGAAGAGCGCCTGCGTCTGCGAGACGACGCGTGTCCATGCGGCAGGGAGCCCCTGCGTGAGGTCATCGGCGCCGAGGATCGGACGAAAAAGCCCTGTACATCCCGCGCGCTCAAGGAGGGCATCGATCTCCCGGCGCCCGGCGCGACTCACGATCGCGAGCCGCGCGACCGCCGAGAGGCGCTCGAGCGTCGCGAGCAGGGCCGGGGCGACGGTGATCCCGCGTGCGATCCGGTCGGCGAAGGCCTGCTCCGCCCGGAGCGTGGCAAGCGTGACGGCGGTGGGATCCTCCGGGGCACCGAGCAATCGCCGTGCACGCGTAGCCGCCGATTCGACGGTGAGCGATCGGACCTGGTCCCATGTGTCATCATCGAGCGTGAGCCCATCCGCGGCGAGCGCGGTGGTCAGCGCCGCGCGGCGTGCGGGCGCGGTCTCGACGAGGATCCCTTCGATTTCGAAGCAGAGGACCGGCACATCCATACGGCGAATCCTAACGGCGGATCCCCTCGCGCTCGTAGCCCTCGTCGAGCAACTCCACCGGATGGCGCGCGGTCACCTCGTTCCCGGCGAGCACCAACCCGCCCCCGATCTGCATCAGGCACCCCGGGTTCCCGGTCGCGACCACCTGCGCTCCTGACTCGGCGATCCGTGCCAGCTTCGGCGAGAGGACGCGGGTCGCCACGTCGGGTTGGATCAGGTTGAAGATCCCCGCGCTCCCGCAGCACTGGTCGCTATCGGCGAGCGGGACGAGCCGGATCTGTGTGGCGGCGCGGAGGACGGCGAGCGGGGGATCGACCACGCGCTGCGCATGTTGGAGGTGGCAGGGGGCATCATAGGCCACCGGGATCAACACCTCATGCGGGGTCGCCGCCGCCTCCCCAGCGACCGCGGGTCCCACCCCCGCGAGCAGCTCGCTCACGTCGCGGACCCGCGCAGAGAACCGCGCGGCCCGGTCCGCCCACGCCGGATCGTCAGCGAGCAGATGCCCGTACTCCTTGCACATCGCCCCACAGCCGGCGGAGTTGAGCACGATCGTCTCGGTGCCGCTCGTCTCGAAGGCGGCGATGTTCGTGCGCGCGAGGGCGCGCGCGCCGTCGAGATCCCCGGCGTGCGCATGCAGCGCGCCACAGCAGCGCTGACCGGCGGTCGGGCGCATCGCCCACCCGTTCCGAGCGAGCGTCCGTTCCGTGGCCCGATTCACCTCGGTGAAGAGCCCCTCCATCACGCAGCCGGTGAGGAGCGAGGCGGTGCCGCGCGGCGATCCGCCAGGTAGGCTCGAGGCACCGGTCAGCGCAGAGGCCGTCTGCGCCGACTTCGCACTGGTGCGCGCGCGCGTCGAACGCGCCGTCGAGGCGAGCATCGCGAAGGGCATCGCGAATCGCGCCGGGAGCACTCTCGTCAGCACACGCGCCACGCCGAGGTCGCGCACCAGACGTGCCGCCACGAGTGCCGGCCGCAGCACCCACTCTCGCGAGAAGCCCCAGAGCAGGAGTCGCCCGATGATCGGGAGCGGTCGATACGCCGCCACCGTCGCACGTGTCGCCTCGAGGAGCTGACCATAGGGTACACCGCTCGGGCAGGCGGTCTCGCAGCCGCGACACCCGAGACACCGATCGAGATGCTGCCCTACGATCGGATCGTCCGGCGCGACCGTCCCATCGAGGAGCGCCCCCATCAGCAGCAGGCGCCCGCGCGGGGAGTCGTTCTCGTCCTCGAGGGCGAGATAGGTGGGGCAGGCGGGGAGGCAGAAGCCGCAGTGCACGCAGCTGTCCAACCCGCCGCGCGCCGCCTCGAGCGGGGAGCCCGGCAGGGCGCAGGGTACCGTCGGTGGGTTGAGCGAACCATGTGACATCAGATCGCTCCCAAGAGACCAGGGTTCAGTACGCCATGCGGATCGAAGCGCTCACGCAGTCGCCTCGACAGGGCGTCCCAGCGCCAGGGGCCTGGCCCGGCACGCGGTGCGGCGTGTTGTCGCACCAGTGGCCAGATCGCGTCGCCATCGACCTCCGAGAGCTGCCCGAGGCGCGCCAAGGCCTCCTGCGCAGCCGCGACGAAGGGGGCGTTCCCACCGATCCGCATGAGCCAGCGTCGCGCCGCTGGATCCATCGCCGTTGGGAGCGCACCGGCCATCGCCGTCCACGCAGCCCCCGCATCCATCGAGAGCAGCGCCAACGGCGCGTACGGCCCCCTCACGAGCGCCATCACCGCGTCCACCGCCGACGCCGGCACCTCGAGCACCATCGTGCGATCCACCGTCGGTCGCGCCCGCAGCCGCAGATGGAGCTGCGTGATCACACCCAGCGTCCCCCAGGCCCCGATCATCAGCCGCGTGAGATCGAACCCCGCGACGTTCTTCACCACGCGCCCACCGGCCTGGATCACGCGTCCCGTCCCGTCCACGCATTCGAGCCCGAGCACCAGGGTGCTCGGCTGCCCCAAGCGCTCGGCGAAGGGGCCGGCGGTCGCCGTCGCGGCGGTCGCCCCCACCGTACCGAGGTCATCGCCCCAGGGGAGGAGGGGACACCATTGATCGTGCGCGCGCGTCGCCGCCTCGAGCTCAGCGAGCGTCGTCCCCGCGCCGCAGCTCAGGGTGAGATCCGCCGGAAGGTAGGCGGTGATCCCCGTCATCGCCGTCGTGGTGATCTCGTCAGTCGCGTCGACGGGGGCACCCACGTCGAGCCAGCGCCCCGCGCCCACGATGCGCAGGCGACGTCCCTCGCGCGTGGCCTCCCGCACCACGGCAGCGAGCGCTGCGGCATCAGTGGGCGCGTGCACTCGGCGCCGCCAACCATTCGCGACAGCTTCGCACCGGCACCACCTTCCCGGGATTGGCCCGCCGTTCCGGGTCGAACACATCGCGGAGCGTGCACATCGCGTCCAGGGTGTCACCACTGAAGAGCGCGGGCATGTAGTCGAGCTTGTCGAGCCCCACCCCATGCTCCCCGGTGATCGTCCCGCCAACCTCGATGCACCGGTGCATGATCTCTGACATCGCCTGCGCCACCCGCGCCGATTCGGCGGGATCGTCGGCGTCGTACGGGATGTTGGGATGGAGATTCCCGTCGCCCGCGTGGAACACATTGCAGACGCGCACGTCGTGACGTGTGCCGATCGCATGGATCTCCTCGAGGAGGTCGGCGAGGCGGGTGCGCGGGACCACCGCATCCTGCACCACGAGGTGTGGCGCCAGACGCCCCATCGCGCCGAACGCCTTCTTCCGTCCCTGCCAGAGGCGTGCGCGCTCCGCGGCATCCCGTGCCACGCGCACCGCGCGTGCCCCCGCCTCCAGACAGAGCCGCTCGATCGCCGAGGCATCGGCGTCGAGGCCGGCCGCAGCCCCATCGACCTCGGCGAGGAGCACCGCCGCCGCGTCGCGCGGATAGCCGGCGGCGTACACGCTCGACTCCACTGCTTCGATCGTCGCCTGATCCATCAGCTCGAGCGCCGCGGGGAGGATCCCCGCGGCGATGATCCGGGAGGTCGCATCGGCGGCGGCGCGCATGCTCGTGAAGTCGGCGAGGAGGGTGATCACCGCGTCGGGGATCGGCGTCAGTCGCACCGTGACGTCGAGCACCACGCCGAAGCATCCCTCGCTCCCGACGAAGGCCCCGAGGAGGTCGTAGCCCGTCCCCTCGCCGCGATCGAGCGTCATCACCTCGCCATCGGGGAGGACCACCGTCGCGCGCACCACATGATCGAGCGTCACCCCGTACTTGAGGCAGTGTGGACCCCCGGCGTTCTCCGCGATGTTCCCCCCGATCGTGCAGGCGCTCTGTGAGGAGGGGTCGGGGGCGTAGAGCAGGCCGAGGGGCGCGACCGCCTTGGAGAGCGTCGCGTTGACCACGCCGGGCTCCACCGTCGCCGTCCGCGCCTCGGCGTCGATCGCGAGGATCCCCTTCAGGCGATGCAGCCCGAGCAACACGATCCCGTCGGCGAGCGCCCCGCCCGAGAGTCCTGTGCCGGCGCCACGCGCCACGAAGGGGGCTCCCGCCTCCGCCAGCACGCGCACGACGCGTACCACCTCGTCACGCGTCCCCGGGAAGACGGCGAGACTCGGGATCGCCCGGTGCCCCGGGAGTCCGTCGGATCGATAGACGAGGAGCGAAGGGGGCCGCGTCAGTACATGCGCGGCCCCCACGATCTGCTCCAGTGCGGTGGCGAGCGTCGCCACCCGGTCAGGCGCCCGTCAGGTGACGGCCCAGAACCCCGCGAGATTCCGGCCTTCGGGACAGGTGCGCAGCTTGTCGAAGGCACGCTCGCGGATCTGTCGGATCCGCTCACGGGTCACTCCCATCAGGGCCCCGATCCGCTCCAACGTCATCGCCTCGGCGCCGCTGTCGAGCCCGTAGTAGAGGTTCAGGATCTTCCGCTCCCGCGGCGTCAGATACTGCCGGAAGACACGATCGATGCACTCACGCATCATCTTCGTGTCCGTCGTCTCCTCGATCTCCACGCCGTCGGCGCCGGTGAAGCGCTCGCCCAAGGTGCTCGCATCGCGATCCGAGCGATCCACGGGGGCGTCGAGTGAGACCTCGGTCCCCGACATCGACTTGGAGGAACGGATCGTCTCGGGCGACTCGTCGAGCATGCGCCCGAGCTCGGCATCGGTCGGGTCGCGGCGCAGCACCTGCGCCAGCACCATCTCCGCCCGGGAGAGCTTGATCAGCTGCGAGTTCTGGTTGAGCGGGATGCGGACGGAGCGCGTCTGTTCGGCGAGCGCCTTCAGCACCGCTTGGCGGACCCACCAGACGGCGTACGAGATGAACTTCACCCCCTGGTCGGGATCGAACTTGCGGACCGCCTTGAGGAGCCCCTCGTTCCCGATCGCCACGAGCTCGGAGAGGTCAAGGCCATGGCCCTGGTACTTCTTCACGTAGCTGATGACGAACCGGAGGTTCGCGGTCACGAGTCGCTCGGCGGCGGCCTCATCTCCCTTCTGCGCGAGCCGGGCGAGGCGCTTCTCCTCGGCGGCATCGGTGATCAGCGGGAGCTTCTGGATGTCGAGGAGATACTGATCGAAGGCTGAGGATGGGGCCGAACGGAAATACCCCTTCGCTCTCGTCTCACTGGCGTGCATACCCACCCCATCGACCGCGTGTTGGAGGAACCGGCGCCGGGAGTCGCCTACTCGAACCGCTACTGGGACGTCGGACCGGCGCACATCGCTGCCGGGACGGACAGGGTATAGATGACATGGAATGACGGTCAACAGCCAAAAAACGTGCCAGAAATCACGCGACGCTGTCGTTATCACGTAAGACGTTACCAGGTAACGTCTTACACCATCTCACATTTCTGTGAGGGTTTGGAGGACCGCGGCCTCCTCCACCGGTATCCCATAACCCTGCTCGGCTCCCGCCATGCGGCCGATGGCTGCCGGCAGGGCGTATCGCACCGTGCCCGAGCGCGCCTTCTTGTCCTGACGCGTCGCCGCGAGGATCGCGGCAGGGTCCATGGCCATCGGCAACGCCGTGGGCAGGCCCGCGGCGCGCACGACCTCGCTGATCCGTTCCGGCACCGCGGTCGCCGCGAGTCCGAGCCGCACCGCGAGCCGCGCTTCGGCCATCATTCCGATCGCCACCGCCTCCCCGTGCGCGACGGCATAGCCCGAGACCTGCTCGATCGCATGCCCGATCGTGTGTCCGAGATTGAGCACCTGTCGGCGGTTCGCCTCGCGCTCGTCCGCGGCGACGATCTCGCACTTGATCCCGACCGAGCGCTCCACGAGCGCGTGGGCGATCTCGCGCGGGAGGGGCGCCGCGTCTACGAGTGTCGGCATGGTCGCGTGGAGCCACGCGAGATAGCTGGCCTCGGCGATCACCCCATGCTTGATCGCCTCGGCGAGCCCTTCGCGCCGCGCCGCGAGCGGGAGCGTCTCGAGGAAGGTCGGGTCGATCCAGACGAGCCCCGGGTGATGGATCGCGCCGACGAGATTCTTCCCGGCGGGAGTGTCGACCCCGCACTTCCCGCCGATCGCGGCATCGATCATCGCGAGGAGCGAGGTGGGGCACTGCACGAGAGGGATCCCGCGCAGATAGGTCGCGGCGACGAACCCCGTGAGATCACCGGTCACGCCACCCCCGAGGGCGACCAGCACCGTGTCGCGCCCGCACCCGCGCGCGAGGAGCGCATCGGTGAGCATGGCCCAGGTCTCGCGCGTCTTGGAGGCTTCGCCCGGCGGGAAGGTCAGGACCACCTCGGCGCCGAGGGCCGCGCGCACGCGATCCCCATGGAGCGCGGCGACGGTGGCGTCGGCGATGAGGACCATGCGATGGGCCGGCCAGCGCGTCGCGATCGCACGCCCCAACGCCGAGGGCGGGTCCTGCGCGATGACGATCCGCGCGCCGTGGAGCGTGCGCGCCACGCTCACCCTACCAGGTCACCTCGCCGGCACCCGCGCGGCGGTTGGCGACGCGCGCCAGGACGAAGAGGAGGTCCGAGAGTCGGTTGAGATAGACGATCACGATCGGCGGGAGCTCGGTCTCGCGCTGCAGATGGATCACCGCCCGCTCGGCGCGGCGGCAGACGGTGCGCGCCACATGCAGGGCCGCGGCCTTGGGCGTCCCCCCGGGGAGGATGAATGCCGTGAGGGGTTCGAGCTCCCCCTCGCCGTCGTCGATCGCCTGCTCGAGCTGCGCGATGCGCGCGTCGGAGATGCGCGCCTTCGCCAGCTGCTCCTTCATCTTCTCGTGGTCGGGGGTCGCCAGCAGCGCCCCGAGCGCGAAGAGGTCGCGCTGCACCGGCGCGAGGACCTCGTCGATGCGCGGCATCATCTCGATTGAACGGGCGAGCCCGATCACCGCATTGAGCTCGTCGACCTCGCCGTAGGCGGTGACCCGGGGATGGTCCTTGGCGACACGGCCACCGCCGAAGAGTCCGGTGTCCCCATCGTCACCGGTCTTGGTGTAGATCTTGAGCGTCATCCCTGAATCTAACCGGTGGGCCCTACCGCCCGGTGTCGGAGCGTGCGGAGAGCGGTCCGGTGGGCGTCGGAGGGCGTTGGTCCCGGAACAGCTCCACGAGGTGGGCTTGCAGGCGATCTGGCGAGCCCGGGGTCCCCTGATCCGCACACCATCGGTCGAGCGAGAGGCCGAGGGCCTCGGCACTGGGCCTCTCGGAGGCCTCCTTGTGGATGGCGGAGGCGATCAGGCGCTGCATGGCAGGGTCGACCTCCGGGAGCGCATCGAGCAGGTTCGGACTGGGCCCCAGGACCACCTCGTCGATCGCGGCGAGGGTCTCGTCCTCGGTGAAGAGCGACTTCAGGGCGAAGAGTTCGAACAGCACGACCCCGGTCGAGAAGACGTCCGACCGGCCGGTGACGAACTGCCCGAGCAGCTGTTCGGGGCTCATGTAATGCTTCTTCCCGAGGAGGAAGGGGCGCTCGGCGGAGGGATCGACCATCGTGCGGGCCTTGGCGATGCCGAAGTCGGCGAGCTTCACGTGACCGTCCCAGGTCAGCATGACGTTCCCCGGGGAGACATCGCGATGGACGATGTCGAGGTGCGTCCCCCGGTCGTCGGCGAAGTGATGCGCGAAGTCGAGCGCGCGGCAGATACGGCTCGCGCAGTAGGCGGCGATGTGCCCCGGGATCGGGAGGCGGCGGGCGCGGTGCGCGTTGATCAGCTGCCGGAGGGTGAGCCCCTTGATCAGCTCCATCGAGATGAACAGGCGCCCGTCGGATTCGCCCAGCTGGTAGATCTGCACGATGTTGCCGTGCACGAGGTTGGCAGAGAGTTTTGCCTCGTCGATGAAGAGCTGGCGCCATTCGGGATAGGCGGCGAACTGCTCGTGGATGAGCTTGACGGCCATCCGCTTGGCGAATCCTTCCGCGCCGATCTGCTCCGCCTCGTAGACGGTGGCCATCCCCCCACGGGCGATCTGCCGGATCAGGTGGAACCGGCCAGGGGAGATGAGGTCGTTCGGGAGCATGCGGTGGGTGGCAGGGAGGGGGTGGTCAGTGTTGCTCCCCCGACCCATCGGGGGCGACATTTCCCTCTTATGGCAACACATGAAACCCGGGACCTCTCCATCATCGGCGCGGGTCCAGCCGGTCTATTCGCGCTCTTCTATGCTGGCATGCGGGGCGCCTCCGCGCAAATCGTCGACGCCCTCCCGCAGCCCGGTGGCCAGCTCGCCGCGCTCTACCCTGAGAAGTTCATCTTCGACGTCGCCGGCTTCCCCAAGGTCCTCGCGAAGGATCTCGTGGAAGCGCTCGCCGCGCAGGCGGGGCAGTTCGGCCAGCCGATCCACTGTGGGCAGCGCGTCGTCGCGCTCGAGGAGGCCGACGGCCTCCTCACCCTCGTCACCCCGACCGACCGCTTTCCCTCGCGTGCCATCATCGTCGCCGCGGGGATCGGTGCCTTCTCCCCACGCCAGCTCCCGCAGCCCTGTGCCGCGCCCTGGTATGGGCGGGGCATCGATCCCCTGGTCCTCGAGCCCCAGGCCTACGCCGGCAAGCACGTCGTGATCATCGGTGGCGGCGATTCCGCTTTCGACTGGGCGCACCAGCTCCAAGGGATCGCGGCGTCGATCGCCCTCGTGCATCGCACCGATCGCTTCCGCGCACATCAGGCGACGGTCGATCAGGTGATGGCCGCGGCCGCCGAGGGGCGCGCGGCGGTGCACACCTTCCATGAGCTCGCTGAGGTCCACGCCGAGGACGAGCGGATCGTGGCACTCGAGCTCAAGGATACCAAGACCAAGACCACGCGGCGCGTCCGCTGCGACGTGGTCCTCCCGATGCTCGGCTTCGTGAGCGACCTGGGCCCGCTCGGGGACTGGGGGCTCACGCTCGAGAAGGACGAGATCGTGGTCGATCAGACGATGGCGACGGGGCGGCCAGGGCTCTGGGCCGCCGGAGACATCACCACGTACCCTGGCAAGCTCAAGCTCATCGCGACCGGCTTCGCCGAGGCGAGCATGGCGGTGAATCAGGCGGTGCACTGGATCTATCCCGACAAGAAGGTGAATCCAGGGCACTCCTCGAACCTCGCGGTGTTCGGGCAGAAGGACGACTGAGCCGATGCGTCTGGCGCGGGGACTCGGGACGGTGATGGGGCTGATGCTCGCCGTGCAGGTCGCCGGCGCGCAGGAGACCCGGTGCGAGCGCGGTGATACCGAGGTGCGGGAGGTCCGCTTCGTCGGGAACGCCAACTTCGCGGACGATGAGCTTCTCGTCGGGATCGTGACCACCCCCTCGTCCTGGCTCCGGCGCACCACGCGCTATTTCGGCGTGAGGCACTGCCTTGCCCCGCGGGAGTTCCCGCGCGACGTCGAGCGTCTGCGGGTCTTCTACCGCAATCACGGTTTCCTCGAGGTCCAGGTCGATACCATCGTCACGCGCGTCGCGGACGAGGCCGTGACCATCGCGTTCGCCATCATCGAGGGGGAGCCGATCCTCGTCGATCGGGTGGTGGTCGACGGGCTCGAGGAGGTCCCCGAAGCGCTCGCCGTCGAGCGCGGGCTCCCCGCGTCCATCGGGGAACCCTTCGATCGCTACGCGAACCGGGCGACCCTCGATACGATCATTCACCGGTTGCGGAACACCGGCTATCCGGAGGCCGAAGCCTTCCTGGGGTATGACCTCCGCTTCCTCGAGCGACGGGCCACGGTGCGATTCGCCGTGGTGCCGGGTCCGCGACGACGTCTCGGAGAGGTCCGCATCCGTCGAAGCGGTCCGAACGGCACGCCGCCGGAGATCTCGAACAGTGCGGTGCGTAACCTCGCGGGGCTCAGCACCGGCGACCTCTATCGGGAGCGGCAGTTGGAGCGTGCGAAGCGGCTCCTCTACCAGAGCGAGGCCTTCGCGAGCGTCGAGGTGCGCCCCCTGCTCGCCACCGCTGACTCGGTCCTCCCGGTCGAGATCGAGGTGACGGAGGCTGCCCTCGGCAATGCGCGCTTCGGCGCCGGGATGGCGAACCTCGACTGCGTGCGCGCCACGGCCGAGCTCACGCGGCACAACATCTTTCAGAGCGCCTCGCGTCTCGAGCTGCGTGCCCGCGTCTCCAAGATCGGCGCCGACCAGATCTGCCCCGGGCTCACGAACCGCGATCCCTACAGCCAGACGCTCAACTACTACGTCAGTACCACGGTCACCCAGCCCTTCATCTTCCGGACACGCTTCGTCCCCACCTACACGCTGTATCAGGAGCGTCGCGGCGAGTATCGCGCCTTCCTGCGTGAGGCGCCGATCGGGGTGAGCGCCTCCTTCTCGCGGGCGGCCGCGGCCCGCGCCCTCAACCTCGGTTACAGCATCGAACTCGGGCGCACCGAGGCCCAGCCCGCCCTCTTTTGTGCGGTGTTCAATGCCTGTGTCGCTGCCGACCGTGAGGCACTCCAGCGCTTCCAGCGCCTCGCCGTGGTGAGCGCGGCGACGAGCTATGCGCAGACCGACGACGCGATCGATCCCTCGCGCGGCGTCGTCGCGCGCGCCGACATCCGCTATGCCTCCAAGTTCCTGGGCTCCGACGCGGCGCTCGAGTTCGCACGCTTCTCCCTCGACGGATCGCTCTATCGCCGGATCTCGGATGACATCATCCTCGCGATGCGACTCCGGGTCGGTGGCGTGGTCGGGCCTACCTTCGCAATCGACGCCGCGGAGCGGTTCGTGCCCGCGCAAGAGCGACTCTTCGCCGGTGGGCCGACCACCGTGCGCGGCTTTCGGCAGAACGAGCTCGGCCCCGCCGTCTACATCCCCGAGGCATACGACACGCTCGGCGTCGCCGGTGGCAAGGTCAGTGGCTTCGACGTCGGCGACACGGTGTACTTCCAGGCAAGCGATTCTGGGGGGCGCCGTGCGGTTCCCACCGGCGGGAACGCGATGGTCGTCGGGAACATCGAACTCCGCTTCGATAGCCCCGTCTTCCCCGAGCTGCTGAGCTTGGTCGCCTTCGCCGATGCGGGGCGCGTCTGGAATCGAGGACTCGGCGTCGAGCGGCTCCGGTTCACCACGTTGGCGGTCACGCCAGGGTTCGGGGTGCGCCTGCGTACGCCCGTGGGGCAGATCCGTGCCGATGTCGGCTACAACCAATACCGGCCCACCGCCGGCGCGGCCTACTTCGATGCCCCGCTCACGGAGGGGGGCGCCCTCTACTGCGTGAGCCCCGGCAACACCCTCGCCGTCACCAAGGTCATCGAGGGCGGGATCGCGCGCGTCGTGCAGGCGGGTGGAACCTGTCCGGGAACCTACCAGCCGCGTCGGGCGGAGAACGTCCTGAGCCGCCTCACCTTCGCCTTCGCGATCGGGCAGGCGTTCTAGCATGGACGTCCGCCGCCGTCTCGTCCTCGTCATCAGCGCGCTGCTCATGTTCTGCCTCTGTGCAGGCGTCGTCGGCGGGTTCATCGTGTTGACGCAGGGGGCACGGGGCCGCGCCTTCTTGCGCGAGGGGGCGGAGTTCGCGATCGGTCTCGCCGTCCGCGGGCGTGTGCATCTCGGCACCCTCGATGGGACCTTCGTCACCGATCTCACCGTGGACTCGCTCGAGATCCGCGACCTCCAGGACGGCGCGCTGATCACCACGGGGCCCATCCGCGTCACCTTCGATCCGCGTGATCTCCTCGACGGCCAGATCCTCATCCGCTCTGTGAGCCTCGCGCGCCCACGGCTCGACCTCCGCGAGGACTCCACCGGCGTCTGGAACATCGTGCGCACCTTCCCACCTGCCGAGACGCCGACCAAGCATCGCGATCGCGGGGCGTTTGCGAACCTCATCGTGTTGGAGCTGGTCACCGTCCGCGATGGTGCCGTGCGCATCGCACGGGCGGACACCACCACCGCCCCCCTCGAGTGGGTGGCAATCGATGCCGACGTCCCACGCCTCCGGCTCGCGCATCCCGACTCGCTCGGCATCACCCTCACGCTCGCCCGGGTCTCCCTCGAGGAGCGCTCGCTCCCGCTGACGGTGCGTGAGCTCGGGGGATCGGTGCGCGTCGGGACCGACTCGCTCTGGCTCGACTTCCCGCGCGTCCGGCTCGCCCACTCACGAGCGCGGGTGAGCGGGTTCCTCGCCTGGGGGGACTCGATGCCCCGGATACGGATTCGCATCGATGGGGATTCGATCGGCTTCGGGGACCTGCGCCCCTTCTCCGAGTACGTGCCGACGGAGGGGTACGCGCGCGGCGTGGTGGAGCTGCGTGAGGCCACCGATGCCGCCGGCGGGATGCAGGTCGTCCTCTCGGCGCTCGAGGCGCGCGCGCGCGGCTCGCGCGTCCGCGGCGGCCTCACCGTCGTCGTCGGGGCGGGGGATCCGATCGTGCGGGACATCGATCTCATGGCAGCCCCCATCGACCTGGCCCTCGTCAGCGCCATCACGGGGACCGCGCTCCCCGTGGACGGCACCCTCACCGGCCGCCTGCGCGCCGCCGGCGGTCCCCTGGACCGTCTCGTCGTCGATCGCGCCGCCTTCACCTTCCGCGATCGTCGCGTCGACGGGGCGGTGAGCAGTGTGCAGCTCCGCGGGGCCTTCGATCTCTCGCGGCCTGCGACCCCGGTGTTCCGCGGCGTGACCGTGCGGCTCGACTCGCTCGACCTTCGTACCCTGCACGCAATCGACTCCACCATGCCGCGCCTCGCGGGGCAGGTGGTGGCCTCCGTGCGGCTCGACTCCACGCTGCGTGCGTTGCGCTTCCGCGATCTCGACCTCGTGCATCGTGATGGCGAGGCCACGCCGTCGCAGCTGGTCGGATCGGGGCGTCTCACCCTCGGGACGGTACCGAGCATCGATGCCAGCCTCATGGTCACGCCGCTCGCCCTCGGGACCCTCGCGCGCTCGTTCCCGGAGGTCCCACTCCGAGATACCTACTCCGGCGCGATCCGCCTCGTCGGACGCGCGGACAGCCTCGCCGTCACCACGCAGCTCGAAGGCGCCTCGGGGCGGCTCGATGCCACCCTGATCCTCGATGCTCAGGCGCCGCTCTATCGCGTCACCGCCCAGACCACCGTCACCGACTTCCGGCCGCGACTCGCCTTCGCCGACACGACCCTCCCTGCCGGCGTCGTCTCGTTCCGGCTCACCACCGATCTCGGCGGCGATTCCCTCCCCGACCTCATGGGCGAGGCGGCGGTCGATCTCACGCGCTCGCAGATAGAAGGCATCCGCATCTTTGGGGGGCGGGCGCGTCTCCGCTTCGGCGACGGGGCGATGATGATCGATACCGTCTCGCTCGAGAGCACCGCGCTCGACCTGAGCGCCGCCGGCGCCCTCGGGCTGCACGCCCCCGTCCGCGACTCCGTTCTCGTCCGGGTGCGCATCGATTCCCTGGGTGGGCTCCGCCGGTGGATCACCTCCGAGGCGAGCGACTCGATCGCCGGAAGCCTCCGGCTTGACGGCGTGGCCGATGGATGGATCGGCGACTTCACGGTGCGCACCGCACTCGATGGCGAGGGGCTCCTCCTCGCCGGGAGCACCGCGCGGCGCATCACCGGCCGACTCACCGTCCTCGATCTGCCGCGCCGGCCCATGGGCACCCTCTCCTTCGGCGCCGATACGGTGGGGGCGGGCGGCCTCGGCTTCTCGCGCACCTTCGCGCGCGCGACACTCGACAGCAGTGGCGTCACGCAGCTCGATCTCCAGATGACGGGGACCAGTGGGACCCTCGCCCGTGCGCAGGGGCGCATCACCCCGCAGGAGGGGGCCACCCGCTTCGGGCTCGACTCCCTCGTCATCGCCACCGGCCTCCAGCGATGGGCCCTCGCCGCCGGCGCGCAGATCATCCGGCGCGCCGATGGGCTCACCCTCGATCCGATCGTGATCCGCGGCGGGAGCGGGGCGGAGCTCCGCGTGGAGGGGGTGCTCCCCGCCGACGGACCGATCGGCCTACGCGCCGTCGCCCGCCAGGTCCCTGTCGCCGATCTCGCCGAACTCCTCCAGGTCTCGGGGACGCAACAAGGACTCCTCGATCTCGAGGCCGAGCTGCGGGGGTCGCGGGCCGCGCCGCAGCTCGCCGCGCGCGCCACGGTGCGTGAGGCCCTCATCGCCGGGGTCCGGATCGATTCCCTCGCGGCCACTGCCCAAGGCGATGCCCAGGGGATGCGTCTGACCGCACGGCTCGGACGACGCGCGACCCCCGACCTGCGCGCCGAGGCCGATCTCCCGATTCGCCTGCGCTTCGACGGCCGGGATGGCGGGGTCGCGGCCGAGGCGCCGCTCAGGGTCACGGTCCGCAGCGACTCGGTGAGTCTGCGACTGTTCGATCTCTACACCGCGCCCAAGGCGACCGACCCCGGGAGCTTCGCGCTCAACCTCGATGTCGGCGGGACCTGGGCCGAGCCTCGTGTGGATGGCGGACTCATCGTCCGCAACGGCAACCTCCTCCTGACTCCGCTCGGCGATGTGACCTGGCGCGACGTCACGGCGGACATCGCCCTCATCGGCGACAGCATCGCGATCCGCCGCGTGAGCGCCGCCTCGCGCTCGGATGGACAGAATGGTCGCGGCAGCATCGCCGGGTGGCTCACCTTCGCCGATCGCGAGAACCCGCGCTTCGATGTCTCGGTGCGCGCGAAGGGCTTCCATGTCTACAACGTGCGCGGCGTCGCCGACGTGGATGTCTCGGACAGCCTCCGGCTCGCCGGTTCGCTCGCAGCCGCGACCCTCACCGGGGGCCTCACCGTCGAGCGCGCCCTCGTCACGATCCCGGAGGTCGCCACCAAGAACGTGGTCTCCCTCGAGGCCTTCGACCGCTTCGGCGCCGCCGACTCGAGCGCCACCGCCCAGCGCCTCCTCCCCGCGCGCTCCTCCACGTTCA
Organism: Gemmatimonadota bacterium; assembly: GCA_021298395.1. Taxonomy (GTDB): domain Bacteria; phylum Gemmatimonadota; class Gemmatimonadetes; order Gemmatimonadales; family Gemmatimonadaceae; genus Pseudogemmatithrix. The sequence goes on along the minus strand of JAJTFH010000016.1, from coordinate 4,969 downwards.
TCGACAACCTGCAGATCCGTAACGTCCCGGTGCGCATGGGCCGCGACGTCCGGCTCTTCTCCAAGGACGAAGCCAACATCTTCCTTGCCGGCGCCGTGAACATCACGCGCAGTCGCGCCGACCGTGGGCGGGCGAGCGCGGAGACGCAGCTCGCGCTCACGGGCGCCCTCCAGACGGTGCGCGGGACCTATACGCTCAACCTCGGTCCGGTGAGCCGGAAGTTCGAACTGGAACGTGGGGAGGTGGAGTTCTTCGGTGAGCCCGAGCTCAATCCCACGCTCGACATCGCTGCGATCCATACCATCCGGCAGTACAGCAAGCAGGGGTCGCAGCCCGACGTGCGCATCCGCGTCCAGATCGGCGGCACGTTGCTTACGCCCTCGCTCGCCCTCTCCACGCCGGACTCGGCCCGCGTCAAGAACGCCGACCTCATCAGCTATCTCGTCACCGGCGGTCCGAGTTTCGAGATCGGCGCCGAGCCCACCGACTACACGTCGACCGCGGCACGCGTGCTTATCGGGTCGCTCGGCGGCTTCCTGAGTGGGAAGGCGGCCGGCGGGCTCTGTGATGATGCGGTGCTCTCCACCTCCTCGGCGGACCAGAAGCAGAAGGGGCTCGCGAACGTCGGCTCGAGCGTGCTCGAGGGGATGCGCTTCAACTGCGCGAAGGCGATCAACGACAATACCTTCGTGCGGCTCGACGCCGGTCTCTGTCAGGTCGGGCAGTTCGTCTCCGGTGGCGGGATGGGGACCGCGGCCTCGCTCGCCAACTCCATCGGCGTGAAGCTCGACTACATCATCCGCCCACAGCTCACCCTCTCGGCCGGTGTCGAGCCACCGACGAGCGCGGTGCTCTGCGCACAGAACGTGAGTGCCCGTGGCTTCGTCCCCACGCCGCAGCAGTGGGGCGTCGACCTCTTCTGGGCGTGGCGCTTCTGATCCAGGTATCGTTCGACATCGCACTTCGGCCACCCAGAGGGACGCATGGAGCATGACCAGATGGTCTGTCGGGCCTGTGGACGGACGGAACGTGCCTCGGAGGGGTTCCCCTGCGAGGGATGCGGGACCTTCCTCTGTCAGCTCTGCAACATCGCGGGGGTGACCTGGTGCGCGCGCTGCACCGAGGAGCCGCGGTCGGGTGCGAGCGCCGGGGTCCCCCGCGCCCCGAGTGAGCCGACCACACCGTGAGCCAGTCGCTGCGCCGCTTCGGCCTCGCCGTCGGGCATGCCACCAACGGAGCTGGGGGTACGGGATGCACCGTGATCCGCGGGATCGATGCGCCGCATCGCGCCGCCTGTGCGGTGATCGGGCGCGCGACGGGGTCGCGTGAACTCGCGCTCCTCGCGCCCGGGCATCTCGTCGAGCGGGTCGATGCGATCCTGTTGAGCGGGGGGTCGGCCTATGGCCTCGATGCCACTGCCGGCGTCATGCGCTGGATGGAGCGCGCGGGGCGCGGCTTCCCAGTGGGAAGCGGCGTGGTACCGATCGTGCCGGCGGCGGTCTGCTTTGATCTTGCCCCGATCGGTCGCTTCGAGGCGCGCCCGACCGCTGAGATGGCGGAGGCAGCGTGTGAGAGCGCGGTGAGTGACGCGATCGATGAGGGGTCGGTCGGCGTGGGGACCGGGCTCACGGTGGGGAAGGCATTCGGGCCGGCGCAGGCGATGCGCGGTGGGTTCGGGCTCGCGGTGCGCGAGGGCGATGGGTGCGCCGCGGCGGCGATGGTCGCGGTGAATGCCTATGGCGATGTGCGCGACGCGTCGGGGGCGATCATCGCCGGCGCGCGCCGCGCCGATGGCGGGTTCATCGACACCGCACGCGCGATCGCCGCGGGGGAGCTCGCGGCGCAGGGCGTCGCGAACGGCGCGGCGAACGGCGCGGGGCGCTTCGCCCCGAACACTACGTTGGCGGTCGTCGCGCTCGATGCCGCCTTCACGCGGCTCGAGCTCCAGGGGATTGCCCGCGCCGCGACCGCGGCCTATCACCGGCGCATCACGCCGGCGGGGACGCAGGTGGACGGGGATATCGTCTTCGCCCTCGCGCCGATGGAGGGGCCCCGCGCCTCGGTCGCACAGGGGGAGATGCTCGCCGTCGCCGCCCTGGAAGAGGCGATCGAGCGGGCGGTGCGACTGGCCCGTGGACGCGATGGCGTCCCGGGGCTCGCCGACTAGTTACGAGACCATCGCCCCCATCGGCGGGAGGGTCGTCGACCCCCCGCGCACATGCAGCGGGAGCTCGGCGCAGAGCGCACCATCGAGGATCACCCGCATCGCATGCGTCCCTGCGACCTGCACCGGGAGGTCGATCGCGGCGATCACCGGGACGTCGAGCTCTAAGGCGTCCGGCGGTGGCGGCCCCACCTCGAGCTCTCCAGAGGACGACCAGAGCTCCCGCTCCCCAGGCCCCACCCAGCTGAACCCCAGGGTGTGACGCCCCGCGTCCTCGGCGTGCGCCTTGAGGCGCACCACCATCGTGGCGCGGGGATGGACGGCGGGGAGGGCGGCGACCTGCAGGGCATCGAAGACCCCGAGGATGTTCAGCTTCCCCTCCTGGGAGATGTTGGCGGCGTCGGCGAAGAGCGCGAAGGAGACGTGCATCGGGGAAAGATAGGGGTGGGGCCCGGCCCCCCGTTAGACTTCGTAGGATGTCCCAACCCCAGTCGACCACCACCTCCCGCAGTTGGCTCGGTCTCCATACCACGGAGATCGGCCTCGTCGCCATGGCGGTGATCTGGGGGGTGAACTTCTCGGTCATGAAACACGGCACCCAGGTGATGGAGCCTCTCGCCTTCAATGCGCTTCGGATGGGGCTCGGGTGCGCGGTACTGATGTCGATGGCGCTCCTCGGCGCTGGCGCGCTCCCCACCCTCGCCGATCGCTGGCGCCTGATGGGGCTCGGCATCGTCGGGCACTGCATCTATCAGCTCTTCTTCGTCCATGGGCTGGCGCGTACGCGGGCGGGTACCGCCGCGCTCGTCGTCGCGGCGAGCCCGGCCGCGGTGGCGATCGTCGCCCGTGCCTTCGGCCATGAGCGCCTCGCCCCGCGTGCCGTCTGGGGAATCGTTGCCTCGATCTCGGGCGTGATGCTCGTCGTCGGCGGGAGCCTCAGCACCGATGGCACCGAGCATCTCATCGGCGATCTCCTCGTCCTCTGTGCGGTGATCGCCTGGGCCTTCTATACCAGCGGGCTCCTCCCCCTCGCCAAGCGGAACGAGGCGGTACAGGTCGCGTCCTGGACGCTGCTCGGTGGAGTGATCCCCCTCTTCGCCTTCGCCACCCCCGCGTTGCTCCGCACCGACTGGGGCGCGATCACCCTCAGCACCTGGGGCGCGGTCGTCTACGCGGGCGTGCTCGCGATGGTGATCGCCTACCTCTTCTGGTATCGCGGCGTCCATCATCTCGGGCCGACGCGCACCTCGATGTACTCCAACCTCCAGCCAATCGTCGCGGTCCTCTTCGCTTGGGCGGTGCTCGGCGAGGTCCCGACCCTCGTGCAGGGAATCGGCGCCGCCTCGGTGATCGGCGGATTGTATCTGGCCCGCACATGAAGACCGTCGTCCTCTTCGACATCGATGGGACGCTGCTTTTGAGTGGTGGGGCAGGGCGCCGCGCGATGGAGCGCGCGCTCAGCACCCACTTCGGGCAGAGCGGGCCCGCCACGATGCGGTACGATGGGAAGACCGATCCCTGGATCGTGCGCGAGTCGATGCGGCATGCGGGGTTCGCCGATGCGGTGATCGAGGAGCGGATGCCGACGGTGATCTCGCACTATCTCGAACAACTCGAGCATCATCTCGGCGAGACGCGCGCCCTGCCGGGGATTCACGCGGTGGTCGATGCTGTCGAGGCCGCCGATGATCTGGTGCTCGGTCTACTCACCGGGAACGTCGTCCGTGGCGCGCAGCTCAAGCTCGGTGCGATCGGCCTCGCCTTCGAGCGCTTCGTCGTGGGGGCCTTCGGATCCGATCATGAGGAGCGCCCCGCGCTGGCGCCGATCGCCCAGGCGCGAGCGAGCGAGCATCTCGGCTATCCGGTGCCAGGGGATCGGCTCGTCATCATCGGGGACACGCCCGCCGACATGACCTGTGGCCAAGCGATCGGGGCACGGGCGATCGGGGTGACCACCGGCTCGTACGGGCACGACGACCTGCGCGCGTACGACGCCGTCGCGACCTTCGACGATCTCAGCGACACCGCGCGTGTCCTCGAGGTGATCCGCGGTGCGTGAGGTCGAGCTCAAGGGGATCCTCCCCCATCCGGACGCCGCCATCGCGGCGCTCGAGGCGGCGGGGGCGACGTTGCTCTTCCGCGGGCGTCTCGAGGATCGCCGCTACGACACCCCGGAGCGCTCGCTCGCGCTGCGCGACCTCGTGCTGCGGCTCCGCATCTACCGCACCGCGGATCGCGTTGAGGGGCATCTCGATTGGAAGGGGCCCACGCAATACGTGGACGGCTACAAGGTGCGCGAGGAGGAGACCACGACGCTCGGTGATCCAGCCGCGCTCGCGGTGATGCTCGAGCAGCTCGGCTATGTGGTCACCCGCGAGATCGATCGCGAGATCGTGCAATACCGCGTCGCCGGGGCGGTGGTGCGCGTCGAGCGCTATCCGCGCCTCGATGTGCTCGCCGAGGTGGAAGGGGAGCCGGCGGCGATCGAGGCGGCGATCCGCGTGCTCGGCGTCCCGCGCGCGGCCTTCACCACCGGGCGGCTTCCCGACTTCGTACGCGAGTTCGAAGCACGCACCGGGGAGCGCGCGGCGCTCTGTGATCGCGAGCTCGCGGGCGACTATCGCTACGCCACCGCCGATGCCTGACCTCACCCTCCCCGAGCTCATCCGTGGGACGCGGTCGGTGGGGGAGCCCTCCGCGCCCGGCTCGGATCATGAGCGGGTGATGCGTCCCCTGCTCGCCGCGTGGCGTGCGGCACAGGAGGCACGCCCCCTCGAGGCGCAGGTCGAGGTCGTCGATCCCGCG
>JAJTFH010000015.1 GCA_021298395.1 Gemmatimonadota bacterium | reverse complement strand
ATCGCTCGACGTCCACGACACCCCCACCGTCGGGAGCGCGACGCCCCCCTCCCCGCGGAGCGCCACCCCGAGCTGCGCCGACTGCGCCAGCCGCAGCGGATTGCCGCCCCCCGATACCGCCACCTCCTTCACCACCGCCGGCGCCACCACCGCCTCCCCGCAGGAGAGACCGGCCAGCGCCAAGGCGACGACGGCCACGCTCCAACGAGCGCGGCCGAGGAGCGAATGAACGAGACGATTGGTGAGCATCGGCATGTCGGATATCCCTTCCCTTATCGAGTGACCAGCGTGTCAGTATGTCCTGTTTCCGAACCCTTATCGCTTCTCGCGTACGATCTCGTACGCCACATCCCCGAGGGCGCGCTCACTCGCCGGGATGTCCAACAACCAATCCAAGAGCGCATCCAACGTCGCACGGATCAGCGGAACCTCCCCCGCATCCTCCGTCACGCGACGCTCCGCGACCCCCACATAGGGCACGTACCGCTTGGTCGCGACCACCACCAACCGCTCAGCGCGGCGCTGCACCCCCTCCGGGAGGATCGTCCGCAGATGGATCCCCCCCTGCTGCCGCTGCGCGAGCGTGGGGAGCTCCGACTTCTGCCCCGCGCGTACCCGCACACGCGGCATGAACATGTTCGGGAAGAGAACCTCCACCGAATCCGTCGACACCAGGAAGACGGTGAGGTAGACCTCCTCGTCGGAGTCGACGGAGAGGATCAACTCATCCGAGCTCTCCGGCGTCCCGCGGTCGAAGAAGCGCGACTGATTGGTCTTCACCCCGAAACGGAATCCCGGCGGCGCCGACGCAGGATCGCGACGCACCGTCGCGCGCACCGCTACGCGATAGGTGGCGCCGGGGGTGAAGGGCTCGCCCTTCTCCCAGCTCTCCTCGAGGATCGCATGACTCGTCACGATCCCCTGCGCCGCCTCGCGCACGATCTCGGCGAAGGTCTCCGAGACCCCTGCACTGTCCTCGTAGGTCGTGACCTGGGTCATCGCCGTCAGACGACGGCCGAGCGCCTCCCCCACCGCGGTGTGCAGCGCCTGCGAGAGCGCCTTCGCCCGGATGTCGCGCAGCGACATCTCCTCCGTGAAGGTCGCGCGCCCCTCGGCACGCGGCACCTCGATCCCGGGACCCGGGGTCTGCGCCTGCGCGCGCCCCACTCCCGCGAGGAGCGCCGTGCCGAGGAGCACGGCGCGTGAGATCATGCGACGAAGGGTCACGGCTTCTTGATGAAGGGGAGCGGCGTGTCGACCCCGGCCCCGAAGAGCTGGGGGGTCTGCTCACGCTGCCGGATCCGACGCGACATCCGCACCACCTCCGGCGTCACCTGATCAGCCAGGAACTTCGCCGACGGCACCGAGTCCGGCACGCCGTTCGCGAAGGTCTTCTTCACCTGGTCGAGGAAGGTGTAGGTGAAGAGCCCATGCTGCTCCTGATCGTACCACCCGCTCACCTCGGTCGAGCGCGAGGCGGTCAGCACCACGGAGTTCGCCGCCGCGAGCACGGGATTCTCCACGCGCAGCGTCAACGGGCTGATCCCTCGGAGCAACGATCCGCGATCGGTGAGCCCGCTGAAGCAGGCGTCCATCACCACCGTGATCGAGCTCGCCGGGAGCTGCGCCAGGTTGTTGTAGATCTGCTTGACCGGGAAGCCGGTGAGCCCGATCGACTGCGGATCGGCGTCGGACGGGACGAGGTACGCCGTGCCGCTACCGGGGTCGGGCGCGCCATGTCCGGAGTAGAAGACGAAGACATCCGACGGCTTCGCCGGATCCATGAAGTTGTAGAGCTGGCCCTTGAAATCGCGCTCGGACCCGAAGATGCGCTGCATCGTCGAGTACGAGGCGTTCCGCTCGAAGATGATGTTCTCCTCACGGAACCCGAAGGTCGCGACGAGGAACTGTCGCATCGCCTCCGCGTCACGCACCGCGTAATCCACCGGCGGGACCTCTGAGCGTGAGTAGGCGCGGTTGCCGATCACGACGGCGACCGCATCCGGGTTCACGAGCCCGGTCTTCGGCGGGATGATCGAGGGGACATAGGCAGGTTCTGGCGCGGGTCCTCGCGGATTCGACGCCGCGATCCGCGCGAGTTCGGCCTCCCGATATTCGCGCACCTTCCGCTCCGCCTCGGCGATCACCACCGTGGCCGCGGAATCGAGCGCCTGCTGCCGCTGCGCGACCGCCCGGTCGAAGGCCGCCTTCTGCACCGGGTACTGCTGCAGATCCTTCTCATACTGCGCCAGGTCCTTCTTGTATCCACTCGAGCGCACCATCCGCACGAGGAAGGTGGTCGTCAGCGCCGCCCCCGCGGCACTCCCGGCCAGACATCCGCCGTTCGCGGCGACGGCGAGCACCGCCCCGGGCGCCACGTACTTGCCGTTGACGAAGGTCCCGTACGGTCCGTCGCCGGTGATGTCCTGCTTCCCGCACAGGGTCGCCGTCCCGACGAAGGCACCGGCCCCCGCCAGCAAGCCGATGATCGTTGGCACACCCGCGCCGGGCCGAGCCGGGGCGATCGGCGAGTACGGCTGCTCAGGCATCGGGAATTGCACCTCGAGCTGTCGCACCACGTCCAGGCGACTCGGGACGATAGGTGCCCCGACACCAGCGGTCGGGGCGGGCGTCTCGACTGCCGATTGCGCGGCGACCGAGACCCCCATCACCCCGACAAGGACCGCGAACACCCCCGTGCGCACGAGAACAGATCGTATCATGGCTTCCTCTCCGGCGTCTCCGCCATCTTCTGGATTTCCGATTCCAACTCCGCGAACAACTGCGTCTTCCGGACCGCCGCGAAGAGCTCCGTCTTCGCAGCGACCTTATCCACCACCGCCTTCGCGACCACACCCTGCGGCAGCTCCATCAGCACATAGACGCGCACCCCTTCGCCGCGAGATTGTACCACCTGCTCACGGACCTTCGTCCCCACCAGGGTCTCATCGACGAAGCTCTTCGTGACCTCGGTGAACTCCTCGACGAGATCGTTGCACTCGGGGCCCGAGACCTCCTGGCGGATTCGCTCCTGCATCGATTCCACGCGCACCTTGATCTGTTGCGCGATCTGGAGGCGGGCCCCCACCTGCGCACGACTGATCGCGGTCTGCAGGGAGGACGAGGTCGCGATGCCGACACCGAGGAGCGTGCTGGGTTCCTGCGCTGGTGGCTGTAGGGCCCAGGCGGGCGTGGCCACCGCGGGTGCCTCCTGCGCCCCGAGAGCGACGGGAGCGAAGGCGAGCGTCGAGGCTAATAGGATGTGGACTGATCGCATGGAGCAGAAATCTACATCAAAGGATATAGTCTGCCTGTGATTTATATCACAATCGGCGAAGTGGTAACGCCCTACCGATCGCCGTCAACCGATCCCCCGTACCAGCGGTACCTCATCCCCGCCGAAGGCAGGCGGATTGGGGGAATTCGCCGCCTCTGCACCCATCGGTGCCCTGCCCGAAGGGGGTGTCCCTACGGTCGATCAAGATCGGGACGGCGGGATTCGAACCCGCGACCCCCTGAACCCCATTCAGGTGCGCTACCGGGCTGCGCTACGTCCCGTCCGCCGAATCGCACGGACGTTGGCAAATGTAGTCGATCGCCAGAGCGAAGGCCACTCGGAGCGATCGGGAGATGGAGAGAGTTTCCACAGCCCCCTCTGAGCTGTAACTTCCCCGGGTGATGATCGTCCGACGCCCCCTCCTCACCTTCGGGCTTGCTCTCCTGGCCGCCAGCGCCTCTCTCGAGGCCCAGACGGCGAGCCGTGGCACGCGCTCGGGCCAGCCCTCGCGGCCGGCCCCTTCCGCGCGCGGCCCCATCGCCGCCCTGGGGGCCCGCGGGACCAACCCATCGGGCCCCTTCGTGACGATGAGCCTGGTGCGGACCATCGCCCCCACCGGGCGCGACTCGATCCTCGCGCTGTCCCGCTCCCTCCTCGGCGTGCGGTACCGCTGGGCGGGGTCGAATGAGAACGGGGTCGATTGCTCGGGCCTCGTGCGCTACGTCTTCGGTGCGCTGGGGGTGGACCTCCCGCACAACGCCGCACAGCTCTCGACGCGCGGCGCGTCGGTCCCGGCCGACACCGCGCAGATGCAGCCGGGCGATCTGATCGTCTTCAGCCCCAAGCAGAGCAACCGGATCTCCCATGTCGGGATCTACATGGGGAATGGGACCATGTTGCACGCCTCGAGCCACAACAAGCGCGTGGTCGAGGTCCCGCTCGCGACCTATCGGGGCCTGCGGCTCCGTGATGTGCGACGCGTCGTCGCGGTCGCACCCGCCGCCTCGGGCGACATCGACGGCTGAAGGCCGCGCGCATCGCGCGGCGTCACGACACCCACGACTTCCGGTCGTCCGGGGGCACGAAGTTCGAGAGGAAGAGCCGCTCCTCCGGCGTGAGACTCCCCACCCCCTGCGACGAGATCTTGTCGAGGATCCGGTTCACCTCGTCCCGCGTGAGCGCATGCACGCCCTCGAGCCGGAGGTCGCTTGGCTGCATCCGCACCACCCGCTCCGACACCCGAGGCGCCTGCTGCATCCGCTGTTGGAAGCGTCGCTTGGACGAGAACCGCTCACGGAGCTGGAGATAGACCCACGCCCCGAGGTACCCACCGAGGTGCGCGAAGTCGGCGACGCCGCCCCGTGAGCCACCGAACCCCGAGTAGAGCGCGAGCGCGGTCGTGATCAGCACGAGGAGCCACGCCTCCACCGGGATGATCCCCCAGATGTAGATCCGCTCCTTGGGCCAGAAGAGGGCGAAGGCGAGCATCACGCCGAAGACGCCCGCCGAGGCGCCGATCACGGCGTGCGAGGGCGCGAGGACGAAGGTGAGGAGCGCGCCGGTGATCCCGCTCGCGAAGTAGAGCTGGGCGAAGTCGCGCGCCCCGATCCGCTGCTCGACGCGCGCGCCGAAGAAGAAGAGGCCGAGCATGTTGAAGAAGAGATGCCCGAGCCCACCGTGCAGGAACATGTAGGTGACGATCGACCACGGGCGGGTGAGGATCGCCTGCGGGACGAAGACGAGGGGCTCGACGAGCGCGGGGGCGAGGACCTGCACGCCGAAGACCACGACGTTCGCGATGAGGAGACGCTGGACCCAAGGTGTCATCCGTGGGGAATCTAACCGAGGGACCCACGGGTCCCGTTACCTTCTACCCGTGCCCTCCTCCCCACTCCGTGAGTTGGCCGCGCTCGGCCTGCGTCTGGGGGCCACCGCCTTCGGTGGCCCCGCCGCGCACATCGCCATGATGGAGGACGAGGTGGTCCGGCGACGCCGCTGGATCACCCACGAACGCTTCCTCGACCTCGTGAGCGCGTCGGGGATGATCCCCGGGCCGAACTCCACCGAGCTCGCGATGCACCTCGGGTATCTGCGCGCGGGATGGCGTGGGCTCGTCGTCGCGGGGCTGAGTTTCATCCTGCCGGCGATGCTGATCACCTGGGTGCTCGCGTGGGGGTATGTGCGTGCGGGGGCGTTGCCGGCGGTGGGGGGGATCCTGGCGGGGATCAAACCGGTGGTCTTCGCCGTGGTGCTCCACGCGCTCTGGGGGCTTGGCGCGACAGCGGTCCGCTCGGCGATGACGTTCGCCGTCGCGGCGGCGGCGTTGCTCGCGACCTGGCTCGGCGTGCATGAACTGGTGATCCTCGCAGGCGCGGCGACGGTGACGTGGACCGATCGGCGCGTGATCGCCGGTGGCGATCCCCTCGCGCATCTCTCGGGGGCGATGGTGCCACTCGCCCTCGGGGGCAATGCCGATGCGCTCCCGACCCTCGGCGGGATCCTCGCCGTCTTCGCGAAGGCGGGGGCCTTCCTCTTCGGGAGCGGCTATGTGTTACTCGCCTTCCTCCGCACCGATCTGGTGGAGCGGCTCGGCTGGCTCACCGAGTCGCAACTCCTCGATGCGATCGCGGCGGGGCAGATGACCCCGGGACCGGTCTTCACGACGGCGACCTTCATCGGGTATCTGCTCGCGGGGCACGCCGGCGCGGTGGTCGCGACGGTGGGGATCTTCTTGCCCGCATTCATCTTCGTGGCGGTGACCGCCCCGGTGCTCGAGCGATATGTGGCGCACCCCGATGTGCGGGCGGCGCTGCGCGGGTTGAATGCGGCGTCGCTCGCGCTGATGATCGCGGTGAGTCTGCCGCTGGGGCGGCAAGCGCTCGAGCGCCCCATGGTCGGGGTGCCGATCTCGGCGCTCACACTCCTCGCCATCGTGCGGTGGCGCGTGAACACGGGATGGCTCGTACTCGGTGGCGGCGCGATCGGCTGGCTAGCTTCCCTTCCATGACCATTCCCATCGCCTTCCTCGGTACCGGCCTCCTCGGTTCCGGCTTCGTCGAGGCCGCGCTCGGGCGTGGCGAGTCTGTCCGTGTCTGGAACCGCACCCGCGCCAAGGCCGAACCACTCATCGCGCTCGGTGCGACCGTCTGCGAGACCGCCGCCGAGGCCGTGCGTGGGGTGAGCCGCGTACATCTGGTGCTGCAGGATGATGCCTCGGTCGACGCGGTGATCGAGGCGCTCCGCCCCGGGCTCCACACCGAGGCGACGATCGTCGATCACACCACCACGCGCCCTGATCTCACGGCTGCGCGCGCGGCGCGACTCACCGCCGCCGGCGTGCGGTACCTCCACTGCCCCGTCTTCATTGGACCGCCGGGTGCGAGAAAGGCCGAAGGGGTCATGCTCGCCTGCGGCCCACGCGAGTGGTTCGATGCCGTGCACCCCGCCCTCGCGCAGCAGGCGTCGCGCATCGAGTACCTTGGTGCACGTCCTGATATCGCCGCGGCATTCAAGCTCGCGGGGAACGCGCTCCTCCTCGGCATCACCGGACTCGTCTCAGATACGGTCACAGTGCTCGATCGCGCTGGTGTGCCGGGCGCCGACATCACGAAGCTGCTCGACTATCTGAACCCGAGCCAGGTGGTGGCCGCGCGCGCCAAACGGATGACGAATAAGGACTTCGCGCCGAGCTTCGAGCTGGCGATGGCGCGGAAGGACCTGCGATTGATGCAGGAATCCGTCGGGGACGCACCGCTGATGGTGATCCCCGGGATGGCGGCGCGGATGGATGCGCTACTCGCCGAGGGGTTGGGGCACCAGGACTTCGGGGTGATCGGGCGCGACGCGGTGCGCCCCGCTGCCGACTACCGCAGCGAACCGACGAGATAGAGCCGGGCGCGGCGGGTGTTCTCCGCCTCGACACGGACGGTGTCGATGTAGACACGGGCACGGACCACGTAGGTGGCCGTGTCGACCGCCGTCCCCTCACAGCTCGCCGGTCGGGTGCCAGAGACCCAGATGGCCGTCTGGGCATCCTGCAGGTCGCGCAGTTGCCAATCGCTCGCGCTGCGCGGGGCCTCACCGAGGGCGGTGGTGGCACTTGAGGGCAAGCAGCGCCCCTGTACTTCGACCCGTGAGTAGGGGGCGTCGCTCTGGATGGAGAGGGTCCGGACGTCCCGCACGGCCACTGCCGCGGAGACCGCGCCAACGAGGAGAAAGAGGGATCGCATACACCGATTCTGCGGTGGACCGGGGGAAGCCGCAAGAGCGGGGGGGGGGCCGTTAACGCCAAAGGCCCCCAGATCCATCGGATCGAGGGGCCTTCGACGAGAGAGCGGGCGATGGGACTCGAACCCACGACGTCCAGCTTGGGAAGCTGGCATTCTACCAACTGAATTACGCCCGCAGGACCTCTGATAAGTCTATGCCGGGCCGCGCTAGAGAGGCAAGGGGACGCCCCCTTGCCCCTACCCCCAGAGTCGGGGATCGGGCGGGAGGATCGTACTCCCATCGAACGCCAGCCCCGGGACCCGATCCTTGGCGAGCAGCAAGGGTCCGTCGAGATCGACGAAGGCCGCATCAGCCGCGAGCAGCAACGCCGGCGCCATCGCCAACGAGGTGCCCAGCATACACCCTACCATGATGGTGAGCCCCAATCCCCTGGCCTCCCCCGCGAGGGCGAGCGCCTCGGTCAGCCCACCGGTCTTGTCGAGCTTGATGTTGATCGCCTGATACCGCCCCGCGAGATACTCGAGGCTCCCCCGATCATGCACGCTCTCGTCGGCGCAGAGGGGGATCGGGCTCCGCACCTCGTCGAGGATGGCATCCTCCCCCGCCGGCAGCGGCTGCTCGATCAACGCGACATCGGCGGCCTCGCAGGCGGCGAGGTTCTGCGCGAGGAGGTGCGCGCGCCACGATTCATTCGCATCGACGATCAACGTGGCCTTCGGCGCGGCCTCACGCACGGCACGGATCCGCGCCGCATCCCCCTCGCCGCCGAGTTTGATCTTGAGCACCGGGCGATGCTGCGCCACGATCGCGGCGGCGGCCATCTCGTCGGGCGTCCCCAGACTCAACGTATAGGCCGTGCTCACCGGCGCGGGTGGCGCCACACCGGCCCGCTCATAGACCGGGACACCGGTGAGCTTGGCCTCGAGATCCCAGCAGGCACAGTCGAGCGCGTTGCGCGCGGCACCGGCCGGGAACGCCTGCGGGAGCGACTGCCGCAGGGCGTCGATCGGCGAGGTCGCCCCGCGCACCTCGATCGCACCGGCACCCTCGATGCGGCGCCGCTGGGCCTCGATCTCTGCGACGACGCTCTCGACCGATTCCCCATACCGCGCGTACGGCACACACTCGCCGCGCCCGATCACATCCCCCGAGCGGAGCGTGACCACCACCACCACCGCCTCGGTCCGACTCCCACGCGCGATGGTGAAGCGCCCCGCGATCGGCCACCGCTCGACCGCGACCTCGAGGGTGATCCCGCCCACCGTCCGGGCCATGCTCACGGGAAATCGACGCGCACGCGCTCGACGATCGCGCGTACGCCGAACCGCACGGGATCGGTCGCGGGAAGTCCATGCGCCGCCTCGACCTCGGCGCAACACGCCCGCGCCGCGTCCTCGGCGAGCGCCTGCGTGTTGATCGCGATCCCGACCGGACGGATCGCGGGATTCGTGAGGCGCCCGCACTCGACGGTGCGATCGATCACCGCCTGGATCGATGGCAGGGGATGCGTCACCCCGCGCATCGTGGTGCGCGTGGGCTCGTGGCAGACGACGAAGGCATCGGGCTGCGCCCCGTGCAGGAGCCCGAGCGTCACGCCGGCGAAGGAGGGATGAAAGAGCGACCCCTGCCCCTCGATCACATCCCAGTGCGTCGGGGCCGCCTCAGGGGAGAGCCACTCCACCGCGCCCGAGATGAAATCCGCGACGACGGCATCGATCGCGACCCCACGCCCACTGATGAAGACCCCCGTCTGTCCCGTCGCCTTGAAGTCGGCATCGAGTCCCTGCGCGCGCATCTCGCGCTCGAGCGCGAGCGCGGTGTACTTCTTCCCCACCGAGCAGTCGGTGCCGACGGTGAGGAGGCGCATCCCCGCACGTTTGGTCCCCTTGCCGGTGGCGAAGCGCTGGGTCGAGTGCCGCACGTCGAAGAGCTGGCGACCGTTGCGCGCGGCGGCCTCGCGGATCTCCGGGAGCGAATCGAGCCGGACGTGGAGACCGCTCGCGATATCCATCCCCGCATCGAGTGCCTCCACGATCGTCGCCACCCAATGCGGCGGAAGCACCCCGCCTGCATTCGCGGCACCGATCACCAGCGTCTTCGCCCCACCCGCCGCCGCCTCGGCGATGGTGCGATCGGGGAGACCGAGATCGGCCTGGCACCCGGGGAGCCGGAGCTGTGCGAGACACCAGTCGCGGCGCCAATCGACGATCCCGAAGGCGGTCTTGGCAGCGAGGGCATCGGGGACGTCCCCGATGAAGAGGAGATAGGGATGGGTGATGTGCATCGGCGGCTCCCGCCCTCAGTCGATCGGGATGTGCTTGTCGCGCCCGAGCACCGTCTCGGCGCGCGTTGATCGCAGGAGGGGGAAGAGGAGCTGGTGGAGCCACCGCTCCTGGCCGTGGCGACGATCATCCTTCAATCCATACGCGGGCGGGAACTGCCGGGTGATGTGCGCCGTGCCGAAGAGCACATCCCAGAGGAAGAGCAGGTTCCCGTAGTTCCCGTCGTAGTGCCCGATCCCGTCGTCCTGCGTCAACGCGTGGTGGGCATGATGCGTCGCCGGCGTCGAGATGGTGCGCTCGAGGAGCCAGGCGAGTGGATGCAGCACCCGATACCTGTAAAGGAAGGTGTCCCACCGTACCGCGGAGTGCGCCCCGGTGATCACGAGGAGCTTCACCGTGCTGTAGTAGACGAAGACCCACCCGAAGCCGAGGTAAAGGAGCGCCCCACCGAACCAGAGCCCCGGCATCAGCAGGTAGTAGAGGAAGTTGTTCCGATAGACGACGCGCACGCTCATATACGCGGCCGAGTGGTGCGCGCGGTGGAGGGGCCAGAGGACCGAGGTGTGCGAGAGCCGATGCCACCAGTACTGCGTGAGGTCGTCGGCGAGGAGGAGCACACCGACCATCGCGTACCAGGGCCAGTCGGCCCAGGCGTCGCGCGCCTCCGGGAAGAACAAGGCGCAGATCGCGCGTGAGGTCGCATAGACCCCTGAGGCGACGACGGGGAACATGAGTCCCACCGCGACGTCGAGGCGGTCGTCCTCGTGACCGGCCTCGGGCGGGAAGAAGCGCCCGACGGCGACCTCGGCCAAGCCGAAGGTCAGGAAGATCCCGAGGAGGACGAGGATCTGGAAGAGTTGCGGGTCGAGGGTCATACCCGAAGGTACGGGCTGCCGTTCGAGGTGGCTAGAATGCGAAACGCCCGCCGGCGGTTGCCAACGGGCGTCTGAGATTTCCGAATGCAGAGCCACAGGTGGGAATTGAACCCACGACCGCTCGATTACGAATCGAGTGCTCTACCCCTGAGCTACTGTGGCGGTTGTGACCCTGCGAACTGCGAACAACCTGCGAACGACGACCTGCGAATGCCCTGGCGCGGACTCGAACCGCGACGCCTTGCGGCACCACCCCCTCAAGATGGCGTGTCTACCAATTTCACCACCAGGGCATCCTACAACGGGAGCGACGGGGCTCGAACCCGCGACCTCTCGAGTGACAGTCGAGTGCTCTAACCAAACTGAGCTACGCCCCCTTCCACCAACCACACACGCCGTGAGGCGATAGCCCCAACGGGAATCGAACCCGTCTCTGCACCTTGAAAGGGTGCCGTCCTAACCGATAGACGATGGGGCCCGATCGTCCTGCTGGTCCTGCTGGTCCTACCCATAGCGGTAACGGGATTCGAACCCGTGTTCCAGCCTTGAGAGGGCTGTGTCCTAGTCCCCTAGACGATACCGCCTCTGGTCCCTGCACCCTGCCACCTGCCCTTCCAACAGGCCCGGAGGGAATCGAACCCCCAACCGCCGGTTTTGGAGACCGGTGCTCTACCAATTGAGCTACGGACCTAGGCAGGGTGGATGACGGGATTCGAACCCGCGACCCTCGGAACCACAATCCGATGCTCTAACCGACTGAGCTACATCCACCACACCGCTCTGGCACCTGCCCTACCAGAGCCTCGAAAGCTAGGCCCGACCGTCCACCGAATCAACCTCAGTCCTTGGCGCGGTCCATGTATTCGCCGGTGTTCGGGTTCACCCGCACCCGCTCCCCCGACGCGATGAACTCCGGCACCTGCACCGTCACCCCGTTCTCCAAGACCGCGGGCTTGGAGCTTGCGGTCTTGGTCGCGGTCTTCATGACCGGCGCCGTCTCGGTGATCGTGAGGTTGAGGAACTGGGGCAGCTGGACCGACATCGGCTTCCCATTATAGAACTCGACCATCACCATCATGTTGTCCTGCATCCACGGGGCGTTGTCGCCGAGCGTCTCCTCGTCCATCTCGAGCTGCTCGTAGTTGTCCGTGTTCATGAAGTGATACGAATCGGCGCTCTTGTAGAGGAACTGGAGCTCCTGCGTCTCCATGTCCGCCTTGTGCACCTGATCGTCCGCACGGAACCGATGCTCGAAGTTGTTCCCCGAGCGGAGGTTCTTGAGCTTGGCCTGCACCATCGCGCGCAGGTTCCCCGGCGTATGATGCCGGAACTCGATGATGCGGCAGGGATCGCCTTCGAAGACGATCACCATCCCGCGACGGATCTGGGTGGCTGGGAGCGCCATGGGACCGGGAGCGACAGGTGAAAAGGACGGCTAAACCTCGACAGCCTTGGAATTTAGCCCCTGTCGCCCCGCAGGGTCAACTCTGGGGCGGAGCGAGTCCCTCGATCGCCGGCCGCAGCGTCCGCCACATGTTCCGCGCCGCCTTCCGGGCTCCCTCCTCGGTGGGGTGGATCCCATCGTCCTGATTCATCGTGGGGACCCCGGCCACCCCCTCCAGGAAGAAGGGGATCACCCCCACCCCCTGCTCCCGCCCGACCGCCTGGAAGAGCTCGCGGAAGGCCTTGGTGTACGACGCCCCGAGGTTCTTTGGCGCCTCCATCTGCGCCAGCAGCACGGTCGCCTTCGGGTTGGCCCGCCGGACCTTCCCGATGATCGCCACCAGATTCGCCTTGGTGCTGTCGGGGTCCAACCCGCGGAGCCCGTCGTTCGCCCCGGTCTCGATCACCACGAGGTCGGCGCGGTCCCGGAGCAACCAGTTGGCACGCCGGAGCGCCCCCGCCGAAGTCTCGCCCGAGAGCCCCGCCCCGACGATCCGCACCCGAAGCCCCGCCGAATCGGCCAACCTTTGCAGCGCCGCGGGGTACGCCGAATCAGGATCGAGCCCCAACCCGGCGGTGAGGCTTGTCCCGATGATGAGCACACGCGGGACCGCCGCGACGTCCGAGGGGACGCCGCCCGTTGCTGGCGCCGACGCCACCATGGTTGATTCCACGGGAACCGACGCGCTCGATGCGGGCTTCTGCTCGGAGCCACCGCACGCGCTCATCATCGCCCCCACCACGATCACCGTGGTGATCCGCCCTCTCCAGACGCTCCGCATCGATGCTCGCCACCCGTGATTTGACGAAAGAATACCAGAGCGGGACCTCCCGCCTGGCCGTGCTCCGCGACGTGACCTTCGAGATCCCCCAAGGGGCATTCGTCGCGATCGTGGGCCCCTCCGGCAGCGGGAAGACGACGCTGCTCGGCCTCCTCGCCGGCCTCGACCTCCCGAGCCGCGGCGCGGTGGTGCTCGATGGCGTCGACCTCAACGCCCTCGACGAAGATGGCCGCGCCAAGCTCCGTGGGGAGAAAGTTGGGTTCATCTTCCAGAGCTTTCAACTGATCCCGACCCTGACCGCGGCAGAGAACGTCCAGGTCCCGCTCGAGCTGCGCGGTGACGCCGATGCCGCGACCCGGGCCCGAGACCTCCTGACCCGCGTCGGACTCGGCGACCGCACCCATCACTACCCCAATCAGCTCTCCGGGGGCGAACAGCAGCGCGTCGCCATCGCCCGCGCCTTCGCCAACCGCCCGCGCATCCTCTTCGCCGATGAACCCACCGGCAACCTCGATGGGACCACCGGCGACAAGATCGTCGCGCTCCTCGATGAGCTGAACCGCGAGTCCGGAGCGACCGTCGTGATCGTCACGCACGACCTGACCCTCGCCGAGCATGCGCAGCGGGTGATCCGCCTGCGTGACGGATTGGTGATCGAGGATCGGCCGGGGCGCGGGACGGCGTCGACCACCGCGAGCGAGCCAACGACCACGGCGCCCGTCGCGTGAGCCAGCCCCGTCCGGGGCTCGCGCCCCTGCTCCGCCTCGCCTGGCGGGAGAGTCGGACCGCGCGTCGGCGACTCCTCCTCTACATGAGCTCGATCTCGCTCGGGGTCGCCGCGCTCGTCGCGATCGATTCCTTCGCGGCGAACGTGCAGGAATCGATCAGCGCGCAGTCCAAGGCGCTCCTCGGTGGCGACGTGAACCTGCGGGCGCGCAACGGCTTCACGCCGGCTGCGGACTCCCTGCTCGACTCACTCGCGACGGCGGGGATCCCCTCGGCGACGGTCGAGAGCTTCGGCTCGATGGCGATCGTGACGCGCACCGGGGCGACGCGCCTCGCGCAGGTCCGCGCGGTGAGCGATGGGTATCCGTTCTACGGTGAGGTGCTCACCGACCCGGTGGGGAGCTGGCCGCGCCTGCAGCAGGAGCGCCACGCCTTCGTCGATCCCTCGCTCATGCTCTCGCTCGGCGCGCAGGTGGGGGACACGCTGGCGATCGGCTTCACCCGGTTCGTGATCCAGGGGACGATCGTGAACGTGCCCGGTGATCCCGGGATCGCGGGGACGGTGGCGCCACGCATCTTCATCCCCGGACGGTATCTCGCGGAGACGCAGCTCACCGGGTTCGGGAGTCGCGTGGAGCACGAGGCGGTGCTCAAGCTCCCGGCAGGGACGGACGCCGATCAGTGGGCGAGTACGCTGAAGTCGCGCTTCGACTCGCTCGGCCTCCGCGTGCGCACCTCGACGGAGAACGAGGTGGATCTTACCGACGCCATCCAGCAGCTCGCGCGCTTTCTTGGGGTGATCGGACTGGTCGCACTACTCTTGGGTGGGATCGGTGTCGCGAGTGGGGTGAATGCCTTCGTGCAGCGGAAGATCGACACCGTCGCGGTGCTCCGGTGCCTCGGCGCGTCGAGCGCGCAGGTGCTGACGATCTATCTGGTGCAGGCGGCGGCGATGGGGCTCGTCGGCGCGAGCATCGGTGCGGCCCTCGGCATCGCGATCCAGGTCATCCTCCCTGAGATCCTCTCGGGATTGCTCCCGGTGGACGTGACGGTCTCGATCGTCCCGTCAGCGATCCTCTTGGGGATCGGGATCGGGGTCTGGGTGGCGTTGGTCTTCGCGCTGCGCCCGCTGCTCGTGCTCCGACGCGTCTCGCCGTTGCAGGCGATCCGTCGTGATGATGCCGCGCTCGCGGCCTCGCGGCGCACCGACCTGTGGGGTTGGCTCGTCGATGCGGGACTCCTCGGGAGCATCCTCGCGCTCGCCATCGGCCGCGCAGAGACCGCGATGCAGGGGGTGTGGTTCACCGCGGGGATCCTCGTCTCGCTCGGCGTACTCGGGGCGAGTGCCGTGGTCACCAGCGGACTCGCGCGCCGACTCGTCTCGCGTCGCTGGCCCTATGTGATCCGGCAGGGGATCGCGAACCTCTACCGTCCCGCGAGCCAGACGCGCTCGGTGGTGCTCGCCTTGGGCTTCGGGTCGTTCCTGATCACCACGAACATCGTGGTGCAGACGAACCTGCTCGCGGGGTTCGATCTCACCGCCGCCGCGACCCGGGGCAACCTCGTCTTCTTCGATGTGCAGGAGGATCAGGAGCCCGGGCTCACGCAGATGATCACCGCGAATGGGAGCGAGCCGGTGAGTGTGACGCCGATCGTCACCATGCGGCTGGCGGGGGTGAACGGTGTGAGCGCCGAGGCGTGGGCCGCCGCCAAGGGACTCCCCGCCCGCTACTGGGCGCTGCGGCGCGAGTACCGCTCCACCTACCGCGACGCGGTGGTCGAGACGGAGAAGGTCACTGCGGGTGAGTGGTTCGGCCCCGCGAGCCCCGGGGACTCGATCTTCGAGTTCTCCTTCGAACAGGATGTCGCCAACGATCTCAGGCTCTCGATCGGCGACACGGTGAGCTGGGACGTTCAGGGGGTGACGGTCCGCGCGCGGATCTCCTCCCTCCGCGAGGTCGACTGGGGACGGTTCCAGCCGAACTTCTTCGCCGTCTTCCAACCCGCGGCGATCGATGCGGCGCCCAAGCAGTTCGTGCTGGTGGCGGCGGCACCGAGTGATACCGCCGTCGCGCTGCTCCAGCGGGATGCGGTGCGCGCCTATCCCAATGTCTCGAGCATCGACCTCTCCTTGATCCGTCGCACCATCCAACAGATCCTCGATCGTGTGACGCTCACCGTGCGGTTCCTCGCGCTCTTCAGTCTCGCGATGGGGATCCCCGTCCTCTTCAGCGCGGTGGCGGCGACCCGACGGGATCGCCTGCGTGAGGGGGTGCTCCTCAAGACCCTCGGCGCGACCAAGCGGCAGATCGGGTGGATCCTCCTCGCCGAGTACGCGGTCCTTGGCCTCCTTGGAAGCCTGAGTGGGATGGTGCTCGCGATCGGTGGGTCGTGGGCCCTCGTGACCTTCGTCTTCAAGGGCACCTTCGCCCCGGCGCTCCTCCCCGCGCTCGCGATCGCGACGACGATCGTCGTGATGGCGGTGGGGATCGGGTTGCTGACGGGGCGGGACGTGTTCCGCGAGACGCCGATGGCGGCGCTACGGGAGGGGTGAGGTCTAGTCGATCCGGAGCAGCGCCAAACGATGGGTCGATCCGCCGGACGTGATCCCGAGGACCGCGTTCGCCCCTGCGGCGATCGTGAGTTCGATCGGGACAAAACCGCCGGGAACGATCGTGCCGAGGGCGAGGTCCGGTGGGTTCGTGCCGGTGCTCATCGCCACCGAGGCCAGTGTGATACGCATCGTCTGCACGGGATCCGCGTCAGGGAAGCGCGGATCCCCACTCGCCGAGCGACAGCGCCCCACCTGCTCGCAGAGGCCGCGGAACTGACTCCGCAGGTTCCACGACGGGAAGGTGAGACGCGACGGCACGGGGACGCCGGCATCATCGACCATCATCGTGAGCGCCCATTCGGGGAGGAGGTCCTCCCAGGGGCGCTGGAGGCGCGCCTCGAGATTGGCGAGGCCTGACTGCCCCCCCGTCGTGAGCGCGGTGAAGAGGGTGGACTCATCCGCGCCGTGCTGATCGAGCGCCCAGCGCGTGAAGGCCCACGCCGAGCCGTAGAACGAGTCGTCACCGGCACTCGTCGGGCCGAGCGGGGATCGCGCGGCCGAACTCCACAACATCTCGTAGAGCCCCTCGAGGTGCGGCTGGACGGCGCGGGGCGCATCGGGGCATCCCGTGCCGGTGATCTCGCACGCGAGGCTCGTCGAGAACGCGACGTTCCCATTCTGGGCATGGCCGTAGATCGCTCGCGCGAAGAGCTCCTCGGCGTGCCGAGCCGTGGCCTCCTCGAGCCACGATTCCTCGAGCGGCTGCCCACGCACGATGCGCTCCGCATACGAGGCGATGTGTTTGAGCTCATGCACGAGGGTCGCGCGCATCTCGCGACGCCAGCGGGTGGGCGTCCCCGGTGCATCCCCAGGCTGGGCCACCGTGGGAACCTGCGCGTAGATGATCTCCCCCATGTCGCTCGCGGGGAACTGTGCACGAGGGAAGAGATCGCAGGTGACGGTCGCGGCGAGCGCGCCTCCGCCGAGGATGGTGTTCATGCGCGGGGTGAGGACGATCGCGACGCGCCCGTCGTCGTCGAGGCGCTTATCCATGACGAGGGGATCGCCGAATCGGCGGACGATCGACCATCCGAGCGAGTCGAGCTCGGCCCCGACCTGCGCAAACAGCGCGTCCTGCGTCCCCGCCAGGGTGCGCACGCCATCGATGACGGTGCTCGTATCCTCGAGGATCGCGATGCGGCGCCCGACCCAGGCCACGCGCGCGGTGATCGGGGTGAAGCGGGTGCAGAGGTCGGGCTGGCCGAGCGCGGGGAGGCGGATCGGGCGGAGATCACCCACGCGGGGCTCCACGAGGTGCGGAGAGATCGGACGGGAAGCGCGGACGGATGCGGTGCGCGGCGCATCGACCACGACGAGATGCGCGTCAGCGGATCGTGCGGACGAGGCGTCGACCCTCGTGCCGATCATCGCAGCGGCCTCGCCGCTCGCGACCACCCCGGTCAGCGTCGGGGAGATCGAACCGGCGCCGATCGACCGCGCGACGTTGGTCACCGCGAGGCGATAGCGACCGGGGCTCGCCGAGAGGTCGAGACAATACGCGGCCGCCGGCGTGAGGACCGCGAAGCTCCCGCGGTCGACGGCACGCGCGGTCGCCACCTCCAGCGGGACCGAGGCGACCCCGATCCCTCCGGCAGTGCCGACCTGCAGCGCGACGATGCGACGCGGGGCACAGACGAAGCTCGTCGCCGGTGGGATGGTGAGCACCACCTGCGTCGTGCTCGCTTGCGTGACCGGGACGGGGACCCCATCGAGCACCACGGTGTTCGCCCCCGGCGTCGCAGCGAAGAGTGAACCGTTGACTACGAGGGTCTGTCCCGGGATCACCACGAGCGGCGCGATCGCGTCGATCACTGGCGCCGTCGGCGAGGGATCGGCGACCACCTCGACCTCAAGCGTGGCGGTGATCGCATCGATCTGCGCGACGACCTGCGCCTGCCCTACCGCGACAGCGGTCACCTGTCCGAGCGCGGAGACCGCAGCGATCCGGGTGGCCGACGAGCGCCATTGGATGGTCGCGCCGAGGAGGGGTTCCCCGACGGAATCGCGTGCGATCGCCGAGAGCGCCCGCGTCCCGTTGGGAAGCGAGAGTCGGAGCGCCCCTTCGTCGAGGGTGATCGTTCGCGCCGGTGGGTTCTTCAGGACCAGGGCGAGCTCCGCCGACAGGGCGCCGGCGCTGACCCGCACCGTCCCAGGGCCTGGCGCGATCCCGAGCAATCGTCCGGCGGTGTCGACCTGTACCGTGCTCGGCGTCAGCGACCGCCAGGTCACCCGTGGGCCTTCGACCACCTCCCCCTCGGCGGTGAGCACACGGACCTCGGCCTGCATCACTCGCCCCGGGCGTAACTCGAGCGCGGGGACCTGGATCGCCAACGTCCCCCCTGCCGGCGCGGTCTCGACCGGCGCCTCACCGCACCCCACCCCGAAGGCGAGGACGAGCGCGAGGCGATTAGACTTCGACACTCAACGGGTGCGGCATTGCGGGCGTTGCGGCGGCAGGCCGCTGCACTGGATCGACTCGGCCATCCCGGTGGCCAGCGGTCCGCAGGCGGTGTTCACGACGGTGCGCAAGGCCTCGAGCGAATCCTGGCCCGAGGCGGTCGCGCAGTTCTCCGCGCCCTTGAAGGTGACGCAGGCGGTGCACTCCACCTGCTGCGCCTGCAGCGTGGTGTAGAGCAGGAGGCCGCCAAATCCCGCGATGGCGGCGAGGGTGAGTAGGGTGCTGGGCTTCATCTCAGGAGGGGTGGGTCAGGCGATGACGCGATTCGCGCGATTTGGCTGGGCGGTCCTTGGGTATAACCTACTCGTCATCCTTTGGGGTGCCTACGTGCGCGCCTCGGGCTCGGGCGCCGGGTGCGGCGCCCATTGGCCGCTCTGTAACGGGGTGGTCATCCCGCGCGAGCCAGCGATCGAGACGCTGATCGAGCTCACCCACCGAGCCACCTCAGGGGTGGCGCTCCTGTTGGTGGTGGCGCAGTTGGTCTGGGCGCGGCGTATCACCCCGCGCGGGAGCGCGACCTGGCTCGCCACGCATGCGGCGATGGCGCTGATGCTCACCGAAGCGTTGGTGGGCGCAGGGCTCGTGCTCTTCGAGATGGTGGCGGACAACGCGAGCCTGGCGCGTGCCTGGTGGTTGGCCGCGCATCTGCTCAACACCTTCCTCCTCATCGCCGCCCTGGCGCTCGTCCCCTGGTTCGCCTCGGGGGCACGCGCCCCCCGCCTCGGCGAACCGAGTGGCGAGCGCGGGCTCCTCATCGCGAGCCTCTTCGGGATGCTCGCGGTCGGGATGAGCGGGGCGGTGACGGCGCTCGGGGACACCCTCTTCCCCGCGACCTCGCTCGCCGCGGGACTCGCGCAGGACCTCGATCCCGCGTCGCATCTCCTCGTGCGACTCCGCGTGATCCACCCGACCCTCGCGATCGTGGTCGGCACATTGATCGCCCTCACCGCCGGCGTCGCGATGGTGCGCCGCCCTGCGCCCATGACGCGCCAGCTCGGGACCGTCACCATCGGGTTGGTGGTGACACAGCTCGTCGCGGGGCTCGTGAACCTGGTGCTCTTGGCACCGACCTGGATGCAGCTCGTCCATCTCCTGCTGGCCGATCTCCTCTGGATCGTCCTCGTCCTGTTCGCGGCGGCTACGCTCGCGGCGGACCGGCGGGATGGATCCGCATCGACCCCGGGAGCTGGTCGAGCAACCGGTTGAGGTCGGTGGCGCGATCGAGCGTCGTCACGAACGTCAGCCCGTCGAGCGTCACCACCAACATCCGATTCACCCCGTAGAGCACCACGCGGCCATGGCCCGCATGCACCACATTGCTCTCGGCATCGACGAAGCGCACATCCCCTGAGGCGCCGTTGCCGTCATCGTCGAGCTCGCGCGCCCGACGCAGTGCGGCCCAGGTGCCGAGATCGTCCCACCCGAACTCCCCGCGCACCACGAGCAACCGGTCGCTGCGCTCCAAGAGTCCGCGCTCGAGGGAGGTCGCGCGTACCATCCCGACGAAGCCCGGGAGATTCCCGCGCTGCAGGGGATCGAGCCCGTCGCGCACCTCGACGCAGTGCTGTGCGAGCTGATCGAGGAAGATGCCCGCGGCCCCGATGAGGACGCCGCCATGCCAGAGCGCCCCCTCGGTGATCCGCTGGCGCGCCTCCATCTCACTCGGCTTCTCGATGTAGCCGCGCGTCTCGGCGACCCCACCGGCCGTGAGCGGGACGTCGAGGTCGAGCGGCGCCCCAGGGAGCAGGTAGCCGAACCCCGTCTCGGCGCGTGTGGCGGGGATCCCGATGGAGACGAGCGCCTGCTCGCGCGCCGCGTAGGCGGCGGCGCGCCGCACCGTGCGACGGAACTCATCGGGGAAGGTGATCGCGAGATCGGCGTGCACCGCACAGGCGATCGCCCCAGGGCCGGCGCGCTGCACGAGCTCTTGCGCCGCCCAGGCGAGCGCCGCCGCCGTCCCGAGCGGACGCGGCTCGACGAGCACATTCTCCTCCGGCACCTCGGCGGTGACCGAGCGGATCGCGGGGGCGATGTCGCGGCTCGTGAGGATCAGCACCCGCTCCGGCGGGATATCGGGCTGGAGCCGACCGACGGTGTCCTCGATCAGGGTGCGGTCGGAGACGAGGGCGAGGAGCGGCTTCGGGCGATCCGGCGTGGAGAGCGGCCAGAAGCGCGAGCCGATCCCGCCAGCGAAGACGATCGCCCAGAGCGCGACCCCGGTGTCGGGGGCATCGGCCGCGAGGCGCTGCGCCTCAGGGAGGGTGCCGGCACCGGCGCTCGGGCCGAGGGGGTCGAGGTCGTCGATCGGGGTCACAGGAAACGAAAGCACATCGCAGGCATGGTGAGGGGAGATGCGGTATCGACTCGCCCTCCCCCGCGCGGGCCACGCGTTCTAGAACCACGCATCCTTGAACTCCAACGCAGCGGGATCGTTGCGGAGCAGGAGCGCCGCGTCGGGACCGTTCTTCGGCAGCTCGAAGCGCGCATAGAAGCGCGCCGCCGCGACCTTCCCCTCGTAGAACGCCCGTTCATCACCGCTCGCGCCGTGCGCGAGCGCTCGGGTACCGACCGTCGCCTGCCGCGTCCAGAGCCAGGCGAAGACCACCCGCGAGACGAGCTCCATGTAGACGGAGGCGTTCGCGAGCCCGCGCGTGGGATCGGCCTGCATCTCGCGTCCGAGCGATTTGGTGACCGTGACCATCTGCGCCGCCGCCTCGCCGAGCGACTGCGCGAGATCGGTGAGCCCCGCCGCCGTGGCCTCGGCGACCGCCGCCTCGATACGCCGCATGAAGGCACCAACGGCTGCGCCCTGCTGCTGCATCACCTTCCGCCCGAGGAGATCGAGCGCCTGGATCCCGTTGGTCCCTTCGTGGATCTGGTTCAGCCGGTTGTCGCGATAGAGTTGCTCGATGTCGTACTCGCGCGCATAGCCGTAGCCCCCCATGCACTGCAGCGCGTTGGAGATCCCCTCCTGACCGTAGATCGAGGGCCAGCTCTTGGCGATCGGTGTGAGGAACTCGAGCAGGAGATGCGCCTCGGCGCGCTCCGCCTCGGTAGCCGCCGTCTGTTCGTCGTCGACGAGCCGCGCGCAGGCGAGCACGAGGGCGAGCGACCCTTCCGCCGCGCACTTGGCGATCAGGAGCATGCGACGGATGTCGGCGTGCTCGATGATCGCCACGGGGGGCTTGGTCGGATCCTTCTCCGCGGGGAGCCGTCCCTGCTTCCGCGTGCGCGTGTACTCGAGCGCGTAGCGATAGGCGGCATAGCTCATCGCCGTCGCGGCGCGCCCGACCCCGATCCGCGCCTCGTTCATCATGTGGAACATGTAGGCGAGCCCATGATGGGGTTCACCGACGAGCTCACCGAGGCAGTGGCCACGCTCCCCGAAGTTGAGCAGGGTCGAGGTCGTCCCGCGCCACCCCATCTTGTGGATGAGCCCACCGAGGACGATCTCGTTCGATGCGCCGAGCACGCCGTCGTCGGCGTACCGACGCTTGGGGACGATGAAGAGGGAGATCCCCTTGGTCCCCGCCGGCGCCCCCGCGATCCGCGCGAGGACGAGATGGACGATGTTCTCGGTGAGCTGGTGTTCGCCCGCCGAGATCCAGATCTTCGTCCCCTCGATGCGATAGGTACCGTCGGGGTTCGGGTAGGCGGTGGTGCGGAGGTCGGCGAGGGCGGAGCCGGCGTCGGGCTCGGTGAGCGCCATCGTCCCGCCGAAGCGCCCATCGAGCATCGGGGGGAGCCACTTCGCCTTCTGTGCCTCGGAGCCGAAGGCCGCGATCAGGTTCGAGGCGCCGGCGGTGAGCATCGGATAGCTCGCGCTCCCGATGTTCGCCGCCTCGAGCCAGGCGATCGCCGCACCGGCGATCGTGTGCGGGAGCTGCAGGCCGCCCCGCTCGGCGTCGTGTGTGGAGGCGATGATCCCCGCCTCCGCAGTGGCGGCATAGGCGGGCTTGAGATCGGACTGCGTGACGACGACGCCATCGACGATCTGCGGTTCCTCTTGATCGTTGCGCTTGCGGTTCGGGAAGTAGTGTTCCTCCGCCACCGCGCGCGCCGTCTCGAGGACGGCGTCGTAGATCTCGCGGCTTTGCTCGGCGAAGCGCGGACGCGCGGTCAGCGCCTCGACGTCGAGGAGCTCGTAGAGGAGGAACTGGAGATCGCGCGGATGCAGGAGCTCGCTCATGGCGAGTATGCGATGCAGTCGATCTCGACCCGCAGCCCCTCGCCCGGGAGTCCCGCCGCCTGGATGGTGGTCCGCGCCGGCCGATGGTCGCCGAACACTCGTTGATAGACCCCGTTCATCTCCTGGAACTCCCGCATGTCCAGGAGGAAGACCCCGCACCGGAGGACGTACTGGAGATCGGACCCACCGGCCTGCAGAATCGCCCGTAGGTTCTTGAGGCACTGCTCCGTCTGGGTCGCCGCATCGGGGCCGGCGAGGCGCCCGGTGGCGGGGTCGGTCGCCCCCTGCCCCGAGACGAAGATCAGCCGTTCGAAGCCCATCCCCGGCACATAGGGCCCGACGGGGGCGGGGAGATTCGCGGCGTGGATCGGCGTGTGCGTCATGGTTTGGT
>JAJTFH010000062.1 GCA_021298395.1 Gemmatimonadota bacterium | reverse complement strand
CACCACCGTCGCCCAACCGATCGTCGCGACGATGCTCTTGGCCTGGCTCCTCGCCGGCGCGCTCGGTGGCGTACTCGCCGCGGCGGGACTCGTCGATGGGATCATCTGGCTCGCACGCATCGTAGGGGCGGGCCCCGTCGCCGCGGTGGGGGGCGCATTCATTGGGTGCGCGGTGCTCTCGACCGCGACGGGGACCTCGTTCGGGACGTTGCTCGTCGCGGGCCCCGTGCTCTACGGCGCGGGTGTGGGACTGGGTGCGCCACCGGCGATCCTCCTCGGTGCGATCCTCGCCGGCGCGACCTGGGGCGATTCGATCTCGCCGATCTCCGATACCTCGATCGCGAGTGCGGGATCACAGGGGACCGATGTCGCCGGCACCGTGCGTGCACGACTGCAATACGTGATCCCCGCGGGACTCATCGCGCTCGTCGCGAGCTGCGTGCTCGCCGCGCTCGCTCCACGTGGTGTGATCACCGTGACCAGCGAGGCCACCGCGCTCAGCGGCAAGCCGCTGCTCTTGCTCATCGTCCCCGCGATCGTGGTGACGGCGTTGTTGCGTCGGCGTCCACTGCTCGAGGCGTTGCTGCTCGGGATCGCGCTCGCGGTGGGGATCGGACTCGCGGGCGGACTCCTCGAGACGCGCGAGGTGCTGCGTGTGGAGCCCGGCGCCTTCGGCGCCACGGGCGTGGTGATCGACGGGATCGGGCGCGGAGTCGGGGTGAGCGTCTTCACCGTGCTATTGATGGCGCTGATCGGACCGCTTCAGGCTTCTGGCACGCTTGATCGGCTCGTCGCGCGGTCGGTCGCCGCCCCAGAGGTACGCCGCGCCGAGTGGACGATCGTGGGGCTCGTGACGCTGGCGACCTTTCTGACGACGCACAGCGTGGTGGCGATGCTCGCGGTGGGGCCGGTGGTCCAGCGGGTGGGGGGCGCCGCGGGGGTGACGGCGTACCGCCGCGCCAACCTCCTCGATCTCACCGTCTGCACCTGGCCCTTCCTCCTCCCCTGGTTCCTCCCGACGATCCTCGCCGCCTCGGTCACCGCCGGGGGGGCGATCCCCCAGCTGACCCCGGGGGCGGCGGGGCTCCACAACACCTATGCCTGGGCGCTGGTGGGGACAGTGGTGGTGGCGGTCGTGACGGGGTACGGGCGGGGGCGGGGGCGGCAGGGTTAGGGGGGTCCCACTGGGGGGGCTGGCACCCCCAGGGGCGGGAGGGGTTAACATTTCTCAGGTCGGGGTCGTCGTACGGGTGTCCACCCGGGCCGACCGGCCCAGTCTCGACCGCCTCATCCCACGCAGGAGTCGTCCATGTTCCGTCCGCTCGCCACCGCTCCCGCGGAACCATCCGGTCGATGGTCGCTCCGGCGGCCGCATGCTCCCGCCCGAGCTCGCCCTGACCGACGCGCAGAAGGCGGCGATCAAGGGGCTGCGTGAGGCCTTCGCGGCGGAGAACGCGACGGCGCTCGCCGCGCTCAAGGCGATCTTCGATGAGGCGCGCACCGCGCGTCAGGGTGGGGCGACGCGCGCCGATGTGTTCGCGATCCTCGTGAAGGGCCGCCCGATCGCCGAGGGGCTCCGGCCGGCGGTGAAGGCGCTCCACGAAGCGATCTGGGCCGTGCACACCGACGCCCAGAAGGCGTGGATCGTCGCCAACCGGCCGAAGATGCCTGGGCCGCTCGGCGCCGGCCCGCTGGGCGGCCGTCGCCCGTAAGCATCTCGCACACCGCATGACGAAGGGGCCCGCGTCGATGACGCGGGCCCCTTCTGTCTTTTCCGAAGCTGCGTCGCCTACGACTGCCGCGGCACCGCGTACTCGTCGGTCTTGGGCCGCTCCGGGAACGTGAACCACCCGCTCACCTTCTCACGCCACTCGTCGAAGATCTCGTAGACCGTCGGGATCACGAGCAGGGTGAGGATCGTCGAGGTGATCGTCCCGCCGATGATCGCGCGGCCGAGCGGGGCACGGAAGTCGGCCCCCTCGCCGAGCCCGAGCGCCACGGGGATCATCCCCGCGATGAGCGCGAGCGTCGTCATCAGGATCGGGCGGAGACGGACGCGCCCCGCCTCGATGATCGCGGTACGACGGTCCATCCCCTGCTCCTGCCCCCACTTGGCGAAGTCGATCAGGAGGATCGCGTTCTTGGCGACGATCCCCATCAACAGGATCACCCCGATCATGCTCATGATGTTGAGGGTGTCGCCGGTGATGAGGAGGGCGAGCACCACCCCGATCAATGAGAGCGGGAGCGAGATCAGGATCGCGATGGGATCCAAGAACGAGCCGAACTGCATCACGAGGATCAGATACATCAAGAGCAACGCGATCCCGAGCGCGGCTAGGATGTCGCCGAAGACCTGTTCCTGTTCCCTTGCCTCCCCACCGAACGACCAGCGCACCCCGTCGGGGAGGGTGGACTCCTCCAGCGCATCGGTGATCTCGCTCGTCACCTCACCCAGGGAGCGGCCGGAGACGTTGGCCTGCACGACGATCACGTTGTCCCGATCGAGATGGCTGATCTTGGCAGGACCGACGCCGGTCGTCACGGAGGCGAGTTGACCCAAGGGCATCATCGCCATCCGGCCCCCACTCGCCACGGAGATCGGGAGCTGTTCGATGTCGCTCACCCGCGTGCGCGACGCTGCCGCGAAGCGCACACGGACCTTCCGGTTCTCCCCGGCGGGATCGACCCAATCGCCGGCGTCGACGCCCGCGAAGGCGGGGCGCAGCGACTGTGCGAGCTGGCCGACGGTGACCCCCATGCTCCCAGCGAGCGCGCGATTCAACCCGATCTCTAACTCAGGCTTCTGCCCCTTGGTGGAGAGGCCGATGTCGACCGCGCCCGGTACACGCCGGAAGATCGCCAGCGCAGTGTCGGCGGCACGCTGGAGCTGCGCGGCGTCGGTGCCACGAAACTCGAGCTGCACCTGCTTGACCGCGCCGCCGAAGCCGGCGGTGAACACGGACGCCGTCGCTCCCCCGATCTGCTTGACCTCCTCACGGAGGCGCGCCCCGAACTGGTCCTGTGAGAGCGACCGCTCCTTCTTCGGGATCAGACGCACATAGACCGAGGCGAGATCCACCGCGCCGAGCGCCTCGGAGGGATCCATCCCCCCACCGGACCCGATCGTGGTGAAGGTGTAGCGGACCTCGGGATGCGCCCGCGCGAGTCGTGCCGCCTCCTCCGCCTTGATCCGCGTGTAGGCGAGGTTGGAGCCCGGCGGGGTCTCCACCTGGATGGTGAGCTCCGAGCGATCGGAGACGGGGACGAAGCCGAAGCCACCGAACGTGCCCTGCAGCGCGAGGGCGCCGACGAAGCTCACGAGGGCGAGGGCGATCATCGCCATCCGATGGTCGAGCGCCCAGCCGACGACCTTCGTATAGCGCTGCGCCTGCGCATCGAACCACTGGTTGAAGATGACGAGCTTGCGGGAGATCCAACTCCGATGCTCGTGCTGCTCGATCTCCGGGTCGGGCCAGTAGGCCGAGAGCATCGGGTCGAGGGAGAAGGAGACGAAGAGGGAGACGAGGACCGCGCAGGCGATCGTGAGGGCGAAGGGCTTGAACCACTGCCCCGAGAGCCCGTACATGAAGCCGATCGGGACGAAGACCGCGACGATCGAGAAGGTCGTCGCCGCCACGGCGAGCCCGATCTCATCGGTCCCCTCATGCGCCGCACGGAAGTGGTCCTTCCCCATCTCCACATGCCGCACGATGTTCTCACGCACGACGATCGCGTCGTCGATCAGGATCCCGATCGCGAGGGAGAGGCCGAGCAGCGACATCGTGTTGAGGGTGAAGCCGAAGGCCCAGACGGCGATGAAGCTCGCGAGCACCGAGATCGGGAGGGCGAGCCCGGTGATCACGGTGGAGCGCCACGAGTTCAGGAAGAGGAAGACGACGAGCACCGTGAGGATGGCGCCCTCGATCAGCGTCTGCTGCACGTTGGCGACCGAGCGCTCGACACGGTACCCGGCGTCCTGTACGACATCGATCGTCGTCCCGGCCGGGAGGGTCGGGCGAAGCGCCTCGAGCGCCGAGATCACCTTCGTCGCCACCGCGGTCGTGGAGTACCCCTTCGCCTTCTTCACCATGATCCCGACCGCGTCGCGGCCGTTGTAGACCGCCGCGGTACGCGGCTCGGCGGTCCCGTCACGCACCACCGCGAGCTCGCCCAGGCGGATGGCCCGCCCACCACGCTCCGCCACGACGAGGGCGAGGAAATCCTCGGGTCGCTCGAGGCGCCCCTTGAGGCGGATCGCCCGCTCATCGAGCGTGCCGTTGAGCC
Organism: Gemmatimonadota bacterium; assembly: GCA_021298395.1. Classification (GTDB taxonomy): domain Bacteria; phylum Gemmatimonadota; class Gemmatimonadetes; order Gemmatimonadales; family Gemmatimonadaceae; genus Pseudogemmatithrix. The sequence continues at coordinate 2,708 of JAJTFH010000062.1, read as the reverse complement.
GCCCCACCGGGACGGCGAGGTTCTGCGTCTGCAGCGCGCCGACCACCTGCGCCACGCTGATCCCCGCGGCGGCGAGCGCCGAGGGCGTGAGCTCCACGGTGAGTTCACGCTCCACCCCACCGACCACCGTCGCTTCCGCGACGCCGGCGATCGAGCGCAGCGCGCGCGTCACGCCGGGATCGGCGATGCGCGTGAGCGCCGGCGCGTCGAGGGTGCTCGAATTGAGCGAGAGCTGGACGATCGGCTGGTCGGCCGGATCGAAGCGCGTGAGGATCGGTTCCTTCATCTCGGGCGGGAGTTCGCCGCGGATGGAGGAGATCTTGTCACGGATATCCTGCGACGCCTGCTGGAGATCCTTCTCGAAGACGAAGAAGACGGTGACGTTGGCGAAGCCATCCTGCGCCGCGCCGCTGATACGGTCGACGCCGGAGATCCCGCTCACCGCCTCCTCGACGCGGTCGAGCACCTCGCGTTCCACCACATCGGGGGAGGCGCCGGGATAGGGGATGGCGACGTTGATGATCGGCTGCTGGACGTCGGGGAACTCGTCGGTCTCGAGCTGCCAGAGGGCGAAGAGCCCGAAGACGACCAACGCCACCATCGAGACGATGGTGATCAGCGGTCGCTTGATCGCGAAATCGGAGATGAACATCGGGGCGCCCTAGTTCCCGCGTGGGGTGGAGTCGGCGGCGGCCCGCACCTGCAGCGGGGTCCCTGGGGCGATCCCGAGCGCGGCACCGACCAACACGGTATCGCCGGCGGTGAGCCCCTTCGTGATCTCGAGGCGATCGGACGCCTGATCGCGCGCGCCGAGCGTGACCTCGACCTTCTCGGTCACCCCGCCGCGGAGCCGGAGCACCGCCGGGCTCAGCCCGCGCTGATCGACCGCGGCCGCCGGCAGGGTGAGCGCCTCACGCGCATTCGCCGCGACGCGCCCCTCGGCGAAGAGCCCCGCGACGAGGCGGTTCCCCGCATTCGGGATCCGCACGCTCAGGCGCACCTGACGCGTCTGCGGGTCGGCGGCGGGGTTGATCGAGGCGATGCGCCCCTCGAAGGTCCGCCCCGGATATCCGGTGACGGCGAAGCGCACCGGTGCCCCGACGCGCACCGTCGCGAGCTGCTCGGCGGGGATCGCCGCCTCGAGCTTCATCGTCGCGGGATCGACCACCACGAAGAGCGGCGCGCCCGGTGCGACCACATCGCCCGGATTCACGAAACGCTCGCTCACGATCCCCGCGTACGGGGTGAGCACGTTGGTGGCATCGACCTGCTTCTGCGCCTGCGCGAGTCGGGCGCGCGCATCGAACATCGCGGTCGTGGCGACGAGGTTGGCGCGACGCGCGTTCTCGAGGTCGCGGTCGGCGATCGCCCCGGCGGCGGCGAGCTTCTCGGCCCGTGCGAGCTCCCGCGCGGCGAGGTCGGCGGCCGCCTCGGCGGCGGCGAGGCCGGAGCGCGCGGAGAGGAAGACATCGCTGATCGCCCGATCATCGATCTTGGCGAGCGAGGTCCCCGCCGCGACCACCGCGCCGGGATCGCGAAAGACCTGCAGCACCGACCCCGAGACCTCGGCGCGGATCTGCGCCGTGCGGTCTGCGACGAGGGTGCCGGAGAGGATCGGACCGGAGGCCAAGGTCGTCATCTGCGCGACCGCGATCCCCTCGGGCCCGAGCTGTATGGTGACGGGGGTGGCGGACGCGTTGGCCTCGGGTGCGCCATTGCAGGCGGCGAGGGCGGTCGAAGTGACGAGGAGCGCGGCAGCGAGACGGCGAGACATCGAGAACTTCCTCAGCGAAAAGAGATCGGTCGACATGGTCAGCGGCTCCCCGGGATGGGGAGCGGGAGATCCTTCAGGAGGGCGAGGCGGAGGCGTGCGACCTCGAGATCGCGCGCGGCGTTGACGCGCTGGAGCCGCGCCTGCTCGAGCTGGACGCGTATCTCGGTGAGCTCGAGGGTCGTCGAGACCCCTTCCTTGAAGCGCACCTCGGCGATCTGATACGCCTTCGCCGCCTGCGCATCGGTGCCGACGGAGGCGAGGTACGCCGCCTCGGCCTGCGCGAACTGATTCAGGGCCAAGAGCGCATCGAGCGCGGCGCCCTCGCGGCTCTGCTGCAGCCGCTGCTGCGCTTCGGCGAGATTCGCCTCGGCCACCATCCGCTCGCCCCGCAGCCGTCCACCCGCGAGCACCGGGACGGAGAGCCCGAGCGCGACGTTCCAGTTCGGGAAATAGAGATCGAGTGCCGAGGGGAGGAAACTCCCGTCCGGCGGATAGGCGAAGCGCTGATAGGTGGAGCTCAGCTGGAGCGCGGGGAGTCGCGCAAGCTTCGCCGCACGCACCGCGCTCTCCTGCGCCCGGACCGCGGCCTCGGCTTGCCGCACCGGCGCGCGCGCGGCGACGGCGGTGTCGGGGACGATCGTGCGGTCATCGGCCAGGGTGAGCGGGCCGATCGGATTCGCACGTGCGCCCGCGTCATCGCGGATCGGCGTCGTGAGCGTGAGGGGCGCATTGAGCGGGAGATCGAGCAACTGCTTCAGACGGAGATAGGCGGCGGTCCGCGCGCCCTCGGCGCGGATCACCACCGGCCGCTGATTGTCGCGCGCCACCGTCGCGCGGAGGAGGTCGAACTCGGCCGCGGTCCCGACCTCACGCGCCAGCGTCACCTGCGCCAGGGTGCGATCGACCAGGACGAGCGAGCTCTCGGCGATCGCGA
>JAJTFH010000061.1 GCA_021298395.1 Gemmatimonadota bacterium | reverse complement strand
GCGGCCTGGCCCGACCACGACTCGAGGACCACCGGACGGCCCCCTTCCTGGATCGGGTTCGCCTGCGTGTGTTCGCTCTGGACATCCTGCGTGTTGGCGTAGGTCAGCGAGGCGAGGTAGCCAAGGTCGAGGCCGAGGATCGGATCCTGCCCGCCGACGGAGACGCCGAAGGCGCCGTTCGGGAGCCCGTTCCGATTCTCAGGCGTCCAGACGTTCCGCAACGAGTTGATCGCCGCATTCACCTGCTGCCGAGAGGTCAGCTGTCCGACCGCGGCGGCGGAGCGGAGGGCGCTCGGGAGGGTGCGGCTGGCGGCACCGTTCCCGATCCACTCGCCGCTGGTCGACGGGGCCGCGACGATCGACTGGCCGGTGGCGCGATCGTTCCCGCCGAGCGAGGCGGAGAAGGTCACCGTGCGACGCGACGGATACTCCTTGGTCCGGATATCGACCGAGGCACCGGAGAAATCGCCGGAGAGGTCGGGCGTGAACGATTTGCTGACGTCGATCGACTGGAGGAGTGAGGAGGGGAAGAGATCGAGCGGGACGTAGCGCTTCTCCGGTTCAGGGCTCGGGAGCCGCGCGCCGTTCATGCTCGTGACCGTATAGCGCTCGCCCAACCCGCGGACGAAGACGCTCCGACCATCCTGGACCGTGACCCCGCTGACGCGCTGGATCGCCTTGGCCGCATCGCCGTCCGGGCTCTTGGCGATCTGCTCGGCGGTCACCGCGTTCACGATCCCGGTGGCGGTACGCTGCTGGTCGAGCGCCTCGTTCACCGAGCCGCGCTCGACCGCCGCCGTCACCACCGACGCGGTGAGCTGGATCGTCGCTTGAGCGAGCGAGACATCCTGCTGCAGGGTCTGGCCGGCGACGACGACGAGCTCCGTCACCGTCTTCGGGGCGTACCCGATGCGGCGCACGAGGAGCGAGACGGTGCCCGGCGCTACGCCGACGAGGGTATAGCGCCCGTCGGCCCCGGAGAGGGTCCCCTGGGTGGTCCCGACGAGCTGGATCCCGGCATCGGTGATGGCCGCCCCATTGGCGGCGTCGAGGATCCGGCCCACGATGCGGCCGGTGGTCGCCGTCTGTGCGGCGACGGGGTGGATCAGCAGGAGGAGCGTAGCGATCGAGAACAGGACACGGCGCATGGGCGTCTCGTGGAGAGGTTCAGGGCATCGGGAGTCAGAGGTGTGCTCTGACACTCGGAACCTCTCTTGGACCGGTACCGGACCGACGACATTTCGGTCACGGCTGTGTAACGGCCCGTCGCACGAAAGAGCGCGGTGATCGTCGTCCCCGCCCCCAGGGTGCTCTCGGCCCGCACCCGCCCCCCGTGCGCCTCCACGAGATGCTTCACGATGGCGAGGCCGAGCCCCGTTCCCCCCTCCTCCCGCGAGCGCCCCGGGTCCACCCGATAGAAGCGCTCGAAGATGCGTGGGAGATGCTCGACGGGGATCCCCGTGCCCGTATCGCGGACGCCGACCTCCACGCCGCGGTGGTGCCGACGCGAGAAGAGGATCACCTCGCCCGTGCTGGTATGTCGCACCGCGTTGTCGACGAGGTTGCCGAGCACCTGGCGGAGCGCGGTGGGGTCGGCGTGCACCTCGCGCGCGTCTTCCGCGATCTCCGAGGTCAAGCGGAGCCCCTTGGCGTCGGCCGCCTCCTTGGTCGAGCCGTAGACCTCGGCCGCCACCCCGTGGACGGGGATCGGCCGCGGATTCGGCACCCATCCCCCCGACTCGATACGCGAGAGATCGAGCAGATCATCGACGATGCGCTGCATCCGCTGCGTGTTGCTCAGGATGCGGGCCACGAACTGCTGACGCATCTCGCGCGGCACATCCTCGCCGGCGAGGGTCTCGGCGAAGCCCCCGACGATCGTCAGCGGGGTGCGCAGCTCATGCGAGACGTTCGCGACGAAGTCCCGACGCACCGCTTCCAATCGCCGCACGCGCGTGAGGTCGAAGAGCGCGAGCACCGCCCCCCCCTCGGCGAGCGGCCGGGCGGTGATGTTGAGCGTACGCCCCGTGATCACGACCTCGGTCCCCTCGGTCGTCTCCCCCTCGAAGGCGGCCCCGAGGGCATCGCGCAACGTCACATCGCGCGGGAGGAGGTCGACAGGGAAGGGGAGCGGCGCGGTGACACCGAGGAGCCGACGCCCCGTCTCGTTGATGCGCACGACCTGTCGCCGCGTATCGACCGCGATCACCCCTTCATTGAGCGATTCGGTCAGCTGCGAGAGGAGCTGTTCATCGGCCTCGAGGGCACGCAGTCGTGCCGAGAGCTGTTCGGCGAGGGAGCGGAGGGCGCGGGCGAGCTCCCCGACCTCACCGGGGGCGTCGAGGGTGGGGCGGCGCGCGAGGTCCCCATCGGCGATCGCCTGCGCCACATCGCGGAGCTCCTCGACCGGTCGCGAGACCGAGCGCGAGAAGAGCCAGGCGATGGTGAGGGCGCCGAGGAGCGCGAGCAGCGCGGCGCGGAGGATGTCCGCGCGCGCGGAAGTCACCACCGCATCGAGACTCGCCGTCGGGAGGGAGACGCGGGCCACGCCATGCCCGGGCACGGCGACCGCGACATAGAGCTCGACGTCCCCCGTGGAGGGCGAGGGACGGCGGGCGATCCCCGTCTCCCCACGACGGGCGGCGGCGACCTCCGGTCGCTCGGCATGGTTCTGCAGATTGCGAAGTGAGTCCCCGTCGAACTCGGAGTCCCCGATGACGACACCATCCTCGCGGACGAGGGTGACGCGCCGCCCGAGGGCGCGTCCGGTGCGGTCGGCGAGGGAGTCGGGATGGTCGGGCTCGCGGACCCAGAGGTCGCCGACGAGTCGGGCCTCGCGCGCGAGGAAGGTCGTCGCATCGTCGCGGAGTCGCGCACTGATCTGGCGGTCGACGACGGTGAGGATGAGCGCGACGAGGACCCCGACGATGAGGAGCGCGCCGAGGAGGAGCCGTTGCGTCAGGCGCACGGGGGGCTCACGCCTCGCGGTCGGTGTCGGAGCGCAACCGATATCCGAAGCCGCGGACCGTCTCGATCAGGTCCCCGGCGGGATGGAGCTTGGTGCGGAGGCGTTGCACATGCATGTCCACCGTTCGCGTCTGGATATCGGGCGCGGCCTCCCAGACGGTCTCCAGGAGCAGGGAGCGCGCTTGCACGCGCCCGCGCCGTTCGGCGAGGGTGAGCAGGAGCTTGAACTCCGTCGGGGTGAGCTCGACCTCTTGGCCCTCCACGGTCACGCGATGGGCGGAGCGGTCGATGACGATCGGTCCGATGCGAAGTTGGTCGCTCCCCGCCGCATTCGCGCTCACGCGGCGGAGGATCGCACCGACTCGCAACACGAGCTCCTGGGGACTGAAGGGCTTCGTCAGATAGTCGTCGGCGCCGAGCTCGAGCCCCCGGATGCGATCGGGCTCCTCCTTGCGGGCGGTGAGCATCAGCACGGCGATCGACGCGGTGTTGGCATCGGCGCGCAACTGCTCGAGCACATCGAACCCCGACATCCCCGGCAACATGAGGTCGAGGACGACCAGCGCGGGGCGTTCCCGCTTGGCCAAGGCCAGCGCATCGGACCCCGACGTCGCCGAGCTGACCTTGTACTTGGCCTTCGCGAGATGATAGACGACGAGGGCGACGATATCTGGCTCGTCGTCGACGACGAGGATCCGTTCGCCCTCGGCCGGCGTCGGCATCATCCGGCGCGACCGCTCAGGCGGCGGCTCAGGGAGGCGAGGAGGAGGTCGATCGCGACCACGTTCTGCCCGCCGCGCGGGATCACGAGGTCGGCGTACCGCTTGCTCGGCTCGACGAACTGGAAGTGCATCGGCTGCACGGTGTTCAGATATTGATCGAGGATCTCCTCGAGCGGGCGCCCGCGCACCGCCATGTCGCGGCGGATCCGGCGGACCAGGCGGATATCCGAATCGGTGTCGACGAAGACCTTCACGTCACAGGCCTCGCGCACCCGTGCATCGACCAGGAGGAGGATCCCGTCGATCACGATCGCATCGGCCGGTTCGATGCGGACCGTCTCGGGGGCCCGAAGGTGCGAGACGAAGTCGTAGACCGGCTTGTCGATCGCCCCCCCGCGACCTAGGGACTCGAGGTGGGCGGCGAGGAGGTCGAGGTCGAAGGCGTCGGGGTGGTCCCAGTTGACGCGGCGCCGCTCCTCGAGCGTGAGGTTCCGATGGTCGCGGTAGTAGGCGTCCATGTCGAGGAAGGCGACCCGCGCCCCAGGGAGGGAGTCGGCGATCCGCTTTGCCACGGTCGACTTGCCCGACCCGCTGCCGCCGGCGATCCCGATGATGAGGGGCTTCATCCCTCAAAGTTCTCGCCGCGGGTCGGGCCGGGCAACTTCAGACCCTCCCTGATACGGAACCGTGACGGGTAGATTTGAGGATGATTCGTGCCTCTCGCCCCCTGCTCCTGGCCGCGAGCGCCCTGATCGCGGGGACCACTCCCGTGCGGGCCCAGTCCCGGGTGGAACTGACCCTCGCCGCGACCACCGACGTGCATGGCCGGTTGCGCGCCTGGGACTACTACGCCGATCGCCCTGATCCGGTGCGCGGGCTCGCCCGCGCGGCGACGATCGTCGACTCTCTCCGTCGGGCGGCTCCCGGGCGGGTGATCCTCGTCGACGCCGGGGACCTCCTGCAGGGGAACCCGATGACCTATGTGGCGGCGCGCATCGACTCGACGCGCCCGAGCCCCGTGGTCGCGGCGATGAACGTGATGCGCTACGACGCAGCCGCCGTGGGGAACCACGAATTCAATTACGGTCTCCCGACGTTCGATCGGGCGCGGACTGGGGCCACCTTCCCCTTCCTCGCGGCCAACACCCGACGCCTCGATGGAGGGCAGGCGTTCCCCGCGCGGACGATGGTCACGCGTGCCGGGGTGAAGGTCGCGATCATCGGGGTGACCACCCCGGGGTCGATGGTCTGGGACCGCGACCACCTGCGCGGGCGGCTTGAGGTCACCGATATCGTGGCCGCGCTCCCGCCGCAGATCGCCGCCGCCCGCGCCGAGGGGGCAGACCTCGTCGTCGTGGTCGCCCATGCGGGGCTCGGGGGGGAGTCGTCGTACGACACGGTGGGCACGGGGCTCGCGAGCGAGAACCCGATGGCCCGAGTCGCGCAGGAGGTTCGCGGGATCGATGTGCTGGTGATCGGTCATTCCCACCGTGAGGTGGCGGATTCGACGATCGCGGGGGTGCTGGTCATCCAGCCCCGCAACTGGGCGACGAGCGTGGCCACCGCCACCATCGCCCTCGAGCGGGCGGAGACCGGATGGCAGGTGATGAGCCGCCGTGGACGGCTCGTCCAGGCACGCGACCACGCCGAGCAGCCAGCCGTCGTCCGCGCGGTGGCCCGGGCGCATCAGTCGGCGGTGAGGCATGCCAACGAGGTGATCGGTCGGACCGATGTCGCGTGGCGCACCGACTCCGCGCGCGTGCGAGACGAGCCCCTCATCGACCTGATCCAGGCCGCCCAGCTCCGGGCCACCGGCGCGCAGCTCAGCATCGCCTCGGCCTTCACGCTCGATGCGCGACTCGAGCCCGGCCCGATCACCGTCCGGCAGATCGCGCAGCTCTATCCGTATGAGAACTCGCTGCGGGCGTTGCGACTGAGTGGCGCGCAGCTCCGCGCCTTCCTCGAGCACAGCGCGCGCTACTGGATCGTGGAGGCCGATGGGTCCGGTGGCTTCCGCACGCGCCCCGACCCGACGATCCCCGGCTACAACTACGACATCCTGGCCGGCGCCGAGTACGTGGTCGATCTCGCGCGGCCGATGGGATCGCGGATCGCGACGCTCACCTACCAGGGTCGTCCGGTCGCCGATGCCGACACCTTCACCGTCGCGGTCAACAACTATCGCGCCGGGGGCGCGGGCGGCTACGCGATGCTCCGCGGTGCCCCGGTGGTCTACGAGTCCCCGACGGAGATCCGCGATCTCGTGATCGCCGAGGTGCGGCGTCGCGGGGACCTCAAGCCAGAGGAGATCGGCGAGCGCAACTATCGGCTGCTCCCGCCACGCCGCACGGTGCGCGTGCTCGCCATCAACGACTTCCATGGCGCACTCACCAAGCGCCCGGTGGGGACCATCGGGAATCGCGGTGGGGTGGCGGAGCTCGCAACGATGATTCGTGAGGCGGGGGCGGCGTGTGCGCCGATCTGTGTCCCGATCGTCCTCCATGGCGGCGACATGTTCCAGGGGACCGCCGCCTCGAACCTCGCCTTCGGTCGGACTGTCGTGCCGATCCTCGAGGCGCTCGGGGTCGCGGCGGGCGCCCTCGGGAACCATGAGTTCGATTGGGGGCAGGACACCCTTCGCGCGCGGATGCGTGAGATGAGTCCTCTGATCCTCGGCGCGAATGTGCGTGACCCCGACGGCGGGGACATCGATTGGATTCCCGATGACACCCTCGTGACCCGTGACGGGGTGCGCATCGGGATCATCGGACTTGCCGATCCGGCGACGCCACGGACGACGATGCCTCGGTACGTCGCGAACCTGCGCTTCCTGCCCCCCGCGCTCTATGTCCGTGAGCAAGCGGCGGCGCTCCGCGCGCGTGGCGCGGAGGCCGTGGTGGTCGTCGCGCACATCGGTGGCTTCTGTGAGATCGCGGCCCCCGACCAATGCCGGGGAGAGATCATCGAGCTCGCGAAGGAGCTCCCCGCCGGCTTCGTCGATGCGATCGTGAGTGGGCACACCCACTCAGCGATCACCACGGTGGTGAACGGGATCCCGGTGGTACAAGCGCGCTCGAACGGACAGGCGCTCGGGGTCATCGACATCGCCTTGGGCGGCGGGACCCCGCAACGCCCCGAGCTCCGCGCGGTGGTGAGCGATAGCGTGCGACGCGATTCCGTGGTCGCCGCGCTGGTCGCGGAGGCCGAGGCGGCGGTGGCGTCGCGGATCTCGGCGCCCGTCACGACGGCTGACGCACGGTTCGCCCGCGCCGGCGATCAATATCCCCTCGGGAACCTCATCGCCGATGCCCAGCG
>JAJTFH010000060.1 GCA_021298395.1 Gemmatimonadota bacterium | reverse complement strand
CGTGGCTGCCGACTACCTGATCAACGACACCTACTCGATCTCGGCCACCTACTCCAACCTCAACCGCAACGTCTGGGAGAAGGCGCCGAACGCGACGCCGCTCAACCCGCTGACCGCCAACGCCGCGAAACACCGCGGGACGGTCGCCATGCGGTACGACAACCAGACCAGCGGGATGACCGGTGAGCTCCGCGTCCGCTACACCGGGGGCTTCCCGGCGGCCACGGGCGTCTACAACAGCTATAACAACGGCACCCCGATCCCGTACGCCGAGGTGCCGGAGAACCTCTTCTTCGACGCCGGCATCTCGATGCGACTGCCGATGCTCGGGAACGCCCGGTGGTCGCTGAACGGGCAGAACCTCCTCGACAACCGCGTGAACTCCTTCATCGGGGTCCCGGCGGTCGGCCGGATGGTCACCACCCGCATCTCGTACACGTTCTAAGGCCCGTCACAGTTCTCCAGTAGGGCGAAGCGGGGTGGGCCGAGAGGCCCACCCCGCTTCGTGTATCTTCCATCCATCGTCCCCACCTTGGCCCGATCCACCGCGATGCCTCCCGCCCCTCCCGAGAAGCGCAAGACGAACTACTCCGCCGCCTGGGCGGAGACGAAGGTCCTCGTCTGGCAGCATCGGGGCGCCTTGGGGATCGGGCTCCTTCTGATGCTCGTCAACCGCCTCTCGGGGCTCGTCCTCCCCGGGAGCGTGAAGTGGATCATCGACGAGGTCCTGGGGAATCGGCGGACCGAGCTCCTGACGCCGATCGCGATCGCCGCCGGCGTCGCGACGCTCCTGCAGGCCGGCAGCTCCTTCGCCCTCTCCCAGGTGATCTCCGTCGCGGCCCAGCGGGCGATCACCGTGCTCCGCCGCCGCGTGCAGGCGCGGCTCCTGCGGCTCCCGATCAGCTTCTTCGACGCGACGCAGAGCGGGGTCCTGATCAACCGCGTGATGAACGACGCCGAGGGGATCCGCAACCTGATCGGCACGGGGATCATCCAGCTGATCGGTGGGATGCTCACCGCGGTGATCGCGCTCGGGTACCTCTTCTATCTCAACTGGTTCCTCACCCTCTGCACCTTGGGCTTCCTCGCGATCTTCGGCGGGGTGATGGCGTACGCCTTCAACAAGCTCCGGCCGATCTTCCGCGATCGCTCGAAGATCCAGGCCGAGGTCTCGGGGCGGCTCGGGCAGGCGATGGGGGGGGCGCGCGTGGTGAAGGTCTACACCGCGGAGAAGCGCGAGGAGATCGTCTTCACGCAGGGGGCGCATCGTCTCTTCCGCAATGTAGCCTCCACGATCACGGGGACGAGCGCGATCGCCGCGATCTCCACGGTGATCATCGGCGCGGTGGGGGTGCTCATCCTCACCGTGGGGGGACGCGCCGTGGTCGCGGGGACGATGACGCTGGGCGATCTCATCTCCTACATCTTCTTCGTCGGGCTCGTCTCGTTCCCGGTGGTGCAGATGGCGTCGATCGGGACGCAGATCACCGAGGCCTTCGCGGGGCTCGATCGGATCCACGAGATCTTCACCACGCCCACGGAGGATGACGACGATGCGCAGCGCGAGGCGCTCGCGCACCCCGATGGCGATGTGGCCTTCGATCAGGTCTGGTTCGAGTACCGCGAGGGGATCCCGGTGCTCCGCGGCGTCAGCTTCACCGCGAAGGCGGGGACGACGACGGCGCTCGTGGGGTCGAGCGGCTCAGGGAAGAGCACGCTCATCTCCCTGATCCTCGCCTTCGCACGCCCCACGTCAGGCCGCGTGGTGATCGGCGGTCAGGATCTCGCGCACCTGAAACTCCGCGACTACCGCTCGCGCGTCGGCGTGGTGTTGCAGGACAACTTCCTCTTCGACGGCTCCGTCGCCGACAACATCGCCTTCTCCAAACCGGGGGCGACCCTCGACGAGGTGAAGACGGCGGCGCGGATCGCGCACTGCGAGGAGTTCGTGCAGGGGTTCCCCGACGGCTATGACACCGTGGTGGGGGAGCGCGGGGTGAAGCTCTCCGGTGGGCAGCGGCAGCGCGTCGCGATCGCGCGGGCGATCCTCGCCGACCCGCAGATCCTGATCCTCGACGAGGCCACCTCCTCGCTCGACTCCGAGAGCGAGCGGCAGATCCGCGAGGCGCTCCGCGCCCTCCGCGCGGGGCGGACGACCTTCGTGATCGCGCACCGGCTCTCGACGATCCGCAGCGCGGACCAGATCCTTGTCCTAGAGCAGGGGGAGATCGTGGAGCGCGGATCCCATGCCGAACTGATGGCGCTGAGCGGGCGCTACCGCGAGCTCCACGACACGCAGCATGAGGTGGAGACCGATCTCTTCATCAACCCCGGGGAGGAGTTCTCCGCCGGGGAAACGCCGAGCGCGCCGACGGCCTAGGCTACCGGTTCCGGCGCCCGACGACCTTGGAACCGTCCCCCGCCATCGTCCACTCCCCCTGCGCGGCATCGCCGTCGAAGTCGAGGGTGATCTTGGCGGGGTCCCCGGTGGGGGCGACGAACGAGATCACCATCCGCTTCCCGGTGAGGGTCGCCTCGGAGATCGGGAAGGGGGGGAACATCGCGCTCGAGACGGTGCCGGCCCACTTCCCATCGGAGAGCTTGTAGAGGTCGAGGGCGACCTCGAGCTGCTGGCCCATGGCGTTGAGGCCCAAGGACCACTTGCCGGCGGGATCGAACGCCGCCGAGGCCGCAGGGGCGGCCGCAGGGGCGGGGGCCGGCGCCGCCACGGGGGCGGGGGCCACGGCCGATGAGGGCATGGTCCCCGCCGACTGGCAGGCGGCGAGGGCGAGGAGCGCGAGCGGGGCGATGGAGAGGGGACGCATGGGCAGCTCGGGGTGGGAGTGGATGCGTGCATTCTGCTAGATTGCCGCGATGTCCGATACCCCCCGGACCTCGCCGCGTCTTGGCGCCGTCGCCGCGGCGACCTTCCTGACGCTGGTCCCCGTCACCCTCCTCGTCCCGGCGCTCACCGAACTGGTGGTCGACCGCCACGGGGGGACCCGGTTCCAGGCGCACCTCTTCGTCGCGCTGAACCAGCTCGCAGGGGTCGTCGCCGTCCCCTTCGCGATGACCTGGATGCGCCGTCGCCGCGAGGCGGGGCACGATGCCGCCGGGACGGAGACCCGCGCCTGGATCGCGATCCTCCTCGCCCTCGATGCCATCGCCTTCCTCGGGATGGGGGCGGCCGATTCCCTCGGGGCGCTCTTCGCCTGGCGCGCCGTCGATGGGCTCACCCACCTCCCGGCGCTCAGCTTCCTGATGATCGCGGCCAATCGTGCCGGCGGGGAGCGTCGCGGCGCCTCGCTCGGGATCGTCGCGACGGCGCTCATGATCGGCGTCGGGGTGGGACTCCCCGTCGGGGGCATCCTCGCGAACCGCGACCCGCACCTCGTCTATCCCGTCGGTGCGGCGCTCCTTGGGATCGCAGCGGTCACCGCGCTCGGGACCCCCACCGCCGTGCTGCGGAGCGATCGCCCGCGCTCGCGCTACGTCTGGGATCGCCGCCAACTCGCGAGTTGGATGCCGCTCGCCTACGGCTTCGCCGATCGCTTCCTGATCGGGGTCTTCTCCTCGACCTTCACGATCTTCCTCACCGAGGTGCATGGGCTCGATCCCGCCAAGCGCGGGATGCTCATGTCGCTCTTCCTCTTCCCCTTCGCGCTCCTCTGCTGGCCCGCCGGCCGCGCCGCGGATCGCTTCGGGTGGTTCGGGCCGATCCTGCTCGGGAACATCGGCTTCGGGCTCCTCTACGCCACCTACGGCGTGATCCCCCTCGGCTGGCTCCCCGTGGCGATGGTCGTCTCCGGCGCATTGAGCGCGCTGATGTTCTCGCCGAGCTTGGTGCTCGTGAGCGAGTTCGCCCGGCGCGGCGCCGGTGAGGGACTCTTCGGCGTCTTCCAGGTGGCGGGGTCGTTCGGCTTCCTCGCGGGGCCCATCATCGGGGGACTCCTCGTGGAGACGCTCCGCACCGCCGAGGGGGCGCCACGCTGGGCGATGATCTTCTCGAGTGTCGGGATCGCCCTCGTCGCGCTCGGGCTCGTGAGTTGGCGCGTGCTCGGGCGACTCCATCGCGAATGGGAGACCGCCTGAGATGAGCTTCACCGCGACGCCGAACCCGGGGGAGATGGCGCCCGCCGAGCGGATCGGTGGGCGGGTCAACGTCCCGCGGATCCCCGCCGGGACGCCGCGGCGTGGGAACCCGCTCGTCCAGCGGATCATGATCGCGTTGCTGCGTCTCACCGGGTGGCGCTTCGCCGGCGCCGACTTCCCCGACGTCCCACGGATGGTGTTGATCGTCGCGCCGCACACCTCCAACTGGGATTTCCCGCTCGGGGTGATGGCGATGTTCGCCCTCCGCATCCGCGGCACCTACCTCGGGAAGCACACCCTCTTCCGCTTTCCCCTCGGGATCCTGATGCGCTACCTGGGCGGGATCGCGGTGGATCGCGGCTCGAGCCAGGACGTCGTGGGGCAGACGGTCGCGATCGCGCAGGGGATGGACCGCGCGATCATCGTCCTCGCCCCCGAAGGGACGCGGAAGCTCGCCCCCAAGTGGAAGACGGGGTTCTATCGCATCGCCCAGCAGGGGGGGATGCCGATCTTCCCCGTGGCGTTCGATTACGCGCGGAAGGAGATCCGCTTCTTCCCCCCCTTCCACCCGACCGGTGACCTCGAGGCCGACCTCGCGGCGCTCCGGGCGAACTTCACCCCCCAGATGGCCAGGTATCCCGCCCAGTACGCGTGAGCGGTAGAATCTCCCCATGACCTCTCGTCGCCACTTCCTGTTGGGGCTCGGCGCCACGGCCCTCACCCCGCTGGCCCTGCGAGCCCTCCCTTCGACGGAGCTGCTGGAGATGACCGCAACCGATGGGGCCCCACTCAGGGGCGTGGGCGTCCAGCTCTACATGCTGCGCGATGCGATGCGCACCGACCCCGAAGGGACGCTCCAGCGGATCGCCGAGACGGGGTTCAGCGAGATCGAGTGGTGGGGCCGCTGGGGCCGTACCCCGCAGCAGCTGCGGGCGACGCTCGACGCGCATGGGCTCCGCTCCCCCTCGGCGCACTTCGGGCTCGACGATCTCCTCCCCGATCGCCTCCCCGCCACGTTGGATGCCGCCCAGGTGATGGGGCAGAAGACGCTGATCGTCGCGTCGACGACCAAGGCGCAGAACGGGACGCTTGAGGCGTGGCAGCGGACGGCGGCGGCGCTCACCGCGGCGGGGCGCACCGCGGCAGCGCGCGGGATCCGTGTGGGCTATCACAATCACGACTACGAGTTCCAGCGCTTCGGGGATCGGACGTTGATCGAGATCCTCCTCGCGGAGACCGATCCCGCGGTGGTGGATCTCGAGCTCGACTGCTTCTGGGCCTTCAAGGCGGGGCAGGATCCGATCGCCTTCCTCACGCGGTATCGCGACCGGATCACGATGCTCCATGTGAAGGACTCCACCGCCGCGCCGGAGTACACGCAGCGCGATGTGGGCGCCGGGGTCATCGACTGGCGCACCCTGCTCCGCACCGCGCTCGCCGGCCGCGTCGCGCATCTCTTCGTCGAGCACGATGCCCCCGCCGATGCGTGGGCCACCGCGCGCACCGGCCGCACCTATCTGCAGTCGCTCGGGTACTGACCCTCTTCCCCCCACCACCCTCATGACCCAGCCTCGCTCCACCACGTATGACGTCGCCATCGTCGGCTCGGGTGCCGGCGGCGGGATGGCCGCGTACCAACTCACCAAGGCGGGCGCGAAGGTCGTGATGCTCGAGGCCGG
>JAJTFH010000059.1 GCA_021298395.1 Gemmatimonadota bacterium | reverse complement strand
GGGGACCAAGCCCTCGGCGATCCTCATGGCGAGCGGCTCTGAGGTGCAGCTCGCCCTCGCCGCGCATCAGGAGCTCGCGCAGCAGGGGATCGGGACGCGCGTGGTCTCGATGTGTTCGATGGAGCTCTTCGCCGCGCAGCCGGAGTCGTATCGCGCGAGTGTGTTGCCGCGTGGCCCCAAGCGCGTAGCGATCGAGGCCGCGCATCCGATGAGCTGGTACCGCTGGGTCGGCGCGGACGGCGTGGTCATCGGGATCGAGGGCTTTGGCGCGAGCGCGCCCTATCAGCGGCTCTATGCGGAGTATGGGCTCACCACCGCGGCGGTCGTCGCGGCGGTCCGCGGGTAGGCGCACGCCGATCCGGCGGCTCGGTCCGGGGCTCGCGCTCGTCGCACTCGTCACCGGTGGGGCGGTGTTGCTCGCGCTGCTGCAGACACAGCTTCTCGGACTCACGATCCTCGACCGGCTGGTGCTCGCGATCCTACTCGGTGCGACGGTGCGCACGGCGTGGGAGATCCCTAATGGAATGGAGCCCGGGATCACCTTCGCCGCCACACCGCTACTCGAGCTGGCGATCCTCTTGCTCGGTGCCGCGGTCGAACTCCCGCTCCTGCTGCGTGCGGGCCCGTCGCTCGCCCTGGGCATCATCGCGCTTGTGATCATCAGCTTAGCACTCGGCTACGCAACCGCCCGAATCCTTCGACTTCCGCCACGCCTCGCCGCACTCGTCGCCACCGGGAATTCGATCTGTGGCAACTCCGCCATCGCCGCGCTCGCCCCAGTGATCGGGGCCACCACCGCCGAGGTTACGAGCGCCATCGCCTTCACCGCCGTGCTCGGCGTGGGCGTCGTGCTCGGACTTCCGCTCCTGATCGCTCCCCTCGGATTGAGCGACTACCAGTTCGGTGTGCTCGCGGGGATGTCGGTCTACGCCGTGCCGCAGGTCCTTGCCGCGACGATCCCCGTGAGCGCACTCGCCGCACAGGTCGGGACACTCGTGAAGCTCGTGCGGGTGATGTTGCTGGGACCAGTGATCATCGCGATCTCCTTCGTTCGCGCGCGACGCGAACGACGCGAGGGGGCAGATAGCGGGGTGACGTCAGCGCGCGCCGCACATCCCACTCGCCCCCTGCCCTGGTTCCTTGTCGGCTTCCTTGGGCTCACGGCCCTTCGAACCGGTGGGATGATCCCCGATCCGATCGCGGGACAGCTCGCATCGGTCTCCGGCGTCTTCACACTCGTCGCGATGGCCGGCCTCGGACTCGGGGTCGACCTCCGCGAACTCCGGCGCGCAGGGCCGCGGGTATCATTCGCGGCGGCCCTCGCGATGCTGATGCTCGTGACACTCGGGGTACTTTCCATTCGCATGCTCCGAATCGGCTGACCTGATGCCTCCCCGCCGCGTCCTCCTGCTCACCCATCCCGACCTCGTCCCACCAGACGCGGGCGCCACACGCTCGGCGCGCGATGCCTTCGCCGTCAAGACGGAATCGGATGTCATCAGCACGCTCCGGGCGAGTGGCCACGAGGTCCACGTCCTCGGCGTCCAATGGGAACTCCATCCCATCCGCGAGGCCGTCGAGCGCATCCAGCCCGACCTCGTCTTCAATCTCCTCGAAGAGTTCTACGGCGAGACGACCTACGATCACAACGTTGTCTCGTATCTCGAGCTGAAGCGGATCCCCTACACCGGATGCAACCCGCGGGGGCTCGTCCTCGCGCGCGGGAAGGCGATCTCCAAGATGCTCGCCACCCATCACCGGATCCGCGTCCCACGCTTCGCCGTTTTTCCGCGCGGCAAGAAGGGGCGGCGTCCTCGCGAGCTCACCTTCCCACTGATCGTGAAGTCGCTCGTCGCCGATGCGTCATTGGGGATCGCGAAGGCCTCCGTCGTCGATTCCGATGAGAAGCTCGTCGAGCGCGTGCGGTTCATCCATGAGCGGATCGGGCACGATGCGATCGCCGAGCAGTTCATCATCGGGCGCGAGCTCTCGGTGAGCGTGATGGGGAACGACCGCCTCCGCGCCTTCACCCCCTGGGAGCTCCGGCAGACCTCGCTCGCCGCCGACGAACCGCTGATCGCCACCGAGCGACTCAAGCATGATCCCGTGTATCAGGAGCGGACCGGGGTCGTCATCGGGCCCGCGACCGACCTCCCTGAGGAGATCGCGACGAAGTTGGTCCGAGACAGCAAGCGGATCTATCGGCTCCTCGAGCTCTCGGGCTACGCGCGCATCGACTTCCGGCTCGACGCCGAGGGACGGAGCTACTTCCTCGAGGCCAATCCGAATCCTGATATCGCGCAGGGCGAGGAGTTCGCGCAGTCCGCGGCGCACGACGGCCTGCCCTACCCCACCCTCCTCGATCGACTCCTCCACCTCGGACTCGATCGCGCACGGTGACCGGCGGCGGTGACGCGCACGGCGGTTCGCGTGGTTCCAACGCTCGACCGTCCGTCGACGTACTCTCCCTGATGCCCATCCTCCGCACCCTTCGGCGCGCCGGCCTCGTCGGCGCGCTCCTCGTCTCGGCCCTCCCGGCCGTCGCCATCGCCCAGAGCGACCGCGACCCACGCCTCCGCGTCTTCCTCGACTGCCAGTTCGGCGGGTGTGACCGGAACTTCTTCATCAACGAACTCCCCTTCGCGCTCTGGACGCAGGATCGGCTCGATGGGGACGTCCATCTCCTCATCACCCGCCTCGGGACAGCGAGTGGGGGCGGTGCCTACACGCTCACCTTCCTGGGTCAGCGTCGATTCGCGGGACGGGTCGACACGCTCACGACACAGCTCCCCCCCAATACCACCGAGGATGTCCGGCGGCGGGAGCTCGCGCGGATCATGAAGCTCGGGCTCGTCCCCTACCTGACGCGCCTGCCAGGACAGGAACGCTTCTCCGTCGCCTACGCCGTGCCGAAGGACGCCCCCGCTGCCCCCGACCTCTCCACGGTGCAGGACCCGTGGAACCTCTGGGTCTACCGCCTCCGCGCGAATGGGGGCGGGAGCGCCGAGAGCCGGGCGAGTAACTACGAGCTCACCAGCAACGTGAGTGCCTCCCGGGTGACCGAGGCCTGGAAGGTCACCTTCTGGGGCGGGCAGGAATACCGGTTCAATCGCTTCAAGCTCTCCGACTCCACCGAGCGACGCTTCATCCTCCGCAACGCCGATGCCGGCGCGCGGATCGTGCGCAGTCTCAGCGACCATTGGTCGGTGGCCGGGCGCGCCAACGCGGGGTTCACCGAGTTCCGGAATCAGGACCTCTACGGCTCGCTCGAGGCGGCGGCGGAGTACAACCTC
Organism: Gemmatimonadota bacterium; assembly: GCA_021298395.1. Classification (GTDB taxonomy): domain Bacteria; phylum Gemmatimonadota; class Gemmatimonadetes; order Gemmatimonadales; family Gemmatimonadaceae; genus Pseudogemmatithrix. Next base: position 5,452 of record JAJTFH010000059.1, on the reverse strand, counting down.
TTCCCCTGGCAGGAGGCGACGAGCCGCCAGCTCCTCGGGATCCTCTCCATCGGGGGACGCTACTTCGATTACCGCGAGGAGACGATCTACGGGCAGCGGACCGAGTTCCGACCGGTCGCGCGCGCCATCCTCGCGGGGGAGAGCCGGCAGACCTGGGGGACGATCGACGCCGCCCTTCGCTATACCAAGTATCTCCACGATGCCCGGACCTACAGCCTCGGCTTCAATGGTCGGACCAACATCCGACTCACCCGCGGCCTCTCGATCGAGCTCCGCGGCGAGGCCGCCAAGGTGAACGACCAGCTCTTCCTCGCCCGCGGGAGCGCCTCCGACGACGAGGTCCTCACCCGGCAGCGCGCCCTCGCCACCGCCTACCGCCTCAACGGCGGGGTGGGGATCAGCTTCACCTTCGGTTCCATCTATAATTCCCTCGTGAACCCGCGCCTCGAAGAACTCGGCAACTGAGTCGGATGTCTCGCGACGACACCCCGCGCGATGGCCTCCTCGGGCTGACCTATCGGCAGCTTGCCGCGGTCATCGCGCTCATCAACGCCTTCGTCGCCACCTATCTCCACCTCTGGAAGATCGGGAAGGCCGGCACCCTCGCCTGTGGCGGGAGCGGGGGATGCGCGGTCGTCCAGTTCAGCTCATGGAGCTGGTTCCTCGGCATCGACGTGGCCCTGATCGGGGCCCTCGGATACACCGCGGTGCTCCTCACCGCGCTCTGGGGCGCCCGCGAATCCCTCGCCGAGGCGCGCGGCCCGGCGATCGCCCTGGCCGCGCTCGTCTATCCCGCAATCCTCTTCACGATTCGACTGAAGTATGCGGAGTGGTTCGTGCTCCGCACCTTCTGCCCGTGGTGCTTCATCTCGACCGTCTCGATCACCCTGCTCGGCGTGATCGTCGCCCTCGAGTGGCGGCGCGTCAGGACACTCGCTCGAGCGCGCGCCGCAACCGACTGACGACCTCCTCGATCTGCGCCGGCGAGATGATCAGCGGCGGGGAGAGGGCGAGGATGTCCATCGTGCTCCGCACCAAGAGATCCTGGTTGAAGAACGCCTCGACGAAGACGTCGTACGCCCGTGAGCCCGGGGCATCGGGGCGCGGGGCGAGTTCGATCCCCGCGACGAGCCCGAGATTGCGCACATCGATCACATGCGGGGCATCGCGCAGGGTGTGCACGGCCTCTTCCCAGACCGGCGCGAGTGCGGCGACGCGCGTGAGGAGCGCCTCGTCCTCGTAGAGCTGGAGCGTCGCGAGTCCAGCGGCCGACGCGAGTGGGTGCCCACTGTAGGTGTAGCCGTGAAAGAATTCGACCCCGCTCTTCGTGGCGTTGACCACCGTGTCGTGGATCGCCCCACGCACCGCGGTCGCCCCCATCGGGACCGCGGCGTTGGTGATCCCCTTCGCCATCGCCATCAGGTCGGGGGTGACGTTGAAGTACTGCGCCGCGAAGGGGGTGCCAAGTCGGCCGAACCCCGTGATCACCTCGTCGAAGATCAGCAGGATCCCATGCTGGTCGCAGATCGCGCGGAGCCGCTCGAGATAGCCGACCGGCGGGATCAACACCCCGGTGCTCCCCGCCACCGGCTCCACGATCACCGCGGCGATCGTCTCGCCCCCATGGGTCGCGATGATCCCCTCCAATGCGTCGGCGAGCTCCGCGCCCTGCGCCGGCATCCCGCGCGAGAAGGCGTTGCGCGCGAGGTCATGCGTGTGCGGGAGATGATCGACCTGCGGAAGGAGCTGCGAGGAGTAGGCGGCGCGATTGGGTGCGATCCCGCCGACTGAGATCCCACCGAAACCGACGCCATGATACCCGCGGAGCCGCCCGACGAACCGGGTCCGCTGGGTCTCGCCCCGTGCTTGGTGATACGCCAAGGCGATCTTGAGCGCGGTATCGACCGCCTCCGACCCCGAGTTCGAGAAGAAGACCTGCGTGAGCCCCGCGGGGAGGATCCGCACGAGGCGCTCCGCCAGGGCGAAGCTCCCGGGATGCCCCATCTGGAACCCCGGGGCGAAGTCGAGCTGGGCCGCCTGCCGCGCGATCGCCTCGACGATCGGTGCCCGGGCATGCCCCGCATTCACACACCAGAGGCCGGCGGTCCCATCGAGGATCTGACGCCCGTCGTCCGACTGGTAGTGCATGTCCTTGGCCCCGACGAGCATCCGGGGCCGCGCCTTGAACGCCTTCGTGGCGGTGAAGGGCATCCAAAGGTTGTCCAGGTTTTGCGCCCGGATGGGAGTGTCGGTCATCGGGGAGTCGGGGGGTTGATTGTCACGATCCGGAAACTACTCTGCATAAGGGCCGCCTCGCCCGGGTCCTCCTGAGCGCCTTCCTGACGTTGGCGTTCATGGTCGGATCCCTTGGCGCGCAGGGCGCCACCGGTGTCATCACCGGAAAGGTCACCGCGAAGGGGACCAATCAGGCGCTCGCCGAGACGCGCGTCGTCCTCGTGGGCACCGCGGTCGCGGTCTTCACCAACGCGCAGGGCGAGTACCGCATTCCGAACGCCCCGGTCGGCGCCCGTCAGGTGACGGCGTACCGCGTCGGCTATCAGGCCGCGACCGACACGGTGCGTGTCGTCGCCGGTCAGACCTCGACCCTCAACCTCTCGATGGCGGTCTCCCGCGTCCAGCTCTCGGACGTCGTCGTGACCGGCACCGTGGGGAACCAGGAGCGTCGTGCGCAGGCGGCCACCGTCGCCAGCGTCGATGTCGCGCAGATCGCCAAGGAGTCGCCGGCGCAGAACGTCGCGCAGCTCCTGCAGTCGCGCGTGCCGAGCGTCTCGGTGAGCTCCGCCTCGGGCACCGCCGGCACCTCGCGCCGCATCAACATCCGCGGCGCCGCCTCGGTGAACCTCTCCAACCAGCCCCTCATCTTCATCGACGGCATCCGCCTCGTCGAGGGGACGATCGGCCTCGGCCAGAGCGGCCAGGTCGCCGACCGCCTCAACAACATCAACCCCGAGGACATCGAGTCCATGGAGGTGGTGAAGGGACCGGCCGCCGCGACGCTCTACGGCGCCGACGCCTCCGCCGGCGTGATCCAGATCATCACCAAGAAGGGCCGGGCCGGTGTCCCGCGCTTCTCGCAGAATCTCACCCTCGAGACCGGCTCGGTCGATCAGGGGTGGACCCCGCCCGATAACTTCGCGAACTGCTCCGCCGCACTCGTCGCCTCGACGAGCACCAACCCGCTCTGCCGTGGCCAGGCGGTCGGGACCCTCGTCTCCGACAACCCACTCGTCCGTGAGGGCGCCTTCCGCAAGGGCCAGATCGGCAACTTCGCCTACTCGGCGAGCGGCGGCGGCCAGGGCTACGGCTACTTCTTCTCGGTCAACCGTGACCAGCAGACCGGCACCCTCCCGAACAACGAGTTCGGGCGCTCCTCGATCCGCACCAACTTCAACTTCGTCCCCGATCCCCGCGTGACCGTGAACGCGACGATCGGCCTCCAGCAGTCGCGCCTCCGCGCGCCGGACAACGACAACAACATCTACGGCTATCTCGGCGGCGGCCTCCTCGGCACCCCGACCAGCCGCAACGATGCCGGCACAGGGAACAACGGCTGGTTCGGCTTCAACCGCAACCTCCCCGCCATCCGCGCGATCGACCGGCAGCTGTACACCCGTGGGACCACCACCGGTATCACCGTCAGCTACGTCCCGGTGAGCTGGTTCACCCACAAGCTCACCGTCGGTGGCGACCTGACCTGGGATGAGCAGTTCAACTACTTCCCGAAGAACGGCCTCACCCAGTACGGCGGTCTGACCGACGGCGGCTCCAACAGCCAGGCTCGCAACTCCGTCCAGCGTTACACCTTCGATTACACCGCCAACGCGCGTCGCGAGTTCGGCGAGTCGAAGCAGTGGGAGCTCAACGCGACCGCCGGCCTCCAGGCGATCATGACCCGCAGCGAGGGACTCTCCGCCCTCGGCACCGGCTTCGTCGTGAACAGCAACAACGTCATCAACGCCGCCTCGCAGACCTCGGCCGGCGGCTCGGAGGCGATGGTCCGTCAGCGCGGGTGGGTCGGCCAGGCGCAGCTCGGTCACCTCAACCGCCGCTTCCTCCAGGTCGGCGTCCGTGTCGACGAGTTCTCGGTGTTCGGCTCTGAGGCCGACCCGGCGATCCTCCCGAAGATCGGCGGCTCGTGGGTCGTCTCCGATGAGAACTTCTACGGCGGCTTCGCCTCCCTGATGAACACCCTCCGCCTCCGTGCGGCATGGGGCCAGACCGGCCGTGCCCCCGGCGCCGGGGCGGCGCTCGTCACCCTCGCCGCCGCCCCGAGCATCTCGGGCAGCTCGGCGATCGCCGGCGCGGTGCCGGCCAACCCCGGCAACGCCGGCCTCAAGCCGGAGCGCGGGACCGAGCTGGAGCTCGGCTTCGATGCCAGCTTCTTCAATGAGAAGCTCGCCCTCGAGGTCACCTACTTCGACAAGACGACCAACGACCTCATCCTGAGCCAGCCGCTGCCGCCGTCGCTCGGCTTCACCCAGAACCCCTCGGTCAACGTCGGGTCGGTGACGAACAAGGGGCTCGAGGTCACGCTCTCCACCACGCCGATCGAGATGCGCAACTTCCGCTGGGACCTTCGCGGCGGCTTCGCGACCCTCGAGAACAAGTTGACCGACCTCGGCGGCATCAACGCCTTCGGCACCCTCAACCGCTTCACCGAGGGGTACCAGCTCGGCTCGTGGGTCTCCAAGACCATCCGCAGCATCAACGATTCGACCGGTGTCGTCACCGTCGCCGACACGCTCGAGGTCGTGGGCAACGTCTTCCCGACGCTCGAGGGGACGCTGACCAGCACGATGACCTTCTTCAACCAGCTCCGGGTCACCGCGCAGATCGACACCAAGCAGGACTTCCTGGTCTACAACAACACGGAGTACTTCCGTGAGACGCAGCTGGTCCGCTCGAACAACCGGTTGGACACCCTCGTCCTCCCGCGCCTCGAGCGCCTCCGCCGCTACGGGAACCCGACCACCGGAAAGCCCGCCTTCGTGCAGCAGAACGGGACCGCCACCACGGTCGCCGAGGCCCGCGACGGCTTCCTCCAGCCGGGCGACTTCGTCCGCCTCCGCGAGGTCGGCGTGACCTGGGATCTCCCGAAGGGGCTCATCGGCTTCCTCGGGCCGGTGGAGACCGCCTCGCTCGGTTTCGCCGTGCAGAACGTGAAGCTCTGGAAGGACAAGGGCTTCACCGGCGCCGACCCGGAAGTCATCTCCAACGGCGCGAGCCAGTTCGGCCGCGACGACTTCCTGACCCTCCCCAATCCGCGCACCACCGTGCTGCGGCTCAACCTGACCTTCTGAGGCCTGCCCACCATGCGTTTCATTCGATTCTCACGGGCGACCGCGCGACTGGCTGGCACGGCCGCGCTCCTCGCCTCGACCGCGTGCAGCGACTTCCTCACGGTGAAGAACCCGGCGGTCATCGACGCCGG
>JAJTFH010000058.1 GCA_021298395.1 Gemmatimonadota bacterium | reverse complement strand
GACGCGGCACATCGGGCGCGTGCGCGTGCATCCCACGAATCCCGATATCGTCTATGTCGCGGCACTCGGGCACGCCTTCGGGAACAACCCCGAGCGCGGGGTCTTCAAGACGACCGATGGCGGGAAGAGTTGGGCCAAGGTGCTCTATCGCAACGACTCGACCGGGGTCTGGGACCTCATCCTGGATCCGAGCGACCCGAACACGCTCTACGCGACCTTCTGGCATGCGTATCGCCGCCCCTGGATGCTGAACTCCGGCGGCCCCGGCAGCGGGATCATGAAGTCGACCGATGGCGGGACCACCTGGCGAGAGATCACCAACAATCCGGGGCTTCCGAAGGGACTGCTCGGGAAGATCGGCCTCGCGATCTCACCGGCGAACCCCAAGCGGATCTGGGCGCAGATCGAGGCCGATTCGGGGGGCACCTACCGCTCCGATGATGCGGGTGCGACCTGGCAGTATCTCAATGGCGATCGCAATCTCCGGCAGCGCGCCTGGTACTACTCGCGCCTCGTCGCCGACCCGAAGGACACGAACGTCGTCTACGGACTCAACGTCTCGTTCTTCCGTTCCACCGATGGGGGGAAGAGCTGGCGCCAGCAGATCAGCGTCCCGCACGGGGATAACCACGATCTCTGGATCGCGCCGAACGACCCGCAGCGGATGGTGCAAGCCAATGACGGTGGCGCCAACGTCTCCTTCAATGGCGGGCAGACCTGGACCGATCAGGACTTCGCCACCGCACAGTTCTATCACGTCTCCACCACGAATCACTTCCCGTACAAGGTCTGCGGCGCCCAGCAGGACAACTCCACCCTCTGCGGCCCGAGCCGGCAAGCGGGAGGCATCGGGATCGGCGATTGGGATGATGCCGGCGGTGGCGAGTCTGGCTATGTGACCGCCGACCCCAAGAACCCCGACATCATCTACGCCGGGAGCTACTCCGGCTACCTCACGCGCAAGGACATGCGCACCGGGCTCGAGCGGAACATCAACGCCTGGCCCGACAATCCGATGGGATGGTCGTCCGAGGACATCAAGTACAAGTTCCAGTGGACCTTCCCGATCGTGATCTCGATGCACGATCCCAAGGTCCTCTACGCCGGCGGCTCGAGCCTCTTCCGCTCGACGAACGAGGGGCAGTCGTTCGACATCATCTCCCCCCCGCTCGCGCGCAACGATCCCAAGACCCTCGGCCCCTCGGGCGGCCCGATCACCAAGGACCAGACTGGGGTCGAGACCTACGGCACGATCTTCACCCTCGCCGAGTCGCACAAGAACAAGAACGTGCTCTGGGTCGGGACCGACGATGGATACGTGCAGCTCTCGCGCGATGGCGGGAAGAATTGGAAGAACGTGACGCCGAAGGGGATCGGGGACTTCACCCGCATCTCGATCCTCGAGGCCTCGCGCTTCGCCGATGGCACGGCGTATCTCGCCGCGAACCGCTTCCAGCTCGATGACTTCCAGCCGTTGCTCTACAAGACCACCGACTTCGGTGCGACCTGGACCAAGATCGTCGCCGGGATCCCAGGCGACGAGTTCACGCGCGTGATCCGCGAGGATGAGACGCGGCGCGGACTGCTCTATGCCGGGACTGAGCGTGGGGTCTTCGTCTCGTTCGATGACGGGGCGCAGTGGCAGCGGCTGCAGGGGAATCTCCCACCGGTGCCGGTGCACGATCTCGTGGTGAAGGAGGGCGACCTCGTCGCGGGGACGCATGGGCGTTCCTTCTGGGTGCTCGACGACCTCTCGGCGCTCCGCCAGACGAACGCGGCGGCCTTCGCCAAGCCGGCGCACCTCTTCGCGCCGCGGGATGCGTACCGCATCGAGTGGGGGGGTGGCTGGGGTGGCGGCGGGATGCGTGGCGCTGGCGCGTCCGGGACCAACCCCGGTCAGAACCCGCCGACCGGGGTGATCGTGCGCTATCACCTCGCGACAGCGGGGCAGTCCGTGAAGCTCGAGTTCCTCGCGCCGAATGGCCAGGTCATCAAGACGTATGAGTCGGCGGATTCAGCGGCGCTCGCGGCTGAGCGTGCGGCGGCGCAGAACGCGCCGGCCGGCGGACGCTTCGGTGGCGGGGCGGTACAGCGCCCGGCGAATACGGCGGGGATGAACACCTTCGCTTGGGATATGCGCTATCCCGACGCGAGCGCGTTCCGTGGGATGATCATGTGGGCGGGGTCGGTGCGCGGCCCGATGGCGCCGGCGGGGACCTACACCGTGCGGATGACGGTTGGGAGTGCGGCGCCGCAGGTCGCGACCTTCAAGCTTCTGAATGATCCGCGTACGACCGCGACCGAGGCCGATCTCCTCGCGCAGTTCACCTTCCTGATGAAGATCCGCGACAAGACCACCGAGGCGAACGACGCCGTGAAGCAGGTGCGGTGGGTGCGCGGGGAGATGGAGGACCGTCTCACTGGCGCGCCGCAGCTCCGCACGATGGCGACGGCGATCGACTCCGCGATGTCGCGCGTGGAGCGCGAGGTGTATCAGGTGAAGAACCAGAGCGGACAGGATCCGCTCAACTTCCCGGTGCGGCTCAACAACCGGATCGCGGCGCTGAGCGGCGTGGTGGCGTCGGGCCCGTATCGTCCGACGGCGCAGTCGGAGCAGGTCTTCGCGGAGCTCTCGACGGCGCTCGGCGTGCAGCTGACGCAGCTCAAGAAGGTCTTCGACACCGATCTCAAGCGGCTCAACGATGAGCTCCAGAAGCTCGGGCTCGCGCCGATCGTCCCGAAGGCGGAGGAGAAGCCGGCGACGCGGCCGGCGCCCGTGATGGATGACGATCTCGCCGACGAGGTGGTGCCGCAGTGAGTCCTGTTGCATCGGTGGGAGGGTCGGGGGGCGCGATGAGCGCCCCCCTTCTCGTCCGTGACGCGACCGACGCGGACCACGCGATCGTGCTCGCGATGAACAACGCCGCGACGCCGAACGTGAATGCGCTCGACCCCGCCCAGTGGGCCTGGCTCGTCGCGCATACCACGCACTACCGCGTGGCGGAGGATGCGGAGGGTCTCGCGGGGTTCCTCCTCTGCGTGCCCGCAGGGTTGCCGTACTGGAGCCAGAACTACGCCTGGTTCACGGCGCGGTTCGATCACTTCCTCTATATGGACCGTGTGGTCGTGGCGGAGCGGGCGCGCAATCGTGGCGTCGGCACCGCGTTGTATGACGACCTGCATGCGGCATCGCGTGGGCGCTGGCCGCGGATCACCCTCGAGGTGAACCTCCGTCCGCCGAATCCTGGATCGCAGCGCTTCCATGAGCGGCTGGGATACCAGCCGGTCGGCGTACGCGAGTCGGACGGCGGGGCGTACGCCGTGCAGATGTACGAGCGCGTAATCGTCTAAACGGCCGCACCCCCGACATCGGACGTGCGAGTGGTGGTGTCAGCCGCGCGCGGGGACGGTGGTCCCGTCGACCGCCATCCCCATCGCATGGATCCCCTTGTCGACGTAGATCGTCGTGCCGGTGATCCCGCTCGCGAGCGGCGAGCAGAGGAAGGCCGTCGCCGCGCCGACCTCAGTCGCCTCGAGGCGTTCGGTGAGCGGGGCGTTCCCCTCGCAATAGGTCACCATGTCATCGATGATCCCGATCGCACTCGCGGCGCGCGAGGCATAAGGGCCCGCCGAGATGGTGTTGACGCGGATGCCATAGCGGCGCCCCGCCTCGAAGGCGAGGACGCGCGTATCGCTCTCGAGCGCGGCCTTGGCGGAGGACATCCCACCGCCGTAGCCCGGGATCGCCTTCTCGCTCGCCATGTAGGTGAGGGAGGCGACCGCACCGCCACGCCGCATGAGCGGGCCGAAGGCGCGGACCATCGAGACGAGGGAGTAGGCGCTCGCGCTCACGGCGGCGAGGTAGCCGGCGCGCGAGGTATCGATGAGCGCCTTCTTGACCTCGGGGCCGTTCGCGAGGGAGTGCACGAGGATATCGACCGAACCCTCACGAGGCGGCGCGACGCGTCGAGCTTCCCGCGCTCCAGGAGGTTCAGGAAGATGTTGAGCGCCGGAGGCCAGGTGGCCACGCAGACGGTGGCGCCGGCCTGGATCAGATGCTTCGCGATGGCCCAGCCGAAGCCGTTGTCGTCGGCGACACCCGCGACGAGGGCGCGCTTACCGGAGAGGTCGATGGGGAGCATAGCGTGATATCGCCGGTTCAGGGGGGGGAGGCAAGGGGATGTGCGGCCCGGCTCAGCCGATCACGCACCCCCTCCCACGCGGGATCCTCGGGTGGTTGCTCCACGAGGATGCGGGCGCAGCCTGTGTCATCGCAGGTGTGGAGTGCCTGATAAAGCTCGGCCGCGTACCCGGCCGCGTCCGAAGGGAGCGGGAGGTGGAAGATCGGCGCCGGATAGGGCGTTCCCCGATCAGGGGCGCTCCACGTGATGAGTCCGATGCGCGCCGGCTGGACATCGGTCGCGATGCGACTGATCGAGGCATCGAGGTCCGCTGACGTCGTCAGGAGGACCGGTGCGCGTGGCGCATAGTGCCGCGCGATCATCCCCGGCGACGGCCGCGGGGTCTCGTCGTCCACGGCCTTCGCTGGTCGTGCGAGCGGACCGGTGATCGCCTCGAGCTCCGCTTGGGTGATGGTCCCTGGACGCAGGAGCATTGGGACAGGTCCTGAGAGGTCGACGACGGTGCTCTCGATCCCGACATTCGTGCGCCCGCCGTCCAGGATGCACTCCACCCGATCCCCGAGCGAGCGCTCCACCTGCTCGGCCGTCACCGGGGAGAGTTCGGTGAAGCGGTTCGCACTCGGGGCGGCGATCGGGAGTCCGGTGGCCTCGAGCAGGGCGCGCGCCACCGGGTGTGCGGGGGAGCGGATCGCCACCGTGGGGCCACCGCCAGCGATCACATCGGGGACGATCGCCTGACGCGGGAGGACGAGGGTGAGTGGACCGGGCCAGAAGCGCTGCGCGAGCGCGTCAGCGAGTGGGGGCCATTCGGTCACGAGTGCGCGCGCCGCCGCCGCGTGGAGCACATGCACGATCAGGGGATTGAACGCGGGTCGTCCCTTTGCCTCGAAGATCCTTCGCACGGCGCCCGCATCGAGCGCATGGGCGCCGAGCCCGTAGACCGTCTCCGTCGGGAAGGCGACGAGGCCGCCCTGACGGATGATCGCTGCCGCCGCCGCGATCCCCGCCGCGTCAGCGACTCGCCGCACTCGCCCGCCGCGCACACTCCGCCAACACCGACGCACCGACGAAGAGGGCCTCCTCATCGGGATCGAAGCGCGGCGTATGCACCCCCGAGTCGCTCCGGCCCTCGCTCCAGGTGCCGATGCGGAGGAAGCACCCTTCCATCCGCTCGGTGTAGAAGGCGAAGTCCTCGCCTCCCATGTTCGCGGTCGCGAGGGTGCGCAGCGCGGGCGCTCCGAGCCGTGCGCGTGTGGCCTCCTGCGCGATCCCAGCGGCCGCGTCGGTGTTCACGAGTGGCGGCGTGCCTTCGCTCACCGTCACCTCGGCGCGCAGCCCATGCGTCGCGGCCACCGATATCGCGAGGGTACGCACACCATCGCAGAGCAGGGTGCGCGCGCCAGGGGTGGTGGCGCGGATCGTCCCGGTAGCACGGGCCTGTTCGGGAATCACGTTCGCCGCGCGCCCGGCCTCCACGGCGCCGACCGTCACCACGCCGGGGAGGCCAGGATCGAGTCGGCGCGAGACTAGGGTCTGCACCGCCATCACGAAGGCCGAGAGTCCGACGATGGGATCGATCGCATCCTGTGGACGGGCGCCATGTCCTCCGCGGCCACGGAAGACGATGGTGAAGGTGTCGGTGCTCGCGGCGAGTGGGCCGGCGGTCGCCACCACCTCACCGACGCGGAAGCGCCAATCGACATGTCCGCCGAAGATCATTCGCACATCGTCGAGCGCCCCGCTCGCGAGGATGCGCGCCGCGCCCTCACCGACCTCTTCCGCGGGTTGGAGCACGAGCTTCACCGCACCGACCGTAGGATCACGTGCGAGGAGGATTCCTGCGGCGACGGTCCACGCGGCGTGCATGTCGTGCCCGCAGGCATGCATCACACCGGGGTGCTGTGAGGCGAAGGGGAGTCCCGTCTCCTCGTGGATGGGGAGCGCGTCGATATCGCCGCGGATCGCGACGGTCGTGCCACCTCGAGTACCTCCCGGGATCGTCGCGATGAGTCCGGTCTCGGCGACTGACTGGATCTCGGTGATCCCCGACGCCTCGAGCGCCGCGCGCAAGGTGCGCTGCGTGCCATGCTCCTGCCACGAGAGTTCGGGTGCGGCATGCAACGCGCGGCGAAGCGCGACGATGCGCTCGCGCTCCGCTGGAGTGAACTGCGCGAGGCAGGCCGACACGCCGTTCGTCTCGCTCACGCGCGCAGCGCCTCACGCCGTACCGTCAGCGCCTCGACCCGCTCGACATCGACCTCCACCCCGATCCCCGGCCGGTCGAGTGGGACCCGCACCATCCCTGCCGCGTCCATCGTCCACTCGGGCGTCACGACATCCTGCGCCCAGTACCGCGCACTCGGGGAGAGATCGCCGGGGAGCGTGAAGTTCGGGAGCGCGGCGAGCGCCACGTTGTAGGCGCGGCCGATCCCACTCTCGAGCATCCCGCCGCACCAGACGGGGATCCCCTCGCTCAGGCAGAAGTCGTGGATGGCGATCGCACTCGTGAACCCGCCGACCCGTCCGGGCTTGATGTTGATGATCCGGCCTGCGCCGAGGGTGACCATATCCTGCGCGCGATCGAGCGAGGTGATCGACTCATCGAGGCAGATCGGGGTGCGAAAGCGCCGCTGCAACACGCCATGGCGCACGAGGTCGTCGTGCGCGAGGGGCTGCTCGATCATCATCAGGCCGAGGTCGTCGAGCCCGAGGAGGTGATCGAGGTCGTCGAGGGTATAGGCGTTGTTCGCATCGGCCATGAGATGGGCGTCCGGGCCGATCGCCTCGCGCACCGCGCGCACCCAGGTCACATCGCGCCCCGGCGCGATCTTGATCTTCACCTTCTGGTACCCCGCCAGCAGCGAAGCGCGGACCTTGTCGATCAACCGCTCGACCGAGGGTTGGATCCCGAGGGAGATCCCTGTCGCGATCGCCTCGCGGGTCCCGCCGATGAGCCGGGCGAGGGGGATCCGCTGCCGCGTCGCCTCGAGTCCCCAGCATCCCATCTCGAGCGCGGCCTTCGCCATCTGGTGCCCACGCACATCGGTCTCGAGGATCGCATGCACCGCACCGGGACCATCGATCGTCTGCCCAAGGAGGCGCGGCGCGAGCACCCGAGCGATCGTCGGCCAGGCGGTGTCGAGTGTCTCCGACGAGTAGTTCGGGAGATCGTCGACGACACACTCGCTCCAGACCGACGCCCCGTCGGCATCGACGAGCTCGCAGAGCAGGATCCGCCGATCGCGCATCTCCCCCGACGAGATCCGGAAGGGCTCAACGAGCGGGAGATGGATCTCGCGGAGGATGATTCGATCGAGGCGCATCAGGGCTCCCGACGCACGAGGCAGTAGGTCCCGCCCTCGCCGTCGGCGACGAAGCCGCGCACGTGATAGCCGAGGGGGAGGTAGTGGGCGAAGGCGCGTCGGGTGGCGAAGCGCCAGCGGCGAGCCTGGGCGATGTCGCGCGCGGCGAGTGAGGAGATGTCTCGTGGCACGCGCACGCCGATGGCCGGGGCATCGACCAGGGGTCCTTCGTCGGCCGATGGAGTCACCACGAGTGGCAGGTCAGGGGGCAGCGCATCGAGCGGGTGCGCGTCTCGCGCGGGATCGACCGCCCAGGCGATCACGAAGCGGTCGGTCGGCATGTCGCCCTGGAGGGGCGAGTTGGTGGCATCGCCGTACATCGAGGGAACGAACTCGTCGACGCGCGCCCGCATCCGGTTCAGGTTGAGATGCGCGTTCCGCGCGACGAGGGGATCGTAGGTCCAGTAGATCGTCTCGATCCCGAGTCGCCGGCAGGCGTCGCGCTGGTAGGCCTTGAGGCGCTCCCCCAAGTGGTGGCCCTGCGCGGCCGGATGGACGGCGAGCATATCCGACCAGTGGATCAGCGTCCCATTCCGCACCCCGGTCACCCCGAAGACGAAGCCCATCAGGCGCCCGTCGTCGTCGAAGGCACCGGCGACGACGCCCCCCGTCTTGGCGGCGACCAGGAGCATCGCGGCGGGGATCTTCTCGCTGAACCCCGCGCCCCAGGTCAGCTCCTGGAGGGCGACGCAGGCGGCGCGGTCGGCGTGGGAGGCGAAGTCGCGGATGTGCACGGCTGCCAGCTAAACTAGGGGAGATGTCGCGTCTTCGCGTCCCCTCCACCCCGTCGTGGCGAGCCCCTCGGCCGCGCGTTGTCGGCCTCGGCGCGCTGCTGTGGGCCGGTCTCGTCACCGGCCGGATCGGCTGGGCGCAGGAGGGATCACCCCTGCCCCCCACGAACGCTCCGCGCACGGCCGCGGACACGTCGACGGTCCGCCCCGCGCCAATCGTGACGTGGGGGGATCTGAAAGGTGCGGCGATCGGGACGGGGCTGGCGGCGCTGGCGGTGCCGGCGGATGGATGGGTGCGTTCGGCGGTGCGACGCCCCGAGTGGCAGGTCCTCGAGGGGGTCCAGCAGCTGGCGCGTGCCGGGAATCTGTGGGGCGACCCGACGGTGCTCACCCTCGGTACCGGGATGTGGATCGGCGGGCGATTGACCGGATATCCCCGTGTGGCACAGGTGGGGCTCCGCGCCTTCGAGACGATCGGGGTCTCTGGGGTGATCACACGAGTCTTGAAGGCCTCGATCGGTCGTGCCCGACCGAACCATCCACCGTATGACGTGTGGGATGTCGAGTTCGGTCGGGGGTGGGAGAGCGCGAGGGGTGATGGGGCCTATGAGGCGATGCCCTCGGGCCATGCCACCGCCGCCTTCGCCTTCGCCTCTGCCGTCTCCAACGAGGTCGCGCTGATCGCCCCAGCGCATGCGCGCACGGTGCGACTGACGACGTACGGTCTCGCGACCTGGACCGCCTACTCGCGCATGCATACCGATGCCCACTGGCTCAGCGACGTCGTTCTCGGTGCCGCGGTCGGCACCGTCACTGGATGGGCGGTGACCCGCTGGCATGCGACACGCCCAGGCAACGTGATCGATCGCTACCTCCTTGGGTCGGCCGTCGTCACGCCGATCGTCACCCCCGCTCCGCTCGGGGGGACGCGCGTGGGCGTCTCGCTCACATGGCCGTAGCTGGGATCTTCGTCACGATCGAGCTCGAGGGCGCGTTGGCCGAGCGGATCCACGCGCAGCAGATGGCGGTCGATCCCAAGATGGCGCGGCACCTCCCGCCGCATGTCACCCTGATCGGCTCGTCGGGGGCTGGCCCCTTTCACGCGGACACGCCGATTGACGTGTTGCAGGAGCGGATTCTCTCCATCGCGGCGGCGACCCCGCCGTTGACGTTGCAGTTCGGGCGCGCCGAGCGGTTCGTCGATCGGGATATCCTGCTCTTACCGCTCGATCCGCATGGACCACTGCGCGCCCTGCATGAACGATTGCGCGGATGTGGGATCCCCCATGCCCCGGCGCGCTATCCCTTCACGCCGCACTGCACGCTGAGTCTCTATCCCACCCTGGATGCGGGGACGCGTCGTGCGCTCCTAGCCGTGCGCGAGTCGGAGCCGTTTGAGGTGCGCGCGTTGCAGGTCTATCTGACGCGGGAGCCACAGCCGGCGCGGCACCTCTTCACGGCACCGCTCGGCACCGCGATCGCTGACGGGGCGTGAGCGAGCGCTCGCGGAACGCGTTTAGCGCAACGCCTTCTTGATCGCGCCGTCGATATCCTGGTCGCCACCGAGTCCGGTGTAGACGACCTTGCCGGTCTTGTCGAGCACGACCACGTAGCTCGTCGCCGGCACATCGAACTCTCCGACGGCATCGCCCTTCTTGTCATAGACGTGGGTGAATCCC
>JAJTFH010000002.1 GCA_021298395.1 Gemmatimonadota bacterium | reverse complement strand
CCGCGCGGCATCAAACTCCACGACACCGTAGCGCTCCGGATCGTGCACATGATAGGCGAAGACCGTGGCACCGCTGGCGCGCTGGTCGGCCTCACGCACCGCCGCCACGAGGTCGTGCCCATAGAAGATGTTGTCGCCCAAGACCAACGCCGAGGGGCGGTCGCCCACGAAATACTTCCCGAGAACGAAGGCCTGCGCGAGGCCATCCGGCGACGGCTGCACGGTGTAGGTGATCCGCATCCCCCACTGGGACCCATCCCCCAGCAGCTCCGCGAAGCGCGGCGTGTCCTGCGGCGTGGAGATGACCAGCACCTCACGGATCCCGGCGAGCATCAGGGTGCTCAACGGGTAGTAGACCATCGGCTTATCGTAGACGGGGAGCAGCTGCTTGGAGACCGCCTGGGTCACCGGGTAGAGCCGCGTGCCGGCGCCACCGGCGAGGATGATCCCGCGACGAGCGGTCGATGCGATCGGGGTACTCATGACCCGTACAACCTACTGCGACCGGAGGGTGCGGACGACCTCGCGTACCCCCACCGTCCAATCGGGGAGCTCGATCCCGAGGGTCGAGCGCAGGCGCGTCGTGTCGAGTCGCGAGTTGGCGGGGCGACGCGCCGCCGTCGGATACTCCGCCGTCGTGATGGGATGGACGCGAGCGGGATCGAGCCCTGCCTCGGCGAAGACGACCTGGGCATAGCCATGCCACGAGGTCTCCCCTGCGGCGGCCAGATGGTAGGTGCCTGAGGGGAAACCCTCCGCTCCGGCCCCCCTCGGCCGCAGGAGCGCGACGGTCACCTCAGCGATGAGTGCCGTGCTCGTGGGTACGCCCACCTGGTCGGCGACCACCCGCAGCGTCTCATGCGTGGCGGCGAGACGGAGCATCGTGCGAGCGAAGTTGGTCCCGTGCGTCCCGACGACCCAGCTCGTGCGCAGGATGAGATGGGATACACCAGAGGCGCGCAGCGCCTCCTCCCCCTCCCACTTGGTGCGGCCATACACCCCGAGCGGCGCCGTCGCGTCGTCCTCCACGTACCACCCTGCCTTCGCGCCGTCGAAGACGTAATCGGTGGAGTACTGGACGATGGTCGCGCCGATCCCCTTCGCCTCCTCGGCAAGGACCGCGACCGCATCGCGATTCACCGCCTCGGCACGCGCCGGCTCCGATTCCGCTGTATCGACCGCGGTATACGCCGCGGGATTCACGATGATGTCGGGGGCGACGCGCCGCACCACCTCGCGGATCTGCTCGGGATGCTCGAGGTCGCACTCCGCACGCGTGCAGGTGACGAGGCTCCCGAGCGGGGCGAGCCACCGCTGCAGCTCGTACCCGAGTTGACCGTTGGCGCCCGTGAGCAGGATGCGCATCGAACTCACCGCGCCTGGTAGTTGGTGCCGATCCACGCGCGGTAGGCCCCGCTCGTCACGTCGGTCACCCAGTCCTGATGGTCGAGGTACCACCGAATCGTCCGGCGGATCCCCGTCTCGAAGGTCTCCGCCGGCTGCCACCCGAGCTCGCGATGGATCTTCCGCGCATCGATGGCGTAGCGCCGGTCGTGCCCCGGTCGGTCGGTCACGTAGGTCAGTTGCGTGACGTACGACTGTCCATCCGCGCGCGGGACCCACTCGTCCAACACCGCGCAGATCGTCCGCACCACCTCGAGATTTGGTCGCTCATTCCACCCGCCGATGTTGTAGACCTCGCCGACGGTCCCCGCCTCCAGCACGCGGCGGATCGCCGTGCAGTGGTCCCCCACGTAGAGCCAGTCGCGCACCTGCTGCCCGTCGCCGTAGATCGGAAGCGGCTTCCCCGACAGCGCGTGGTGGATCACCAGCGGGATCAGCTTCTCGGGGAACTGGTAGGGGCCGTAGTTGTTGGAACAGTTGGTCGTGAGGACCGGGAGCCCGTAGGTGTGATGATAGGCCCGCACCAGATGGTCCGACCCCGCCTTGCTCGCCGAATAGGGGGAGTTGGGCTCATACCGATGGTCCTCGGTGAAGGCCGGTGCGTCGGGGGGCAACGACCCGTAGACCTCATCGGTCGAGACATGCAGGAATCGGAAGGCCCCCCGCTCCGCCCCGTCCAAGCCCGCCCAGAAGCCCCGCGCCGCCTCCAGAAGCCGGAAGGTCCCCACCACATTCGTCTGGATGAAGGCCTCTGGCCCATGGATCGAGCGGTCCACATGGGACTCGGCCGCGAAGTGGACGATCGCCCGGGGGCGATGCTCGGCCAAGAGCCGGGCGACCAGCGCCGCATCCCCGATCTCCCCCTGCACGAAGGTGTGCCGCGGGTCCCCCTCGAGCGCGGCCAGGTTCCGGCGGTTCCCGGCGTAGGTCAGGAGGTCCAGGGTCACGAGGGGCTCGCTGGACTGAGCGAGCCAGTCCAGAACGAAGTTGCTCCCGATGAACCCCGCCCCGCCCGTTACCAGTAGCACCGACCCTCCCCGTTGGGTGGGAGAAAGATACCCCGGCGCGACCCATGGCCAACGCGGGTGATGTAAATTGGGGGATGCGCATAACGACCCTCCTACGCCTGACCGGCCTCATCGCCGTCGTCGGGCTTCTCGCTCCCACGACCTCGCGCGCCCAAGGGGTGCCGTCACCATCGCAGGCCAGGGCGATGATGCAGTCGAGCCCCGAGCTCGCCAATCAGCTCCGCCAGCGGGTGACGACGAGCGGGATGACGCCCGAGCAGATCCGATCGCGTCTCAAGGCCGAGGGCTACCCCGAGAACTTCCTCGACTCGTACCTCCCCGGCGGCACCGGCGGGACCCCGAACACCGACGTGGTGAGCGCGTTCCGTCGCCTTGGCATCACCGATGACGAAGATGCCTCGGTGCTGCGCACGATGTTGCGCCAAGAAGGTGACACCGGGATGGTGCGCGGGGCGGTGCCGCGACGTGCGATCACGGTGCGTGACGATTCGACGGCCTCCGCTGCCGCTGACAGCGCGGCATACCGACTCTTCGGCCTCGATGTCTTCCAGAACGCGACGAGCCAGTTCCTCCCCGTGATGGATGGTCCGGTCGATGCCAACTACCGCATCGGCCCGGGGGACCAGCTCGTCCTGATCCTCACCGGTGAGGTCGAACTCGCGCACACCCTCGATGTGACGCGCGAAGGGTTCATCGTGATCCCGCAGGTGGGGCAGTTGAGCGTGGCGAATCTCACCATGACCCAGCTCGAGAACCTGCTCTACGCGCGACTGGCTCGGAGCTACTCCGGCGTGCGGCGAGGGGCCGATGCCCCGACCAAGTTCTCCGTGAGCATGGCCAAGCTGCGGGCGATCCAGGTCTTCGTGACCGGCGAGGTGGTCCGCCCCTCGAGCTATCGGATCTCCAGTGCGGCGACCGCGATGACCGCCCTCTACGCGGCCGGGGGACCGACCGTCACCGGGACCCTGCGCGCGGTGACCGTGCGGCGGGGCAGTCAGACGATCGCGACGCTCGACGTCTACGACTATCTCCTGCGCGGGGACAACGGGAAGGACGTCCGCCTCGAGAATGGCGATGTGATCTTCGTCGGCACGCATGGCCCTCGGGTCCGCGTCACCGGCGAGGTGGTCCGCCCCGCGACCTATGAGCTCAAGGCGGGGGAGGGGGTTCGCGAGGCGATCCGAGCCGCCGGTGGGTTCAAGCCGACCGCGCTCGCCTCCCGCGTCCAGATCGTCCGCATCGTCCCCGCCGCCGAGCGCACCGTGGGTGGGGGCGATCGCATGGTGGTCGACGTGACCGCGGCCGGCCCGTCGATCGACGCCTTCCCCGCGGTCGAGATCCGCGGCGGCGACGAGCTCCGCGTCTTCCCGGTGGCGAGCCGCGTGCGGGGGCGGATCACCGTCGACGGACATGTCTGGACCAAGGGCCAGCAGGCCTTCGTGGCGGGGATGAAGCTGAGCGACGCACTCCGGGCCGCCGGTGGCACGCAGCCTGATGCGTACCTCGGCCAGGTCTCCATCACCCGACTGCAACCGGATTCGACGCGGATCCAGCTGCGGGCCGTGCTGCGCGACACCACCGGGGCGGTCGTCAACGATCTCGCGCTGGCAGATGACGATGTGATCACCGTCTACTCCCTGACCAACTTCCGTCCGCGGCGCTTCGTCGCGATCGGAGGATCGGTGAGGGTGAATGGGCGCTACCCATTCAATGAGGGGATGACGCTGCGCGATCTCGTCCTCGCGGCTGGCGGATTGGTCGAGGGGGCGTGGATTCGCGAGGCGGAGATCGCGAGGATCCCCGCGAGCTTCGATGGTGGGGTCACCGCCCAGACGGTGCGGGTCCCGCTCGACTCCAGCTATCTGGCGCAGAGCGCGAATGGGGCCACCTCGACCTCCCGCGAGGTGACGCTCCAGCCCTACGACAACGTCCTGATCATGCAGCAGCCCGACTTCTCCCTCCCCCGTTCGGTGGTCATCACGGGTGAGGTCCGGTACCCGGGGCGCTATGCCCTGCGGACCAAGTCGGAGCGGCTGAGCGACATCGTGCAGCGCGCGGGGGGGCTCTCGGGCGAGGCGGCCGCAGATGCCGCATACTTCGCCCGTGCCAAGACACTCACCGCCTTCCAGCGTGCAGCCGGTGACAGCGCCCCAGCCAAGCCCAAGGCGGCGGGCGCGGAGGCCACGACCCAACGGGAGAGCGCGAAGGGGTTCGATTCCACCGACGTGTCGGTCGAGCGGTCCCGCGTAGGTGTCAACCTGCTGGCGGCGCTCGCACGGCCTCAATCCGACGACAACCTCCTCCTCTTCGACAACGACTCCCTGCACCTCCCGATGCAGCGCACCACGATCGAGATCTCCGGCGCGGTGAATGCGCCAAGCATCATCGCCGCCGCCTCAGGCCGCAGCATCTCGTTCTACGTGCGGGCCGCCGGCGGGGCCTCGCTGGTCGGCGATGCGAGCCGTGCCTACGTCATCCAGCCCGACGGGAAGATCCAGGCCCGGCGCACGGTCCTGGGAATCGTCCCGCTGTACCCGACCCCGCGCCCCGGGGCGACGGTCGTCGTCCCCGTGAAGGCGGCGGACGACGGCAGTCTCCAGCGCCTCACCGCCACGATCCAGATCGTGGCGCAGACGGTCGCCAGCCTCGCGACGGTCTGGGCGCTGCTGCGGTAATCATCGCGGCCGCGTGGGTACGCGTCGTTCATCCTGAGCGCTGCACCCGACCCCCCGATCGGCCTCGCCGATCGGGGGGTCTGCATTCCTACCCCGGCAGGACGCTCCCGCCATTCACATTGACGATCTCCCCCACGAGGTGCCGCGCCCCCGGCATGCAGAGCGCCACCACCGCCCAGGCGACATCCTCCGCGGTCGCGATCCGTCCATTCGGGATGCTCGCCGCGATCCGCGCCTTCCCCTCCCCCGCATAGGGGATCGCCGACATCTCGGTGTCGACCCATCCCGGCGCGACGGCGTTCACCGTGATCCCGCGCGTGGCGAGCTCGATCGCCTGGCTCTTCACGAAGGAGATCATCGCCCCCTTGCTCGCGGCGTAGTCGGCGTGGAAGGCCTCCCCGCGCTGCCCCGCCGTGGAGGCGACGTGCACGATCCGCCCGCCGTCCCCCAGCACGCGCGCCGCGGCGCGTGAGACATGGAACATCGCGTCGGTGTTGGCCCGCATGGTCCGACGCCACCGCGCATCGCTCATCTCGTGGACCGGCACATCGTCGGTGGGCCAGATCCCGGCATTGTGCACCGCGATGTCGAGCCCCCCGAACACTCGCACGGCCTCGGCGACGAGGGCGTCAGCCGCGGCCGGGTCCCCGAGATCCCCAGCGAGCGCGAAGGCACGCACCCCCTTAGCCTCAAGGGCGCCCACCAGCTGCTCGGCATCGGCGGTTCGGGACTGATACCCGATGCCGACATCGGCGCCGAGGTCGGCGAGGTAGTGCGCGACAGCGGCACCGATGCCGCGGGAGCCGCCGGTCACGATGGCGCGGCAGCCGGTGAGGGAGAACGGCGCGGGGATGGTGTGGGATGATGGAGTCATTGGCAGGAGACTAACGGGTCCCGGCGATGAGTTCACGCGCGACCTTCGTCGCCATCCCCCCTGGGAACCCCCGTCTCAGCAGCCACGCCACCAACCGTCGCTGCGCCACCGCCGGCTCCAGCCCCGCAAGCGACCTGAGCCGTTTCCGTGCCGCGGCCTCGACCGCTTGCACCGGATCGACCCCCGAGTCCTCCTGATGCTCCGCCAGGACCCGATCGATCACCTCGCGCGCGACCCCACGGCGCAGCAGCTCGAGCCGGACCCGCGCCGGGCCATACCCTCGCCCCGCTCCCAGCCGCGCGTGCGCGAAGCCTCTCGCGAAGGCGAGATCATCCAAGAGGCGCCCGGCGACCAAGCGCTCGAGGACCTGCTCGACCTCGTCGGCGGGATACTCCCGCTCGACCAACCAGCGCCGGAGCTCAGCACATGAACGCGCACGGCGGGCCAAGGCATCCAGCGCACGATTGTAGCAGCTGGGCCGAGGGCGCTCGCCAGCATCCCCTCTCGCGCGTCCCTGCCGCCCCCGGCGCCCCTTCGACGCCTCCCCCTCCGACAAAAGCATCGGGGGTGGACCCGAGTGGAACGACGGGGATTCCGGGCCCCGGCGACTCACCACAGATCACACCCCCGATACACGTCGGAGCGTCCTGTCGACTTCGTCTTCGTCCTACTCCTCGTCCGACTCCTCGACGACCTTGGTCACGCCCAAGACCACCTTCACCTTCTCCTCGATCTCGGCCATCACCTTCGGGTTGTCCTTGAGGAAGAGCTTGGCGTTCTCCCGGCCCTGCCCGATCCGCTGGTCGCCATAGCTGTACCAGGCGCCCGACTTCTCGATGATCCCGCTCTCCGCGCCGATGTCGACCAGGAGCGAGGTGTGGGAGATCCCCTCGGCGTACATGATGTCGAACTCCGCCTGCTTGAACGGCGGGGCGACCTTGTTCTTGACGACCTTCACGCGGACGTGCGACCCGATCACGTCCTCCTTCTCCTTCACCGGCCCGATGCGACGGATGTCGAGACGGAGCGAGGCGTAGAACTTGAGCGCCTTGCCACCGGTGGTGGTCTCGGGGTTGCCGAACATCACCCCGATCTTCTCACGGAGCTGGTTGATGAAGACGACCGAGCAGTTGGAGCGGGCGATGGCGCCGGTGAGCTTGCGGAGCGCCTGGCTCATGAGGCGCGCCTGCAACCCGACGTGCGAATCCCCCATCTCCCCCTCGATCTCGGCCTTGGGGACGAGCGCGGCGACCGAGTCGATGACGATCACGTCGACGGCCCCGCTGCGGACCAGGATCTCACAGATCTCGAGCGCCTGCTCCCCCGTGTCGGGCTGCGAGACGAGGAGCTTCTCGACATCCACCCCGAGCTTGGCCGCGTAATCGGTATCGAGCGCATGCTCGGCGTCGATGAAGGCGGCGGTGCCCCCCTGCTTCTGCGCATTGGCCACGACGTGGAGACAGACGGTGGTCTTCCCGCTGCTCTCGGGGCCGTAGATCTCGGTGATCCGGCCGCGCGGGATCCCGCCGACGCCGATGGCGGCATCGAGGTTGATCGCCCCGGTCGGGATGGCATCGACGCGCACCTTGGCCCCATCGGTGCCCATGCGCATGATGGCGCCCTTGCCGAAGGACTTCTCGATCTGCGAGACCGCGAGACCGAGCGCCTTCGC
Source organism: Gemmatimonadota bacterium (assembly GCA_021298395.1). Taxonomy (GTDB): domain Bacteria; phylum Gemmatimonadota; class Gemmatimonadetes; order Gemmatimonadales; family Gemmatimonadaceae; genus Pseudogemmatithrix. The sequence goes on along the minus strand of JAJTFH010000002.1, from coordinate 129,922 downwards.
CTTGTCGGACTGCTGAGAGGTGGTTGGGGTCGCCATGAATTCTCCTGAGGTGGAATGTAGCGGGGGGGTGGGTAGTGGCTATCCCGAAGGAACGCCGACGGACGAGCAGGTGGCAGGAAACCGAAGATTAGCCGAAGTCGGTCGGTCCGCGCAATAGCGCAGTGGAAGATTCCGACTTATTCACAAAACATTTTTTCCACAATACGTGCTCCAGGTTCAAGATGTTACAAATGAATGCTTTATGATGTGGACAAGTCACGACGCTATGTTGAATGCGTTTTCCACATGCTTCACGCGGACGCGCTCCCCTGCGACCAGGACCCCGATCACATCGAACCGATAGGTCTCCGGCTGCCGCCCGTGCCGGTCGATCCAGACCTGGGCGCTCTTGGTCAGTTCACGCTGTTTTCGGCGGTGGACCGCCTCGACCGGGTCCCCGAATTCGGCGCCCTTGCGGGCCTTCACCTCGACGAAGGCCACCACCCCGTCGCGCTCCGCGACGAGGTCGATGTCGCGCCGCCCGTTCACGAAGCGATGATAGACGATCCGCCATCCCCGCTGGGCGAGCCACCGGGCGGCGATCCGTTCTCCGAGTGCGCCGAAGCGCTGGTTGTGTGTGCGCATGGGCCGAAGATGCGATGCCGCCACCGGATCGCATCACCCGATGGCGGCACCTCGCACCCTTTCATTGCAGCCCTGCGGTCAGGCCCCGACGCGATCCCCAGCGACCCGGTCGAGATCCTCGAGCCCGATCAGCACATCGCGGGGCTTGGATCCATCCGGAGGCCCGAGGACCCCCGCCAGCTGGAGCTGGTCGATCAATCGCGCGGCCCGCCCGTACCCGATCTTGAGCCGGCGCTGTAAGAGCGAAGTCGATCCGCCCTGATGCTGGATGCAGACCTCGGCCGCCTCGCGGAAGAGCTTGTCGCGGTCGCCGGCGTCCTCGGTCGCCTCCTCCCCACCCCCCGCCTCCAACGCCTCTCTGGTCCGGACCGCCTCGAGGATATCGGCCTCCTCGGACTGCCCTTCGGTGACCACCATCCCAGCCGCCTCGAGCGCCGCGGCACGCGCCGCGCGACGGTCCCCATACCACCCCATGAGGCGCTCGGTGTCGTCGTTGGAGAGGTAGGCCCCCTGCAGACGGCTCGGCTCCGACTTCCCGGGTGGGATGAAGAGCATATCCCCATTGCCGAGGAGCGATTCAGCCCCCATCCCGTCGATGATCGTACGCGAGTCGATCTGGCTCGCCACACGGAAGGCGATGCGACTCGGGAAGTTCGCCTTGATGAGCCCGGTGATGACGTTCACACTCGGCCGCTGCGTGGCGAGGATCAGGTGGATGCCGATCGCGCGCGCCTTCTGTGCGAGCATCGCGAGCGGGGTCTCCACCTCGGCCGCGACGGTCATCATCAGGTCGGCGAGCTCGTCGATCACGACGACGATGTAGGGGAGGATCCCCCCCGTGTACTCGCGATTCTCGAAGGCGACCCCCGGCTCCTTCGGCTTCCGCAGCGGCGCGCCACTCCGGACCTTGGTGTTGAAGTCCTGGATGTTGCGCGCCCCATTCTCCGCGAGGAGGGCGTAGCGCTCCTGCATCTCGATCACCGCCCATTTGAGCACGGCGGCGGCATCACGGTTATCGGTGACCACCTTGTGGCGAAGGTGCGGCAGCACATTGTAGACCGAGAGCTCCACCATCTTCGGATCGACCATCAGGAAGCGGAGCGTCTTCGGCGTGTGCCGGTAGATGAGCGAGGTGATGATGGTGTTCACGCAGACCGACTTCCCGGACCCGGTCGCGCCGGCGATCAGGAGGTGCGGCATCTTCGCGAGATCGGTGACGACCGGGCACCCCTCGAGATCCTTCCCGAGGGCGACGGGGAGCGCCATCGGCCTCCGCTGATACTCCTCCGATTCGAGCATCTCGCGGAAGGCGACCATCTCGGGCGAGGGATTGGGGACCTCGACGCCGACGGCGCCCTTCCCGGGGATCGGGGCGACGACGCGAATGGAGGGCGCGCGCATCGCGAGGGCGAGGTCGTTCGCCAGATTGGCGAACTGCCGCACCTTCACGCCGGGGCCCGGCTCGATCTCGAATTGCGTGACGGTCGGTCCGCTGGTGCGGCCGCTCAGCGTGCCGTCGACCTTGAAGGTCTTGAGCGACTCGATGAGCTTCGTGCCCATCTGGTCGAGCTGCGCGCGGCCAGCGTTCGCATCGCGTTCGGCACCGGGCGTGAGCAGTTCGACGCTGGGGAGCTCATCGGGATCGATGGCGATCGCCGGCTTGGCACGACGCGCCCCACGCGTGCGGGCGACCTTCGGGGCCTCAGGCTCGACCTCCTCTTCTTCGACCGCCTCCTCGATCGCGATCGCCTGCTCCATCTCGACATCCGCTTCGACCACCGCGGTCTCGACCGGTGCGACGATCGGCGGCGGGACGGTCTCGGCCTCCGCGACGACGGGGAGGGCCAGCCCCATCAATGAGAGGTCGACCGCGGGCATCTCCGCGGCGGAGGGTTCCATGGCCTCAGCGGTCGTGATCGGCTCCGGCGCCGCCGGCTTGGGACGGGGTGTCGGCAGCTTGACCGAGACGAGGCTCTTGATCGGGTTCCACGCGACGGTGGCGGCGGTGAGGACGCTCACCGCGGTCACGATGACGAACCAGGCGCCACCACGGCCCAGCGCCTCCGCGAGATAGAACCCGGCGAAGGCGCCCCAGAGGCCGGTGATGGTATCGGCCGTGCCCTGCGGCACGGCATCGAGTCGCGCGAGCCCCGCCGCCACGGGGATGATCAGGACGAGGCCGATCGGGAAGAGGTCGATACGGGCTTGTGTCGGATGCCCGATGCGTCCGAGGAGGCGCAGCCCACGGATGGTGGGGATGAACGGGACGACGATCGCCGCGAGCCCACCCACGAGCGAGAGGATCGTCCAGCGGAGACACCCCCCCACCGGGCCGAAGGCGCCTCCCGCCGTCGAGCAGGACTCGGCGGGTGCGGGGGTGCGACCGAAGATCAGGGCACCCGCGAGGAAGAGCGAGCCGACCAGGAGGACGATGCCGGCGATCTCCTGCCGGAGGGGCGATGCGGGGCGATCCGCCGATGCGTCCTCCACTCCGCCGGCCGAGCTGACCGCCGAGGGAGCGTCGTCACCCGCCAAGGCAGCAACGCGCCGCACGCGCGGTTTGCGCGGCGTGGGGGCGAGGGGGGAATCGAGGAACAGCGGATCGTCTGACGCGGGCTTCCGGGGCATCGGCCGTCTGGGGTCGAAGGGATACCCTTCGGACGACCCAGGGCACGGTCAGGAAACGCTACGCTTGGCGAAGAGGTCCGCCCCTTCCTGCTCGAGGAACTTGGTATGGACGTCACCGCGCACGAAGTGCGGATGCTCCATCAACGTCCCGAGGAAGGGGATTGTCGTCGGCACCCCCTGGATGACGAAGCTCTCGAGCGCGAAGCGCATCTTGGCGATCGCCTCCGCGCGGTCCTTCCCGTGCACGATGAGCTTGGCGATCATCGAGTCGTAGTACGGCGGGACGGTATAGCCGGCGTAGGCGTGCGTATCGACGCGGATCCCGTTGCCGCCGGGCATATGGAAGACCTCGATCTTCCCCGGGCCGGGCTGGAAGTTGCGCGCCGGATCCTCGGCGTTGATGCGGCACTCGATCACATGGCCGCGGAGCTCCGGCGTCTGCGTCACCGAGAGGGGGAGCCCCGACGCGACGCGGATCTGCTCCTTCACGAGATCGACCCCGGTGAGCATCTCGGTGACGGGATGCTCGACCTGGATGCGCGTGTTCATCTCCATGAAGTAGTACGACCCGTCGCTGTCGAGGAGCATCTCGATCGTACCGGCCCCCACGTAGTCGATCGCCTTGGCCCCCTTCACCGCGGCGGCCCCCATCTTCTCACGGAGCTCCGGCGTCATCACCGGGCAGGGGGCTTCCTCGACCAGCTTCTGATGCCGACGCTGGACGGAGCAGTCGCGCTCGCCGAGGTGGATGACGTTGCCGTGCGTATCGCCGAGGATCTGGAACTCCACGTGGCGCGGCCGCTCGAGATACTTCTCGACGTAGACCGAGCCATTGCCGAAGGCGGAGAGCGCCTCGGAACGCGCGAGCTGGAAGGCGCGAGCGAAGTCGTCGGCATCGCGCGCGACGCGCATCCCCTTCCCGCCCCCACCGGCCGCCGCCTTGATGATGACCGGGAACCCCATCTGCTCGGCGACGGCGAGTGCCTCATCGACATCCTCGACCGGCCCGGGGGAGCCCGGGACGACAGGGACGTCGTTGGCGATCATCGCGGCACGTGCGGCCGCCTTATCGCCCATCGTCCGGATCTGATGCGGGGTGGGTCCGATGAAGGTGATCCCACTCGCGGCACAGGTCTCCGCGAACTCGGCGTTCTCCGCGAGGAAGCCGTAGCCCGGGTGGATGGCATCGGCGCCCGCGATCTCTGCCGCCGCGATGAGGCGAGGGATGCGCAGATAGGACTCCCGCGCGGGGGCCGGCCCGATACAGACATCGTCATCGGCGAAGCGGACATGGAGCGATTCCCGGTCGGCCTCGGAGTACACGGCGACGGTCTCCACTCCGAGTTCGCGGCAGGCGCGCACGACGCGCAGCGCGATCTCCCCACGGTTGGCGATCAAGACCTTACGAAACATCAGCGCACATCCTGAGAGAGTTGGTGCCACGAGGTGTCCGACGCGCCCGCGATCCCCTGCGCGGCGAGGGCGAACTCCCCCGGGTGGGTGGCGTGCTGCAGGGCAGTCTCGTAGGAGATGACCCCCTGCGACTGCCAATGGCGCAACGATTGGTCGAACGACTGCATCCCGTACGGCACCGTCCCCTCCCGGATGAGCCGGGGGATCTCGAGTGCCGTGGAGGGGTCGCGCATGTTGTCCGCGACCGCCGAGCTATTGATGAGCACCTCGCAGGCGGGGACCCGTCCGGGTCGGTCACTCCGCGGCACGAGCCGGAGACTGATCACCGCCTGCAGCGTCGACGCGAGGTGGAAGCGGACGTTCGCCTGTTGGTCCGGGGGATAGAACGAGAGGAGCCGCTCGATGGTGTGCGCGGCATCCATCGTATGAAGCGTCGAGAAGACGAGATGGCCCGTGTCGGCGGCCTTCATGGCGACCTCGAGCGTCTCGAGGTCGCGGATCTCGCCGATCATGATGACATCCGGATCCTGTCGCAGCACGCGACGCAACGCCTGCGCGAAGCCGAGGGTATCCGCCCCGATCTCCCGCTGACTCACGCAGGCCTTGCGATCCTGATGCCAGTACTCGATCGGATCCTCGATGGTGATGATGTTCACCGCCCGAGTGGCGTTCACCTGGTGGATCATCGCCGCCAGCGCGGTGGACTTGCCCGATCCTGTCACCCCGGTCACCAGCACCAACCCGCGCGTCCGGAGCGCGATGGTGTTCAGGACCGGTGGGAGGTTGAGCTCCGCGACCGACCCCACCTCGGCGCGCACGGCACGGAAGGCGAAGGCGAGCGAGCCGCGCTGCTGGAAGGCATTCACGCGGAACCGTCCCACGCCCTGGAGTCCGATCGCGAAATCCACATCTCGCAGCTCCTCGAACTCTTGCTTGTGGCGCGGCGCCATCACCTGCTCGGCGATCCCCTTGAGATCGGCGGCGGTCAGCGGGGGATGTGTGACGGGGACCAGGTCCCCATGCACGCGGAGCATCGGTGGCCGACCGAGCTTGAGATGCAGATCGGAGCCACCCTGCTGCTGCAGGGTGATGAGGAGCTGGCGGAGATCGACGCCGGCTGGCGCGTCAGCCATTCGGGCGGACACGGAAGAGCACCTGACCGTACTCGACCGGGTGGGCATCGGCGGCGCAGACCTCGACGATCGTGCCCGAGACCTCGGACTCGATCTCATTCATGATCTTCATCGCCTCGATGATGCAGAGGACCTGTCCCTGCTTCACCTGCTGCCCGACGCTCACGTACGGCTTGGCGCCGGGTTCGGGAGCTCCGTAGTAGGTGCCGACCATCGGCGACTTCACGTCGGTCGCGTTCCCCCCAGCCGTCGGTGCAGGCTCCGACGAGCCGGCGGGAGCGGCGGGCGCGGCGGCGGCCGGAGCGGCGACCGGAACCGGCGCGGCGGCCGGCGCGGCGTAGACCGCGCCAGGACGGACCGTCGCCGTCTTGCTCAGGCGGATGCGCATCCCCTTGTCCGAGGAGATCTCCATCGAATCCACGGTGGACTCATCGAGCATCTCCAGCAGCTTCTTGACGTAGCGAAGATCGATCATGGGGGGGGTCAGCGTGGTACGTGAGGTGTCGGCGCGCTCGTGCCTCAGAGCTGCACGAGGTCGCGTGGGAACGAGGTCAGCACAACAGGACCCTCAGGGCCGAGCAGGACGTCGTCCTCGATCCGGACGCCCCCCCACCCCTCGAGGTACACCCCGGGCTCGATGGTGACGACCGCCCCCGGTGGGAGCGGGGCCTCCGCGGTCTTGGCGAGACGGGGTGCCTCGTGGACCTCGAGCCCGATGCCATGCCCAAGGGAGTGTCCGAACGCCTCCCCGAACCCAGCCCGCTCAATGTAGTCCCGCGCTAACGCGTCGGCATCCCGCCCTCGCATCCCCCGCCGAACAAGGGCCGAAGCGCTCCCGTTACTTTCCCGAACCAGGGCGTGGATCTCGCGCTGCCGATCGGTCGGCGGGGCCCCGACGACGAAGGTCCGGGTGATGTCCGCGCAGTATCCGTGATGGATGGCGCCGAAGTCGATCAGGAGCAGATCGCCACGGGCGATCACCCGCGTGGAGGCGCGCGCATGGGGCAACGCCGACCGCGGACCGGAGGCGACGATCGTCTCGAAGGGGAACCCCTCGCTCCCGGCCACCCGCAACGCGCGCTCGAGCTCCCCCGCCACCGCGAGCTCGGTCATCCCCACGTGGATCAGCGGGAGGGTGGCGCCGAGCGCCTGCTCGGCGATCGCGATGGCGGCGCGGATCTCGGCCACCTCCCCCGCATCCTTCGATTCACGGAGTCCCTCCACGAGGTCGACCACCGGCGCCCACTGCCAGCGTGCCCCCTCCGCCCCAGCCGCCAGGAAGCGCTGCGTCTCGTGGTGGAGGAGATGCGCCGTCTCGAAGGCGAGGCATCCGATCGACGGTCGGGCCCCGAGGATCCGCCAGAGCTCGGCCCAGAGTGAGGCGGGGGCGATGAGCACCTCCACCGCGGGATCGACCTCCGTCTTCACCTGCGTGGCGTAGCGGAAGTCGGTGAGGAGGGTCGCCCCGTCCGCCGTGACGAGCAGCAGGGCGTTCGACCCAGAGAACCCGGTGAGATAGCGGATGTTCGGGAGGGCCGAGACGAGCATGGCGTCCATCCCCCGGTCGGCGAGCAACGCGCCGAGACGGGCGCGCCGCGTGGCCCGCATCAGGTCGTCGCTGGGCGATCCGCCCCGAGCCCCGATTGCTCGACCGCGTCACAGATCGCATGCTGGATGGCGAGATGGATCTCCTGCGCGCGATCGGTGCGGTCGGTGGGGACCACGAGGCAACAGTCGACCATCGCCTTGATCTTCCCGCCATCCTTGGCCGTGAGCGCGAGGGTGCGCACCCCCATGGCGCGGGCGACCTCCACCGCGCGCAGACAGTTCGGCGAGTTCCCGCTCGTGGTGTGGACGATCAACAGATCCCCCGCCCGTCCGAGCCCTTCCACCTGCCGGCTGAAGATCTCGTCGAAGGAGAAGTCGTTGCCGCACGCCGTCAGGTTGGAGGTATCGGTGGTCATGCGCGTCGGCGGCGCTCCCCCCGTTCCCGCAGAAGAGGAGGGTCCCCCCGTTCGCGAGCGTGCCGTGCACGAGCGCGGTGGCTTCGCGGATGCCGGCGCCGAGGGCGGTCGCGGCGCGCGCGGCGGTCTCGGCAAGTTCGGTGAGATGGGTGACGGGATCGATGGCGGTCATCGGGAGTCTCGCGGGGAGCGCGCTAGGCGAGCGCATCGGTGATCCGCTGCATCGCGGCGTCCGCGACGGCGGGGAGGGCGGCGGGATCGGTGATCGCCTCGAAGGCCCAGGTCACACAGGCGTCGGCGGCGAGGAGATCGAGCGCGACGGCGCGCGCCCCCTCCCCTTCGCCCGGCTCGACGGTGGTGCGGAGCAATGACGTCGCCGTGTCGATGAGCCGATCGACCGGGGCCCCATCAGCGGTCGGGACCAGCCCTTGCACGCGCTCGACCAGCGCCGGCGGGACATCGGCGGCGCGCGCCGCGATCCAGTGTGAGGTCATGCGCCGCCCCCCAGCGCACCACGCGCCACGCGCTGCGCCGTCGAACGCACGGCCTCTCGCTGCTCCGCGGCAACACCGGCCTGCGCCATGTGGGGCTTCCCGCCTCCCTTGATACCCGTCTCCGCGGCGAGGGTCTTCACCAGCCCGCCCGCGGTGATCCCCCGACCCACCAGATCATCGGTGACGACGACGACGAGCCCCTGCTTCTCATCCTCGAAGGTGCCGAGGAGGAGACCGATCCCGCTACCGAGCGCCGCACGCACCGCATCGCCGAGGGCCTGCAACTCCTTCATCGTCGGGACCGTGATCTCCTTGGTCAGGAGTCGCGCGGTCCCGACCGATGCCGCGCCCGCGAGGAGATCACCGCCCCCGGCGCCACCGCCAGCGAGCGCCTCCTCGACGCGCCGCTCGAGCTTCTTCCGCTCGGCGAGGAGGTCGTCGACCTTCTTGGTGAGTGCGTCGCCGGTGAGGGTGTTCACCTTGAGCCGCGCCGCGATCGCGGTGAGCGCGGCCTCGCGCTCGCGTAGGAGCGCGTGCGCGCGGCGACCCGTCACCGCCTCGATGCGACGCACGCCGGCGGCGACCCCGCTCTCGCTCACGAGGCGCACCGCCCCGATCTGCCCGGTGTTCCGCACATGGGTCCCACCGCAGAGTTCGGTGCTCAGCCCTGCGATCTCCACCACGCGCACCACCTCGCCGTACTTCTCGCCGAAGAGCGCCATCGCCCCGGCGGCGATCGCCTCCGGATAGGGCCGCTCGCTGATCCGGACATCGACGTTCGCCCACACCCCCTCATTCACCATCTGCTCGATGCTCTCGAGCTGTTCGCGCGTCACCGGACCATGGTGCGTGAAGTCGAAGCGGAGGCGATCGGGGGCGACGAGCGAGCCTGCCTGATGGACATGATCCCCGAGCACCGTGCGCAGCGCAGCGTGCAGGAGATGGGTCGCCGTGTGATGGCGCTCCGTATCGCGGCGGCGATCCGCTGGCACGCGCGCCTGCGCCCGGTCGAAGCGCACCGTACCCGTGGCCGTCCCGATGACCGCGACCTGCCCATCGACCTTGCGCACATCGGCGACCTCGAGGTGCCACCCTTCCCCTGCCACCTCGCCTTGGTCGGCGACCTGTCCACCCGACTCCGCGTAGAACGGCGAGTCGGCGAGGATGAGCGCGACGCGCCCATCGTCCATCGTCCGCATCGCGACGACCTCGGTCTCCACCTCGGTGCGGTCGTAGCCGACGAAGCGACCGCGCACGGCGTCGGGCCCGGTGCGCCATTGCGCCTGGTCGGCGAGATCATCGATCGCCACGCCGAGCTGCCGGCTCTTGCGCTCCTCCTGGCTCTGCCGGCGCTGCGCATCGAGCGCGGCCTCGAACCCGGCGAGATCCACCACATACCCGCGCTCGCGCGCCATCAACTCCGTGAGGTCGACCGGGAAGCCGAAGGTGTCGTAGAGCTTGAAGACATCCTCCCCGCTGATCGTCCCACGGATCGCGGTCGATCCCTGGGTGGAGCCGGTCGGGGCCAACTGCTCGAAGCGCGACATCCCGCCGTCGACGGTCGCGAGGAAGCGCTCCTCCTCGGCACGCGTCGTCTCGAGGATGTGGCTCCGCCGACTGGCGATCTCGGGGAACTGGTCCCCCATGATCTCGATCACCCGCTCGACGACCCGCACGAGGGTCGGTTCACGTCGACCGAGGAGCCAGGCATGCCGCACCGCGCGCCGCAGGATGCGCCGGAGCACATAGCCGCGTCCCTCATTGCTCGGGAAGACGCCGTCAGCGAGAAGGAAGGTCACAGCACGCGCATGATCGGCGAGGACGCGATAGCTCACCGACTCCTCCCGATGGTACGCGTAGGGCGTCCCCGTGACCTCCGCGACGCGGTCGAGCAGCGGAGTGAAGAGATCGGTGTGGTAGTTGTTGGAGACCCCCTGCAGCACCGCCGTGATCCGCTCGAGCCCCGCCCCGGTATCGACGCTCGGCTTCGGAAGTGGGACAAGCGTCCCATCCCCCTGCCGATCGTACTGCATGAAGACGAGATTCCAGATCTCGAGGAAGCGCCCCGCCTCCGCCCCCTCGACGAAGGCATCGAGCGAGACATCGGCGAGATCGGTGCGCGTCCACTCCCCCGTGGCGTCCTTCGGGAAGGCGAAGTCCTTGGTCAGATGCGCGAGGTCGACGTAGATCTCGCTGCACGGGCCACAGGGGCCGGTGTCCGCCATCTGCCAGAAGTTGTCGCGCTCGCCGAGGCCGTAGATCCGCGTGGGAGGGACGCCGGCGACCTCCTGCCAGAGCTGCCGCGCCTCCTCGTCCTCATGATAGACCGTGACGCGCAGATGCTCCTTGGGAAGCTGCAGCTCCTCGGTGACGAACGCCCAGGCGAAGCGGATCGCGTCGCGCTTGAAGTAGTCGCCGAACGAGAAGTTGCCGAGCATCTCGAAGAAGGTGTGATGCCGCGCGGTATGACCCACCTGCTCGAGGTCGTTGTGCTTCCCGCCGGCGCGGACGCACTTCTGGCTCGTCGTCGCCCGGCGCTGGCCATCGGGGGGGGCCTCCTGCCCGAGGAAGATCTTCTTGAACGGCACCATCCCGGCGTTGGTGAAGAGCAACGTCGGGTCATCGGCGGGCACGAGCGCGGAGCTCGGCCGGATGACGTGTCCCTGCCGGGCGAAATACTCGAGGAAACGGCGGCGGATCTCGGAGGCGTGCATCCCGGGAAAATTACACGGGCCGTCCCCCTACCGCTCCTCGGCGCCCCCGCGGACCAGCCGCGCCAGCGCCGCCCCATCGAACCGGCCACGCACCACCAGGACCCCCTCCCCCTCGTCGGGCTCGCTCGACGTCACCTCGCCGAGCCGATGCGCCTCGGCGAGCAATTTCCCGTCGGTCATCGGGATGGCGAGGACGACCTCGGGACGGCGGGCCCGCTGGGCCTCGCGCAGGAGATCGCGGAGCGGCTCGAGTCCCGCCGGGGAGGCGGCGCTCGTGAAGACGCTCCCGGGGGCGAGATTCGCGATCCGCGCCTCGAGCGCCGCACGCACCTCCGGCTCGAGCCGATCGACCTTGTTGAAGACATAGACCATCGGGATCTCATTCGCCTCGAGCTCGGCGAGCACCTGATCGACCACGAGGCGATGCTCCTCCCACGACGGGTGACTCGCGTCGATCACCTGGAGCAGGAGGTCGGCCTCCTGCACCTCTTCGAGCGTCGCGCGGAAGCTGGCGACCAGGTGGTGCGGGAGCTTGCGAATGAACCCCACCGTGTCGGTGAGCAGGACCGACTGATGATCCCCGAGATCGACCTCACGCGTGAGCGGATCGAGGGTCGCGAAGAGGCGATCCTCGACGAAGACCTCGGCGCTCCCCGAGATCCCGCGCAGGATCGAGCTCTTCCCCGCATTGGTGTACCCGACGAGGGAGGCCTTGAAGGCGCCGGTGCGGCCCGCGCGCTGCACGTGCCGCGCCTTGGTGACCTCCTCGAGCCGCTCCTTGAGCAGGCGGATCCGGTGCCCCACGAGGCGACGGTCGGTCTCGAGCTGCGTCTCACCGGGGCCGCGCACGCCGATCCCACCGCGGAACTTCTCGAGGTGGGTCCACATCCGCACGAGGCGCGGGAGTGAATACTCGAGCTGCGCCAACTCCACCTGCATCCGCGCCTCGGCCGAGCGCGCGCGCACCGCGAAGATATCGAGGATGAGTTCCGCGCGATCGATCACCCGCTTCCCGACCTCGCCCTCGAGGTTCTTCCCCTGCGCCGGCGAGAGCTCATCGTCGAAGATGACGAGCGTCGCCTCGGTGGCGCTCACCAGCTGCTTCAGCTCCTCGACCTTGCCGCGCCCGATATAGGTGGCCGGGTCGGGGCGATCGATCTGCTGCGTGAGCGTTCCGACCACGACGGCGCCCGCGGTATCGGAGAGCTGCGCCAGCTCGTCCAGGTGCTCCGCGGCGTGGTGGCGATCGGTCCCTCGCTTGAGTGGGGCGCCGACGAGGATCGCCCGCTCCTGCGGGGGCGCGAGCTCGATCAGATCCTTGCTCATCGACGCACCATGCCTGCGCTCTCGAAGGGACGGGTGATGCTGCCGAACGGGGTGACGTACCGGAACTCGCCGGTCACCCGATACGGGACCGTGCCTGAGGCAACGAAGCGCACCATCACCACTCGCAGCGCCTCGAGGAGGAACTCGACGGGGACCTCGACCAGCGTCGTGGAGCGCGGGAGCAGGGTGACGACCCGCTCGACATTCCCCGTCGCGACCTGCGTGGAGTCCACCCAGACGATGTAGCGGACGCCCGCGACGTCGAGACGGAAGTCGTTGGGGTTGTCCACGCGGAGCGTGACGTCGAGCGCCCCCCCGCGCAGCCCGATGTTCCGGACCTTGGTATCGGCGACGGCGACCTCAGGAGGAACGAACGCCGCGCGTGCGAGCGATCGGCACCCGGTCAGGGACAGGAGCGTCGCGATGACCACCAGGGCTCGCGAACCCCACCACCGCCCCGGCCCCGTCACCCCACTACGCCTCCCGTCGTGCGCGCGATCAGCCATGCGATCCCTCATCCGATGTGTGCCCCTCCTGTCCCTGCCCCACGCGCTCGGCCAGCGAGCGCCACCACGCCAACCGCTTCTCGATCTCCCGCTCGAACCCATGCGCCCCCGGTTCGTAGAAGGTCGCTCCCCGCACCTCGTCCGGGAGGTGGTCCTGTGGGAGATACCCCGCTGGGACGTCATGCGCATACCGATACCCCGCCCCATATCCGAGCTCCTTCATCAAGGCGGTCGGGGCGTTGCGAAGGTGGAGCGGCACCTGCGCCGCCGGGGTCGATCGGGCCGCTTCACGCGCCGCGGCCCATGCGGTATACACGCGATTCGACTTCGGCGCCGTCGCCAGATAGACCGCGGCCTCGGCGATCGCGAGCTCTCCCTCAGGGGACCCGAGAAAGTGATAGGCGTCGCGCGCGGCGATGGCGAGCGAGAGGGCCCGCGGATCGGCGAGCCCCACATCCTCCGCCGCGAACCGCACCGTGCGGCGCGCGATGTACATCGGGTCCTCGCCCCCCTCGATCATCCGCGCGAGCCAATAGAGCGCGCCCTGCGGGTCGGAGCCGCGCAGCGCCTTGTGGTAGGCCGAGATGAGGTTGAAGTGCTGCTCCCCCGATTTGTCATACTGCGCGACGCGCTGCTGGATCGCCGCCTCGACCACGTCCGGCGAGATGCGATCCGTCGCGAGCGACGCCGCCGTCTCGAGCACGGTGAGCGCCCGGCGCGCATCGCCGTCGGCGAGCTGCGCCAAGGCGTCCCGCGCGCCGGGCTCCAAGGTCAGACCGAGGCCCCCCAATCCGCGTTCGGGATCCTGCATCGCCCGGTCGAGCAACGTCGCGATCGCCGTCGCGGTGAGGGGCTGAAGTACCACGACGCGGAGTCGGCTCAACAACGCCCCCGTGAGCTCGAAGCTCGGGTTCTCCGTCGTCGCTCCGATCAACGTCAGGAGGCCGCTCTCCACCTGCGGGAGCAAGGCATCCTGCTGCGCGCGATTGAAGCGATGGATCTCGTCGATGAAGAGGATCGTCCGCGTCGTGAAGAGGCCGCGCTTCTCCGCCGCGGCGACGATCTCGCGCAGACGGGGGATCCCATCGGTGACCGCGCTGAAGGGGACGAACTCCGCCTCGACATGGTGGGCCACGAGCCGCGCGATGGTCGTCTTCCCGCTCCCCGGGGGTCCCCAGAGGAGGAACGACCCCGGCTCCCCGCTCGCGATGGCCCGTCGCAGCGGTTTCCCCTCGCCGAGCAGCGCCTCGTGCCCCACCACCTCATCGAGCGTGCGCGGGCGCAAGCGCGCGGCCAGTGGCACGCCGCTCGAGGGCCGCGGCGCGCTCAATGGCCGATCAGCGCGCGGAGGAGCACGGCGATCCCGCATCCGAGGAAGAAGGTGAGATTGTGCCCCCACCCCGGCTTCCCCTGGAACTCCGGGATGAGGTTGGAGGCGCCGACGTAAAGCGTCACTCCGGCGGAGAGCGCGAGGCCCCAGCGCGCGAGGGGATCGAGCCACTCGGTGAGCGCGACGCCGAGCAGGGTCGCGACCCCGAGCGCCGTCGCTGCGCCCAAGGCCGCCGGCCGCGACCGACCCGCCGCGACCCAGAGCGAGGCGATGGCGAGGCCCTCCGGCACCTTGTGCAAGACGATCGCTCCGAAGACGAGGACCCCGAGCGCCGAATCCACCTGGAACGCGCTCGCGATCGCCACCCCATCGACGAAGGTGTGGAGGAGCAGACCGACCAGCGCCGCGTCCCCGACATCGCGCCCCACGACGTGCGTCTCCTCACCGAAATGGAAATGTCCGACGAGGGCGTGCTGGGTGAGATGCACTAACAGGAAGCCGAGGAGGATCAGCAAGGGCGAGGCCGGCCCGCCTCGCTCGAGCGCCTCGGGCAGCAACCCCGTCAGGGCCACGGCCACGAGGAATCCGGCGGAGAAGGCGAGCAGAAGCTCGAGGGTCCTCGGGGCCCAGCGCGGCCGAGCCGTGATCGCCGCGGCGCCGACGACGTTCCCCGCCGCCGCGATCACCGCGTAGAGCAGACTCGTCACGACTCGCTGCTGCGCCGCAATGCCTGCACCAGACCCCGCAGGGCCAATTCATAGCCATCGGCGCCGAAGCCGGCGATCACCCCGATCGCCCCTGGCGCGAGCCACGAATGCCGCCGCTCCGGCTCCCGTCCCCAGATGTTGGAGAGGTGGACCTCGGCGTACGGGAGACGGACCGCGGTCAGCGCATCGCGGATGGCGAGACTGGTATGCGTCCAGGCCCCCGCGTTCACCAGCGCGCCATCCACCACGCCGTAGCAGTTGTGGATCGCATCGATCATCCGCCCCTCGTCGTTGAACTGCGAGAAGAGGAGCGTGATCCCGAGCTCCGCGCCCACCGCCTCGAGCCGCGCTTCGATCTCGCCGAGGGTGGTGGTGCCGTAGATCGCCGGCTCGCGAATGCCGAGGAGATTGAGATTCGGTCCATTGAAGACGGCGATGCGCATCAGGAGATCTCCCGCAGCCACTGGTCGAAGTCGTCGCCCGTCAGGTCGGCGGGCGGTGGTGATCCGGCGCGGGACGACGGTGCCGCCTCGGTCCCGGCGGTCCACGCGGCCGTCCGCACGACCGGCCGCTGGACCAGGTGCCGGAGCGCCTCGCGGGCGGACGGTCCGGCGCCGACCGGGAGGTCGAGCCCCGCCCCGTCCGGGGCCGGCGTGGGAAGGACGATCGCCTCGAAGGACAGGCTGGCGAGCATCGACTCCTCCGTCGCGGAGATCGTCGGCGCAACCCGGTGCGCATCGTCGGAGAAGTCGAAGGCGCTCGGGACCGCGAACGCATCACCGAAGCTCGCAGGCCCCGCGGCCTCCTGCTGCTGCGCGAGGGCGACGACCTCGGTCAGGCGCGCGGCGAGACGGACGTCGTCCGGCGCCCGCAGCAGGAGCTCGCGGTAGATCGCGACCGCTCGCGCCGGAAGGCCCTGCTGGACGTGGAGCTCGGCCATGGTCTGTGTCACGAAGACCGACGCCATCAGCGTCGGTGGGGCGGACGGCTCAGGCTCGGCGATCGGCTCCGGCGTGAGGGGCGTCTCCGCGAACCGTATCACCGGCGCCTCCTCGACCGCCATGATCACGTCGGAGGACGCCTCCTCCGGTCGGGTCGGGGCGAACGTCACCAGGTCTGCCAATTCGCTGAGGACCGGATCGTCTGGATCGAGGGCCAGCGCCGAGCGCACGGCGATGCCGGCCTCCTCCGAGTCGCCGAGGTCTCGTAGGCAGCGCGCCAGGATCCCGAGGCCAAGGACGTTCCGCGGCGCCTCTCCCAACGCCGTGCGGAGGACCGCGATGGCGTCCTCCAGGCGGCCCGCCCGGCGCAGGGCCTCCGCATAGGGCACACCGGCCCGCGTCGGCTGATCGGCGAAGCGGCGGCGGAGAGCGTCGAGACGGACGAGATCGGGCATGCCGAGGGGCGCGGGGACGGGGCGAGACGGGCGGCAGCGCCCTCGCCGGAAGGTAGCATCACTCGACGGGGACGGTCAATTCAGAAGTGCCCGTCGTGCTTGATTTTACGTCGCGGCGACGGGTACGTTTCAGGGTTATCTCCGTGCGGGACTTTCACCGTCATCCTCAGGGTTCTCGTCCGTGCTGCAACAGATGCGGGGCATCGCGAAGTACATCTGGATCTTCCTCTTCGTCGCCTTCGTCGGCGGCTTCCTCCTCGGCGACATGTCGGGGCTCATCGGCCGCGCGCCGGTCACGAGCGCGACGGTCGTCGCCAAGGTGAACGGGGACGAGATCCCCTACCTCTCGTGGCAGAGCCTCGTCCAGCAGCTCCGGCAGCAACAGGAGCAGCAGGCGGGACGCGCCATGACGATGGACGACCAGCGCCAGCTCGAGGAGCAGGCGTTCGAACAGATGGTCTCCGACCTCCTGCTCCAACAGGAGTATGAGCGGCGTGGGATCCGCGTCTCCGATGCGGAGATCAAGCAGGCGGCCCTCAGCTCCCCACCACCGCAGTTGATGCAGAACCCCGACCTGCAGACCGACGGACGGTTCGACCTGCAGAAGTATCAGCGGTTCCTCAGTTCACCGGTGGCGAAGCAGCAGGGGCTCCTGGTGCAGCTCGAGAACTACTACCGGACCGAGCTCCCCCGCGCGAAGCTCTTCTCACAGCTCATCGCCGATACCTATGTGAGCGATGCGCGCCTCTGGCAGAACTTCCGTGACGAGCGGGACAGCGCCACCGTGCGCTTCGTCGCGCTTCGTCCCTCCCCCGCCGAGATCGCCACGACCGAAGTGAGTGACCGCGAGGTGAAGGCGTTCTACGACCGCTTCAAGGATCGCTGGACCCGTCCGGGGCGCGCGGTGGTCTCGCTCGTGACGATCGACCGGACCCCATCGGCGTCCGACACCGCGGCGACGCGGGCGCGGGCACTGAAGCTCCGCGAGGAGATCCTCTCCGGTGCGGCGGGCTCGAGCTTCGCCGATGTGGCGCGCCGCGAGTCGGCGGACACGGCCTCGGGGGCGCAGGGGGGCGACCTCGGGCGTGGCGGGAAGGGGCGCTTCGTCCCCGCCTTCGAGACGGCCGCCTACGCGCTCCGCCCGAATCAGATCTCCGAGCCCGTGCTCACCTCGTTCGGGTGGCACCTGATCCAGGTGACCGATCGCAAGGGGGACACGCTCTCGCTCCGCCACATCCTGCTGAAGGTGGCGCAGGCCGATTCCTCGGCGACCCTGACCGATCGTCGCGCCGATCGCCTCTCGGCGATCGCGGCAGGGTCGAGCGAGGCAGCGAAGCTCGACAGCGCCGCGGCCGAGCTCAAGCTCCTCATCTCACAGATTCCCGTGCAGGATGGCCAGCCCGCTTCCTATCTCGGTCGTCCGGTCCCCGGGCTCACCGGGTGGGCCTTCTCGGGTCCGGTCCCGGGCGAGCTCAGCGACCTCCTCGATGACGCAAACGGCTACTACCTGGCGCGCCTCGATTCGCTGAGCGTCGGTGGCCCGCAGCCCTTCACCACGGTGAAGGAGGAGATCCGCAGCGTCCTCAAGAGCCGCAAGGCCGCGGCGGCGCAGCTGAGCAAGAGCGAGACCCTGCTCCGCGACGCGAAGGCGACCTCGCTGGCGGCGGCGGCCGCGAAGGTGAGCGCCGTCGCCGACAGCGCCGGCCCCTTCACCCGCCTGGGCTTCGTCCCCGGACTCGGCTACGCCAACGAGGCGGTCGGCGCCGCCTTCACCACCCCGGTGGGTGGGCTCGGTCTGGTGCAGACCGACGAGGCGGTGGTCGTGCTGCAGGTCCTCGCCCGGGTCGAGGCGAACCGCACCGAGTTCGACGCGATGAAGGGGATGCTCCGTGAGCAGGCGCTCCAAGGGGCACGCGAGCGCCGCGTCCGGCTCTTCCTCGACCACCTCCGGAAGGAGGCCAAGATCGTCGACCGTCGGAACGAGATCAACGCCGGATTGCGGCGCCAGTCAGAGCTCGCACCGTAACGAGTGACGGAGACGCGGCGTCCCCCGCGGGCGCCGCGCCGCGAAACGATCGGGGGGCCGACGCTCAGCGCCGGCCCCCCGATTCACTTGCGCTGGCCTCGCGATGCAGCGAGGCCGACCACACACGCTCACATCAGCCGCTTCGGCTCCTTCTCCACGGCATCATCGTGCTCGACGCTACGGGACTCCCCCGGCGGGAGCGCCTCGCGCTCCGCCGGCGTCGCGATCTCCCGCTGGACATCGTTCATGTTCCGCTTGAACTCGCGGATCCCCTTCCCGACGCCTCCCATCAGCTCCGGCACCTTCTTGGCGCCGAAGACGACGAGGATGACCAACGAGATGAGAATCAGTTCCCCTGGACCCAATCCGAACATGGACGACCCCCTTAGAACAGCGAGCGCGCGACGAGGTAGGCAGCGAGGACCCCGACGAGGCTCAGCAGCGAGACGTCGAGCGCGATGGGTCCCAACCCGATGCTAATGATAATCAAGTCGAGGGTGAGCGGGCCGACCGCCGCCGTCATCCCGGTGGTGAGGAACTCCTTCACCGCCCCTGAGGGGAGGAAGAGCCGAAGGAGATGAGTCAGGAAGCCACCGACGATGAACCCGCTCGCCAGGACGATGGCATGGAACCACGGGCGATGCTTGGCGGACCCCTGCACCATCAGGCTCTCCGGTCGAGGACGAATGCGAGCGCGTCGGCGAGTGACTGCCGCACGTCGGACGCCGGGATGTCGGTGAGGGCCTCTTCGGCCTCCGCCGCCCATCCCTCGCCCTGCCGCCGTGCATAGTCGAGTCCCCCGCACTCCGTCACGATCCCGACGACCTCCGCGATGGATTCGTCACTCGGCACCGGATCGGCGAAGAGCGCGTCGACACGACCACGCTGGGCCCGGGACATCACCGGGAGTGCTGCGATGAGCGGCAAGGTGACCTTGTGTTCGCGCAGGTCGAGGCCGGTCGGCTTCCCCGTCACCTCCTCTTGCGCCGTGTAATCCAGCAGATCGTCGGCGACCTGGAAGGCCATCCCCATCCGCTCGCCGAACTGACGCATCTGGCGACGGAATCGCGGCGCGCCGGCGACCGCGCCCATCTCGCACGCCGCCCCGACCAGCGACGCGGTCTTGGCGAGAATCAACCGGTGATAATCATCCTCGCTGAAGCTCAGCGCATCGAATGCGGCGAGTTGGCGGAGTTCGCCGAGCGTCATCTCGTTGGACGCGGACGTGAACACCCGCAACGCTTCGAGATCACCCAGGCGCACCAGTTCGGCGATCGCCTTGGAGAAGAGGAAGTCGCCCATGAGGACGGCGACCTGATGGCTGAAGAGGGCGTTGAGCGTCGGTTGACCACGCCGGAGCACGGAGTGATCGACGGAATCGTCATGCACCACGCTCGTGAGGTGGACCAGCTCACTGACCGCCGCGAGCGGGAGCGCCCGCGCCTCGGGGGTCCCCTCGACCGAGGAGGCGAGGAGAAGGAGCGTCGGGCGGAAGAGCTTCCCACGCATCCCGCGCAGGTGGGCGTTGGCTGCCTGGACGATATCGACATCGGCCTGGACGATACGCCACATCTCGTCTGGCACGCGGTCGAGCCGGTCCCGGATCGGGGCCTGGATCTCGCTGAGCCCGGCGACGGACGACGCGGAGGGGAGGGGGGATTCAGGGGTCACGGCGTGATGCGTTCGAGCGAATTGAGCCGATCGACGACGTCGCGGAACCGGTCATCGACGGCGAACACCCTCTGATAATAACGACGCGCCTCCTCGGCGGCGCCCAAGACCTCTGCCATCTGCCCCAACAGGAATAGGACCCCGACTAGCTGCTGATCCGTCGCCC
This sequence comes from Gemmatimonadota bacterium, assembly GCA_021298395.1. Taxonomy (GTDB): domain Bacteria; phylum Gemmatimonadota; class Gemmatimonadetes; order Gemmatimonadales; family Gemmatimonadaceae; genus Pseudogemmatithrix. The sequence continues at coordinate 109,824 of JAJTFH010000002.1, read as the reverse complement.
CGGGCTCGGCCAGCGCTCGCTCCAGGATCGCCTGTCCCACGGCATGCTGCTCCTTGTCGACGAAGCATCGCCCCAACGCTTCGAGCGCTCGGAGCCGATGCCCGGGCGATCGCAACGCCTTCTGAAAGGCGCCGATCGCCTCGTCGATGAGTCCCATCTCACGATACGCGACACCGAGCTCGTAGTGGGCGGCATGGTCCTCCTTCGCCACCTGCGCCGCGATTCCCTGCGTGACCCGCGTGGGCCTCCCCTGGGAATCCATCGGACGCGGCTCGCTCGCCGCCGGCTCCGCGACCACAATGCGCGTGCTGCCTCGCTCGATGCTCTCCTTCAGCCAATCGCCGATGGAGACGAGCCCCTCCTCCTCCACGCCTTCCCGAGCCGGGGCCGGCCCTGATTCGCGCCGAGGGCTCGGGGCCACGCGGCTGACCGATCGCGCTGGGGCGGAGTCCGGCGTCGGCGTCAGCGCGGCGAGGGCGGCGTGGGCGCGCAGATCGTCCGGATCGATCGCCAAGACGCGCTGGAAGACCGCGGTGGCTCGCTGCTGGGCACCGCTCCGCGAGAGGGCGTCGCCCAGATCGAGGAAGGCCCCGGTGAGACGCTGCGGATCCCCTGAGGCCGCCGCCGACTCGACGCGACGCTGGTGGAATCGCACCGCGTCGGGGGCGACGCGGACCAGTTCCTCCGCCAACGAGGCGACGCTCGCCGCCTCCCCCTGCCGTTGGCAGAGGTCCAGCGCCTCCTCGAGTTCCGCGATCCCCTCCTCCCGTCGGCCCGCGTCGAGCAGGGCTTCGCCATACTGACGGCGCAACAGCCAATCGCCCGGAGCCGCCCCCACCTGGGGTGCCAAGACGTCGACGATGGGCGCGAGCGCGACCGAGGTGATGCGACGCGTCGGTCGCGGGAGGTCACGTCCTCCCTCCGTGGCACCCAGGCCGGGCGCATCGATCAGCGCGATCGGTTCCATGCCATCCGGTTCGATCAAGGGCAGGTCGGCGATGGGCGACGCGGGGGCCTCGTCGATGGGGGCGATGTCAGCCAGCCCCGGGGCGGCTGGAAGGTCGTCCGGGACGCCCGACCCCTCGAAACCGTCGAGGAGCCCATGGCCAGACCAGGACACGTCGACGGGAGTGAGCGCCTCCGATCCGACCGCGGGTTCGCGAGCGGCCGGTTCCCCGAAGAAGCCTCGCTCCGGCGGCGGGAGGACCAGCGCGTCCTCCTCGACCGCCTCACTCGCCAGGATCATCCCGCCGTCGAACACCCCGGTCGGCCGTGGGAGGTTCGCCGCGCCGACATCGAGGAAGACGAGCCCGTCGGCGGACGCCATCGGATCCTGCTGCACCACCTGTAACTCCGCCTCGGGATCGAGCGCTCGCAACCGGGCGGCGACGACATCGGCCTCCGGGAACTTCCCCTGCCGCGTCAACTGCGCATGCGCGAGCTGTAACTGCCCGATTGCCTCATCCACGAGGTCCGCCTTCTCGAGTTGATCGGCCAACATCACGCGAATGTCGCTCTCATCCGGGACGAGGTCGGCGAACTCCTTGAGGGCCCGGAAGGCTTCGGGGAGGTCCCCGTGCTGTTGGGTGCGGTGGGCGTACTCGACGAAGTGCTGGCGCGCCTCGACGCGGAATCCCTTCGCCACGAGGATGCGCCCGAGCTTGAGGTACACGACGGTACGCCCGGGCGAATGCCGGAGGATCTTATTGCAGAGCGCGATGGCCGGATTGTTGAAGCCGCCATCGGCGTAGTGATCGGCGGCGCGCTCCCACATGGCGACCGCCTCCGCCGTCTCTCCGACCTTGAGGAGGAGGTCGCCTAGGCGGTTGTACAGCGGGATGTCGATCGGATCAGCTTCGCCGTTCTCGAACATCTCGACGATCTCGCGGTAGGCAACGATGGCCCGTTCGATGTCTTTCCCCGCCTCGAGATCGGCTGCGCGGCGCTTGAGCTTGGCGATGTCGGTCACGGAGCAAAGCTAGCGGCCGAACCCTCGGCCTGCCAAGCATTTGCCTCGCGCACGACCCGCACCGATGGAGGGAATCTCCCCCCTCACCCGACGTGCACGGGACGCCCCCCGACCCAGGTCCGCTGGCATCGTCGATCGCCGTACCAGTACGGGAGCTCCCGGTGGTCACGCACGTCGAACAGGGCGAGGTCGGCTTGGAACCCGGGCGCGACCTGGCCGATCTCGTGTGCAAGCCCGAGCGCCGCCGCGCCATTCACCGTCCCAGCGATCAACGCCTCGGCGACGCTCAACCGCAGCTGACTGACCCCGAGCGTGAGGACGAGCGGGAAGTTCACCGTGGGACTGGTCCCAGGATTGAAGTCCGAGGCGAGAGCCACCGGGATGCCGGCCTCGATCAACGCGCGCGCCGGCGCTTGCTTGGGACGTCCGAGGAAGAGCATCGTCCCAGGCAAGAGTGTCGCCACGGTCCGGGCGGCCGCGAGCGCCTGGATGCCCAGCTCCGAGATCGCCGCCAGGTGATCGGCGCTCGTGGCCCCGAGCTCGGCGGCGAGCTCCGCCGCCGTCCCGTTCTCGAGCTCGTCGGCGTGGAGCTTGAGTTGGAGACCGGCGGCACGCGCGGCGCGGAGGATCCGCCGCGTCTCGTCGACGGTGTAGACCCCGGGTTCGCAAAAGACATCGCAGAAGCGGGCGAGTCCCGCCGTGGCGACGGCGGGGATCATCTCCTCCGTCACGAGCCGGAGATAATCCTCACGCTGCGCGGCCCGCTCTTGATGATCGAGGGGGATCTCATGTGCCCCGAGGAAGGTCGGGACGAGCCGCAATGGGAGATCGGCGGCAAGTTGTCGGATGACGCGGAGGGTAGCGAGCTCGGACTCGAGCGAGAGACCGTAGCCCGACTTGATCTCGACCGTGGTGGTGCCGTGCGCGGCGATGCGGCGCAGACGGTCCGTGGCGAGTGCGATGAGCTCGTCGGCGGTCCGACTCCGCAGATCGCGCACGGACGAGTGGATCCCCCCGCCCCGCTTGGCGATCTCGAGATAGCCGATTCCCGCGGCACGCATCTCTTGCTCCTCGTAGCGCGCGCGGCCGAAGATCGCATGGGTGTGGGAGTCGACGAAGCCGGGGGTGAGCACCCCGCCGGCGCAGTCGATGATCCTCGCCGTGGGCTGCGCCGCACGGAGCTCGGCATCCGGGGCGACGGCGAGGATCCGCCCCGCGGCATCGACGGCGACGCCGACGCGCTCGCGCACCACGGCATCCCCCTGCTCCACGCCACGCCGGGCGCGGGCCGGGCCCGCACAGGTGACCACCTGAGACGCGTTGAGGAAGAGCTGGGTCATGGGGTGGCCACCAGGTCCTGGAACCGACTGGGGCGCAACGGCGCCTGCGCCTCCCCACGACACGCATAGAAACAGCGATCACAGGCGATCGGCTCGTACCCCTGATGGTCGCGCCAATGCCCGTCGGTCGGGAAGTCGGGACACCGACGGATCCCGCCGTAGGGATCGATGTGCACGGTGTCCTTCCCCGCATGGCACGGGGCGGTGAGCTCGCCACGCACCCAGCGCGGGATCTGCGCGAGGTAGTGATCGGAGTTGGAGATGGTGCCGCGGCGACGACGCTTGAAGGCGAGGAGCTCCGTGACGAGGGCCTCGACCCGCGCCTGATGGGCGGGGCCCAAGAGATGATCGCGATTCCCGTTCTTGAAATCGGTATAGACGGAGAGATTCACCCCAGCGCGCATCGCCTCCGCCGCGCGGACGATGGGGAGGATCTCGTCGAGATTGTCGTCCTTGATGACGGTATTGAATCGCACCGTCATCCCCTCAGCGCGGATCCGCTCGGCGGTGGCGAGGACCTTGGCCGTGAGACCGGGGATCCCGCGCGCCTGGTCGTGCCGCGCATCGAGGTAATCGAGGGAGATGCCGAACTGTCCGATCCCCGCGGCCCAGAGCGAGCGCGCGCGCTCGATGGACAGCATCGCCCCGTGCGTGAGCACCGTCATCCAGACAGGGGAGACCGCCGTCTGCACGCCGCGCACCAGCGCTTCCAGATCGGAGCGCAGGAGCGGTTCCCCGCCGGTCCAGGTGATCATCATCGGATCAAAGGCCACCGCCGCGTCGACGAACGAGCGCAACTCCTTGGCCTTCATCTCCGGTGAGGTCTTCCAGTAGTCACAGAAGGGACACCGCGCATTGCACCGCATCGTGACCTCGAAGTTCACGAGGACGGGGCGACGGCGCAGTCGGAGCCGCGCGTACTTCAGGCTGAATGGCAGGAGATGCCAGGGCCGGAAGCGCGTGCTCAGCAATGGAGCGACGGCAGCTGGATCCCCTCGCGCACCGCGGTCTCGCGCGCGATCTCGTAGCCCGCATCGGCGTGACGTGCGACGCCGATCCCCGGATCGTTCGTGAGGACGCGCTGCAGTCGCTCCCGCATCGCCGGCGTACCGTCGGCGACGATCACCTGCCCCGCATGGAGCGAGTTCCCGATCCCGACGCCACCGCCGTGATGGAAGCTCACCCAGCTCGCCCCGCTCGCCACATTGAGCAACGCATTGAGGATCGCCCAGTCGGCGACGGCATCACTCCCGTCGCGCATCGCCTCGGTCTCTCGGAAGGGGGAGGCGACGCTCCCCGTATCGAGGTGATCGCGTCCGATGGCGATCGGCGCCGAGACCTCGCCGCGCGCGACGAGATCATTGAGCGCCATCCCGAACGTCGCACGCGCGCCCTGCCCCAACCAGCAGATGCGCGCGGGGAGCCCCTGGAAATGGATCCGCTCGCGCGCGAGGGTGATCCACCGCTTGAGGTGCTCGTCCTCTGGGAACATCTCGAGCACGAGCTCGTCGGTGCGGGCGATGTCCTTGGGGTCGCCCGAGAGCGCCACCCACCGGAACGGCCCCTTCCCCTCGGCGAAGAGGGGGCGGATGTACTCCGGGACGAAGCCGGGGATCTCGAAGGCGGTCGCAACGCCGGCGTCGAGTGCGACGGTGCGGATGTTGTTGCCGTAGTCGAAGGCGATGGCGCCGCGGCGCTGCATCGCGAGCATCGCCTCCACATGGACCACCGCGCTCTCGGTCGCGCGCCGGACGTAGGTCGCGGGATCGGCGGCGCGGAGCGCATTCGCCTCGGCGAGCGTCATCCCGTGCGGGACGTACCCATTCAGCATGTCGTGCGCCGAGGTCTGATCGGTGACGACATCGGGGATATCGCCACGCGCGATGAGCGCGGGCATGCGTGATGCGATCGCAGTAGCCGGTATCGACGCGTTTCTGGCTCCGCGCGGGATCGACATCGATGCCGAGGAAGGCCGCGTCGTGCATGGTCGCCGCCAGGGGCTGCGCGCCCCCCATCCCGCCCAAGCCGGCGGTGAGGACGAACCGCCCCGCGAGCGAGCCCCCGAAGTGTTGGCGTGCGACCGCCCCGAAGGTCTCGTACGTCCCCTGCACGATCCCCTGCGAGCCGATGTAGATCCACGACCCGGCGGTCATCTGCCCGTACATCATGAGCCCCTTCCGCTCCATCTCGCGGAAGTAGTCCCAGGTGGCGAAGCGCCCGACGAGGTTGGAGTTCGCGATCAGGACGCGCGGCGCGTTCGCGTGCGTGCGGAAGACCGCGACCGGCTTCCCGCTCTGTACCAGCAGCGTCTCGTCGTGCTCGAGCGCGCGGAGGCTGCGCACGATGTCGTCGAAGGCCTGCCAATTCCGCGCCGCGCGCCCGGTCCCGCCGTACACCACGAGATCATCGGGGCGCTCGGCGACCTCGGGGTCGAGGTTGTTCATGAGCATGCGGAGGGCGGCTTCCTGCTCCCACCCCTTGCAGGAGATCGTGGCGCCGCGCGGCGCACGGACGGGGCGTGGCTGTGACATATCGGGAAGTTAGTGCGCGAGGGTGGCGAAGCGCCCCTGCCTGATGGCGAGGGCGAGCCGTTCGATGTCGGGACCGAGGACGCGGTCGGCGGTCAGCGCCGGGACCAGCGACCGGACCTCGGCATGGGCGGCCTCGACCGCACGACTGCCGCGGAGCGGTCGGCGGAAGTCGATCCCCTGCGTGGCACACATCACCTCGACGGCCAGGACGGATTCGACGTTGCGAAGCAAGCGCCGCAGCTTCGTCGCCGCCCCCATCGCCATCGGGACCACATCCTCTTTGCTCCCGTCGGTGGGGATCGAGTCGACGCTCGCGGGATGGGCGAGCCCCTTGCATTCGCTCGTGATCGCGGCGGCGGTCACCTGCGCCATCATGAAGCCGGAGCTCACCCCGGCCGTCGGCGTGAGGAAGGGGGGGAGCCCTTCGTTTAGATCGGGATGGACGAGGCGGTCGATCCGCCGCTCGCTCATGACGGCGAGATTCGTCATCACGATCGCGAGGATATCGAGCGCGAGGGCGACGGCTTGGCCGTGGAAGTTCCCGCCGGAGAGCATCGTCCCGTCATCGAAGACGAGCGGGTTGTCCGTCGCCGCATTCAGCTCGGTGGTGATGAGCCCCTCGGCGAACTCGATCGCCTCGAGGACGGGGCCATGGACCTGGGGCATGCAGCGGAGCGCGTAGGCATCCTGCACGCGGGTGTCGCCCTCGCGATGCGATTCGCGGATCTGACTGTCGCGCAGGAGCTCGAGCAGGAGTGCCGCCGACACCTGCTGCCCTCGCTGGCCGCGCGCGGCGTGGATGCGCGGATCGAAGGGGGTCGGTGTCCCGAGCAGCGCCTCGAGCGACATGGCCCCGGCGACATGCGCGGTGACCCAGGCGCGGCGGGCCGCCGTCACCGCGAGCGCCGCGACCGCGGTGTGCGCCTGGGTGCCATTGATCAGCGCGAGCCCCTCCTTGGGCCCCAGGGTGACGGTCGCGAGCCCATGCGCGGCGAGCACCTCGGCGGCCGGCCCACGCCCACCGGGATGGTTGAGCTCCCCTTCCCCGATGAGGGCGAGGGCGAGATGCGCGAGCGGGGCGAGATCCCCACTCGCCCCGACGGAGCCCTGCTCCGGGATGTCGGGCCAGCATCGCGCGTTCAACATCCCGCAGAGCAGTTCGGCGAGTGCAGGGCGGGCACCGCTGAACCCCTTCGCGAGCACGTTCGCGCGGAGGAGCATCATCGCGCGGACCTCTTCCTCCGGGAGCCGCGGCCCCACCCCGGCGGCATGACTCCGGATGAGGTTCACCTGGAGCTGGGCGAGCTGATCGGCCGGGATCGCGACATCGGAGAGCTTGCCGAACCCCGTCGTCACCCCATAGACCGCCTCCCCTCGAGCCGCGAGCCCTTCGACTACGGTGCGCGTCGCCCGCATACGAGCTGCTGCGGACGGTGCGAGGGTGACCGACCGCCCGCCCGCGGCGAGGGCGACGACATCAGCGATGGTGAGCGAGGCGCCATCGAGGACCAGCGGGGCAACCGTCATGGGGTACGGAGTCCTGCTCCCGGGGGGCGGAACGTCTGGCGATCGTAGTCGAGCTTGATCTCCGGTTGCGCCTTGAGGGAGATGAAGAAGGTGAAGGCGAAGTTCCCATTCGGCGCCTGCGTGAAGCCGAAGACGGCCCGCCAATCATGCAGCTCGCGCTGGAGGGAGACCACCTGGCTGGCGAACTCGCTCCGCACGACATCGTAGGTGGTGCTCCACGACCCCGCCCAGCGTGGGGTGAGGTTGAAGGTCGTGCGGATCCCCACCGAGGTCGTCGGCGGGACGCGGAAGAAGGTCGCACCAGAGGGACCCGCCGTCTGCGCGACCTGCGTCGCCGCGGATCGTTCGGCTTGGAAGACGCAGGTGTCGTACTGCGGGAATCCGAGCAGCGCCTGACATTGCAGCGTGGGATCGAAGTCCACGATGCGCCCCCCGACGGGGGGGCGCTGGCGTTGCGAACTCACGGTGAAGGCTGCGGTGAACCCCTGCCCCGTCGGGATCTCCTGGATCCCGCCGCGCGCGCGGGTCCCGGTGGTCGCCCCCATCCCATTGAGCGAGCCCGCCGCGGAGATGAGTCCGCCACCCATCGGGCTCTGCTCCATCATCGGCGCGGGGCCACGCCGTGCCGCCCCAAGGGACACCCCGAAGAGCCGCGCGATCGCTTGGACGAGGCTGGAGTTGGCGTCGAGGTTGAACGAGGCGCGCACCGCCTCCCGGTACGGACTGAAGCTCGCGGTATCGCTCAGGAGATCGCCCTGGAAGAGCGAGTAATCGACGCCGAGGTCGAACCCCGGGAGGAGATCGGAGCGGAAGGTGTACCCGAACCGATCGGTCGCGAATCCCGTCTTCCCCGTCGCGCGTCGCCGCTCGAAGTCATACGCGATCCCCGTGAACTGGATCGTCGCCACCTTCACCTTCTTCCCGCCATCCGCGGAGAGATCGGTGGAATCCTCCGGCACACGCAACTTCGCCTCGATGTTCGTCGTGAGACCGAGCGAGACACGGTTCTGCGCGAGGGACCCGAGGTAGCCGGCCCGCGTGCGCCCGGTCGCGGCGAGGAAGGCATCGGGGACCGAGGCCTCGGGCGAGAACGAATAACTGACCGTGGGCGAGATCGCGTGACGGAACCGCTGGACCGGCCCGAACCCCGGGAGGAGCGCATAGATCGTCGGCGAGACCCCGAGCCCATACGACAGACGCTTGCGCTGCGTGACCCAGGCGCCGTTGGACCGGAAGGTGCGCACGGCGAAGCCACCTGGGTCGACGTTCGACGCCGTCACCGATGGCGTCAGGTTCCAGGTCCCCTGCAGGAACTGCGGGAGGCCGATCGAGATGTCGGCATCGAGGCTCGACTCGTACGTGCGCTGGTAGACCCGATCGACACGCACCGCACTGTCCTGCACGTCGCGCAGCGTGATGATCTGCGGATAATCGAAGAGCTGTTGATTGAAGCGGATCCCGCTCTGGACCTGGAAGTCGAAGATCTTGAACGGGGTCCCGATCGCGAGGGTCGTGGTCCCCGTATTGCGCTTCAGGCGCACGGAATCGAGCCCACTCGCGGCCTGCAGGTAGCGATAGGCGAAGTCGCCGGTGGCGTCGAGGTTGTAGCTGTTCCGCTGCCCGAACTGCAGACTCGGATTGAGGACGAACCACGTCCCGAGCTCGAGGGGCTTGGAGGCGATGTTGAGCGAAGGGAAGTCCTGGTCGACCTGATCGCGCCCGGGATACTGCCGCCGGGTGCCGCCGAGATTCACCGAGAACGGGCCCTGCTGGCGCACCAGATTCATCTGCGAGGCGATCGTCGCCACCGCGGCCAAGGGATTGATGATCGTCTGCCGCTGGATCTGCGTGCTGGTGACGTAATTGAGGTTGGTGTTGAGGCGCGTCCGTGAGGAGAACTCCTGCGCATGCGACCAACTGATCGCGGTGTTCCGGCTCCCGGTGCTCAGCGTGTTCTGCGAGAGCGCCAGCGTCCCCGACGTGAACCGATCGAGCCACCGGTAGCGGATCTCCCCATTCAACCGCGTCCAGCCGGGGTCCTGCGCCGTCGCGCGAGCGCTCGACCGCCAGTCCATCGAGACCTGCGCGTCGATGTAGTCGTTGATCGCGAAGTAGTACCCGAGGTTCTCGACCGTGCGGCGATAGGTCGGGCTATTCCGCACCAACTCGGCGAACCCCATGCGCGGCGGGATGATCCCCGAGCGACGCCCGGAGCGGATGTCCTGGAAGATGAAGGGGAGCCACAGCACGGGGACATCCTGCACGTACAGGATGGCGGGCCGGGCCACCAGCGTGCTCCCACTGACGCGCTTCAGCTCCTTGGCGAGGAAGTGATAGTGCGGGACGCTGTCGAGGCACGAGGTGATGACGCCATCCCGTCCGTAGACGGTGTTGCGGTCGGCGGCGGTATCGGAGGCGAAGGCGGCCTGATGCGCCATCACCTTCCAGTCCTCCCCGGCCTTGGCGATGGTGCTGAAGTCCCGGGTCCGGCCTTCGCGACGCTCGACGTCGTAGACCAACTCCTCGTGTCCGAGGATATCGTCGCCGCGGGAGGGATCGCGCATCACGATCGTGTCACCGCGCGCGGTGACGCGCTTGATGCTGTCGCTGTACGCGATCCGGTCCGCGACGAGGAGGGTGGAGTCCCGCTGCACCGCGGCCCGCGCGGTGGAGTCGCGCTGGAGCGTCATCACGCGTCCCGCGGCCTCGAAGCGGACCTGCCCCGCCTGGTAGCGGACCGCGGTGTAGCCGCGCCGCGCCATCAGGGCGCGGATGACGCTGTCGTCCGGCGCCCAGTCGACGAGCGACGAGCTCGGGGCGCGCGAGACGGTGTCGGCGACCGGAGGGCCGAACCGTCCCTGACCACTCGGCATCGATCCGGGAGCGCGCGTCGGCATCGGTTGCGCCGGACGCGGACGCGCCGGCTGCGCGCCGAGCGTCGACGCGACTCCTCCACCGAGCACCGACACCAGCAGCAGGGCGGCGGCTCCGATGCGCCGCATCCGCCGCCGATGGACGAGCCAGGAGACGATGATGCTGATCTCGTACAGCCCATAGAGCGGGACCGCCATCAGCACGGTCATGATGAGCAGGTCACCCGGCGTCACGATCGCGGAGATCAGGAAGCTGGCCGCCATCGCATATCGGCGGAACTTCATCATCGCCGTCGGCGTCACGAGCCCGAGCGCGGTCAGCGCGAGGACGACGACCGGCAACTGCGAGATCGCGCCGAACGCCAGGCAGGTCGTGACCATGAAGCCGAAGACCTCGCGCGCCGTGAAGAGGGGCTGGAGCGAGGCCGACTGCATCCCCACCAGCACGTCGAAGATGATCGGCAGCACGAATCGCCAGGCGATGTAGACCCCGGAGCCGAAGAGGATCGTCGCGCCGAGGAGCACGGGCACCATCAGCCGCTTCTCATGCGGATGGAGTGCCGGCGACAGGAAGGACCAGAGATGATAGCCGACGACGGGGAGCGAACAGACGAGCCCCACGGCGAAGGCGACCTTGAGGCTGATCGAGAAGGGATCGAGGGGATGGGTGACGACGAGCTTCCCCTCGGGGAGGTACGGCATCACCGGGGCCGCCAGCAGTCCGATGACATCGAACTCCGGCCGCATGACGACCACCAGGGCGCCCACCATGCAGAGCAGGAGGGCGCCGACGCTCCACATGAGGCGATAGCGCAACTCCTCGAGATGGTCGAGGAAGGGCATCTCCGCGCGGGGACCGGACGTCATGCGTGCGCCATGCGGCGAAGGCCTCGACGTCGGCGACTCAGGGGCGTCGCGGGGTGCCGACGAACTGTTCGGCGAGCACGGCCGCCTCGGACTGCGGGTACCGCTGGATGATCTGTCGGTAGAGGGTCCGCGCCGGCTCGGCCTTCCCGGCCAGCCGCAGGGCCGTCGCGCGCTTGTAGAGCGCCGTCGGCGCGCGCTCGGAGGTCGGGAACCGGACCGCGACCTGATTGTAGATCGAATCAGCGGCGGTGGCATTCCCCTCCGCCGTGTACGCCTCAGCCATCCCGTACAACGCGTCGGCGGCGAGGTCGGACCGCGGATACTGGGCGAGGAGCGCCCCGAAGGCGCTGCGCGCCGAGGCCCCACTGCCGCGGCGCAATTGATCCTGCCCCATCTGGTAGAGCTGGGCCGGTCCGGGAGTCGCCGGCGCCGACGTGCGCGCCGTATCCCGACCGGTGGCCGCGCCAGCGATCGGCGCCGTCGACTTCTCGAGGGCATCGGACTCGAGGTCGGCGCGGAGCTCCTGGATGCGACGCTGCGACTGCCCCGTGAGCTCCTGGATGGCGATCAGCTGCGCGCGCACGTTCTGGAGGTCCTCGCGCACGTCGCCGCGCAGGCGCACCACCGTCGTGCTGATGCCGCGGACGGTGTCGTTCGTCGCGCGCAGCAGCAGGGCGATCTGGGCGAGCGAGCTATCGAGGGACACGGCGCGGAGCGAGTCACGGGTCCGCTCCGCCGACTGGAGGCGTCGGAACTCGTCCCGCACCGCGACCACGTCTCCCTGGACGACCCGAAGATCCTGCTGGGTGGCTAGGCAGGCGCCGGCCGTCACGAGGACGGCCGGCGCCCAGACCAGCTGACGCAGCGAGCGAAGGCTCACGCGGGACCGTTACCAGTCCCGCCCGCGACGATCTCGAACTCGTCACGGCGATTCTGCGCCCAGGCGGCCTCGGTGGACTCGGTGTTGATCGGCCGCTCCTCCCCGAACGTGACGACGGCGATGCGGCTCTCCGCGATCCCGAGATCGACGAGATAGCGCTTGGCCGCGGCAGCGCGACGCATGCCCAGCGCGATGTTGTACTCGTCCGACCCCCGCTCATCGGTGTGCCCCGCGACGCGGATCCGGATCGACGGATTGGCCTGCAGGAAGGCGAGCTTGGCGTCGAGGGTGGCCCGCGCCTCCGCCCGCAGCTCCGACTGGTCGTAGTCGAAGAAGATCATCTCGGTGAGGACGGCGCGCGGATCGCTGGTGGCGAGATCGCGCCCGGCGACCGTGCCCGTCGCGCCAGCCAATCGATCGCCCACGCTGGTGGAGGCGGTGCCAGCGGACGGCGCCCCGGCGACCGGGGCCGACGAGGGCACCGGAGCCGGCGCGGGGGCCGCTGCCGAAGCCACGGCTGGCGCCGGGGTCGCCGGGGCCGGTTCCGTCTTCGGGGTCACGCGAGAGCAGGCCGTGAGGACACCGGCGACCGCGAGGACAAGGGGGAACGTGCGCGAGCTCTTCATGTGGGGGCGCTCCGGTGATGTGAAGAATCCACGATGCGGGGAAAGATAACCGAGTCAGGAGACGCTCAGGGGACGCTCAGCAGCCGCGGGGACCACGCCCCCATACGCGCAGCTGCCCCGCGCGTGAGCTGTCGCACCCGACCCGACTCCGTATCCAATACCCACAACTGCCGCGTTCCGGTCCGCGAGGAGGTGAAGACGAGGTGCCGTCCATCGGGGGCCCAGGAGGGGTCCTCGTTGATCCCCTCGGTCGTGTACTGGCGCACCGCGCGGTCGCGCAGGCTGATCGTGGCGATCTGGAACCGCCCGTCGATCTGCGTCGAGAAGGCGACGAACCGCCCATCGGGGGACCAGGCGGGGTCGGCACGATAGGGGGCATCGGTCAACGCGGTCGAGGTGAGTAGCTCGGGGTTCGCCCCATCGGCATCGGTCAGATAGATCTCGTTCCGTCCGAGGCGCGAGGTCGTGAAGGCGATGCGCCGACCGTCGGGGGCGAAGGTCGGTTGGGCGTTGGTCGACCCCCGTCCGACGGTGACGCGCAACGGCGGCTCGTCCCAGGCGCCGACCGGGACGACGTAGAGATCGGTCCCGGACTCCCCCGCTGCGAAGGCGAGCCACTTCCCATCGGGGGAGAACGCCGGCGAGAGACTCAGCGGCGCCCCGGTGCGCACGCGTCGCTCCTCCCCACTCGCGAGCTCGTGCACCACCACCGAGGTGCCGTCATCACGCATACGGGCGAAGGCGATCGACCGCCCATCGGGGTGCCAGGCCGGTCCGAGGGCCGCACCCACACCCGGCACCGGTTGTTCGTTCGCCCCATCGCTATCGATCCGCCAGAGCGCCCCGCCCCGCACGAAGAGCACCCGCGTGGCGGCGACCCCACGCGTCCCCGTGACCCACTCCTCGATGACATCGGCGATGCCATGCACGGCGAGTCGCCAGGCCGGCGAGAGGCGTGGCCCCGGCAGGGCGAAGCGCCGCGTCTCCTGCGCCTGCGCGGCCACCACATCGTGCAGGGTGACCAGTGCGCTCCCATCCGCCTGGAGCACCAGCTGCACCACCCCCGCCGCACCGAGTCGCGCGTAGAGCGGGTAGTTGAACCGACCGGTGGGGACCACGGCCCCGGAATCCGGCGCGATCACCGTGAGCCGATGCCCGAACTCCAGGTCGCGGGCGATGATCCGACGCACCGAATCCCCATCAGCCCCGCGGACCGGCACGAGATAGATCCCCGGCTGCGACCCCGGTGTGTAGGTGAGGCCGATCCGTACCCCGGGCTCCTGCGCGGCGAGCGCCGAACCGATCGCCATCCCAAGCCCCATCATCAGGATGGCATCGAACCGTCGGACCATTCCCCTCATCGCAACCGCGCCGGGTCGAATCGGAAGGTCACGGGGAGGATGTCATCCCCGAACCCCTTCGGCAGCGGACCAAACGCTCCCGTCGCCGCCTCGACCGCTCCCTCCGCCTCGACATCGAAGGCGAAGTTCCCGCTGCGCTGGACGAATCGGAATCCCGACACGCTCCCGTCCCGGTGGATGAAGAAGAGCACCTCGGCGGTCAGCGCCCCCGGATTCCGCGGCCGGAAGTTGAGCGCGATCTGCCGCACGATGTTCTGCAGGTACCCAGGGAAGGGGAACTGGATCCCCTCGGTTCGGACCGTGGCGACGTCGGTCCCCGTCCCACCCACGGCGCCACCGCCGGCTGTGGGTGCGCGAGCGGCGGGTGCGGCCTTGGCGGGTGCGGCCTTGGCGGGTGCGGCCTTGGCGGGCGCGGCCGGCGAGGGCGTGGCGCGCGTCGGCGCCTTCACGGTCGGCGCCTTGATCGGCGCCGTCTTCCCCGGGTCGTTCCGTTCCACGCGAGTCGGCGTGGGCGCCGCGGCCGGTGGCGTCACCGGTTCGGGGACCGGGTCGCGCACCACCCCAGCGGCCCGCTCACCGACGGGAGCCGCGACCAGGTTCACCTCGTACATCAGCGGGAGCGCCGGCGGCGCCGCGGTCCGCACGACCAGGAGCGCGAGCATCACGACGAGATGCGCGACCGCCGAGAGGAGGAGCGGACCACGCAGCTCGGAGGAGCCGCGGAGCGCGACACTCACCTCGCGACGTCCTCCGGCTCCGTCACGAGGCCGACATCGCCGACCCCCGCGGCCCGCATGATCGCCAGCACCCGCACCACCTGCCCGTAGTCGGCGCGCTGATCCGCCCGCAGGTAGACCCCCCCCTGCCCCGACCGCGCGGCCAACGCGCGGAACATGCTGCGGAACTCACCCAGTGAGACGCGGACCTCATCGAGGTAGATGCGACCATCGCGTGTGATCGAGACCACGAGGGGACGCTTGGCGTCGAGCGGGCGCGCCTCCGCACGCGGCAACGAGACATCGACCCCGCCCTGCATCATCGGAGCGGTGATCATGAAGATGATCATGAGGAGCATCATCACGTCGATCAGCGAGACGACGTTGATCTCCGCATTGAGTGGCGTCCGCTCCCCGCGGGCGCGGCGGCGCATCCTAGAGCCGCCCCTCGCGTGCGATGAGCGCGATCACCTCGGTCCCGAAGGCATCGAGTTCACCGTCCAGGCGATTCAGTCGCGCCGCGAAGATGTTGTAGCCGAAGTAGGCAGGGATCGCGACCGCGAGGGCGAACGCCGTCGCGACGAGCGCCTCGGCCACGCCAGGCGCGACCGCCGCGAGATTCCCCGAGCCCCCGCGCGCCACGCCGAGGAAGGCACTGATCACGCCGAGGACGGTGCCAAGGAGCCCGAGCAGCGGGCTCACCGAGCCGACCATCGCCAAGAATGGGATGTAGGTACCGAGGCGATCGCGCTCGGCGTTGGTCTCCGCGTCGAGCACGAGGCGCAACGCCTCAACCTGCCCGGCGGAGAGGGCGTCGCTGCGCTGTCCTGCGGCGCCAGTGCGTAGATCATCGAGGAAGCGTACCGCCCGCTGGAGGATGCGGGGATGGGCCCCCTCCTCCCCGCGGACGAGCAGGAGCCCCTCGGCCTCACCGAAGGACCGGCACCCGCTGAACTCGGCGTGGAACTCGCGCCCGGTGCGCTCCACCTCGCGAAAGGTCCGCCACTTGGAGAGCATCACCGCCCACGAGAGGAGCGAGAGGATCGCGAGCACCGCGAGGACCGAGAGGGTGACCCCTGAACTGGCGAGGATCAGCTCGATGGGCGAGGACGGGACGGCGGCTGCGAGTTGCGCGAAGATCACCGAGAATTGAACCAGTCGAAGGTACGGCGGAGCCCCTCGTCCAGCGGCATCGCCGGGCTCCACCCGAGGGCGGTGCGTGCCTTGTCGATACACACGACCGAGCGACGTTGTTCTCCGGCGCGCGGTGGGGCGTGCTCGACCGGCACCTGTCGGCCGGTCCCTCGCATCAGCGCCGCCGCAAGCTCGAGGACCGAGGTCTCGACCTGCGTGCCGAGGTTGAAGGCGCGGACATCGACCGTGCCGGGGGGGAGCGCCGGCAGCGCGGCCGCGCGGAGATGCGCCTGCGCGACATCCCCGACATAGACGTAGTCGCGCGTCTGTCCGCCATCCCCGAAGACGGTGAGCGGGGTGCCGGCCTTGAGGCGCTGACAGAAGATCGCGACGACCCCCGCCTCCCCATGCGGATCCTGGCGCGGCCCGTAGACGTTCGCGAAGCGGAGCGCCACGTAATCGAGGGCGTGGATGCGGGCGTAGTAGCCGAGGTAGAGCTCCACCGCGTATTTCGCGATCCCGTACGGCGAGTCGGGATCCTTCGGGAAGGTCTCGAGGTTCGGTGGCGTGACGAGATCGCCATACACCGCCCCACCGGTCGAGGCGAAGACGAAGCGGGTCTGTCGTCCCGAGGTGCGCATCGCCTCGATGAGATTCAGCGAGCCCTTGATGTTGACGTCGGCGTCGAAGCCGGGATCGGCGACGCTCTTCCGCACATCCATCTGCGCGGCGAGGTGGCAGATCAGATCGAATCCGCCCTCGCGCACGCAGGTCGCGGCGTCGGGCGATCGGATGTCGGTGTGGACGAAGGCCGCGGCCGCCGGGACCTGCCCCCGCTTCCCACTCGAGAGATCATCGAGGACGGTGACGGCCCAGCCGTCAGCGAGGAGAGCGTCAGCGAGATGGGAGCCGATGAACCCGGCTCCTCCGGTCACGAGCGCGCGTCGTGTGGTCATCCCTCAAAGATAGGGCCCCGGCCACGCGGCGCGGGAGCACTCATGGGAGTCGCGCGGTGACTCGGCCCGTCATCCCGACGGCGATCGCCCCATCCACCTGACTCAGGAGCACGGCGCTGGCCCCGGCGCGTGTCACCCGCACCACCTGCGCGACGGCGATGTCGACCGGCTCGGGCATCGAGGCCCGACCTCTCGCGGGCCGATCCTGCGGACCGAGCGTGACCTGATCGCCGACGCGCAGCCCCTCGCCGGAGCCCCGCGAGAGGAGGATCGCCGCCCCCGGCGCGGGGAGGAGCGCATCGCCCGCGATCCAGAGCACGGCAGTGGTCGGACCCGCCGACACCCGCACCGGTACCGAATCGGTCACCGCCGGCGCGCTCCAGGCTGGGACGACGCGTTGATCGGCGTCGACCTGATCGAACATCGTGACGAGCTCGGCGATCCCACCGGCAGAATCGGAGATCACCCGCAGGAGGCCGGTGGGGATGGCGACGCGGCCGATCCCCTTGAGGGTCGGGCCAGAGCGGAGCGTCAGCAACGTCATGCCGGGAGCGACGGCGCTCCCCTTGGGCAGGACGAGACGCACGCGGTCATACAACTGGACGAGGCCTGGGGCAGTCGCTGGCATCCCGGACACGTTGCGCGCCTGCGGCAGCACGATCCATCCGGCACCCTCGATCCCGCCGAGGCCCACCAGATACGGGACGCGTTCCGCCTCACGGCGGCGCGCCGCCCACCGGGAGGCCGGATCGCCGCCGATCACGCGAGGCGGAGTCGCAGCCATGGGAGGCACCCCTTGCGATGCACCGCGAGCACCGGCCGCTGCCGAGTCGACGTCGGTCGCCCGCGGCATCGGTCGCCCCGCACCGGCCGCCGAGAGCGGCTCACCGGCGATCACGAGCACCCACCCCGGTTCGATGAGATCGGGATCCTGGATCAGGGTCGTGTTGCGACCGGAGATCTCTGGCCACCGAAACGGGTTGGCCAGATACCGCGCCGCGAGATCCCAGAGGGTATCGCCACGCTTCACGGTATGCGTGGTCGGGGGCACCTCCCGCGCAGGAGATGCCCCCAGCGACGTCGCCTGCGCCCCGACGCCCACCGGGCCGACGGAGAGAATCGCCGTGCCGAGGAGCAGCGCGCGAAGGCGACGCCGCGTGGTCACGCGATCAGAACGGGAGATCGTCGTCGCCATCCATCGCCGCCGGGAACTCCTCGAATCCATCCGAGGCGCCACCCGGCTTGGCTCCTGCCGCGGTCCGCGCGGGACGGCCTTCGCCATCGCCCCCGCGACCACCCCCCAGGAGGACGATCTCCCGGACGTTGATCTCTGTCACGTAGCGCGTCTGCTTGTCCTTGTCCTCGTACTGCCGATACTCGACGCGCCCCTCGACGAAGAGCTTGTCGCCCTTCTTCACGTAGCGCTCGATGATGTCGGCGAGCCCGGAGCCCTTGGCGTTCCATGCGACGCACTTGTGCCACTCGGTCTTCTCCTGCTTCTCGCCGCTCGCCGAATTCCACTGCCGGCTCGTCGCGAGGGAAAACTGCGCCACCTTGTTCCCACCGCTCGTCGAGCGGATCTCGGGATCGGCACCCACGTTGCCCACGAGGGTCACCTTGTTCACGCTACGACTCATCCTGCCTCCTAGTTCGGGTTGTTCCGCGCGCTCACCTTACTGCGGTCCAGCGGCCGCCGTCGCATCGGAAACACCTCGGCATAACCTAATCGTCGCCGCCCATGGGCGCCCGGCGCATCAGGAGGGCGTCTTCTCGAGGAGCCTCGTAGTAGTCCCGCCGCCGACCCACCGGGAGGAATCCGTGCCGGCGATACAGGGTCTCTGCGGCGAGGTTGCTGGCCCGGACCTCGAGGAAGACGGTGACGCCGCCCTCGGCATCAAGCTCGCGCAGGATCTCCGCGAGGAGCGCGTCCCCGAGCCCCTGCCGACGCGACGAGGGATGGACCGCGAAGTTCATGAGCTCGGCCTCCGGCCCGATCTGACGGACGATGCCGTACCCCAGCAGCACCTCACCCTGTGTGGCGACGAGACAGCGATCCGTTGGTGAGGCGAGCGTCTCCGCGAAGGTCGTCGCACCCCAGGGATCGGAAAAGCTCCCCCGCTCGATCGCGAGAATCGCCGGAAGGTCGTCCGCGGTCGCGGGGCGGCATTCGACGGGGGCCGCGCGGAGCGGTCGCCCATGTGCGGTCTCCCACGTCACCTGCGCCTCGGCCAAACGCCCGTAGAGCGGCTCCCACGCCGCGAGGTCGACCGGTCCCAGCGCCCGCGCGAGGGCGAGCAGGTGTGGTGCCTCGCGCGCGTGCGGCCTCGCGTCGATGGCCTCGGCGCCCTCGGCCGCCGGGCGACACCCCAGCTGCTCGACCGCGATGACGACCCCCGTCGCATCGCGATGCAACGCGGCGAGATACCACTCCTCACGCAAGGCGTCGAGCCGCACCTGCGTCACGCCTGGCGAGGTCGCCGTGAGGGCGAGCGAGGGGATCGCGATGAGGGGGATGCCACGCCCCTCGGCGAGCCCTTTGGCGATCGCGCCCACGACGCGGAGTGCGGTGAAACTCCCCGGCCCCGCCCCGACGAGGATCGCGTCGAGCGAGCCGAGGGGGGCGCCGGCGCGCTCGAGCGTCGCGAGCACCGCGGGGAAGAAGCGTTCCTCCTCCATGCTGCGCATCTCGACGGTCGCGTCGGCGAGCACCGCGCCGGCACGCAGCACGGCGATCGTCCCTGGGCCCGCGGCCGCGTCCATGACGAGGACCGTACCGCGGAGCGGATCGTCGATCCCACCGCGGGCCGGCGCCATCGCAGCGCTCACGTTCACCAGGCCACCTGTCGGCGGGACGAGGGGACCGCGAGGCGCGGTGTATTCGTGCACGATCGCGTAGGTCGGGCTCGTCACCTCCGATGCGACGCCCCACCCCCGGGCGATCGCCTGTGCGAGCGTGGTCTTCCCTGCCCCCAGGTCGCCTTCGAGCGCGAAGATGGTCCCCGGAGCGACCGTCGCCCCGAGCGTCTCACCCCAGGCGCGCAACGCCTCCTCCGTCAGTTCAGCGACGGGCACGGCGACCTCCCCCGGGTCGCGCACCGGCGCCAGGCCGCGCACGCCCCTCCCCCATCGCCGCCTTCACATCGAAGAGCTCGTCGCGGAGCCGCGCCGCCGTCTCGAAATCGAGGTTCTTGGCGGCGGTCCGCATCTCTTCCTCGAGCCGTGCGATCAGCCCTGGCAGGTCATCGGTGCCATAGGTCCGCTCCGCCTCAGCGACCTTCTTCCGAGTCTGGCGTGACGCGCGCTCCCCCTCGCGTGCCGTCGTCCCCTCGCGCGCATCGGCCACGCGGGTGACGATCCGCACCTGATCGGTGCTCTTCGTCACCCCCTTCGGCGTGATCCCGTGCTCGACGTTGTGCGCCTCCTGCCGCGCCCGGCGCCGCGAGGTCTCGTCCAAGCAGCGCTGCATCGACCCCGTGATGCGATCGGCGTAGAAGATCGCGCGGCCGTCGACATGGCGCGCCGCACGCCCGACGGTCTGGATCAACGAGCGATCGGAGCGCAGGAACCCCTCTTGATCCGCGTCGAGGATCGCGACGAGGGAGACCTCGGGGAGGTCGAGCCCTTCGCGCAGGAGGTTGATCCCGATCAGCACGTCGAACTCGCCGAGCCGGAGCCCACGGATGATCTCCATCCGTTCGATGGCATCGATGTCGGCGTGCATGTACCGTACGCGGACCCCCACCTGCGCGAGATAGTCGGCGAGGTCCTCCGCCATCCGCTTGGTGAGCGTCGTGACGAGGACACGTTCCCCACGCCGCTCGCGGAGCCGGATCTCATGCAAGAGATCGTCGACCTGTCCCTGCACCGGGCGGATCTCGATGACGGGATCGAGGAGCCCCGTGGGGCGGATCACCTGCTCGACGACCACCCCCTCCGCGAGCGAGAGCTCGAGCTCCCCTGGGGTCGCGGAGACGTTCACCGCGCGCGGGGTGAGCGCCAGGAACTCCTCGAACTTGAGGGGTCGGTTATCGAGCGCGCTCGGGAGGCGGAAGCCATACTCGACGAGCGTGGTCTTCCGGGCGCGGTCCCCATTGAACATCCCGCCGATCTGCGGGAGGGTCACGTGCGACTCGTCGACCACGACGAGGAAGTCGTCCGGGAAATAGTCGAGGAGACAGGCGGGACGCGCGCCGGGCTGCCGCCCTGCGAGGATCCGCGAGTAGTTCTCGATGCCCGGACAGGTCCCGATCTCGAGCATCATCTCGATATCGAAGTTGGTGCGTGACTCCAGGCGCTGCGCCTCGAGGAGCTTCCCTGCCCCCTTCAATGTGGCCAGCCGCTCGACGAGCTCGGCGCGGATCTCCTTCACCGCACGCTCGAGCGTGGGCCGCGTGGTCACGAAGTGCTTCGCGGGGTACACCGCCGTACGCGGCAGGGTCGCGATGGTCGATCCGGTGAGCGGATCGATCTTGGCGATCCGTTCGATGAGATCGCCGAACATCTCGATCCGCACCGCCTGCTCCTCGTACGCCGGGAAGATCTCCACGGTGTCGCCGCGGACGCGGAAGGTCCCACGCTCGAAGTTCACGTCGTTGCGGCCGTACTGGATCCGCACGAGCGCCCGCAGGATCTCGTCGCGGGCGATCGTCTGTCCCACCTGCAACGTCACCATCGCCTGCCGATAGGTCTCCGGATCGCCGAGGCCATAGATCGCGGAGACGGTGGCGACGATGATCACGTCCTCGCGCTCCATCAGCGAGGAGGTGGCGCGGAGCCGCAGGCGATCGATGTCCTCATTGATGGAGGCGTCCTTCTCGATGTAGGTGTCCGAGGCGGGGACGTAGGCCTCGGGCTGGTAGTAGTCGTAGTACGAGATGAAGTACTCGACGGCGTTCTGCGGGAAGAAGCCCTTCAGCTCTCCGTAGAGCTGGGCGGCGAGGGTCTTATTGTGCGAGAGGACGAGCGCCGGACGTCCATGCGCGGCGATGACGTGCGCCATCGTCATCGTCTTCCCGGAGCCAGTGACGCCGAGGAGGGTCTGGAAGCGATCGCCGCGCACGAGCCCGGCGGAGAGCTCCGCGATGGCCCGGGGCTGGTCCCCAGCGGGTTGGAACGGCGCGTGGACGGAGAGGAGGGTCATCGGACGTTCCACGCCACGGATGGCATCGTGGGAGATAATGCGTTATCGATTATCTCTCGATTATCCCGCGCCCGATATGGCGCCGTCGATCCCCTTCCACCGGACCCCCTCATGGCTCGCTCGGCCGTCCCAGACGTCATTCGTGAGAAGATACATGAACTCCAGTCCAAGCTGGAGCGCATCGAGACCCAGCAACGCGAGACCCGTGCCGCGGCGCTGGGCTTTATCTCCGAGGCGCTCGAGCGCCTCGGGCTGACGCTCCAGGATCTCGCGGCGGGGGTCGGCGCGCGCCGCGGGCGGAAGGGCAAGGTCGGCCGTCCGTCGACGCGGGGCAAAAAGAAGGCGGCGAAGAAGGCAGCGAAGAAGGCCGGGAAGCGCGGACGGCCGGCAAAAGCGACCAAGAAGGGCGCCAGCGCCAAGGCCAAGAAGGCCGGCACGCGCGGCGCGGCGAAGGGGGGCAAGGTCCCGGCCAAGTACCGTGGGCCGAATGGCGAGGTCTGGTCGGGCCGCGGGAAGCAGCCGCGTTGGCTCGCGGCCCTGGTCGCCGAGGGCCGGTCCCCCGCCGAATTCCTGATCTGAGTCAGCGTGCCGGCGTCCGCTCGAGGACGCCGGAGCTCACTGCCCCGGCATCCAGGGACGATCCCAGGGGATGCCGGCAAAGATCAACGCCAACGTCGCCACCGTGAAGGCCAAGGCCTTTCGGTGGCGCTTGGCATCATCCGGGGCGTTCTTCGCGACGATCCCCCCGATGGTCGCGACGATCGCGGCGACCACCATCAACGTCGGGTGCTCGGCGATGAAGAATCGCAGCGGCGCATTCTTCATCGTCCCTGGCATATCCCCCATCGCCGCCTGGATGAGTGGGCTGACCACGAAGAGGGTGAGCCCGGTGATGACCTGCAGATGCAGGGCGGCCGTGAACGTGAGTCCCAACCGGCGGGCCGCCGCGAACGGGGTCGTCCCGTTCAGGCCCTGCAGCGTGCGCAGGACGGCGAGGATCCCCGCGACGAGGACGAGCCATCGGAGGGCGTTGTGCGTGTGCAGGATCGCAGCGTACATGTCGGATGGGGCCGAGGTGGGGGAGTCGAGGCGCAGGCCGGGCGCGCGCGCCATGTGTGCTGCGGAGGTTAACCGTCGCCGTCGGTGAGGCGTTCCCGTCGCGCCACGGAGCTGACGCCCTTCACCCGGCGCGCGGCATTGATGATCCGCTCGAGGTGGGCGAGGTTCTCCACCTCGACGAGCGCGGCGCCCGCCACGCGCCCGTCGATGGTCTTGAGTTCGAGCGACCGGATGTCGGTGCCCGCCGCGCTGACCGCCGTCGCGAGATCGGCGTAGAGCCCGCGGCGATCCTGCCCCTCGATGGCGAGCCGGATCACGAAGCGCTCCCCCGCACTCTCCTGCCAGTCGATCTCGAGCCGCCGCTCCGGCTCGTGCACCAGGACGAGGAGGTTCGGGCAGTCCCCACGATGGATGCTCACCCCGCGACCGCGCGTGACATAGCCGACGACGGTATCCCCAGGCACCGGCTGGCAGCACTGGGCATAGCGCACCATCAGCCCATCAGCCCCTTGGATCCGCAACCCACGCGAGGTGCCGGGGCGGCGCATCCGGTCGATCAGCCGCTCGATCGGACTCGGGCGAAGCGCGACCTCCTGCGTCTCGTCCAATTCCGGGTGCAGGGCCTTGAGCACCGCCGTCACCCCGATGTCCCCCGACCCGATCGCCGCCAGCACATGCTCGATGGTGGGCAGCTTGAGCCCCGCCGCGATCGTCCGAAGCTCGGCCTCGCCAAGCTTCGGATGCCGCCGGCGGCGGAGCTCGCGGTCCAGGATCTCCTGCCCGACGGCGACGAAGGTCTTCTGCTCCTCGTTCCGGAGCCACTGGCGGATCTTGTGCCGCGCGCGCCCCGTGCGGACATGGGCCAACCAATCGCGGTTGGGGCGCGCCGCTGGCGAGCGGATGATCTCGACCGTCTCGGAGTTCCGGAGTTCGCGCGAGAGCGGCACGATGCGGCCATTGACCCGCGCGCCCTGCGTGTGGAGCCCCACCTGCGTATGCACCGCGAAGGCGAAGTCGATCGGCGTCGCCCCCTTCGGCAACTGGATCACGTCCCCGCTCGGCGTGAAGACGAAGATCTCATCCTGATAGAGATCAAGCTTCAGGAACTCGAGGAACTGGTCGGGCGTCTCGGCGTCGAGCTGAAGCTCGAGCACCTGCCGGAACCAGGAGAGGTGACGATCGAGGTCGCGACTCCCCTTCTCCCCCTCCTTGTACAGCCAGTGCGCGGCGATGCCGTACTCCGCCGTGCGGTGCATGTCACGCGTGCGGATCTGGATCTCGAAGAGGGTCCCGCGCGGGCCGAAGATCGTGGTGTGGAGCGACTGATACCCGTTCGACTTCGGCTGCGCGATGTAGTCCTTGATCCGCTCCTGCAGCGGGGTCCACGCGCCATGGACCACGCCGAGCGCGTGATAGCACTCCGGGACGCTGTCGACGAGGACGCGGATGGCGTAGAGATCGTAGATCTCATCGTAGGGTACATCCCGCTTCTGCATCTTCTTATAAATCGACCAGAGATGCTTGGGCCGGCCGTTCACCTCATGCACACGCACCTGGTTCTCGCGGAGGGTCGCCTCGAGGGGCTCGATCATCTCGGCGATGCGCAAATCCCGTGCGGCCCGCTTCTCGGCGATCAGCTTGGCGAGGGCCTTGTACTCGTCGGGTTCGAGCCACTTGAAGGCGAGGTCCTCGAGCTCCGCCTTCATCGCCGCGAGACCGAAGCGGTGCGCCATCGGCGCATAGAGGTCCCGCGTCTCGAGCGCGATGCGCCGCCGCTTCTCCTCGGGCATCCACTCGAGGGTCCGCATGTTATGCAGACGATCGGCGAGCTTGACCAGGATGACGCGGGCATCCTTGGCGACCGAGAGGAGGAGCTTCCGATAGCTCTCCACCTGCCGCTCCTCGCGCGACGCCATCGGGAGGTGACCGATCTTGGTCAGCCCATCGACGATCTGCGCGATCTCCCGCCCGAACTCGCGCTCCACATCCTCGACCGTGCGCCCGGTGTCCTCGACGACGTCGTGGATCAGCCCGCTCGCGACGGTCACCGAATCGAGGTGGAGCTCCGCCAGGATCCGCGCGACCTCCACGCAGTGCGTCACATACGGATCGCCGTTGAGGCGCGTCTGCCCCACATGTGCCTTCTCGCTGAAGCGGTAGGCCCGCCCGAGCAGGTCGGCATCGAGCCGCCCGGCGACCTCCGAGTCCCGGAGATCCCAGCCCGGGATGATGTCGATCAGGGGCGGCGCGGCGGTCATATCTCGTTATATCGCCGACCGAGGGAAAAGGTGCAAGCGCGCCCGGCGCCGCCCCCTCGGGTCCCCCCCCGCCTCCAGCCGCCCCGCCTACAACAGCCCCGCCTCCGCGAAGGAGAGGTAGCGCCCTCGCCCGATGACGATGTGGTCCTGGACCGGGATATCGAGGAGCCGGCCCGCCGCGACGAGCTGGGCCGTGACCTCACGGTCATCGGGACTGGGCGTGGGATCCCCCGAGGGATGGTTGTGCACCAGGACCAGTGCGGCCGCCCGCTCCGCGATCGCCTCGCGGAAGACCTCTCGGGGGTGGACGAGCGAGCCATTCAGGATCCCCCGACTGATCAGCACATCCCGTTCGAGTCGGTGCTGGCTGTCGAGGATCGCGACGTGGAACTCCTCCACGGGGAGTCCCTCGAGACGCGGGGCGAAGTAGCGCCAGACATCGCGCGGTCCGCGCATCGGCTCCCCTTCGACCACCCCCTCCCCCGCGAGGCGTCGCCCGACCTCCAATGCCGCCTGCACCGCGAGGGCGCGCGTCTCCCCGAGGCCGGGGAGCTCGGCGAGGGTCGCCAGTGGCAATTGCCCGAGCCGCCGCAACGACCCACCGGCGCGCGCCAAGAGCGCTGCGGCGACCTCGGTCGTACTCGAGCCACTCGGGGCGGAACCCAAGAGGAGCCCGAGGAGCTCGCTCGTGGTCAGAGACTGGGCGCCAAGGGCACGGAGACGCTCGCGAGGGCGATCGGCCGGGGGGAGTTCGAGGACGGAGGGCATGGGGCCAGTGTCGCTCCGACGATCACCGGGCCCAACACCGTTTGGATGCGAACGGGGGCGAAAGCTCGTACGAGCCCTCGCCCCCTCACCAGACGATCACCGCGATCAGGCGCGATTACCGCCCGCTCACGCCCCGTGGCACTTCTTGAACTTCTTCCCGCTCCCGCAGGGGCAGGGATCGTTCCGGCCGACGTCGGCGAACTCCCCCGTCGATGCGGCACCGGGCCCATCGAGGTTGGTGACTCCTCGCCCTGCCCCGACGACGCGCGGCGCCGGCGGCTCCACTGGCGCAGCGGGCGGGGTCGCGACGCCGAACGGATCGAAGGTGCGCGGGGCCTCCGCCACCGGCGACGGCGCAGAGGCGCTCGGCGGCGGCTCGAAGACGAGCTGCACCTTGAGGAAGCGCTCCGCGAAGGTGTGTTGGATGTCGCGCATGAGGTCCTCGAACATCGAGAAGGCCTCCTGCTTGTATTCCACGAGCGGGTCCTTCTGCCCCCACGACCGATAACCGATGGCGGCGCGCAGCTGATCGAGGTCGTAGAGATGGTCCTTCCACTTCTCGTCGAGGACGTTGAGCATCACGAGGGAGAGGAGGCGCGACGCGAACTCACCGAGCGAGTCGATCTTCGCATGGAACGCCGTCGTGGCCGCCTCGGTCGCCGCCTCCTGTGCGGCGGCCAGCGTGGCCGGGAGTCGATCCTCCGATTCGAAGGCGGGCACCTGAAGCAGGTACTGCATCAGGAGCTCCTGCCGGACGAGGGCGAGATCCCACGCCTCGGGGGACTCCGCCTCGCCGAGCTCCATCTCGACCCGCCGCGCGACGGCCGCCCCGACCATGCGCTCCGCCTCACCACGGAGCTCCTCGCCGGCATCGAGCGCGAACGAGCGAAGCGAGTAGATCACCTCGCGCTGCTGATTCATCACGTCGTCATAGTCGAGCAGGCGCTTGCGCGACTGGAAGTTCTGGAGCTCGACCCGCTTCTGTGCCTGTTCGATCGAGCGCGTGATGAGGGGATGCGTGAGGACCTCCCCCTCCTGCGCACCGAGCGAATCCATGAGCCGCGCGATCCGGTCCGACCCGAAGAGCCGCATCAGGTCGTCCTCGAGGGAGAGGAAGAACTGCGAGCTCCCCGGATCCCCCTGACGCCCCGCGCGACCGCGCAGCTGACGATCGATGCGCCGCGATTCATGCCGCTCCGACCCGATGATGTGCAACCCGCCCGGCTCGGTGACGCTCTGCTCCTTGCCGTCCGGGTCCTTCACGGTGGAGGCCTTCGCCTCGCGCACGCCGGCCCCGAGTTTGATGTCGGTCCCGCGGCCCGCCATGTTGGTGGCGATGGTGATCGCGCCCGGCTGCCCCGCGAGGGCGACGATCTCCGCCTCGCGCTGATGGTATTTGGCGTTGAGGACGTTGTGCGGGAGGCCGCCGCGCTGGAAGAGTCGCGAGAGGGTCTCCGAGGCCTCGACGCTCGTCGTGCCGACGAGGACCGGGAAGCCGAGCCCATGGAGGCGGCGGGTCTCCTCGACGATCCCGTTGTACTTCTCGCGCCGTGTCTTGTAGACGAGGTCGTGCCGATCCTCGCGCACGATCGCGCGGTTGGTCGGGATCACCGCGACCTCGAGCCCATAGATCTGGAAGAACTCCGTCTCCTCGGTCTCCGCGGTCCCGGTCATACCCGCGAGCTTCTCGTAGAGGCGGAAGTAGTTCTGGATGGTGATGGTGGCGAGGGTCTGCGTCTCCCCCTTCACCTGCACCCCCTCCTTCGCCTCCACCGCCTGATGGAGCCCCTCGCTCCAGCGACGGCCCGGCATGGTACGGCCAGTGAACTCGTCGACGATCAGCACCTGCGCATCCTGTACGACGTAATTCACGTCCTTCTCGTACAGGGCGTGGGCGCGCAGGAGCTGGTGGACGATGTTCAGCTTCTCCGACTTGAGCGCGTACTCGGTCTCGATCTGCCGCCGCGCCTCGAGGCGAGCGGCCGCATCCAGGGCGAGATCCTTCTCGAGCCGCCCGATCGCCGTCGCGATGTCCGGGAGGACGAACTCGTCGTGCTGGTCCGGCGAGAGGAAGTCGACCCCACGATCGGTGAGATGGACCGAGTGCCCCTTCTCGTCGAGGACGAAGAGCAGGTCCTCCTCGATGTGGCGGTACTCCTGTTTGGCGGGCGGGAGCTTGCGATCCGCGAGATGGGCGAGCTCCGCCTCCTGGATCAGCTGCTTGACCCCCGTCTCCTGCATCGCCTTGAGGAGGCGCTTGTTCTTCGGGCCGCCGAGGCGCGCCTGGTAGAAGAGGAGACCTGCCTCCTTGCGCGGCGCGGCCCCCTTGGATGCGACGCCGCCCTCGGCCTCCGCCAGGGCACGCTCCCCCTTGGCCACGAGATCGTTCACCAGCTCGGTCTGCTTCCGCACCAGGCGGGTGATCGCGTGGTTCTGCTCGGCGTAGGCGCGATCCCCCTCGTTCCCCACCGGGCCTGAGATGATGAGCGGGGTCCGCGCCTCATCGATCAAGACCGAGTCGACCTCGTCGACGATGGCGAAGATGTGCGGACGCTGCACGCGCTGATCGAGCGAGACGACCATGTTGTCGCGCAGATAATCGAACCCGAACTCGTTGTTGGTGCCGTACGTGATGTCACAGGCGTAGGCGGCGCGGCGCTCCGGGGTCCCTGGCTCGGTGTCATCGAGACACCCGACCGTGAGGCCCAGCCACCGGAAGAGGTGCCCCATCCACTGGGAATCGCGCCGTGCCAGATACGAATTGACCGTGACGAGATGCGCGCCGCGACCCGGGAGGGCATTGAGATAGAGCGGCAGCGTCGCGACGAGGGTCTTCCCTTCGCCCGTCGCCATCTCCGCGATGCGTCCGAGGTGGAGCTGGATGCCGCCCACCATCTGGACGTCGTAGTGCACCATGTCCCAGGGGAGATCGCGCCCGGTCACCACCACGGTGGTCCCCACGAGGCGACGCGCCGCCTCACGCACGGTGGCGAAAGCCTCGGGGAGGATCTCGTCCAGCACCCCCTTGATCGCCTCGCGGTACTCGTGCTCGAGCCCTCCCTGCCCATCGGCGCCGGACAACTGCAGATCGATCGCCTCGCGTGCGGCGACATCGACCGCCGCATGCTTCTCCGCCTTCAGCGCCTCGATCCGTCCGCGCAGCGCCTCGGTCGCCTCGGCGATCGCCGCCCGGAAGGTGGTGGTCTGCGCCCGCAGGTCAGCATCGGAGAGGTCGCGCACCCGCGCGCCGATCTCATTGATCTCGTCGACGATCGGCTGCACCCGCTTCTGTTCGCGTTGGTGCCGCGTCCCGATCACTTTCGCCAGCAGGGTCTTGAACATCCGGTCTCACTCGGTGGTGGTACGATACAACCCATGCGCCGCGATGTACGCGGCCACGGCCTCCGTGACGAAGCCACGGATCGAGAGCCCCGCCCGCACCCGCGCGCGGACCTCCGTCGCCGACACATCGACCCGTCGGGTCGCCAGCCGGTCCCACGCGATCCCCGCCGGCGCGGCAGGCATCGCTTCCTCCCCTCGCGTGCAGATGACCACCCGCGCCAAGCCGGCGACCTCCGCCGGCGCGCGCCACTGCGCGAAGGTCCGCGCGGCATCCGCCCCGAGGAGCAGATGGAGCGCCGCCTCGGGCCACTGCGCCCGATACGCGCGGAGCGTGTCGACCGTGAAAGATAACCCGGGCCGATCGAGCTCGAGGGCATCGACGTGGAGCCGGGGATCCATCTCCGCGAGGCATCGGACCATGGCCAGACGATGCGCCGGATCGGTGATCGCCACCTCAGCCTTCAGCGGTTGCCGACGGGCCGGGACCAGGATGAGCCGATCGAGCGCGAGCTGCTCGATCGCGCCGTACGCCAGGAGGAGATGGCCGATGTGCGGGGGATCGAAGGTCCCGCCGAGGATGCCGAGGCGCTCCCCCACCGGGTTTACGGGCGCGGTGGCCGAGTGGCAGACGACGGCATGCCGTCCGTTGCGGTCGGGAGCTTGCAGAGGCGCAGCACGTCGAGGTCCTTCGGATAGGCGGCGCGGAGCGTCACACAGACCTCCTCGGCGTCATCCGTATAGTTGAGGATCGGGAGGCGGTAGATCTCGACCATCCGCACCATCGCCTGACGGGCGCGATCGGACTCCGGCCACCCCTTCACCACGTCCTTGAAGTAGAGGATCGCCGAGTCGTACGCCTTGCGGCGCAGGTAGTGCATCCCGGTCTCGTAGTCCTTGGTCGCAAAGCGCTCGTCGAGGGCCTCGAGCGCTGCCGTCGCGGAGTCGGCCATCGGGGAGTCCGGATAGACACCCACGAGGAGCCGGAACTGCGTCTGCGCGAGGAGCCCATACTGCGGATCGAGCGCTGCGTTCGGCCAGAGGCCGAGGTAGGACTGCCCCGACGCATAGAGCGCATCATCCGCCAACGAGTCGTTGGGGAAGCTCTCGGCCAACCGGATGAAGGCCTGGGCCGCCAAGAGGCGCTCATCGCGCTTGAGTCGCGACTGCCCGAGGTACCAGTGCGCGCGGGGGAGGAGCGAGTCGCGACTCGGCAGGTCGAGGGTCAGCCGCTCGAAGGCGTTGGCCGCATCGGTGTACTTCTCGGCGTCGTAGCGCTCGAGCCCCGCCTCGAAGAGCGAGATCGAGGTCGGATAGTTCCGCACGTTGAAGGCACGGAAGCATCCAACGGAGACGAGCGTGAGACCGACGACCAACAGGAGAGAGCGACGCATCAGGTCGGGGGTTGGAGCCGCGCCGTCCCAGGGAGGGTGCGGAAGTACTCAATGGTACGCAGCAACCCCTCGCGGAGTTGCACGGTGGGCTCCCAGCCGAGGATGGCCTTGGCCCGCGTGATGTCCGGCTGACGGACCTTGGGGTCGTCAGCTGGGAGCGGCAGGGATTCGATCGTGGAAGACGAGCCCGTCAGCTCGATCACCAGCTCAGCGAGCTCCCGCACGGTGAACTCGTTCGGGTTCCCGATATTGACCGGCATCCCTTCCTCGCTGAGGAAGAGGCGATAGATCCCCTCCACCTCGTCGGACGCGTAGCAGAAGGAGCGGGTCTGCGAGCCGTCGCCGTACATGGAGAGCGGTTCGCCACGCAACGCCTGCACGATGAAATTCGAAACGACGCGCCCGTCGCCCGGGCGCATACGAGGGCCGTACGTGTTGAAGATGCGGACGATCCGCGTGTCTACCCCCTGCGCCCGATGATAGGCCATCGTCATCGCCTCGGCGAAGCGCTTCGCCTCGTCGTAGCATCCGCGCGGCCCGATCGGGTTCACATGCCCCCAGTACGATTCCGGCTGCGGATGCACGAGCGGATCGCCATACACCTCGGAGGTCGAGGCGAGGAGGAAGCGCGCCTGTTTGGCCAGCGCGAGCCCAAGGGCGTTGTGCGTCCCGAGCGAACCGACCTTCAACGTCTGGATCGGGAGCTCGAGGTAATCGACCGGGCTCGCGGGGGAGGCGAAGTGCAACACCCCATCGAGATGACCCGAGACGTAGGTGTACTCGGAGATGTTGTGGCGGATGAAGGCGAAGCGCTCGTGCCCCATGAGGTGCGCGATGTTCTCCGGCCGGCCGGTCAGGAAGTTGTCGAGCCCGACCACCTCGTGGCCATCCGCGAGGAAGCGGTCGGCGAGATGGCTCCCGAGGAAGCCCGCGGCGCCCGTGATGAGGACCCTCACTCGGCCCCCCGCCCGATCGAGCGGTAGGTGAAGCCCAGCGCCTGCATCTTCGCCGGATCGTAGAGATTGCGGCCGTCGATCAGCACCGGGCGCTTGAGCGCCGCCTTCACCCGTGCGAAGTCAGGGAAGCGGTACTCGTTCCAGTCGGTGACGATCACCAGCGCATCCGCCCCCTCGGCGGCGGCGTAGTTCGATTCCGCGTAGGTGATCCGGTCCCCGATCCGCCGCTGCGTCTCGTGCATCGCCGCCGGATCGTGCGCGACGACGGTCGCCCCCGCTGCGAGGAGCTCGTCGATGAGGACGAGGGCCGGCGACTCGCGCATGTCATCGGTGTTCGCCTTGAAGGCGAGCCCCCAGAGCGCGATTCGCTTGCCGCGGAGCGCCCCGCCGAAGGCCGTGCTCACCTTCTCGAAGAGCCGATGCTTCTGCCGCTCGTTCGCCTCCTCGACCGCCTTGAGCACCCCCATCGGGGCGCCCCGCTCCTCCGAGGTGCGCATGAGCGCCTTCACATCCTTCGGGAAGCAGGAGCCCCCGTAGCCAGGGCCTGGGAAGAGGAAGGCGGGTCCGATCCGCGTATCGCTCCCGATCCCCTTCCGTACGAGATCGACGTTCGCCCCGACCCGCTCACAGAGGTTCGCGATCTCGTTCATGAAGGAGATGCGCGTCGCGAGCATCGCATTGGCCGCGTACTTGGTCATCTCCGCCGAGGGGATGTCCATGAAGATGATCGGCTTGCCGGTGCGCACGAAGGGCGCGTAGAGCTCCCCCATCCGCTCCCGCGCGACGTCGCTCGCCACGCCGATGACCACACGATCGGGCTTCATGAAATCGTCGACCGCGGCCCCTTCCTTGAGGAACTCGGGGTTCGAACACATGTGGAACGGGACCTTGGCATGCGGACGGATCGCCTCGGCGACCTTCTCTGCGGTCCCGACTGGCACGGTGGACTTGGTGACGACCACCACCTCGCGGACGGCGTGCTTCCCAATCTGATCGGCGACGGCAAGCACATGTTTGAGGTCGGCGGAGCCGTCCTCATCTGGCGGGGTCCCTACCGCGATGAAGATCACATCGGCAGCGGCGATCGCCGCGGGGATATCGGTCGTGAAGGTCAGGCGCCCCGCGACGCGATTGCGATGGACGTACTCTTCGAGCCCGGGCTCGTAGATCGGGAGGACATCCTGCTTGAGCCCCTCGATCTTCTTGGCATCGACATCACCGCAGATCACGTCGTTCCCCGTCTCGGCGAGACAGGCGCCCACGACCAGGCCCACATAGCCGGTCCCCACCACCGTCACCTTCATGCCATCACTCCGTAGCGGCGCCCATGACCGGGCGCGATGAGGTCAGCGTCACGACGCGCGCGCGGGTGGCCCCGAGCGACGCCATGACATTTCGCGTATCGACGACGAGCGCGGCATGCGCGCCGATATTCCGGTAGTCCACCGACGAGTGGTCGGTGATGATCACCACCGCGTCGACAGCGGCCAACAACTCCGGCGTGAGCGGGACACTCGCCATCGCGTGCCCATCCTCCTGGAAGCGCGCGACGTGTGGGTCGTGGTACTGCACCCGTGCCCCACGCTCCTCCAACCGCCGCATCACATCGAGCGCTGGACTCTCGCGCATATCATCGATGTCGCGCTTGTACGCCACGCCGAGGACGAGGATGGCACTCCCCTTCACCGCCTTCCCCTCGTCGTTCAACGCCCAGGCGACCTTGTCCACCACGAAGTCGGGCATCGACGAGTTGACCTCGCTCGCGAGGTCGATGAAGCGCGTCTTATAGTTGAGCGACCGCATCTTCCACGCCAGGTAGTGCGGATCGAGCGGGATGCAGTGCCCCCCGATCCCCGGGCCCGGCGTGAACTTCATGAAGCCGAAGGGCTTGGTCGCCGCCGCCTCGATGACCTCCCAGATGTCGACGCCTAGCCGATCACAGACGATCGCCATCTCGTTGACGAGCCCGATGTTCACCGAGCGGAAGGTGTTCTCGAGGAGCTTCACCAGCTCCGCGGCCTCCGGTGACGACACCGGGACCACGGTGTCGATCGTCGAGGCGTAGAAGGCGGTCGCGACCTCGGTACAGGCCGGCGTGATCCCGCCGACGACCTTCGGCGTGTTCTTCGTGTGATAGACCGGGTTCCCTGGATCGACCCGCTCAGGGCTGAAGGCGAGGAAGAGATCGCGCCCGATCACGAGTCCACGCGCCTCGAGGCGCGGCTGCAGGAGCTCGCGCGTCGTCCCCGGGTAGGTGGTGCTCTCCAGCACGATCAGCATCCCCACCCGCGCCTGTGCGCTCACCGTCTCCGCGGCGGCGACCACGTACGACATGTCGGGGTCGCGGGTCTTGGCGAGCGGAGTCGGGACGGCGATCGAGATCGTGTCCGCCGATGCGAGCCGCGTGGCATCGGTGGTCGCGAGGAACTTCCCGGAGGCCACGTGTTTCGCGACCTGCGCTGCCGGCACGTCTTGGATGTGCGACTCGCCCCGCATCAGGAGCGCACAGACGCGCTCACTCACATCGAAGCCGACGACCGTGAACCCGGTCTCGCAGAGCTCCATCGCGAGCGGGAGCCCCACATAGCCCAAGCCGATCACAGCGGAGACCGCTGAGCGATCCCCGATGCGGGAGAGGAGGGTCTGCTGCGCGGACATGCCGGTCGCCTGGTCTTACTTCCCGAAGAACCCACGGACCGCGGCGACCACCTCGTCGCGCTGCGCCCCGGTGAGCTCCGGGAAGACCGGGAGCGACACGACTTCCTTCGCCGCCTGCTCCGCCTCGGGGCAGCTCCCCTCACGGTACCCGAGGTAGGCGAAGCAGGGCTGCAGATGGAGCGGGAGGGGATAGTAGACCGAGTGACCGATCCCCTTCGCGGCGAGATGCGACTTGAGCTCGTCGCGCCGCGCGACACGAATCGTGTACTGGTTGAAGATCGACTCGTTGGCAGGATCGATGAACGGCGGGACGATCTCCGCGATGTCGGCGAAGGCCTGCGTGTAGAACGCGGCGTTCTCCCGACGCTTGGCACTCCACGCCGCGAGATGCGGGAGCTTGGCGCTCAGCACCAACGCCTGCAACGCATCAAGGCGCGAGTTGTACCCCACCTCCTCGTGGAGGTAGGTCTGCACCGAGCCATGCGTGCGCAGGCGCTGCAACCGCTTGAAGATCGCCTCGTCCTGCGTGACGATCATCCCGCCATCCCCGTAGCCGCCGAGGTTCTTGGAGGGGAAGAAGGAGAAGGTCCCGATGGTCGCCGCCTGCCCCGCCATCACCCACGCCCCATCGATCTTCCGACGCGCCCCGATGCTCTGCGCCGCATCCTCGATGATCGGCATCGACGGGAGCAAGCGCCGGATCTCCTCGATCGCCGCCATCTGCCCGAAGAGATCGACGGGGATCACGGCCTTGGTCTTCGACGTGACGGCCGCGGCCGCGAGGTCGGGGCGGATGTTGTAGGTCGCGGGATCGATGTCCACGAAGACCGGGGTCGCCCCGACGTTGTGGATCGTGCCGGCGGTCGCGAAGAAGGTGAAGGGCGATGTGATGACCTCGTCCCCACGTCCGATATCGAGGGCGCGCAGCGCGATCAGGATCGCATCGGTCCCGTTCGCACACCCCACCGCATACCGCGTCTGGGAGAGCCCAGCCACTTCGCACTCGAGCGCGCCCACCGGGGCGCCGAGGATGAAGGCCTGATCGTCGATGAGCTGGATGAGGCCCGGGAGGACCTCATCCCGGATCGTCGCGTGCTGTGCCTTCAGATCGAGAAGCGGGACAGCCATGTTCGGCAAGATCTCAGCAGAGGGAAAAGGCGGCGGAAGTGCAATGATGCCAAGCAGTTAAATATCGCCGCCCCGCCCCCGCCCCGTCAACGAATCGGGAGGGTGACCTCGCGCCCCGTCCGCGCCGATTCATAGATCCCCACGATGAGCTCCAACGACTTCCGACCGGCGGCCCCATCGGTATCCGGCGTCGTCTCCCCGCGCAGGGCCTGAAGGACGTTCCGGTAGTAGGGCTCATGCCCGAAGCCGTAGACCGAGGGGGGGGCCGTGTTCGCCGCCTCCACCAGCCGGTCATCGTCGTCGTACTCGGCGAACTCCCAGTGGTCGATCCGATTCACCGCGGTCCCGCCGATCCGGACCGTCCCCTTCTCCCCGAGCAGGGTGAACGACCCCTCGAGGTTCTTCGGATAGGTCAGCATGGTGACCTCCATGACCCCGATCGCCCCGCTCTCGAAGGTCACGATCGCCGCCCCCGTGTCCTCCGCCTCGATCCGGCGCGCCATCGTGGCCGTCTTCGCCATCACGCTGCGCACCGGCCCCATCATCCACTGCATGAGGTCCACATAGTGCGAGGCCTGGTTCATGAAGGCGCCACCATCGAGTGCCCAGGTCCCACGCCAGGGCGCCTGGTCGTAATACTCCTGCGGCCGCGCCCACCGGACAGTGGCGTTCCCCATGTAGAGCTTGCCGAACCGCCCCTTCTCCACCGCACGCCGCAGGAGCTGGATGGTGGCATTCAACCGATTCTGCTTCACGACGAAGAGCCGGACCCCCGCCTCATCGCAGGCGCGCATCAGCGCATCGGCCCCCTCGAGCGAGATCGCCATCGGCTTCTCGCTGATGACATGCTTCCCCGCGCGCGCCGCGAGGATCCCGTGCTCCGGATGCAGCCCCGAAGGCGTCGCGACGGTCACCAGATCGATCGGCGCCTCGGCGAGCATCGTCGCGTAGTCGGAGTACCAGGGGACCCCGATCCGCTCGCCCGCGGCTCGTGCGCGCGTCGCATCGGTGTCGCAGACCGCCGTGAGGGTGAGGCCGTCGATCTTGGCGATCGCCTCGACGTGATTCGCGCTGATCCGCCCGCACCCGACGAGGGCGACCCGGAATGCCGCGCGCGAGGCCGACATCAGGCCCTTTCCCGGGGCGCCACGGGGGCGATCCCCTCCCCCGACGCCGCATAGCGCGCCCGACAGACCGGGCAGTGCCACGCCGCGCCTCCCTCGGCGCTCTTCTCCAGCTTCTCCCCGCACTGACACATCCACCCGATCCGCCGCGCCGGCACCCCGGCCATCAACGCGTACGGCAGCACATCCTTCGTCACGACCGCGCCAGCGCCGATGAAGCAGTACTCACCGAGCGTCGCGCCGCAGACGACCGTCGCGTTGGCCCCGATGCTCGCCCCACGCTTCACGAGGGTCCGCTGGTATTCATGCTTGCGGCTCACATGGCTCCGCGGATTCATGACATTCGTGAACACCATCGACGGGCCGCAGAACACATCGTCCTCGAGCTCTACCCCCTCGTAGATCGAGACGTTGTTCTGGATCTTCACGTTGTCCCCGATCCGCGTCCCGCTCATCACCACCACATTCTGCCCAAGGGAACACCGTGCACCGATCACGGCGCCCGGATTCACATGGCAGAAGTGCCAGATGCGCGTCCCCTCGCCGACGATCGCCCCCTCGTCGACATACGCCGATTCATGGATGGTCGGTGCGGTACTCATCGCAGCTCCGCCTGCCATTCCTGGAGCGACTTCACGCTCGCGGGATGTGCGCGAGCCGACTCGATGGCCGCACAGGCCGCATCGGCGCCGGACAGGGTGGTGGTATACGGCACGCGATTCGCGACCGCCGCCTGCCGCATCGAATAGTCGTCACGCTGCGCGCTCTTCCCGAGCGGCGTATTGATCAGCAGTTGGATCTCCCCATTGACCATGAGATCGATCCCATGGGGACGCCCCTCGCTCACCTTGAAGACCCGACGTGACGCGATCCCCACCGACTCGAGATGGTCGGCGGTGCCATGCGTGGCGACGAGCCCGAACCCCATGTCGCGGAAGCGCCGCGCGATCGGCACCGCCCCCGCCTTATCGCTCTTGTTCACGGTGAGCATCACATGTCCCTCGCGTGGGAGACCGTTCCCCGCCGCGAGCTGGGACTTGCCGAAGGCCTCACCGAAGTGCCGGCTGATCCCCATCACCTCGCCCGTCGAGCGCATCTCGGGGCCGAGGATCGGATCGAACTCCCGGAACTTCGTGAAGGGGAAGACCGCCTCCTTCACCGCGACATACGGTGCGACGATCTCCTGCGTGTACCCGAGCTGCTCGAGCGTCTCCCCGAGCATCACGCGCGCCGCGAGCGAGGCGAGCGGGCGTCCGATCGTCTTCGACACGAACGGCACCGTGCGGGAGGCGCGCGGATTGACCTCGATCACATAGACCACACCATCCTTCACCGCGTACTGGACATTGATCAGCCCCACCACCCCGAGCGCCTTCGCGAAGGCGATGGTGTGGGCACGCATGATGTCCTGGTGTTCCTTCGCGATCCGGTGCGGCGGCAACACACAGGCCGAGTCGCCGGAGTGGATCCCCGCGTCCTCGATATGCTGCATCACCCCACCGATCACCACCGTCTTCCCGTCGGAGAGCGCGTCGACGTCCGCCTCGAACGCATCCTCGAGGAAGGCGTCGACGAGCACGGGCCGCTCCTCGGAGACTCGCACCGCCCGTTCGAAGTACTCCCGCAACGACGGCTCGTCGTAGACGATCTCCATCGCGCGCCCGCCGAGCACATAGCTGGGCCGGACCAACACCGGATACCCGATCCGCTCGGCGATCGCCACCGCCTCAGGGACGCTCGTCGCCGTGCCATTGGGGGGCTGCATGACCCCGAGCTCGCGCGCGAGGGCCTCGAAGCGCTTCCGGTCCTCCGCGATATCGATCGCATCGGGCGAGGTGCCGAGGATCCTGACCCCCGCCGCCTCGAGCGGCTTCACGAGCTTGAGCGGGGTCTGCCCACCGAGCTGGACGATCACACCGAGGGGCTGCTCCCGCTCGACGATCTCGAGGACATCCTCGAAGGTCAGCGGCTCGAAGTAGAGCTTGTCCGAGGTGTCGTAGTCGGTGGAGACCGTCTCGGGGTTCGAGTTGACCATGATCGTCTCGTACCCCGCCTCACGGAGCGCGAGCGCGGCGCGGACGCAGCAGTAGTCGAACTCGACCCCCTGCCCGATCCGGTTCGGCCCCGACCCGAGGATGATCACCGAGGGCTTCCCGGTGCGCGGCGCTTCCGACTCCTCGTCGTAGCTCGAATAGAGATATGGCGTGTTCGAGGGGAACTCACCGGCGCAGGTATCGACCATCTTGTAGCTCGGCCGCACACCGAGCGCCCACCGGCGCGTGCGCGCCGCGCCCTCGGTCTCCTTCCGCAGGGCGGCCAGCTGCCGGTCCGAGAACCCCATCCGCTTCATGTGGCGGAGGCTCACCGCATCGACCTCGGCGAGCGCCGCATACGCGCGCTCCGCCTCGACGAGCTCCTCGAACTGCCGCAGGAACCAGGGGTCGACGCCCGTGCGCCGATGCAGCTCCTCCACCGACATCCCATGCAGGAGGGCGCGCTTGATCTGGAAGACGCGCTCCGGGACCGGCTTCGCGAGCGCCTGCTCCACGGCCGCGAGCGAATCGTCGGCGACGCGGTCATCGACCGGCCGCTCACCGACCACCCAGCCGGCGCGCCCCGTCTCGAGGGCGCGGAGCCCCTTCTGGAACGCCTCCTTGAAGGTGCGCCCGATCGCCATCGACTCTCCCACCGACTTCATCTGCGTCGTGAGCACGGGGTCGGCGCCGGGGAACTTCTCGAAGGCGAAGCGCGGGACCTTCACCACCACGTAGTCGAGCACCGGTTCGAAGCTCGCCGGGGTGGTCTTGGTGATGTCGTTCGGGATCTCATCGAGGCGATACCCCACCGCGAGCTTGGTCCCGATGCGCGCGATCGCGAAGCCGGTGGCCTTGGAGGCGAGTGCCGAGGAGCGCGAAACGCGTGGATTCATCTCGATCACGACCATCTCGCCGTTCGCCGGATTCACCGCGAACTGGATGTTGCAGCCCCCCGCGGCGACCCCGATCTCCCGGATCACCTTGAGTGCGGCATCGCGCATCGCCTGGTACTCGCGATCGGAGAGCGTCATCGCCGGCGCGCAGGTGATCGAATCGCCGGTGTGGACCCCCATCGGATCGATGTTCTCGATCGAACAGATGATGACCACGTTGTCGACGGAGTCGCGCATCACCTCGAGCTCGTACTCCTTCCATCCGATGAGGGAGCGCTCGATGAGGACCTGCGAGATCGGCGACTCGGCGAGCCCGCGCTTCACGATCCGCTCGTACTCCTCGCGATTGTAGGCGATCCCACCGCCGGAGCCCCCGAGGGTGAAGGCGGGACGGATGATCGCGGGGAACCCCGTCCACTCCGCGATCTCGAGCGCCTCCTCCCAGGTGGTCGCGATGCGCCCCTGAGGGCAGCGCAATCCGATCCGCTCCATCGCCTCACCGAAGAGCTTGCGGTCCTCGGCGACCGCGATCGCTCGCGCATTGGCCCCGATAAGCTCGACACCATACTTCTCGAGGACGCCACGCTCATGGAGGGTCATCGCCACATTGAGCGCGGTCTGTCCGCCCATGGTGGGGAGCAGCGCATCGGGGCGCTCACGCGCGATGATCAGCTCCACGAACTCCGGGGTCACCGGCTCGATGTAGGTCCGATCCGCGAGCTCGGGATCGGTCATGATCGTCGCGGGATTGGAGTTCACGAGGATCACCTCGTACCCCTCCTCGCGCAGCGCCTTCGCCGCCTGCGTGCCCGAGTAATCGAACTCGGCCCCCTGCCCGATGACGATCGGGCCGGAACCGATGAGGAGGATGCGCTTCAGGTCGTCACGACGCGGCATGCAGGTGATCGTCGATGATGTCGGTCAGGGTCCGGGTGGGCGTCCACCCGGTGTGAGTGCACAGCTTGGTGTTCTGGCCGACGAGCACCGGCACATCCGCGGGCCGGAGCAAGGTCGGGTCCTGCACGAACTGCACCGTCGCGTGGGCCCGGACGATGACCAACGCGGCGACCTCCCCCACGGTGACGCCCGTGCCACGGCAGACGTTGTAGGCCTCCCCCACCTGCCCCCGTTCGACCAGGGCGAGATAGGCCTCGACCACATCCCGCACATGAAGATAATCCCGCACCGTCTCCGTATTCCCGATCGGGAGGGTGGTGGCCCCGGTGCGGCGCGCCTCGCGCACGCGCTGGACGAGCGCGGGGAGGAGGAAGATCGGGGCGTGCCCCGGTCCGCAGTGGTTGAAGGAGCGGGTCGCGATGATCCGAAGCCCATGGGCCCGGGCGGCGGCGAGGGCGAACTCCTCCTGCGCCTGCTTGGTCGCCCCGTAGAACGAGCGTGGCGCGCAGGGGGTGGTCTCGGGGAGGGGCATCGAGGACGCCGCGTGGCGCCCGTACTGCTCCGCGCTCCCGACGACGAGGATCGTGGGGTCGAGCCCCGACGCCACCCGCTCGGCCCGCATCGCCTCGAGGAGGCGGATCCCGACGCCGACGTTGGTCTCGAGGGCGGTGACCGGGTCGTCCCCGACGGTCGGGACATACGACATCCCAGCGAGGTGGAAGATCGCGTCGGGAGTGGCGCGCCGGAGGAGCGCCCGCATCGGCCCCAGATCCCGCGCGGCGGTCAGATCCCCGACCTCCCAGGTGACCTGCGCCTGCTCCTTGGCGGTCAGCGTGCCGACGGCTGGGATCCCGCGCCACGCCGTCCCGGTGACCCGCCAGCCCTGAGCCACCAACGTCTTCGCGAGCCACTGGCCCACGAAGCCGTCGGCGCCGGTGATGAGGGCGCGACGCACCTTAGCCCCTGGCCGGCGGCGGCGCTGCGACCGCGACCCCTCCCTCGGCGCGCGAGCGATGCCGCGCGAGATCCGCATCGACCATCATCCGGACCAGCTCGCGGAAGCGGACCGTCGGCGTCCACCCGAGCTCGCGCTCGGCCTTGGCAGCGTCGGCCACGAGGAGCTCCACCTCGGCGGGGCGCTCGAAGCGCGGGTCGGTGACCACATACTGCTGCCAGTCGAGCCCGACATGCGAGAAGGCCGCCTCGCAGAGCTGCCGCACCGTCCAGGTCTCCCCCGTCCCGATCACATAATCGGCGGGGCGCTCGTTCTGGAGCATGCGCCACATGGCGTCGACGTAATCGCCGGCGAAGCCCCAGTCGCGCCGCGCCTCGAGGTTCCCGAGCCGCAGTTCCTTCGCCTGACCGAGCGAGATCCGCGCGACGGCATCGGTCACCTTGCGCGTGACGAACTCGAGTCCGCGCCGAGGCGACTCATGATTGAAGAGGATCCCGCTCACCGCGTAGAGTCCGAACGACTCACGGTAGTTCACCGTGATCCAGTGCCCGTAGACCTTCGCCACCCCGTACGGCGAGCGCGGATAAAAGGGGGTGCTCTCCCGCTGCGGCGTCTCCTGCACCATCCCGAACTGCTCGGAGCTGGACGCCTGATAGAAACGCGCCTTCGGCACCGTGCGCTTCATCGCCT
This sequence comes from Gemmatimonadota bacterium, assembly GCA_021298395.1. GTDB lineage: Bacteria > Gemmatimonadota > Gemmatimonadetes > Gemmatimonadales > Gemmatimonadaceae > Pseudogemmatithrix. The sequence continues at coordinate 67,749 of JAJTFH010000002.1, read as the reverse complement.
CGAGCATCCGCGTCACCCCCAGGCCCGTGAACTCCCCGGTGAGGACCGGCTGATTCCACGAGGTCGCGACGAAGCTCTGCGCGGCGAGGTTGTAGATCTCATCGGGCGTGACATCGGCCATCGCATCGACGAGCGAGGTCTGGTCGAGGAGGTCGGCCGAGACGAGTTCGATCCGATCGATCAGATGCGCGATGCGATCGTACGGCGTGGTCGACGAACGGCGCACGAGTCCGACGACCCGGTAGCCCTTTGCGAGAAGGAGCTCTGCGAGGTAGGAGCCGTCCTGCCCGGTGATCCCGGTGATGAGCGCGGTCTTCGTCTCACTCATCGCGACACGCTCCCGCACCCCCACGCGTCAAAACGGGGGGAGCGCACCACGCTCCCCCCGTCGACGATCATGGACGCCCGGTCCGTGTTCAGACCGCGGCCGCGGCCCCGCGCGGGGCCCGCTGGATCTTCCCCGCGTTCAGGCAGCGGGTGCAGACCTTGATCTTGATGACCTTGCCATCCTCGACGATGCGGGCGACCTGGAGGTTCGGCTTCCAGGTGCGGCGCACCGAGTTGTTGGCGTGCGAGCGGGAGTTCCCATGGGCGACGCCCTTGTCGCAGACGTAGCAGCGATTGCGCTGGATGGCCATGGGTCAGCCCTCCTGGATGATTTCGATGCGCGCCATATCCGCCCCGTCACCCTTGCGGTGCCCGGTCTTCAGGATGCGCGTGTAGCCACCGGTGCGCCCCGCCTGCTTGGGGCCGACATCCTGGAAGAGCTTGTCCGCCGCCGCGCGCTTCTGCACGTGCCGGCCGGCGAGGCGACGGTCGTGGAGCGTCCCCGACTTCGCCTTGGTGATCAGCTTCTCCACGAACGGCCGCAGCTCCTTCGCCTTGGCCTCGGTGGTCTCGATGGCGCCCTGCTCGATCAGCGAGGTCGCGAGATTGCGGAGGAGCGCCAGGCGCTGCTCCGACGTACGCCGGAGGCTCCGGCCTGCCTTACGATGACGCATCGGTCCTAATCCTCTTCGTCGTCGGGCGCGTTCGCGGCCGCACGGCTCGGCGGGGTGCCCCAATCGACCACCCGGACGCCTGCCGTCGACTCCTCGAACCGCATCCCGAAATTGAGTCCTTCCTTCTCGAGGAGGTCGGCGATCTCCTGGAGGGACTTCTTGCCGAAATTCTTGACCTGCAGGATCTGCGTCTCGGTCTGGCGGACGAGATCGCCCAGCGAGCGGATGCTGGAGTTCTTCAGCGAATTGACGGAGCGCACGGAGAGCGTGAGGTCATCGATCGGCGTCCGGAGCAGCTCCGCGAGGCGGGCGGCGTCCGAGCTCCCTTCCGCGCCCGGGACCGCGACCGCTGCGGCGGCCGAGGAGCCGAAGCTCGCGAAGTACTGGAAGTGCGTCTGCGCGAGGGCCGCGGCGTAGCTCACCGCCTCCTCGGGCGACACGGTGCCATCGGTCTCGACCGTCAGCGTGAGGCGATCGTAGTCGGTGCGCTGCCCGACGCGAGTCTCCGCGACGGCGAAGTTCACGCGCTTGACCGGCGAATAGATCGAATCGATGCGGACGAGGTCCACCGGGAGGGAGCGATCGACCGGATGCTGCTCGGCCTCCACATACCCCCGCCCCTTGTTGACATGCAGCTCGATCGAGAGCTCGCGCGGGTCCTGTAGCGTGAGCAGGTGATGGGACGACTCGACGACCGTGACGCCGGCCGGCAGCTCAAGCTGCCCTGCCGTCACCGCGCCCGCCTTCTTGACCTTGAGGCGGAGGACCGCCTCCTCGACGTCGGCGTCGAGCGCCAACACGAGGGTCTTGAGGTTGCCGATGATCTGATGGACATCCTCGACGACGCCGGGGATGGTCTGATGCTCGTGCAGGACGCCGTCAATCCGGAAGCCCCAGACGGCGGCGCCGCGGAGCGAGGAGAGCAGCATCCGACGCATGCTGTTGCCGAGCGTGTGGCCGAAGCCGCGCTCGAGCGGCTGGAGCCGGAACTCGGCCGCGTTGGCATGGTCCTCGCGCTTCGTCATCTCGACAAGCTGCGGGCGGACCAGCCCGCGAAGATCGATCGTGTGTGCCATGGAGAGGTTCCTTAGAGAGAGAATGTCACGATGGCGATGACGCGCCACCGACGCCGTGCCCCGCCCCTGACGCGCGGCACGCTCGTTCGGTCGTCAGGGGACCGGGACCGTCGACCTGCCTTACTTCGAGTAGAGCTCGACGACCAGCTGCTCCTGCGCCGCGATCGGGATGCTCTGCCGCTGCGGACGCTCGAGCATCCGGCCCGAGCAGGTGTCCTTGTCGACGGCGATCCAGGCCGGCGAGGCGCCACGCGCGGCGACCTCGAGGGCCTCCTTCACGAGGACGAGCTCACGCGACTGCTGCCGCACGCGGATCTCCTGCCCCGGCTGCACGACGAAGCTCGGGATGTCCACCGACTTCCCGTTCACCTCGACATGCCGGTGACGGATCAGCTGACGCGCCGCCTTGCGGCTGGACGCGAAGCCCATGCGGTAGACGATGTTGTCGAGCCGGCTCTCGAGCGCCGCGAGCAGGTTGTGGCCCGTCACGCCCGGGAGGGTCGAGACGCGCTCGAACGTGTTGCGGAACTGCCGCTCGCTCAGCCCGTAGATGCGCTTGATCTTCTGCTTCTCACGGAGCTGCTTGGCGTACTCGCTCATCTTCTTCCGACGCGCCGTGCTCTGACCGTGCTGGCCAGGGGCGTACGGGCGGCGCTCGACCGGGCACTTCTCGGTGAAGCACTTGGTGCCCTTGAGGAAGAGCTTCGTCCCTTCACGCCGGCACTGCCGGCAACTCGGACCAGTGTAACGCATGGATCAGACCCTCCGGCGCTTGGGCGGCCGGCAACCATTGTGCGGGATGGGGGTCACGTCCTTGATGGACTTGACCTGGAGACCGGCGGCGGCGAGCGCCTGGATGGCGGACTCGCGACCCGACCCTGGCCCCTGCACCCGCACATGCACGCGGCGCACGCCCGAGGACATCGCCTCGCGCGCGCACTGCTCGGCGGCGACGGTCGCCGCGAACGGGGTGGACTTCTTCGAACCCTTGAACCCCGCCTTCCCCGACGTCCCCCACGACACGGCATTGCCGTGCGCGTCGGTGATGGTGATCAGCGTGTTGTTGAACGTCGCGTTGACGTGCGCCACGCCCTCGGCGTCCACCACGCGCTTCGTCTTCTTCCCGATAGCCATTACTTAGTCACCTTCTTCTTCCCCGCGATCGCGCGGCGCGGCCCCTTCTTCGTGCGGGCGTTGGTGTGCGTGCGCTGCCCACGGACCGGGAGGCCACGGCGATGCCGCGTCCCACGATACGACCCGATGTCCATCAGGCGCTTCACGTTCATCGCGACCTCGGTGCGCAACGCCCCCTCGACGCGATATTGCTTCTCGATCTCCTGACGGAGCTTGTTGACGTCGGCGTCCGAGAGGTCGCGGATCCGCTGCTCCGGGTTGACCCCGGTGTTGGCGAGGATGCGACGCGCGAGGACGCGGCCGATGCCGAAGATGTAGGTGAGGCCGATCTCGACCTTCTTGTCGCGCGGAAGGTCCACGCCGGAAATACGTGCCATGTGTGGATTACCCCTGCCGCTGCTTGTGCTTGGGATTGCGCTTGCAGATGATCCGCGTCACGCCGGCACGCTTGACCACCTTGCAATGCTCGCAAATCGGCTTCACGCTGCTGCGAACTTTCACTGAAGGACTCCAGAAGGTCTGAGGGCCCAAAGGCCCGCAAATGCTTGATCCGCCCCGTTTTGGGCAGACCCGGAGGATAGTCGGGGGAGACCCTTGACACAAGGCCCCGGACTGACGTGTACCGAACAGGCTGACTGATGGAACCTGGAGGCTGAACGCGTTGAGCCGTCAACCTGAGGTCTGGAGCGTTGCGCGGATTGAGGCTAAGGCCGCCGCCGGGTCCTCAGCCGCCGTAACGGCCCGTCCCAGAACGAGATACGTCGCGCCATCCCCTGCCGCCTGCTCCGGAGTCACCACCCGCGCCTGGTCATGGGAAGCCCCGCCGGCGAGGCGGATCCCGGGGACGAGGGGCCTGAGCTCGGGGTAGGTGCTCACCGCCGCGGCCACCTCCTGCCCTGAGCAGACGATCCCATGGGCCCGGGCCGCACTCGCGACCCCTGCGAGCCGCACGACCTCAGCCCCCAGCTCCGGCACCTCGCGCCCGAGGGCCACACCGAGCGCGCTGCGCTCGAAGCTCGTGAGCACGGTGACGACGAGGATCCCCGTCCCCGCCCCGGCTCCTTCGACCGCCGCCTCCACCATCGCGGCACCGCCGTACCCATGGACGGTGAGCAGCTGCACATCCATCGCGGCGGCCCGCAGCGCGGCGCCCTTCACCGTGTTGGGGATGTCGTGGAGCTTGAGATCGAGGAACACCCGTCGCCCGTCGCGCCGCAGCCGCTCCACCACGCGCGGCCCCTCGGCGGTGAAGAGCTCCAGCCCCACCTTCACGAAGTCGGCCTCGGGGCCGAGGCGACCGAGCAACGCGAGCGCCGCCTCGAGCGAGGGGACATCGAGCGCGATGATCGGTTGCGCACGGAGCGACCGAGCGGTGGGGGGGCGGTCAGCGGTCATGCAGGCCACTCCAGGGTACCGATGAGGTCGGCGACGCGCGCGACGCCGTGCTGGTCGCACCACCGCGCGAGATCGCGCACGATGCGCGGCGGGAGCTTGGGATCGGCGAGCCCGGCCGTCCCGATGGCGACGGCGGAGGCACCCGCGATGAGGAACTGCAGGAGATCCTCCGCCGATTGGACGCCCCCCGCGCCGATGATGGGGACGCGCACCGCCTGGCGCACACGCCAGGTCGCGAGCACCCCCACCGCGAGGAGTCCGGGCCCACTCACGCCACCGGAACCGAAGCCGAGCACCGGACGGCGCCGCTCGATGTCGACGACCACCCCCGGGATCGTGTTGATCACCGTGATCCCATCGGCACCGGCATCGACGGCCTGCTGCGCGACCTCGCCGATGCGCGCGAGCGTCGGGGAGAGCTTCACGATGATCGGCTTCGTGGTCGCCGCCCGCGCACCGCCGATCACCTGCGCCAGTGCGGCGGGATCGGCACCGAACTCCATCCCCCCCTGCTTCACATTGGGGCAGCTCACATTGAGCTCGTACCCCTGGAAGCCGGGCGCGGCATCGAGCCGCGCGACGACCTCGCCGAATTCGTGCGCCTCCTTCCCGACGACATTCACGAGGACGCGCGGCCGCCGGACGTGGCTGGCGATCCAGGGGAGATCCTCGGCCCGCACCGCATCGACGCCGGGATTCGCGAGCCCCACCGCGTTGATCATCCCGCCCGGGAAATCGGCGACGCGCGGCGCCGTGGCCCCCACCCGAGGCTCGAGGCTCACCGCCTTGGTGACGAAGCCGCCGAGTGACTCGAGGTCCATGACGTCGGCGAGCTCACGGCCATAGGCCGCTGTGCCCGAGGCGAGGAGGACAGGATTCTGGAGCTCGAGCCCCGCGAGGGTGACGCGCAGATCGCTCATCGGGAGGCCGTCCGGGTGCGGCGGTCGTAGTCCTGCAGGTAATCCACCGCGGCCTCGGCGATCGCCTCCGCCGCCTCCTGCTGCCCCCGCGGCGTCGCCATCCAGCGCGCCTCCGAGGGATTGGTGCCGAAGCCCAGCTCGACGAGGACCGCCGGCATGTAGGTGCGCACGAGCACGGAGAAGAGCGCCTGCTTCACGCCACGGTTCGGGCCCGGGTGCACCTGCTGCATCCGCCGCTGGATCGTCGACGCCACCTCACTCGATTCGCGGAGATGCTCATTCCGCGCGAGATCGTTGAGGATGAAGCTCAGCGCATCCCCTTTTGGTCCGCCGTCGACCTCGGTCTCGAAGTGCACGACCTCATTTTCCATGTTCGCCACGTGCGCCTCATCCTCGGTACGCGCCGTGGAGAGGAAGAACGTCTCAAAGCCCCGCGCCCCCGAGGGATTCGACCACTTGGGGTTCGCGGCGTTCACATGGATCGACAGGAAGAGATCCCCGTTCGCGCGATTCGCGATGGGGCCTCGGTCGCGGAGCGCGATCAGCGTGTCGCGGGTGCGGGTCATGACGACCTGGATCCCCTTGGCCTCGAGCGCATCCCTGAGTCGTCGTGAGACCTCGAGGGTGACGCGCGCCTCGGAGAAGGCGACCCCATCGACGACGGGGCCCTTCATCCCGGGGTCCTTCCCGCCGTGTCCAGGATCGACCACCACGGTGTAGCGGCGCGAGAGGCCGGCCGGGACGGGAGCCGATGCACTGGGCGCCGCGCGCCCCGCGGATCTCGCGGCGGAGGCGGCGGCGACCGCGGTCGAGACCGCGGGAGTCGCTCCCTGCGCCACCACGGCCGGGGGGCGGCGGACCAACGCGGGCATCGCGCGCAACTCGGCGCGGGCGCGATCCCAGGCGATCCCCAGCTCGAGCCGCGGCAACACATCGGAGAAGAGCTGGAGCGGGACGAGCGGTGCCCCATCGACCAGACGCATCGGCTCGATGAGCGGGAGCGTCGTCGTGTCGAGTGCTGCGAAGGCCGAGCCGGGCGTGAGATCGATCGCAGCACCGTGGATGGTCAGGCGCCACTGCCCATCGGGGAGCGAATCGACGACCCCACCGAGGAGCCGCGCGACGACATCGGCGCGGACGAGCCCACCGAAGGGAGTGGGGATCACCTGGACGATGGTGTCGCCCGCCGCACGCCTCACGCGGAAGACGTCACCGGGGGGGACGGTAGCGGCGGCGCGGCTGGCCGTCGCGCTGACGACGAGCAGGCACGCCAGGAGCGAGGCCGCCCCTGACCGGCTCCCGACCCACCGTCGGCGATCGCTCATCGCACCTTCATCGCGCGCTGGATCTCGCGCAGGTCATCGCGCTCGCGGGCGTCGGCGCGCTTGTCATGCAGCTTCTTGCCGCGGGCGAGGCCGAACTTCACCTTGGCGCGCCCATGCTTGAAGTAGAGGTCGAGCGCGACGAGGGTGAGCCCCTTCCGCTCGATCGCGCCGATGAGCCGCTTGATCTCCTTCTTCTGCAGCAGGAGCTTCCGCGTGCGGGTGGGGTCATGGTTCCAGACGTTGCCGTGCGTATACGGGGCGATGTGCGCGTTCAGGAGCCAGAGCTCGCCGTCCTTCACCACGGCATAGGCGTCGGTGATCTGCGCCCGCTTGTCGCGGAGCGACTTCACCTCGGTCCCGAGCAGGACGATCCCCGCCTCCCACGTCTCGAGGATCTCGTAGTCGTGGCGGGCGCGGGCGTTCCGTGCGATGGGAACGATCGCGTCATCGGCCGCTGGTGTGCTCATCTCCCCCTCAAGCTAGACGACCCAACGTTGACTTGGGTATCGCGGGGGGCTTACGTTGCGGGGCTTGCCGGAGTGGTGGAATTGGTAGACGCGCTGCGTTCAGGGCGCAGTGGGCGATAGCCCGTGGGGGTTCGAGTCCCCCCTTCGGCACTAGCAGGTGATCAGGTCAGGACAGGGAGCCCGACACGCTCCCGCACCTGGGGTTCCGCCGCGAGCAGGTCGCTGAGTCGGACCCCTTCCAGCACCTCATCGATGCGCTTCTGCAACATCACCCAGACCGGGCGGATGCTGCAGTCGCACGCCTGGGAGCACCGCTCCGCATCCAACGGGTGCGTCTCGCAATGTAGATCGAAGGTCACCAACTCGGCGGCGGCGATGATCTCCCGCACCGTGATCGCCTCGGCGGGACGCGCGAGCCCGTAGCCACCCTTGGCGCCCCGCGTGCTCTGCACGATCCCGGCGCGGCGAAGCCGGAGGAGGATCTGTTCCACGTAGTCGCTGGGGAGACGCTCCCGCGCCGCGATGTCGCGGCCGGTGACCGGCCCGTCGTCCGTGCGGCGCGCCAAGTGCAGCGCGCAGATCAATCCGTACTCGGCCCAGGTGGTGATCCGCATCGTACGCTCAAGATGCGGTCAGGTCCCCAAGGGGGACAAGGGCACGTGGCTCAGCGACCGGCGAACGCCCCCGTGGGGAGACCGAAGCTGGAGATCACCGTGAGGGTGGTGCGGTCGTCGATCGCGAGCTCCTTGGAGCGAAGCCGGATGATCCGCGTCTCCCGGAGGCCAGGCACCGCGTTGCGCCACCCATTCAGGAGCGCGGCGGGGATGGTCCCGGTCCCGTCGTCGGTGAAGCCACAGAAGACCTGCTCGTTCAGCCCACCATTGCTGAAGGCATTCCCATAGCGAAGGGAGACCGTCATGAGCGAGCCAGCGACCGGGGCGGCGGTCCAGGTGAGGGCGAGATCCTCGGTGGACGTCTCAGGGATCCCGACCGGGTCGGCAGTGAACGCCTCGGCGGTCCGCAGCGAGACCGTCGCGGCCGGGAACCCCGTGAGGCTGCCGGGGATCTGCACGCTGACGGTATCGCCCGGGGTGAAGGGGATCCCGGTGCGACGGACGGGGCGATAGACATAGGCCCCGAACTCGACCGCCCCACGCAGGGTGTCGCGCTGCGCGCCGACCTGCGAGACGAGGAAGTCCCCCGCGCTCAGCGTCGGGAACGACGACCCCGAGAGCGGGGCCGCGACGTAGGCCGCCAGCACGCAGGAATCGGCCGGCGGGGGGGTATACCGGAGGTCCGTCTTGTCGTAGAAGGTCGCCTCGGGATCCATCACGTAACCACGCACCTCGTCGGTGAGCGCGGAATACGACACGAGTCCGAAGCGGTTCTTGGAGGGCTCGAGGGTGTCGACGCAGGCCGAGAGGAGGACGGTCAGCGCGAGGAGGACGAGCGAGCGGGTGCGACAACGCATGGTGAGCATGAAAGGAATCTACCCGCGGGCGAGGTAAGGGTTCGTGGCGCGCTCGGCGCCGATCGTCGTCGAGGGGCCGTGGCCCGGATGGACGACCATCTCGGGCGGGAGGGTGACGAGTCGCCGAAGGGAGGCCGCCATCGCCGTGCGATCGCAGAGCGGGAGGTCGGTGCGCCCGATCGACCCGGCGAAGAGGAGGTCCCCCCCGAAGAGCTGGTCCGCCCCGATGAAGGCCACATGCCCGGGGGCGTGCCCCGGGAGGTGCCAGACGGTGAAGGCATGCGCGCCGAGCTGCACGACCTCTCCCTCAGCGAGCTCGGCGTCCGGCGGCGCCGGCTGCTCGAAGGGGAGACCGTACCCCGCCGCGACGCGCGAGGCGTGATCGTAGACCGGGCGATCGGCGGGGTGCAGATGGACGGGGACACCCGGGAACCGACGGCGCACCCCTTCGATCCCACCGACATGATCGAGGTGTGCGTGGGTCAGCCAGATCGCGGTGAGGCGCCCCCCCTGCGCCGCCAACGCCTCGCAGATGCGATCGGGCTCGGCGCCGGGATCGATCACCACCATCTCCCCCGAGTCAGGGTCGTGCAGGATCCAACAGTTCTCCTGGAAGGACCCGACGACGAGGGAGGTGACCTGCATCAGACCTGGACCGAGGCGGCGCTCACCAACATCGGGGGTGGTACCGGGAGCGGCTGCCCGTTCTTCCGCGCGGTGAGGTACTTCTCCACCCCGATCGCCGCGGTGGTCGCATCACCGACCGCGGTCGTCACCTGCCGCGTGAGCTGCGCGCGCACGTCGCCGGCGGCGAAGAGCCCCGGCACCGAGGTCTGCATGTTCGCATCGGTGATGAGATAGCCCGAGGCGTCGTGCTCGATATGTCCGCGCAGGATCCCGGTGTTCGGCTTGAACCCCACGAAGATGAAGATCCCGGTCGCGATCAGGTCTGACGTCGCCCCGGTCTTCGCGTGGCGGATCCTCGCGTGCGTCATGAGCCCGTCCTGCCCCACGATCGCATCGACGACGGTGTCCCAGATGACCTCGATCTTCGGGTTCGCGAAGACGCGCTGCTGCACGATCTTCGAGGCACGGAAGCTGTCACGACGGTGCACGAGGTAGACCTTCTCGGCGTAGCGCGTGAGGAAGTCGGCCTCCTCGCACGCGGCATCGCCGCCGCCGACCACCATGATGGTGTGCCCCTTGTAGAAGGCTCCGTCGCAGATGGCGCAGTAGGAGACCCCCTTCCCCGCATACTCGATCTCCCCGGGGACGTCGAGCTTCACCGGGGTGCCGCCCGCGGTGACGATCACCGTCGGGGAGAGGTAGACATCGCCGCTCTCGACGACGGTCTCGAAGAGCCCGTCATCGCGCTTGGTCACCGACTCGACCGGGGTCGAGGTGCGGATCTCCGCCCCGAACTTCTCGGCGTGGGCCTGGAACTTGGTCGCGAGCTCATGGCCGAGCACATGCTCGAAGCCGATGTAGTCCTCGATCACCTCGGTGTTGAGGAGCTCCCCGCCTGGGAAGCCGCGCTCGAGCACCACGCTCTTGAGCATGGAGCGGCCCGCATACAATCCGGCACACATGCCGGACGGGCCCGCGCCCACGATCACCACCTCGAATTCTTGCGTCGCCACCGACTCGCTCCGGGGGAATGGAATCGGTGGAAGCTAGGGACCCTGAGGGGCGGGTGGTACTCCCGCCCCGGTGACGCGCCCAGCCCCGATCAGGGGCCGGGCGCGTCGGCGAGGGCTCAGCGTCCGCCGCGGGCCTGCCGCTGACGGACCCCCATCGCCTCGACGTCGGCGAGCAGGGCCCGCGCGTCGAAGACGATCCCGTCCTTGATCGTCCACCGCACCCCGCCCACCTGCTCGACCTTCCCCGTCGCATCGTTCAGACGGGGCCACCCCGTGCCATAGAGCACCTTGAGGTTCTGGACCGGGTTCTCGGGGACGATCACGAGGTCGGCGAGCATCCCCGGCTCGATCACCCCCGTCTCGATCGGCTTCCCCGTCGGCTTGGCGAGGGTCAGCGCCGCGTGATACGTCCCCGCGCGGATCGCCTCGCCCGGATAGAATCCCGCCTCCTGGAGGAGCTCGAGCTCCTGGATCGTCGAGAAGCCCGGCGTGTTGTAGATGAAGCCGGCATCGGAGCTCGCCGTCACCCGTCCGCCGAGGTTCTTGTACTCGTTGATGAACTGCATCCAGACGCGATAGAAGTTGCGCCAGTTCACCTCGTCATCGGTCGTCCAATCGAAGAAGTAGGCCCCATGGTTCGAGCGATTGGCGATATAGAAGTCCCACTGCGTCGGGATCGTGTACTTCGCGTGCCACGGCGCCTGCATGCGCGCCATCACATCGCGCCCCGTCAGATAGGTCGTCATCGTGGGGTCGAGCGTGACGTCGTTGTCGAGCAGGGTCTTGAGGAACGACTTCCACTTCTCGCTCCCGGGGGTCACCAGGCTCCACTGCCGGGCCACCTGCGCGAAGCGCGTCTGCTCGTCGTTCAGGTTGGCGTCGAGGGGCCAGGGCTGGACCTGATGCTGATCGTACATCGACTCGAAGATCCCGTAGAAGTGCGTGATCGCCCCGAGTCCCATCTGCGCCGCCACCCGTCCGTTCACCTGCGCGACCCCGCTCTGCTGGAGATGCGCGGTGGTCCCGAGCCCCACCTTCTTGGCCTCGTCGATGTACGCGACCATGAGGTCGGGGCGCTCGGCGCCAAGCTTGAGCCCGTCGGCGCCGTTCTGCTTCGCCCATCGGACCCAGGCGCGGGCTTCGTCGGGCGTCCGCGGCGTGCCGCGCCCCCACCCCGTCCCCGGGCGCTGATAGACCACATAGCGTGGGGCGGCGATCTCATTGGCCGCGCTCCGCGCGCGCTCGCGCACCGAATAGTCGAAGCTCGCGAAGGGGACCCCGCGCACCGTGGTGATCCCGTGGGCGAGCCAGAGCTTGTTGTAGTACTCGCTCTCCGGCGCCTTCTGTTGGGTCCCCTGATGGACGTGCACGTCGATCAGCCCCGGCATCAGGTACATCCCCTCGGCCTCGAGCTCCCGCGTCGCGCCGCTGGGCCGGCCCTTCGGATCGATCGGCACCTTCGGGTTCCCCACCCCGACCACCTGCGCGATCCGATTCCCCTCGATGACCACATCGTACGGTCCGCGCGGGGCACTCCCATATCCGTCGATCAGGTTCACGCCGCGGATGATCAGTCGGGTGAAGGGCCCCTCCCCTTCCTTCCGCGCCGGCGCGGGATTGGGATCCTCGCGCCGCTCGCGCGTGATCCGCTCCTGGACGGCCGCATCGGCGGTGGTCGCGGCCTGCGGGCGCGGCGGCCCCTGCGCGACGAGGACGGAGGAGGCCAGGCAGGCGGCGAGGATCGCGGTCGGACGAAAGGTCGGTGACATGGAGACGTGGGCAGGTGAAGTGGCGGAGAACGGACGACTTATGTACGCTCCGCACTCCATCGTGCGCTAGACCGCCTCCCGATCCTCCTCGCCCCGCCCCTCGTGCCTCGCGCTCCACGCCTCATCGCCACCGTCCTCTGCCTCGGGGCGCTGCGCCTCTCGGCGCAGGTGGTCGATTCCGTCACCGTCCCCAGCGACGAGACGCGCCGCCACGCCATCGCGCGGCGCGCCACCGGTCCGGTCGTGCTGGACGGCCGGCTCGACGATGCCGCCTGGTCCGCGGCCGCCCCCATCGGCGACTTCGTGCGCGTCCGGCCGGACTTCATCCGGACGACCGACTTCCCCAGCGTCGTCCGTGTCCTCTTCGACGACGAGCATCTGTACATCGGTGCCTTCCATTACGATGCCGCCGGGCGACGCGGCCTCCGGATGCCCGATCTCCGCCGCGACTTCACGCCCCCCGAGAGCGATGTCTTCGGCGTCACCATCGGCTCGCTCGGCGACCACCGGACCGTCTACCAGATCCAGGTGACCCCGCTTGGCTCACAGGGTGACGTCCAAGCCTTCGACGGCGGGGCGACGTTCAGCTTCAGTTGGGACGCGATGTGGCGGGTCCGCACCACGCAGTCGGACTCCGGGTGGGTCGCTGAGATCGCCATCCCCTGGACCTCGCTCCGGTACGCGCCCGGACTCACGACCTGGGACATCAACTTCGTCCGGAACAGCCGCCGCGTCGCGCAGTGGACCGCGTGGGCGCCGTATCCGCGCCAGTTCTCCTCATGGCGGCTCGCCTACGCCGGCGTGCTCGATTCCATCCAACCGCCCCCCCCGCGCACGAACATCCGCACGCGACTCTACGGGCTCTCCAGCGCGTCGAAGGACGCGACGGCCGGGGCGCGCGATGGTACCGTGGGCGACGTCGGCGGCGAGATCATCTGGGCGCCCACCGCGAACGCGCTCGTCGAAGCGACGGTCAACACCGACTTCGCCCAGGCCGAGGTCGACCGACAGGTCGTGAACCTCACCCGCTTCAGCGTCTTCTTCCCCGAGCAGCGCCAGTTCTTCCTCGAGAACGCCGACCTCCTCACCGCCGGCGGCGGCGCGAACGGCGCGGCCTTCTCGGGGGGCACGATCAATCCCTTCGTGGTGCAACCCTTCTTCTCGCGCAGCATCGGGCTCGGCGCCGACGGCACCCCCCGCCCCATCGTCGGCGGGCTCCGCTACGGCTATCGCACGGGCCGGACCGCCGCGGGCGCCCTCCTGATGCGACAGGCGGGGACCGGTACCACGGACGCCGATGCCGCCGACTTCGCCGTGGGGCGTCTCACGCAGTTCGTCGGACGGTCCACGCGCATCGGCGGGCTCGTGGCGTACCGCGACGACGCCGGCGACCGGCGCAACGTGGTCACGGCGGTCGATGCGCTCACCCGCTTCGGCGAGGCGACCCAGCTGAGCGCGATGCTCACCACCTCGGCCGACACCGGCCGCACCGGCGTCGCCGCGACGTACGCGATCAGTCGCAACACGCCGTCGTCCACCCTCGGCCTCTCCGGCGCCTACGTCTCCGCCGAGTTCCGGCCGCGCACGGGCTTCGTCTCGCGCCCCGATGTGCTCATGACCGGGCCGAATGCGAGTCGGACCTTCCAGCCCGCGTGGCGCCCCGAGGGCATCGTCTGGTTCCGCCCGGAGCTCTTCGCCCTCTTCTTCCACGATCCCGCGTCGAAGCGTCTGCAGGAGGGGAGCATCGCGCTCCGCGGCGAGGTACTGCGCCGCACCGGCGGGACCCTCACGCCGTACGTGCAGCAGAACTACCAGCGACCGACGAGCGGGCTCCCGATCCTGCCCGGCGTGACGATCGCCCCCGGCGCGTACGACTATGTGCGCGCGGGCGTCGACCTCTCCACCGACCAGAGCGCGCCGCTCGCCGGCGCCGTGAGCGCATCGACCGGTGGGTTCTTCGACGGGCGGCAGGAGCAACTCGCCGTCTCGGGCCGCTGGTCCCCGAGCCCGTACCTGAGCGTGCGTGCGACCTATGAGGTGAACGTCCTCCGCTCGCTCGGCCCGGCGGACACCTCGCTCGTGACCTACCTCGCCGGACCCGAACTGCGGCTCTTCGTCAGCCCACGCCTCCAGTGGAGCGCGTTCTACCAGTACAACTCGGTCATCGAGCGCGGGACGCTGAATGCCCGCTTCAGCTGGGAATTCTCCCCGCTCTCGTTCCTCTACGTGGTCTACAACGATCGCCAGCCGATCCTCGACGGCCTGACGCCGCGCGCCCGACAGCTGATCGTGAAGCTGAGCTGGCTGCGACAACTCTAGCGCGCGGTCATTCCCCGCTCAGGCGTCGAGGCCACGCCCGCCATCGACGCGCAGGACCTGCCCCGTGACGAACGGCGCGTCGAGCAGGTAGCGGACCGCCCCCGCCACATCCGACGGGGTGCCGATGCGGCGCAGGGCGGCCTGGGCCGCCAACCGCTCGGCGAGCTGAGGCGCCCCGTCGTCGGGCAGGAGGACCGCGCCGGGGGCCACGGCGTTGACCCGGAGGCGCGGGGCGAGTGCCGCCGCGAGGTGACGCGTCAGCGCGTGCACCCCTGCCTTCGCGACCCCATGCATGGCATAGTCGGGCCAGCACTCATCGGCCATGTGATCGCCGATGAGGAGGATCGCCCCACCCTCCGCGAGGTGCGCGGCAGCCGACTGCGCGAGGAGGAAGGGCGCGCGGAGATTGAGCGAGAGGATCCCATCGACCGTCGCCGCCGTGGTCGAGCCGATCGGGGAGCGGGTCATCCCCGCGGCGGAACAGACGAGGGCATCCACGCGACCGCTCCACGCCATGACGCGCGGGATGAGCGCCTCGAGCGCCGCGGGATCGGTGAGGTCGGCGGCGAAGGCAGCGGCGGTCCCACCGCCATCGCGGATCTGCGCGACCACCTCGGAGGCTCCGGGCGCCGAGGCATGGTGATGCACGGCGACGGCCCACCCGTGGGCCGCGAGATCGAGGGCGATCGCCCGCCCCACGCGGCGCCCCGCCCCCGTCACCAGCGCGACGCGCGACTGCACAGCGCCGCTCACCGCAACGCTCACGCCGCCGCGCGACGCGCCACGAGCCGCGCGTCCTGTCGCTCGAGCCACGCCATCGGCACCTGCATCGCCCCCAAGGTGCGCGGCCCCATCATCGCCCCATGCCAATCGGAGCCGCCGCTCGGCACCAGACCGAAATGCTCCACGAGCGCCAGGATCCGTTTCACGTCCTCGGACGAGTGACTCGGGTGGCGCACCTCGAGCCCATCGAGCCCGAGCCCCACCAACGGCTCGACACGCTCGCGACGCCCGTCCGGCCCCGGATGCGCGATGATCGCGAGCCCACCATACCGATGGATGAGGGCGATCCCCTCGGCGATCTCGAGCCGCGCCTTGTCGACGTAGGCCGGGCGCCCCGCCGCGAGATACTTATCGAAGGCCTCGCGATGATCCCTCACATGGCCCGCGGCGACGAGGGCCTTGGCGACATGGGGCCGTCCGATCGCCCCACCGGCGGCGGCGGCGAGCACCGCGTCGAAGTCGATCGGCGCCCCGACCGCGACGAGGCGCTCGACCATCGTACGCGCGCGCGCACGGCGTCCATCACGAAAGGTGGTGAGGGCCTGCTCCATCCCGGGGACGTCGGCGATGTGGAGCCCCAGCAGGTGGACCTCCGTCGCGTCCTGGTGGACGCTCAGCTCCACCCCGGGGATGAAACGCAGACCCAGTCGCTGCGCCATCTCGTGCGCGGCGGGGATCCCCGCCATCGTGTCGTGATCGGTGAGCGCGAAGGCGGCGACGCCGGCCTGATGCGCGAGTTCGACGGCCGCGCCCGGTGCCGCTGACCCATCCGACGCGGTCGAGTGCGCGTGCAGATCGACCGTGCCGGCGACACCGCTCACGGGGCGTAGCCGGCTTCGGGCGAGCGGGTGCTGGGCTGCGAGAGGGTGAAGAGCCGACGGAGGTCGGCGTCGGACAGCATCGCGAGCGACTGCTCGCGCGACTTCACGCCGAGTGGCGAGTAGCGCGTCACGCGCACCACGCGGTCGGCGCCGGTCCCATGCAGGAAGAGGAGGCCGAATTCATCGGCGGTCGACTGGGTGACGTATCCGCTGGGATACACCTCCCAGCTGCGGCCCTCGATCTCGAGACGACGGGTCGGCATATCAGCTGAGCTCCACGATGGAATAGAGGCGATCGGTGGCGATCGGACGGCCCGGCGCGTCGGCGTGGGCCGCGCGCAGGGCAGGAAGGTCCGGCGCCTCACAGAATTCGATGAAGGCGCCGGGGAGGGCATGCTCCTCGAAGACCCAGTAGTGACACCCCGCCGCACGGAAATGCTGCTCGCGCGTGCGGCAGGTCTCGAGGAACTGCGCCCGGTCGGACGGCGTGACCACCGTGCGATGCATGGTCAACGAGCGCGGCATCTCACCCGACCGATTCGAGCGTCTGCTTGAGGTCGGCCATGAAGCGGTCGGCATCGGCGCCGTCCACGACACGATGGTCGAAGCTGCAGGAGAAGTACGCACAGGTGCGGATCGCGATCGTATCCTCGCCGTCGGCCCCCGTGATCACCTTCGGGCGCTTCTCGATCGCGCCCAGGCCGAGGATCGCGGTGGTCCCCACCGGGATGATCGGCGTCCCCATCAGCGAGCCGAAGACGCCAGGGTTGGTGATGGTGAAGGTCGCGTCCTGCACATCGATGGGACTCAGCTTCTTGCTCCGCGCTCGGTGGGCGAGGTCGTTCGTCGTGCGGGTGAGGCCGGTGAGGTTGAGCCCATCGGCGTCCTTGATCACCGGGACGATGAGCCCGGTGGGCTCGAGCGCGACGGCGATGCCGACGTTGTAGCGCTTGCGCAGGATGACATCGGTGCCGGAGACCGTGGCATTCATCACCGGATGGCGCCGCAGGCACTCGACGGTCGCGCGGATGATGAAGGGGAGGAAGGTCAGCTTCTGCCCCGTCTCCGCCTCGAACTCCGCCTTCATCTGCGTGCGCATCCGCGCCACGCGGGTGAGGTCGATCTCGAAGAAGCTCGTGACATGCGCCGCGACCTGCTTGGCCTGCCGCATATGGTCCGCGGTGAGCCGACGGATCTTCGACATCGGCTCGACCTGATCGCCCGGCCAGGCATTGAAGGTCGGTTCGGCGTGCGCGCTCATCGGGACGCCCATCGTGGCCGGGAGCCCCGACGGCATCGCCGAGGGCGCCGCGGCCGTCCGTGCCCCGCCCTGCCCGAGATAGGCCTCGAAGTCGCGCTTCGTCACGCGGCCCGCGATCCCCGACCCGGTGAGGGTCGCGAGATCGACCCCCGCCTCGGCGGCCATGCGGCGCACGAGCGGGGAGGACTTGGTGCGGATCCGCTCCTCGAAGGAGTTCGGCGCCGCCGCCGGACGCGCGGGGGCCGCTGGAACCGACGGGACGGAAGCGGTAGCCACGGGCGCTGACGCTGCTGGCGCCGGAGCCGTCGCGGTCGGAGCGGGCACGGCGACCGCGGGCGCGATCGCCGCTCCCTTCTCCGTCTCGATCCGAGCGACCACCGCGTTCACCGGGACCGTGGTCCCTTCGTGCACGATGATCTCCGCGAGCACGCCGGCGCTCGGGGCCGGGATCTCCGCATCGACTTTATCCGTCGAGATCTCGAAGATCGGCTCGTCGCGCTTCACCTCGTCGCCGACCTTCTTGAGCCAGCGCGAGAGGGTGCCTTCGGCGATCGATTCCCCCATCTGGGGCATGATGACATCTATACGGGCCACGATGCTTCCTCGGTCAGGTCAGGACTTGGGCGCGGCAGGCGCCGGCGCGCGACGGAGCGCCGAGACGACGAGCCACGGGAGGGAGAGCGCGCCGATGGCGGCGCCGACCCCCGCATAAATGTACCAATCGCACGTCGGGATGCCGTCACACTTGGGGGCTCTGGCGAAGAACGCCACCCCCTTGGAGACGAGGACCCCGACCATCCCGCCAGAGAAGGCGCCGATCCAGACCATGAAGCAGCCGATGGCGACCTGCCGGACGGTCGATGGTGGGGTAAGGGCGGGAGGGGTGGGAGCGGTCATCAGGTCACCAGGCCACGAGCCGACGGGCGGCCACGCAGATGTCGTCGACCTGCGGGAGGACGAAGTCCTCGAGCGAGGGCGCGTACGGGAGGGGGATGTCGTGCGCGGTCACGCGGAGCACCGGGGCATCGAGGTGGGCGAAGGCGTGTTCATTGATGCGCGCCGTGAGCTCACCGGCGACCCCACCGGTGCGGGTGTCCTCGTGCACGATGAGCACGCGATGCGTCTTGCGTACGGTGGCGAGGATCGCCTCATCATCGAGCGGGGCGAGCGAACGCAGGTCGATCACCTCGACCGAGAGCCCGTCCTGCTGCTGTAATCGCTCCGCCGCCTCGAGCGCCTTATGCACCGTCGCCGCATAGGTGATGATCGAGCAATCGGTCCCCTCGCGAGCGGTGCGCGCCTTGCCGATCGGGACCACGTGGTCCCCCGACGGCATCACGCCCTTGATGCGCCGGTAGAGATACTTGTGCTCGAAGAAGAGGACACAATCCTCGTCACGGATGGCGGCCTTCATGAGCCCCTTGGCATCCTCCGCCGTGGCGGGATAGACCACCTTGAGCCCCGGGGTATGGATGAAGCCGGCCTCAGGATTCTGCGAGTGGAATGGTCCGCCGCGCACATAGCCACCGCTCGGACCGCGCACCACCATCGGGCAGGGCAAGAAGGCGCGATAGCGCGCCGTCGCCACGTAGTTGGTGAGCATGTCGTATGCGTTCGCGATGAAGTCGATGAACTGCATCTCGACCACCGGCCGCATCCCCATATGCCCCGCCCCCGCCGCCGCGCCGACGATCGCGATCTCAGAGATCGGGGTATCGATCACCCGCGCCTCGCCGTATTTGGCGAGCATCCCGTCGGTGACCTTGAAGGCGCCACCGTACGCGCCGATGTCCTCCCCCATGAGGAAGACATTCGGGTCGCGCGCCATCTCCTCATCGATCGCCTCGCGGATCGCCTCGAGGTAGGTGATCTCCGCCATCAGCGGGTCCCTCCCTTCGACGCGTCCCACGTCCCCCACCCCTCCGGCCGTTCCTTGCCGAGCGAGGAGACATCCGCCCCCTCACGGAACCAGAGCGGGCGCTCGGCCGGCGGATCGGCATAGACGCCGACCAGCGCATCGAGGGGATCGGGGACCCCAGACCGCTCCGCCTCATCGGTCGCCGCGTCGATCTCACGCACGATGCGCGCATCGATCTCGGCCAACGTCTCGGCGCTCACCCCTTCCCGATCACGAAGGACGCGAACGAATCGGTCGATCGGGTCGTTCTCCGCGGCCCACTGCTCGATCTCACCATCCGGGACATACGACTGATTGTCGTGCTCGGCGTGCCCCTTCCGGCGATAGGTCATCAGCTCGAGAAGGGAGACGCCCTCACCGGCGCGCGCGCGATCGACGGCACGCTTGGTGCAATCGTAGACCGCGAGCACGTCGTTCCCGTCGCACTGCTCACCATAGACGCCATACCCGATCGCCTTGTCGACGAACTGCTTCGCTGCCGTCTGCTTGGCCGTCGGGGTGGAGTAGGCGTAGCCATTGTTCTCGATGATCACGACGAGCGGGAGCCGCTGGACCGCGGCGAAGTTGATCCCCTCGTGGAAGGCGCCGGTGCTCGTCGCGCCATCGCCGACATAGACGAGCCCCACGCGATCCTCACCGCGCATCTTGAAGGTCATCGTCACGCCGGCCATCACGGGGACCATGTCGCCGAGCGGGGAGATCTGTCCGAGGAAGCCGCGGGTGCTCCCGGCGGGGCCGATGTCACCGAAGTGGATGTTGAGCTCGCGCCCACGCGTCGGCGAATCCCCCTTGGCCATGTACTGCTTGAGGATCTCGAGTGGGGTGGCGCCCTTCACGAGCATCGCCCCCATGTTGCGGATCAGCGGCGACATCACGTCGCGCGACTCGAGGGCGAAGCAGGAACCGACCGCATCGGCCTCCTGCCCGAGCGAGCGGAAGAGCCCCCCCACGACCTTGGTCTGCCGATAGAGCGCGACGAGGCGCTCCTCGAGGGTGCGCGTCATGCGCATCCAATAGTAGAGCACGAGCTTCTGCTCGAGCGGGAGCGCCTCCCCGAGGTGTCCGCCGGCGGTCTCTGGACCCCGGCGCCGACGCGCGGCCATCAGAAGGAAGGCGCGAAGGTGTGCGCGGTGTCGACCTGGGTGTGCACGCGGACGAAGAAGGTCTTCACCCCACGATCCAGACGGCTCTCGCCCATCTGGTCGGTGTGCGCCTCGATGAAGGTGTAGTGCCCCCCCTCCATCTTGACCGAGAGCTCGAGGATCGAGGGGACCTCCGGGGTCCCGACGGTGCCCTTGAAGGTCCGGGTGCGCGGCCCCTCGGCGACCTTCTGCATCCCGATCGTCGGGAAGAAGGCATCCGCGGTGGCGAGGATCTGGTCGGGGTGGAGCGAGGTGCGGTGGAAGTGCTTCATCAGTCAGGGGTCAGGTGGCAGGGATCAGGGAACAGGGGCGCCCGCGGTGTCGATGAGCTCGTTCAACACCGTCTGACGCCAATCGAGGGTGCGCTGCAGGGCCTGCGTGGAATCGCGGCGGAACTGGATCCCGATCGCCCACTCCCCCGCCGTCAGGAACTTGATGCGGGCGCGATAGGTGCCGGGCTCGGGGCCGTACTGGAATCCATCCCAGACGGAGACGCGATCGCTGTTGGTCGCGAAAAGGCGCCCCTCGCCAGCGGCGATCGGCTCCTTGGTCTCGCGGTCCTGCACCACGATGGTGTAGGTGATCACGTCGAGGGCGCGGGGGGGGATCTGGTCCCCCGTCACCCGGAAGGTGAAGTCGTCGGTCCCCAGCCGCATGACATGCTCCCGCGGCTTCCCGCTGCAGGCGGCGAGCGCCGACAGGAGGACGAGGAGAGGGAAGCGCTGAGCGCGAGGGGACCGCATGCAACCTCCGGCACCGAGTCGGGGGATGACCCGTCGCACCACGATCGCAGCGCCACGGACCTCAGGAAAGATAGAGCGCGCGCGCCACATGGCGAAGCCGTTGGCCCACCGTCACGACCGCGGCGACGGCCAACACACCGACCACGAGATCGAACACCCCCCACTCCCACCGGAGCCCGAAGAAGGCTTGGGGGGCCGCCAAGAGGGTGATCCGCTCCGGGCGCTCGAACCACCCCACCCCGGCGAGATCGACGCTCAGGAGGTCGGCCTTGGCGCGGGTGTAGGAGGTCAACTGGATGGCGACCAGGGCCACGAGGGCCACCCCGAGCATCAGGGGACCGCGTCCTGCCGGATGCGGGTGCGTCGCGTAGAAGGCGACGATCCCACCGAGCAACGCCCCGTCCGCGACCCGATCCATCGTGGAATCGAGGAAGCCGCCGAACGGCGTGGTGCGCCCCGCGCGCCGAGCCACCGCGCCATCGATCACATCGAAGAAGGCGAGGAGCCCGAGCGTCCACCCCGCCAGATGCATCCACCCCGCCGCGAACATCCCACCCACCGCGATCGCGACCGCGGTCCCGACCAGCGTCAGCGCGTTCGGGGCGATCCCGAGACGGACACAGCCCTCGACCAAGGGATCGATCAGCCGGAGATAGCCGCGGACGATCCAGTGCCAGGGCGCGAGCGCCACCGAGCGGACCGCCATGCGCAGCCTCAGTAGAGGAGGTAGGGCCGCACCTTCCGCTGGAAGGCGGCGACCGCGGGCTGCATCGCGTCGATCACCTCATCGGGATCGGTGCCGGCGAAGAGGGCCTGCCGCGCCGCCATCGATCCAAAGCGCTGATCGACCGTCCGTTCGGTGACCCGGAGCGAATCGGCGTGGACCTTCTTGAGGGACCAGAGGACCGCCGCCCCCACGCGTCCCATCGGCGCCCGATCGCGGTCGGTCACCACGATCTTCACCCCGGGGATCTCTCGGTCATTGAACTTGCGGTCGGGGGACTCACGCGGGGTGAAGCGCTCCGCCTCGAAGCGCACCCCGACGAACCCGAGCTCATTGAGCATGGTGGCGAGGCGCGGCGCATCCATCCACGGCGCGCCGAACCGCTGGAACGGGGCCTTGGTCCCCCGCCCCACGGAGACGTTGGTCCCCTCCAAGGGGACGAGCGCCGGATAGACGAGCGCGCTCGTCACCGTCGCCATCGCCGGCGACGGGACCACCCACGGGAGCCCCGTCTCGTCCCACCACATCGTGCGGCGCCATCCCTGCATCGGCACCACCGTGAGCTGCACGGGGATCCCCAGCTCCGCGGCGAACCAGCGCGCCATCTCCCCATTCGTCATTCCGTGCCTCAACGGCGCGGGATATAATGCGAAGGCGAGTCCCCGACGGGTCGGGGTGGGATCCTCCGGGTTCGAGAGGGCCGAGTCGAGGAGCGGGGCCTCCATGCGCCCGGTGATCGGGTTCGGTCGGTCGAGCACGATGTAGGGGATCCCAGCGCGCGCCGCGGCGCGCATCCCGTAGACCATCACTCCCACATAGGTCCAGGTGCGCGTCCCGATGTCCTGCAGATCGAAGACCAGCGCATCGAGGTCCCGCAGCAAGCTGTCGGGCGGGGGCACCGTGCCATTCGTGTACAGCGAGTGCACCATCAGCCCCGATCGCTCATCGAGCTGGTCCGGGAGATTCTCGCGATCCACATCGCCACGGATCCCGTGCTCCGGCGAGAAGAGCCGGACCAACGTGACGTTCGCGCGCTTCAGGCGCGGATCCTGCTGCAGCACGTCGATGAGATGCGTCCCCGAGGCATCGACGGTCGTATGGTTGGTGATGAGCGCGATGCGACGTCCCGCGATCACCTGCAGCGAATCCTCGAGCAGGACCGTCATCCCGGGACGCACCGCCGGCGGCTTGGCCGGCATACCTTGGGCTGGCGTGCGCGACGCACAGGCCGCGACCGCTCCCGCACAGAGCATCACTCCTGCCACCTTCACGCCCCACCGTCCGAGATGATGCACCCGACCTCCCTTCGTTGGGCCGGCCTCGCCGGCGTCCTCGTCGCGCTCAGCTGTGCGCCCGCGGTCTCGAGCCCCGTGCGCGCGCCATCGCCGCGCACGATCCCCGCCGACCTCCGCGCGCTCCCGCCCTCGCTCTCGGCGCCGCTGCCGGCCGAGGCGCGGCGGTGGATCGAGACCACGATCCGCGAGATGCCACTGCGTGAGAAGATAGCCCAGATGATCATGATCTGGGTGCTCGGCGATTACACCAGCACCACCGACCAGACCTTCGCCGATGCGGCCGAGCGGGTGCGGGTCGACAAGGTCGGCGGGGTGGTGATGTCGCTCGGCTCACCGATCGAGGTCGCCGCCAAGGTGAATGCGTTGCAGCGGCGGGCGGAACTGCCGTTGCTCGTGGCCTCGGATGTGGAGCCGGGGCTCGGGCGACTCGAGGGTGGGGTCTTCGCGCCCGGACTCCTGCGCGGTGGGGACGCGACGGTGCTCCCCAGCAACATGGCGATCGGCGCGACGGGCAACGTGGCGTGGGCGCGCGAGGCGGGCCGGATCATCGGCGAGGAGTCGCGGGCGATCGGCATCCACCTCGCCTTCGCCCCCACCGTGGACGTGAACAACAATCCGGCGAACCCGGTGATCAACGTCCGGTCGTTCGGCGAGGACCCCGAGCGCGTCTCGTCGATGAGCGCCGCCTTCGTGGAGGGGGTACAGTCAGCCTCGGTGATGGCGACGGTGAAACACTTCCCCGGCCACGGCGACACCGACACCGACTCGCATCTCGCCCTCCCGGTCGTCGGCGCAACGCGGGCGCGGATGGACAGCGTCGAGCTCCGTCCCTTCCGCGCGACGATCGCCGTGAATGTGGCCGCGGTGATGAGCGCGCACATCGCGCTCCCCGCCGTCTCGAAGGATTCGACGCCGGCGACCCTCGTCCCCGCGATCTTCCAGTCGTTGCTGCGTGATACCCTCGGCTTCGCGGGGCTCGCCGTCACCGACGCGATGGACATGCGGGGGATCGGCGCAGGCTATGGGCTCGACGAGAGCGTGGTGAAGGCGGTGCGGGCGGGCGCCGATGTCCTCCTCATGCCCGCCGACGTGAACGCCGCGATCAACGCCGTCACGGCCGCGATCGAGCGGGGGGATCTCACCGCGGCGCGCATCGACGCCTCGGTGCGACGCATCCTCGAGTACAAGCTCCGCACCGGCGCGATCCAGCGCCCGATCGTCGACCTCGATTCGCTGCGCGAGATCGTCGGGTCGGCCGCCAACCGCCGCACCGCGCAGCGCATCGCCGATGAGGCGATCACCCTGCTCCGGAACGACGCCACCCTCCTCCCCCTCGCTCGCACTGGCCGGACGGTGATCCTCACCTTCGGCGGGGAGAACGACATCGTCGCGGGCCGCACCTTCGCCGCCGACCTGCGCGCGGCGCTCCCCGAGAGCCGCATCGTGCGGATCAATCCCACCACCTCGCGGGCCCGACTCGATTCGCTCGTGCGCCCGGGGGAGCGGGTGGTGCTCGCGACCTTCATCCGCACCATCGAGGGGGAGGGGCGCTTCGCCGTCGGTCAGCAGACCGCCCGCTGGATCGATTCCATCGCACGGGTGCAGCCGACGATCGTCGTCGCCTTCGCGAATCCCTATGTGATCCGCGAGTTCCCCTCGGTCCGACACTACGTGGCCGCCTTCGGACGCGGGGACGCGATGGAGCGCGCCGCGGTGCAGGCCCTCACCGGACGAATCCCCTTCCGGGGCCGCGCGCCGATCTCCCTCCCGGGGATCTTCCGCGTCGGCGATGGGATCGTGACCGCCCCCCCCGCGACCCCCACGCCATCCGCGACGCTCTCCCTCGCCGATTCCATCCAACGGGTCCTCGATCGCGCCGTCCGCGACTCCGTGACCCCCGGCGCGATCGCCGTCATCGGCTCACGGACCCAGATCCTCGCACAGGTCAGCGCCGGCCGCATCGACTGGGCCGCCGACGCCCCCGCCCCCTCCACCGAGACGCTCTGGGACCTCGCCTCCCTCACCAAGGTCGTCGGACTCACCTCGGCGGTGATGCAGCTGAGCGAGCAGGGGAAGATCATCCTCGATGCCCCGGTGCAGCGCTACCTCCCCGAGTGGAAGGGGCGCCACAAGGAGCGGGTGACGGTGCGCCATCTCCTGACCCATTCCTCGGGACTTGCCCCCTTCATCCAACTCTGGAAGCGCACCGCCAGCGCCGACTCGGCGCGCGCGATCGTCCTGGCCGCGCCGCTCGATACCACCCCGGGCGCGAAGATGGTCTACTCCGACCTCGGCGCGATCCTCCTCGGGCTGATCGTCGAGCGCGTGAGTGGCCAGCGGCTCGACGCCTATCTCGCGACCCAGGTCTTCGGGCCGCTGCAGATGCGGGACACGCGCTTCACCCCGCCCCCCGCCCTGCTCGCGCGGACCGCTCCCACCGAGCGCGACCCGTGGCGTGGCCGACTCGTACGTGGCGAGGTCCATGACGAGAACGCCTTCCTGTTGGGGGGCGTCTCCGGGCACGCCGGACTCTTCTCCACCGCCGCCGACCTCACCCGCTTCGCGCAGATGTACCTGAACGGGGGCTCCCTCGACGGGGTCCGCCTCTTCGAGCCCGGGACCATCCAGGCCTTCACCCGCGTGCAATTCGCGGAGTTCTCGAACCGGGCTCTGGGCTGGGAGACCCCGACGGGGACCAACTCCGCCGGCCGGCTCATGCGGCGCCCCGCCTTCGGACACACCGGGTTCACCGGGACCTCCCTCTGGATCGATCCGGCGAACGACCGCTTCGTGATCCTCCTGACCAACCGGGTGAACCCCACCCGGGAGAACTCCCGGATCGGCCCGGTCCGGACCACGGTCGCTGACCTCGCCCTGACCCTCAGTGCGGGCCCGGCTCGGAGTGTCAGTAGCCCCTGACAATCTTGTTCGCTCCCCCGCTCGGTCGCATATTTCGGGGGTACTCAGTTCGGCCACCCCGTGGTGGCCTCACCTTCTGTCGCGGAGGAACGCGATGAGCACGATGAATGCCCCTGAGGTCATGGTCACCATCACCACGGCCGCTGCGGCCGAGGTCGCGAAGTTCATGGTCGCCGAGAACGTCGCCCCTGAGGTCGGCGGGCTCCGCGTGAGCGTCCAGCCCGGCGGGTGCTCGGGCTTCAAGTACAGCCTCCTCATCGAGGACAAGCCGGCCGAGGATGACACCATCCTCGCGCAGACCGGCTTCAATGTCTTCGTCGATCCATTCTCGATGCAGTACCTCAACGGCGTCATCATCGATTACGTGACCTCGATGCAGGGCTCCGGCTTCACCTTCAAGAATCCGAACGCCACCGGCGGCTGCGGCTGCGGCAGCAGCTTCTCGGCGTAAGCGCTTCGAGGGTGCGCCCTCTAATGTCGCACCCTCACTCGACCTGACCGACGAGGCCCGTGTCCCCATCTGGGGGCGCGGGCCTCGTCGCATCTCCCCGATCGATGTCCGAACGACTCCCCACACGGATCCTTCCCGACCACGCCCACCTCGCCCGCGAGGTCGCCCATCGCATCGCCGCGGTGATCCGCGCGCGCAATGCCGAGGGACGGATCGCCGTCCTCGGCCTCGCGACCGGCTCCACCCCGATCGGCGTCTATCGCGAACTCGTCCGCCTCCATCGCGAGGAGGGGCTCTCCTTCGCCCGCGTCGCGACCTTCAATCTCGACGAGTATCTCCCGATGGACCCGGAGAGTCCACACTCGTACCACCGCTTCATGTGGACGCATCTCTTCTCGCAGATCGACATCGACCCGGCGAACGTCCATCTGCTCGACGGACGCCTGACCGGCGCGGCGATCGAGGCACACTGTGCAGCGTTCGAGGCGGCGATCGAGGCGGCGGGGGGGATCGACTTCCAGCTGCTCGGGATCGGCAAGACGGGGCACATCGGCTTCAATGAGCCGGGCTCGGGGCTCGACAGCCGGACGCGGCGCATCCACCTCGACCGAATCACGCGTCGCGATGCCGCGAGCGGCTTCTTCAGCGAGCGGCATGTGCCGCATGAGGCGCTCACGATGGGCGTCGCGACGATCCTCGCCGCCCGAGAGATCGCGATCCTCGCCACCGGCGAACACAAGGCGGCGATCGTGCGTCGGGCGGTGGAGGGGGAGGTCGACCTCGGCGTCCCCGCGACCTTCTTGCAGCGACACCCGACGGCGACGTTCTACTGCGATGCGGCCGCCGCCGCCGAACTCACGCGCGTGGCGACCCCCTGGTTGGTCGACAGCGTGCAGTGGACCCCGGCGCTCGAGACGCGCGCGGTGATCTGGCTCTCGCAGACCGTCGGTAAGGCGATCCTCAAGCTGAGCGAGACCGACTATGAGGAGCACCGGCTCTCCGGCCTCCTCGCGCGGCACGCCGGGTCGACCGGCACCGTCAATGGCGACATCTTCCTCGATCTCGTCGGGAGGATCCGGGGGCGGACCAAGCTCCCGAAGGGTGCACGGGTGCTCTGCTTCTCCCCGCACCCCGATGACGACGTGATCTCGATGGGGGGGATCCTGCGCAAGCTCGTCGAGAACGGGAACGCCATCACCGTGGCGTACATGACGAGCGGGAACATCGCGGTCTTCGATCATGACGTCCGGCGGCAGCTCGACGTGCTGCGGCGGATCGCCTCCGAGCGGCACCTCGCCACCACCGAGATGGATACCTACGCGGCGCGGCTCCTGGCTGCGATGGAACAGAAGGCGGCTGGTGCCCCCGACCACGCGGAGGTCGCCGACCTCAAACGGATCATCCGTGAGTCCGAGGCGATCTCCGGACTCGAGGCGATGGGGCTCGACGCGTCGCACGCCCGATTCCTCAATCTCCCCTTCTATCACACCGGGACGATCGAGAAGCGCCCCGTGGGGCCCGAGGATGTGGCGATCGTCGAGCGGCTCATCCGCGAGCTCCAGCCCCATTACATCTTCGTCGCCGGTGACCTGAGCGATCCCCATGGGACGCACCGGATATGCAAGGACGCCATCGATGCGGCCCTCGCGCGTTGCTATCCCGCACGGCCGCGCGGTCCGCAGCACCCCGCGCCGGAAGTCGCCGAGCGCGGTGGCACGCCCGTCGCTCCGGAGGTCTGGCTCTATCGCGGCGCCTGGCAGGAGTGGCCGATTCATGAGGCCACCTGGCTCGTCCCCCTCTCGGGCGACGAACTCCGCCTCAAGATCCAGGCGATCTTCAAGCATCAGTCACAAAAGGACTCGGCGCCCTTCCCCGGCCAGGACGACCGCGAGTTCTGGCAGCGCGTCGAGCAACGCAACACCGGCACCGCCGATCTCCTCAACGGACTCGGCCTCGCCGAGTACAACGCCATCGAGGCTTATGTCGTCGACTGACCATGCGGCCTTCACCGCCCTCGACTGGGGGATCCTCCTCGTCTACCTCGCGGGGACCACCGCGCTGGGGATCTGGCTCGGGCGTGGGCAGAGGGATGCCAAGGATTACTTCGTCGCCGGCGGGACGATCCCCTGGTGGGCGGTCCTCTTCTCCATCGTCGCGACGGAGACGAGTGCGCTGACCTTCATCTCGATCCCCGGGCTCGCCTACCTCGGCGACTTCACCTTTCTCCAGGTCGCGACCGGGTATCTGCTCGGACGGATCGTGATCGCGTATACGCTGCTTCCGAAGTACATGGATGGGGAGCTGGTGACGGCGTACTCGCTCTTGGAACGACGCTTCGGGACGGCGACGCGCCGCTTCGCCTCGGTCACCTTCATGTTCACGCGCGCCTTCGGGGATTCGGTGCGCGTCTTCGCCACGGCGATCCCGATCGCGCTTATCTTGGGACCGATCGTGCCAGCGCAGTACCTCACCCCGGTCTCGATCCTCGCGCTCGGTGGGACGACGCTGCTCTACACCTACCATGGCGGGATGCGCGCCGTGGTCTGGACCGATGTGATCCAGACCGGCGTGTATCTGCTCGGCGGACTCGGGGCGGTCTATCTCCTCGGTCAGGGCGTCGAGGGAGGGTGGAGCGCGATCCTCGCACGTGCGGACGATGCCGGGAAGCTACGACTGATCGACCCCTACCTCGGGCTCGACAAGCCGCATACCCTCATCGGCGGTCTCCTCGGGGGTGCCTTCCTCTCCGCCGCCTCCCATGGCGCGGACCAGATCATCGTCCAGCGCCTCATGGCGTCGAGCTCCCTGCGTGATGCACGACGGGCGCTGATCGGGAGCGGGATCGGCGTGATCGTCCAGTTCGCCCTCTTCCTCCTCATCGGCGTCGGCCTCTGGGCCTTCTACGAGGCCCGTACCTTCTCGGCGCCCGACAAGATCTTCCCCACTTTCATCGTCGAGGAGATGCCACCGGGGATGACCGGCGTGGTGATCGCCGCGATCCTCGCCGCTGCGATGAGCACGATCTCCGGTTCGATCAATGCCCTCGCCGCGGCGACGACGCACGACCTCTGGGTCCCGCTCCGTGGACGCGGGGCTGACGCCGCTGCGCTGCTCCGCGTCTCCAAGATCTTCACCCTCGTCTGGGCGCTGATCCTCATCGGTGGGGCGCTCACCTACCGCACGGAAGGGACGCCGGTGGTGGTGATCGCACTCTCGGTCGCCTCCTTCACCTACGGCGGGCTGCTCGGCGGGTTCTTCCTCGCCCTCGCCTGGCCACGCGCCACGCAGCGTGATGCGATCACGGGGATGGCGACCGGGATCGCCGTGATGACACTCATCGTCTTCGCCGCACGCATCGCAGCCGCCGTCCCCGCGCTGGATGGGCTCCTCACCCCCGTCAAGGGGATCGCCTGGCCCTGGTTCGTGCTGATCGGCACCACGATCACCCTCTGCGTGGGTATCTTGTCCTCCTTCACGCATGCCGCGCCGTCCGCGGCACGCACCGCCTGAACCGGGAACGGAACGTCTATGTCGCATCTGGTCGTGGGAGTCGATGGAGGGGGGAGCAAGACCGCGGTCGAGGTCGCCGATGGCCGCGGGAAGGTCCTTGCCTCGCTGACCGGTGAGGGGAGCGCGCTCCGTCCCGGTGAGTCCCTGCACTCCGCCGAGGTGATCGGCGGGCTGGTGCGTGATGCGCTGACGCAAGCAGGCCAGGAGGAGACGCCGCGCCTGCTATGTGTGGGGGTCGCGGGTGCTGGGCAGGACGCCGAACGGAAGGCACTCCTGCGCGCCTTGAAGGGACAGTCGCTCGCCGAGGAGGTCATCGTGACGACCGACGCTGAGATCGCCCTCGAGGATGCCTTCGGTGATGGCGCCGGGATCCTGTTGATCGGCGGGACGGGCTCGGTCGCCTTCGGGCGAGGGCCGACGGGGACCTTCCTTCGCTGCGGCGGATGGGGGCCGCACTGCGGGGATGAGGGGAGCGGGGCCTGGATGGGGCGCCGCATCCTGAGCATCGTGACCGCCTCACACGATGGCCGGGAGCCCGAGACGCGGCTCGTGGGGGCGATCCTCACCGCGCTTCAGCTCGACGAGGTCGATGGTCTGATCCGCTGGGCCGCCCATGCGACGCCGCGGGATCTGGCGCAGCTCGCCGAGCCGGCGATGACCCTCGCCGCCGATGGCGACCTGCGCGCGAACTCCCTCTGCACGATGGCAGCCGAGGAACTCGTGGTGCATGTGCGCACCTTGGCGCGCCAACTCTTCGTCGATGAACGCGCGTCAGTGCCGGTGGCGCTGGCCGGCGGGATGCTGCGGCGCGGAAGCTTCCTCCGGCGCCTCGTGGAGCACCGGTTGAAGACCGCGGTGCCGGGGTCGCATCTGCATGGCGACGCGATCGATGCGGCGCGCGGCGCGGTGAAGGTCGGGCGGAAGGCGTTGGCGACGGTCTGAGACCGTCGCCGACGCGGCGAACTATCTAGACCGCCTTCGCCGGCACCATCGACGCATCCCACACCCCTTCGGACTTCGCCACGAAGGTCGTCGCGGAGATGTCACCCGCGACGTTCACCACCGTGCGCGTCATGTCGAGGATGCGATCGACGCCGAGGACGATCGCGATCCCCTCCCCTGGGACGCCGACCATCGCGAGGATCCCCACCAGGAGCGGGATCGAGCCACCCGGGACGCCAGCCGCCCCGACCGCGGTGATCACCGACATGATGATGACCATCACCATCCCGCCGAGGGTGAGGTCGATCCCGAAGACCTGACAGAGGAAGATCACGGTGATCCCCTCGAAGATCGAGGTCCCGTTCATGCACATCGTCGAGCCGATCGGGAGGACGAAGCCCGCGATCTTCGGCGGGACGCCGAGTCCCTCGGTGGAGGACTTGAGCGCCGCGGGCAACGTGGCCGAGCTCGAGCTGGTGCTGAAGGCCGTGACGAGCGCCGAGCGCACGCGTGAGAAGTAGGTGAGCGGACTGATCCCGATCACGAACTTCAGGATCAGCGAGAGATTCACGAAGAGGTGCAGCAGCAACGCGCTCATCACGACGAGGACGAACCCACCCAGCGGCTTGAGGAGGGCGAAGCCGAATCGCGAGGTCACGCCGAAGATGAGTCCCGCCACCCCATACGGCGCGAGCTTCATCGCCATCCCGACGATGACGATCACCACGTCGTTGATCGCCTCGAGCACTTTGATCATCGGCTCCGACCGCTCGCGCGGGATCTGCGTGAGCGCCGCGCCGAAGAGGAGCCCGAAGAAGATCACCCCGAGCATGTCCCCATCGGCCGCCGACTTGATCGGGTTCCGGGTGACGATGTTCACGAAGGTGTTGATCCCGAACCCACCGGTGGCCTGCGCCTCGATCTTCGAGGAGGCATCCTCCGCGTAGGTCGCCATGAGCTCGGTCTTGACCGACTCGGGGACCGCAGCACCCGGCTCGACGATGGCGACCAACAACAGCCCGAACGACGCGGCGATGAAGGTGGTGCCGAGGAAGTACCCGATCGCCTTGCCTCCGATGCGCCCGACCTTCCGCAGGTCCCCAAGCCCCGCCACACCGAGGGCGATGGAGGAGAAGACAAGGGGCATCACGATCATGAAGAGCATCCGCAGGAAGACCTGGCCGACGGGCCCCGCGAGATAGGTGTTCACCCAGGTCACCCCGGCGTGCGTCGATCCGAGTTGGGTGTTCACCACGATCCCGGCCACCGCCCCGACCACGAGAGCGATGAGGATCTTGGTGTGCAGCTTCATGCCGGTACCGGAGTTGCCGATCGATTCAGCCATGGGAGTCGGTGCGGAGGGAGGATGGATGCGGGAAGGTATCCGTCACCAAGGGGCCCCACCAGTCGCGGCGAGGCGCATCTGACGCGCCCACGGGGCTTCCGCTTAGGGCACCGAGACGGTCACCGAGACGGTATCGCGCACGGGGGACCCATCGGGGCGCGTCGCGGGACGAAAGCGATACTCCTGCAACGTCTCGCGGATGCGGCGATTGTACGAGTTGTCCTTCGACGGATTGAAGGCGATCAGCGTCGCCTTCCCCCGTTCATCGACGTCGAACCAGGCGACCATCGTGTAAGGACGGACCCGATTCGGCACCGGCATCGGGAGGAGCGCGAGGTTGGTGACCTGCGGGGGATAGATCTCATTGGATCCACCTCCCGTCCCCGCCCCGGTTGCCGAGCCGCGCCCCGTACCGACGCCAGCCCCCACCCCTCCCCCACTGCCCGGCCCTGCGCCACCCCGGCCCTCACCCCCGGCCACGCCCCCCGATGCGACGGCGGCGGGGGCCGCTGGGGCCTCCGCCGCAGGCGGCACGGAGGCCGGAGGGGGAACAGAGATCTCTGGCTTCTTCTCCACCGGGGGGACCGGTGGAGGGGTCGGTGTGGGGATCGGAGGGAGCACCGCCGAGGGGGTGACCGGTACCGGTGCGATCTGCATGTACACGAGGCGCTCGGCTCGCACCGGCTCGAGCCCAGACCCGGTGCGGCCTCCGCCCCCGCCGCCGGCTGGCCCTGCCCCGCCCCCACCAGTCGTCAGCGGCTGATCGAGCGTCGCCGCCAGGAAGGGGGGCAGGAAGACCAAGACGATGAACCCCAGATGCACCAGCGCCGAGACCAGCGCCGCCCACCGGCCACGCGGCGACGGCTCCGGGATCCCTGTCAGGGAGCGGAGCGGTGGTCGCGAGGCGGAGGTGCGGGAGGCCATCAAGAGGTCTGGGATCGGTGTTCAGTGGTCAGGGAGGCTACAAATGATACGGCGGACGCCCCAAGAAGGGTTCGTCCGCCGCATCGCTCCGCAGACGGGGCGCGCGGCCCCGTGGTCGATCAGTTCGGCGGGACGCCGATGACCTTCACGCCCGCCCCACGCGCCACGTCCATCGCGTAGATCACGTCCTGGAACTGGACCTTCGGGTCTCCCTTCACGAAGATGATCTTCTCCGGCCGCGCCTCGTAGATCTCCGTGAGCCGCTTCAGGAGATCGTCCTTGGTGACCGGCTCACGGTTGACCGCGAACTGCTCGCCAGGGAGCACCTCGAGCACGATCTGGTTGGACGCCGAGTTGGCCGCCGCGACCGCCGGATTCGGATCCGGGAGCTGGACGTCGATCGCCTTCCGGACCTGCTGCACGAGCATGAAGATCACGAGGAGCACGAGCATGACGTCGATCATCGGGACGACGTTCGGCTCGTTGTTCAGCCCACCGCTCTCACCGACTTTAGCACCCATGGTCGATCACTCCTTCTCGGATTCAGCCGCGGGCGCACCCGAGGCCTGGTCGGTGATGGCGGCCACCACACGGACGCCGCTGCGCGACGCGACATTCCACGCCTGCTGGACGACCTCGTACGGGAGCTCGCGGTGCGCCTTCAGATAGAGGAGGGCATCCTCACGGCCCGTGAAGATGGTCGTGAGCGAATCGCCGAGCGCCGCGTTGTCGATCTTCTTCTTGTTGAGGAAGTACTGGCCGTACTTGTCGATGCCCAAGATCTGATCGAACTCCTCCTCGGGATGCGACTTCAGGTTGACGCCGGCCGGCGGCTCGGCGGCGAACCCCGACGCGAGCGCCGGGGTCACCACCATGAAGATCACGAGCAACACCAGCATCACGTCGATCATGGGGACGACGTTCGGCTCCGAATTGACGCCGCCCCCGGACTTGACTGACACGCCCATGGGCGAGTCCTCCTAGCGGATGGTGGGGTCGCTCACTGCGAGATCGGGGAGGAACCGGCCTGCGCCTTGGTGCTGAACTCGCGGGTGAAGCGTGACCGACCGAACTCCCCCGACACCCCACGGATGAGGTAATCGATCATCTCCTTGGAGACGTAGGTCATCTCGGAGGTGAGGTTGTCGATCTTGGTCTGGAAGTAGTTGTAGAACCAGACCGCGGGGATGGCGACGCCGAGGCCGAGGCCGGTGGCGATGAGCGCCTCGGCGATCGGGATGATGATCGCGTTGATGCCCGACGAACCCGACGAGCCCATGAGGGAGAAGGCGTTGATGATGCCGACGACGGTGCCGAGGAGCCCGACGAACGGCGCGGTCGAACCGACCGTCGCGATGACGGCGAGCCCGCGCTTCAGCGAGACGATCTCGACGAGCATGTTGCGCTCGACCGCGCGCTCAACCGAGTTGATGTCCGACACCGTGATCGTGCCGTCCATGATCAGCGGCTTCACCTCACCGAGCGCGCCACCGAGGACGCGCGCGACGTTCGACTTCTTGTACCCCTCGGCGAGATTGATCGCCTCCGTGAGGTTGTCCTCCTCGAGGAACTGCGAGAACTCGGGCGCGAACTTCAGCGTCTCCTTCTGCGCCTTGCGAAAACCCCACCACTTCCCGGTCGCGACCGTCAGCGACCAGAAGGACATACCGAGGAGGAGGAACCAGATCCCCTTGGCGAACGCGGGGCTCTTCTCGAAGATCTCAGCGATGTTCATTTCCATGACTGCGTTGCTCCTAAGAGAGGGTGCTGCCGGTGAGAGGGAGTTACCGCTGACGGTTGAAGACGAACGGCTGCTGGACCAACTGCTTCACCTTCCGACCGCCGACCTCGGCGGGGAGGAACCGCATCGCGGGGAGCGCGCTGCGCACCGCCGCCGAGAAGAGATCGTGGTCCGAGCGAATCACCTTGAACGAACCCGATTCCACGCGACCGAGGGTGTCCACCACGAACTGGCCGAGGACCTGGCCCTCGACGCCGGCGGAGAGGAGGATCTCAGGATACCGCGGCGACCCACTGCCCGGGATCGGGGCGACCGGCTTTTCGACCTGGAAGTCGAAGAAGGTCTGATCCTGGTTCACCACACTCCCCCCCACCACACCCGAGGCGACGCCCCCGGCCACACCACGGCCGGAGAAGTCCGCTTCGTTGGTGAGCTTCTTGGAGAGGTCGATCTCCGGGATCACGTCCGGGATATCGACCGGCGCGGTGAGCACCTGGAACCCCTTCGCGATCGGCGGGGCGGCGACCGCGTCTGGCGGCGGCTTCTCCGGCTCCTGCTCCGGTTCCTTCTCCTCCACCACGAACTTGGTGACCTGCTCCGCCTCCGCCGCGATCGTCTCGCCGACGTTCTTGGTCGCGACGATCATCGCGAAGACGATGCCGGCATGCGCGAGGGTCGAGGCGACGGAGCCTCCGATCCCCTTCTTCTGCTTCGGGCCCGACTCGATCAGGTTGTTGAACACGCGTCCGTCTCCACTCGTGAAAAGTCGCGTGACGGCGACCCATGTGGCCGCCGACTCCCCGCATCATACGTGGGCTCGATTCACGAGGTAATGACGGAAAGATTAAGAATCGGTTAACGCTTGATGAGCGTTCCGTGAATCGCTCAGGTGGGGGCAGAGTCCCCCTCGCGGAGGAGCGGGAGTTGCACCGTGAAGGTCGTCCCACGCCCGATCCGCGAGGCCACGGTGATCGTCCCCCCATGGGCCTGCGCGATCCATTCGGCGATCGAGAGCCCGAGCCCCAGCCCCCCCCGCTCGCCCCGCACCCGGGCCCGATCGGCCCGCCAGAACCGCTCGAAGATGAAGGGGACATCGACCGAGGCGATCCCGACGCCCGTGTCATCGATCGTGACCGCCGCCTGATCCCCACGGCGCTCGAGTCCGATGGAGACGGTCCCCCCGCGCGGCGTGTACTTGATCGCGTTGGTCACGATGTTGAGGAGGAGCTGGCGGAGGCGATCCGCGTCCCCGGAGACCGTAACCGGCTCACTCCCGAGGGCACGGATGGTGATCCCCGCCGGCTCCCCGAGGATCGTCGCCGTCTCGAGCATCTCCGCGACGAGTGGCTCCATCGCCACGGGCTCCCGATGGAGGTCGAACCGCCCCTCGTCGGCCCGGGCCAGGGTCAGGAGCGAATCGACGAGATCGGCCATGCGCGCGGTGTTCGCGAGCGCATCCTCGAGCGGCGCCAGCTGCTCGGCTGGCACGTTCGGCTGCTGCATCGCTCGCTCGAGGTTCGCCCGCAGGACGGTGAGCGGGGTCTTCAGCTCGTGACTCGCATCGGCGGTGAAGCGGCGCAACGAGGCGAACGAGGTCTCGAGCCGATCGAGCATCGCGTTGATCGTCTCGGCCAATCGATCGACCTCCTCGGCATCCCCCTCGATCGCGACCCGGCGGTGGAGCGAGCGGCCGTGCTGGATCGCCTCCAACTGCCGCGCGAGTCGCTCGAGGGGTCGGAGCTCCGTCCCGAGGACGCTGAAGGCGATGAGCGCGGAGCCGAGGATCAGCAACGGGATCGCGACCAGGCTCGACGCGAAGCCATCGAGGCGGACGAGCGAGAGCCCCTCGGCCGGCATCCCCACCGCGATGCGGAGCGGGTCCCGGGCGGTGCTATCCGTGGAGAATCGCACCCGGACGTAGAGCCGCGCCGCCTCGAGTTGCACGAAGGCGGCGGGACGGTCGGGCCCGAAGACCCCAGTGACCGCCTGGAGCAGCGTCTCCCGATCCCGCGTCCCGAGCGAGGCGACCGAGGCACTCAGGTAGAGCGGGCGCGCGGCGTCGGCGACGATCACATATCCCGGCAACGCGGCGAGGAGGCGGCCGGTGGCGGCGGAGAGCGCCTCGGGACGGGCCGAATCCGCCCTGACCACCATGCCGCTGAAGCGCTGGATGCCCCCCTGCGCGATCAGCTGATCGGCGATCTGCGCCATCTCGTCCACCCGCCGCCGGAGCTCCCGCTCGCCCGCCGTGCGTTCCGAACTCAGCAGGATCACCGCGAGGGCGACCAGGATCCCCGCCCCGCCCAGTGCGGCGAGCGCCGTCAGCCGTCCACGCAGGCTCCAGAACATCGATCAGCCCTTCAGGACGTAGCCCACGCCCCGGACCGTGGTGATGAGCTTCTGCGCATGGGCGGCGTCGATCTTCTTGCGGAGATGCGTGATGACCACGTCGACGATGTTGGTGCCGGGATCGAAGTGATAGCCCCAGGCGTACTCGGTGATGAGGGTGCGGCTCATCACCCGCCCCGCATGGCGAGCGAGGTACTCGAGGACGAGGAACTCCTTGGGCGTGAGCTCGATCACCTGCCCCGCGCGGCGCACCTGATGCGAATCGAGATCGATCGCGAGATCGGCGACCGTGATGCGCGGGGAGGCGAGGGCCCGCGGGCGACGCGCGAGCGCCTCGACCCGCGCCAACAGCTCCTCGAGGGCGAAGGGCTTGGTGACGTAATCATCGGCCCCGGCGCGGAGCGTCTCCACCTTGGCGTCGATGGCATCCTGCGCGGTGAGCACGAGCACGGGCCGTTCGAAGCCACCGGCGCGCAGGTTGCGGAGCACCTCGGGACCGGGGCGGCCGGGGAGCCGGAGGTCGAGGATCACGAGGTCGTAGGGCTGCGACCGCGCCAATGCCTCCCCCTCCGCCCCATCCGCGACGAGATCGACGGTCCACCGCTGCTCCTCGAGCCCGCGCTTCACGAACTCGCCGACGGTCGGATCGTCCTCGATCACCAGGACCTTCATGCGGCGACCACGGGCAAGATGAGGCGAAAGATGCTCCCCACTCCCACGACGCTGTCGACCTCGATCCGTCCGCCGTGCTCCTGGATGATTGCATACGCGACGGAGAGCCCGAGCCCCGTGCCGGCCCCCGGGGCCTTGGTCGTGTAGAATGGCTCGAAGATTCGGTCGCGCTCCTGCGCCGGGATCCCCACGCCTGTATCGATCACCTCGATGATCGCCCCTGCCTCGGTCGAGGGACCGACGCGGGTGACCACACGCACCGCCCCCTCCCCGTCCATGGCGTCCATGGCATTGAGCAGCAGGCCCATCAGTACCTGCATCAACTGTTCCGCGCTCGCCTGCGGGACCCGCTCGACCGCCGGATCCAAGCGCACATCCACGGTGACTTTCCGAAATCGTGCATGATGCTTGAGCAGAAACAGGGTGCGCTCCACCACCTCGTTGGGGTGCACCCGCTCGCGTTGTACCGGCCGCGGACGACTGAAGTCGAGCAGTCCGTCGACGATATGCTTGCACCGCTCCACCTCGTTGCCGATGATGCCGAGGTAGTCGATCGCCTCCTGGGCCTCTGGAAGCCCCTGCGCGATCAGCGGATCGATGCGATACCCCAACGACTCGGCACACGCCGCGATCGTCGCCAGCGGGTTGTTCACCTCATGCATCACGCCGGCGACGAGTTGCCCGATCGCCGCGAGCTTCTCCGCTTGGGAGACCCGCGCCTGCGCCTGCGTCCAATCGGTGATGTCCTCGCCCAGGGTGATCACGTGTGTCACCTCAGTCCCGCCGAGGCGCATCGGGATCTTGGTCACCCGGAAGGTGCGCGGCTCCCCCGTCGTCGCGACCTCACGGAGATACTCGATGATCCGACCGGTGCGGAAGACCTCGTCGAACTCCCGATGGATGGGATCGTCGGGCGCAAGACGCAGGACCTCGACGATCGACCGACCGACCGCAGCCTCGCGCGTGGTCGCCTGCATCCCCGTCTCCCGATGCCGGTTCCAGCTCTGGATCCGGTAGCTCCGATCGATGACGTAGAGCCCGATCGGGAGGGAGTCGATGATCTTCTCGGTGAAGCGCCGTCCGCGCTCGATCTCCTCCGTTCGTGCGGCCACCTCCACCTCGAGGCGGCGCAAGTGCTCCGCGTGCGTCAGTTCGAGGGCGAGGAGCCCCGCGACCGCGGTCATCAGGATCCGCTCCTCTGCCGAGAGGGGACGCCGCAAGCGCCAGACGAGCCCGCCCACGTGCCGATCCCCACGAACGATCGGCATCGCGGCCACCATCTCCCCAGCGACGCCGGGCGCGCCGCCCGTCAGCGCCATGCGAACCGCTGCCTCCGAGGTCCCGACCGACCCGCTGGCCCATCCCTCGATGAGCCCCTGCGGCGCGTGCAACCAGACCGAAACCTCATCGGCCCCGAGGACCTCCCGCAGATGCGCGAGGGTCCGCTCCACATTGGGCTCGAGGCCGCGCGCGGAGGCGAGCTGGGCGTTGATCCAGGCGAGCGCGACGAGTGCGCGCGAGGCACGCTCCCCTGAGAGGGCGCTCGCGGCCGCGGGGTCGG
Source organism: Gemmatimonadota bacterium (assembly GCA_021298395.1). Classification (GTDB taxonomy): domain Bacteria; phylum Gemmatimonadota; class Gemmatimonadetes; order Gemmatimonadales; family Gemmatimonadaceae; genus Pseudogemmatithrix. Next base: position 28,131 of record JAJTFH010000002.1, on the reverse strand, counting down.
GGATGAGACTCACCGCAGCCGATTCCTCCTCACCCCGCGAGCTTCGCGATCTCGGAGAGGATCTCCGCGTTCTGGCGGCGGGTCCCGGGGGTCTCCTCGACGAAGGCCCAGCGGACGATCCCCGACTTATCGATCAGGAAGTAGGCGCGCGTCGAGAAGAAGGCCGGGTGGAGGACGCCGTAGGCCGTCGCGACCTCGCGCTTGAAGTCGCTCCCGAGGTCGGTCGTCATCCGATACTTCGCCTTGAACTCCTTGAGCGAGGGGACGGCATCGACGCTGATGGGGAGGACGCGCACATCCTGGGATGAGAAGGCGTCGTAGTCCTCGGTGAAGGCGCACATCTCCTCGGTGCACACCCCAGTGAAGGCCAGGGGGAAGAAGGCGAGGAGGACGTGCTGCTGCCCCCTCACCGAGGAGAGGGTGAATGGCGCACCGGCGGTCGTCTCGACGGTGAAATCGGGAGCGGGGGAACCGATGGCGGGGACGGAAGCGGCCATGAGCGCGGAGTGGTGAGGGCCCGGTGGATGACGACGATGATGGAGCGTGCCGGGATCGAACCGGCGACCCCCTGCTTGCAAAGCAGGTGCTCTCCCAGCTGAGCTAACGCCCCGTTGAACGGACTCGAGAAATATACTCGGGAAAGGCCCCCGAGGTCGCTGAGAACGCGCAGGGGGGCGACGCCGGAGCGCCGCCCCCCCCGACCACGTCTCACCGCCCCCGCCCCTTACTCGTGGGCGGGCAGCGGCTCCATCGTCACCGGATCGCACGGCACCTGCACCTCGTCGCGGTACGGCGAGGTCATCAGGAAGACGCGCGCCTTCGGGAAGGCGTCCATGAACTGCGCGTAGCTCCAGGCGAAGAGGCCGAGGAAGCCGGCGAAGATCCCGACCTCCCAGAGCCCGAGCGGCGCATGCGACACCCGCGTGCCGTAGATCGAGGGATAGATCTCGGTGTACCGCGCGAACCAGAGCCCGAGGAACGAGCTCGTCGCGAAGAGGATCATCGTCGGCGAGAAGGTCTTCGCCTTCACCGAGAGGAGGCCGAAGAACGGCACGACGAAGGTCAGGATCGCCGCGAGCATCGTCGTGGTCGACCACGCCCCGGTCAACCGCAGCGTGAAGAAGTGGGTCTCCTCCGCCAGATTGCCGTACCAGATGATGAGGAACTGCGAGAGGGTCAGGTAGCCCCAGAAGGCGGTGAAGGCGAACCCGAGCTTGCCCACGTCATGGTAGTGCTTCTCGGTGATCAGCTCCGGAAGCTCCGGGAACTGCCCCTTCCACCAGCGAAGGAGGACGGCGAGGACCATGAGGGAGACCAACCACCCCCCCATGAAGACCTGCCAACCGTACATCGTGCTGAAGAAGTGATAGTCGAGGGACATGGAGTGGTCCCAGGCGAGGACGCACCAGCCGAACCCGAAGACGAGCGCCATCGCGACGGCGAGCTTCCCCTGCAGGGAGTGCGTGGAGTGGAGCTCCCGACGCTCCTCGCCGAAGCCGGCGCGCATCCTCGCGCGCAGCCCGGCCGCCCACGAGGCCCCGTACTCCGGCGTCACGCCGACATCGAGGCGCACCGAGGTCCAGATGTACCAGACCTGCAGGAGCAACAACAATCCGAAGGCGATGATGGACCGGGCATAGAAGAACGTGTGCCCGAAGTAGAGCTCCTTCTCCGGGATCAACTCCCCCGTCCCCACGAGATCCCACCAGGGATAGAGGTGGCTCTTCCCGCCGAAGATGATCACGAGGAGCCCGATCGCCGCGAAGGGGAGGAAGGCGACGAACCCTTCGAGGAACCGGATGATCCCGCGCGACCAGCGCGCGGTCACGATGCGCTGCACGGCGACGAACATCACGCCGGCCGAGGCGATCGTGGTGAAGAAGAGCCAATTGACCAGGAAGGCCTGCCAGGCGCGCGACTCACCGGTCGCCGCGCCGAAGGCGAAGAGGCCGAGGCCGAACACCGCGAGTCCGAGCGCGACCTTCTTCAGACCCGCCGGCATCGCCTTGGTCTTCAGCACCCCGACGAGCTGATCGCGCGGCGGGGAGTAATGATGCTGGCCGCTCATTCGTGACCTCCATTGTGACCGGCATCCGCCTTGCCAGCGGCCGCCCCATGCGACTCACCCTCGGCCTTCTTCTTCTCGACGATCCCCTCGACGCTCGGCTTCACGAACGCCGCCGGCACCGTCGGGCCGACGACCGAATGCCCCGGCAGTGCCGACCCCGTCTGCCCCGGGAAGCCGACCGGCCCCGTGGCGACGGCGTACCGGCCCTGCAACCCGCGCACATAGTTCACGACATCCCACCGCATCGCCTCGGGGATGCGGTTCGCCGAGGGCATCAAGCCGCGGCCGTTCCGGAGCATCCCGAAGAGGTAGCCATCGGTCCGTCCACGCGCCGACTCCGTCATGAGGCTCGGGGCGAAGGCGTAGCTCGGGTTGAGCTGGGCGAGCCCGCCCTTCCCGTCACCGACGTCGCCATGGCAGACGGCGCAGTTGATCTGATAGAGCTTGTGCCCGTTCTCGAGCGACCGTGCGTCGGCGACCGTCGGATTCACGAGCCCCGACATCGAGTCGATCACCTGCGGGAGGGGCTGATACGAGACCTGCCACCCCGCGAGGATCGTCCCCGTGGTCGGGACCGAGCCCGAGGGATTGCCGCGGAAGGGGGTCTGCTCCCCGGCGACGGTGTCGGTCAGGGTGAACATCTGCCAGGTGCCGACGGAGGGCTGCTGCTTCATGTCGGTCAGCCACTCCTCCTGCGTGCACGCCGAGAGGAGGAAGGGCGTGAGCGCCACGAGCGCCAGCCGCGAGACCTGCATCCGATCACTTCTCACCGCGCACCTCCACCGCACCATGACGGCGCAGGATCGACTCGGCCTCGACCAGCTTCTCGGGGGCGCATTCGCAGAAGATCCCGTAGCTGCCGTGGCTGAAGCGGGGGTCGTACCCGACCGTCATGGTCAGGCGGGGGATCCCCGCGAGATAGAACATCCCGAACACGGTCGAGAGCGCCCCGACCATGACCATCACCTCGAACCCGAACACCACATAGGGCAACCAGGTCGAGATCGCCTTGCCGCCGACGACCAGCGGCCAGTAGTTCGAGCCCCAGATCGCGATCCAGAACCCGAAGCAGACCCCGCTGAGGGCGCCGATCAGGGTGAACTTGCGCACCCCGCTCATCGGCGGGTGCACGGCATGCTCGAGCTCGTGCCGCGGCGTGGGCGAGAAGACCGTGAGGTCCCCCACCTTCCGCTGCTTGAGCTCCTCGATCGCCTCCACCGTGCTGTCGAGCTCCGAGAAGACCCCCATCATGCCGCGCATCTCAGTGCCCCCCGTGCGAATGGGTGTGCTTCATCTTCGGCGGGATGATCTCCTTGATCTCCGCGAGCGCCATCACCGGTAGCTGCTTCACGAAGAGGAGGAACCACATGAAGAACCACCCGAACGACCCGATCAAGAGCGCGTAGTCGACCCAGGTCGGCATGTAGCTCGACCACTGCCAGGGCTCGACGTCATGCGACAGCGAGGGCACGACGATCACGAAGCGCTCGAACCACATCCCGATGTTGATGAAGATCGAGAGGATCCAGAGCCAGGTCGGGTTGCGTCGGAGCTTCTGGGAGAAGAGCGAGAGCGGGAGGATCATGTTGCAGGTGAGCATGATCCAGGCCGCCCACCACCACTGCCCGAAGACGCGGTTCCAGAAGTAGTCCTGCTCGTACTTCACGCCGCCGTACCAGGCGATGAAGAACTCGATCATGTAGGCCAGCCCGACGACGAGCGAGGTGAAGAGCACCATCTTCGCCGAGGCGTCGAGGTGATTCAGCGTCACATAGTGCCGGAGCCCGAACCAGCGGCGCATCGGGATGATGATCGTCCAGACCATCGCGAAGCCGGAGAAGATCGCGCCCGCCACGAAGTAGGGCGGGAAGATCGTCGTGTGCCACCCGGGGACGATCCCCATGGCGAAGTCGAACGACACGACGGAGTGCACCGAGAGCACGAGCGGCGTGGAGAAGGCCGCCAGGAACAGGTAGGCGCGGGCGAAGTGCCGCCACTCGCGCTCCGTGTTGCGCCACCCGAAGCTCAAGAAGCCGAGGATCTTGCGACGGATCGGATTCGTCTCGCGGTCGCGGAGCACCGCGATGTCGGGGATGAGCCCGACGAAGAGGAAGGTCGTCGAGATCGTGAGGTAGGTCGTGATCGCGAAGACGTCCCAGACGAGCGGCGACTTGAAGTTCGGCCAGATGAGGCGCCAGTTCGGATACGGGATCAGCCAGAAGAACTTCCACGGGCGCCCGATATGGATGATCGGGAAGAGCCCCGCCGTCATGACGGCGAAGACCGTCATCGCCTCGGCCGCCCGGTAGATCGTCGTGCGGAAGCCGGCGCGGAAGAGATAGAGGATCGCGGAGATCAGGGTCCCCGCATGGCCGATACCGACCCAGAAGACGAAGGTGATGATGTAGACGCCCCACATCACCGGCGGGTTGTAGCCGGCGACGCCGAGCCCCTGATGGATCTGATAGATCCAGCCGAAGGCGCCAAGGCCCAGGCAGGCGATGGCGAGCATCAACGAGGCGAACCACGCCTTGGTCGGCTTGAGGATCGCGAGGATCTCGTTGTCGACCTGCTCGTAGCTCGTGACCGCGGGGAGCTGGATGTCCGCCGAGGCGATGTTCGGCCGGCGGAGGTCGTCGGGGTGCGCGAGAGTGGCCATGGGTCGCGCCTCCTTATGCCGTGACCGACGCCGTCGGCGCCGGATGGTTGACCTTCTTCAAGTAGACCACCGCCGTGTAGGTGTTGAGCTCCTCGAACACATGGTACGCGCGGCGGTCCTTCGCCCACTTCGCCACCGACCAGTTCTCGTCCGCCGCATCCCCGAAGACGATCGCGCGGCTCGGACAGGCCTGCGCGCACGCCGTGGTGAACTCGTCCGGGCGCAACCCGTCGATCCGCACGCCGTCCTCACCGACCGACGCGCGCTGCTCGAGCGCGGCGCGGTGCTCCGCCTCCTTGATGCGCTGCACGCAGAAGGTGCACTTCTCCATGATCCCCTTCTGGCGGACGGTGACATCCGGGTTCAGCTGCCAATGGAGGGGCTCCGGGAAGGCGTACTGCGACCGATTCGGGTCACCATACCCGAACCAGTTGTAGTAGCGGACCTTGTACGGGCAGTTGTTCGAGCAGTAGCGCGTGCCGACGCAGCGGTTGTAGACCTGCACGTTCAGCCCGTTCGGGGCGTGATACGTGGCGTAGACCGGGCAGACCGGTTCGCACGGGGCGTTGCCGCAGTGCTGGCACATCATCGGGATGAAGTTCGTGTCGAAGTCCGGGTGCTCCGGATCGAAGACCACGTCCTTCGGCTCGCGATCGATCTCCCAGTACCGCTCGAGGCGGATCCACGCCATCTCGCGTCCACGCGTGACGTTCGCGCCGAAGCCGGTGCGATCGGGGAGGAGCACCGGCCCCTGCCACGACGCGCCGACGGTCGGGATGTTGTTCTCTGCATAGCAGGCGGTCACGCACGCCGAGCAGCCGGTGCACTTGGCGAGGTCGATCGTCATCGCCCAGCGACGCTTCGCGGCCCCCGACCAGTGTTCGGGGTCGTACTGCCCCTTGTCCTTGGAGTTCGGCACGCCGAACTCGCCCTGCGCGTCGTTCGCGGTGGGGGAGCGGAGCCCCGGGAGGAACTCGGTGCTGGCCTGCCCCTCGAACACATGGTGGCCGTGGCCTTCCTCGCCGGCGAGGAGCGCCGGGAGGGCGATCGCCTGCGCGATCCCGCGCCCGTGCTGACGCCCCGACCCTTCCGTGGTCACGATGCGCTGCTTCTTGCCATCGGCCTTGGCGAGCGTCGCCTTGGTGGCGCCGAGGGCCGCGCCACCGGCGCGATCCTCCGCCGCGGCGAGGAGCTGCCAGGCGTTCTCACCCGCCTCGGCGTAGCGGCCGGCGGCGGTGTGCCCGCGCCCGAGGGCCACCGCGAGGGTGTCCGGGCGGAGGCCGATGTAGACGAGCGCCGGCGCGGTGAGCGATCCTGCGGCGGTGGTCACCGTCACGAGCTCGCCATCCGCCACGCCGATCTGCTTCGCCGTCTCGGGGTGCATCTCGACGACCGTCTGCCAGAGGATCTTGGTGACGGGGTCCGGGAGTTCCTGGAGCCAGGGCTTGTTCGCGCCGCGGCCATCGCCGAGGGTCGGCGAGAGGTAGGCGAGGAGGGTGTACTCCCCGCTCTGCTCCTTCGCCGTGGCCCGCGAGGCGGTGCGCGCCGGCGCGGTGCGCGAGGCGGCCGACCCGCTGACGAGCGCCGTCGGGAGCGCGTTCTTGAGATTCTGGTTCCCACCGATGCGCGAGGCGAGGTAGCCACGGTAGTCGGCGACGCCGTACTTGGACGCGAGCGAGGGATCGGCCTTGGCGACGGCGAGCATCACATCGGCGGTCTGTCGGGTGTCGAAGACCGGATCCATCGTCGGCTGCTGGAGCGAAAGGCGCCCCTTCACCGGCTCCGCATCGCCCCACGACTCGAGGCCATGGTGATCCGGGAGGATGAGATCGCAGCGCGAGGTGGTCTCATCCGGCACGCTCGAGAACGAGACCTTGAACGGCACCTTCGCCATGGCGGCGGCGAACCCGACGCCCGGCGCGGTGGTGTAGGCGGGGTTCGCATGACGGACGAGGAGCATCGGCACCTCACCCGCGTTCATTCGCTCGGCGAGCACCCGCATCTCCGCATGACCCGCGACCCCCTCGAAGGCGAGGTAGCCCTCGGACGGCTTGATCGTCTTCCCGACGTTGCCGCGCGCCTTGTTGAGCTCGGCGACGGCGGTGGCGAGCTCCCCCGCCTCCTGACCGAAGCCTCCGGCGAGGAGCGCGCTCGCGCGCGCCTTCCGCACCTCGGCGACGAGCCCTTCGATGAGGGCGACGCCGACCCCGGCCGCCTCAGCGGCCGCGGCGGCACTCCCCTTGCCAGCGATCGCGTTGACGATCGCGAGCTCGGAGCCGGGCTTCGCCGGGATCCACTGGTCGGCGTTGAGACCGGTCAGCGAGCGACGTGCGCCGACATAGATGAAGCGCGGCGCGCCCTCGACCTTGCCGCGCGCCTCAGCGAAGGCGAGCTGCTGCGGGACCGGGAGGCCCCAGCCGTCGAGGAAGTCGGCACCGAACGAGACGATGAGCGAGGCGGCCGAGAAGTCGACCGCCGGCCAGGCGGCGCCATAGGCCGCCTGGTTCGCCTGCAGCACCGCGACCGGCGCCTCGGCGTCGTAGCTGAGGTGCGGCGCGATCCCGAAGCCGGCGAGGACGCCGTCGAGGAAGGCGGGGAAGGAGCCCTGCTCATGCTGATTGACGAAGGCGACGCGGCGCCCTTGCCCGCGCGACTTCACCTCACCGAGCTTGGCCGACAGGAGTTGGAGCGCGTCGTCCCAGGTGGTCGGGACGAGGGCATCGCCCTCGCGCTTCATCGGCTGGCGGTAGCGATCGGGGTTGTAGAGCCCCTGGAGCGACGACTGACCGCGGGCACAGAGCGCACCGCGGTTCACCGGATGCTCAGGGTTCCCTTCCGCCTTGATCGCGCGGCCATCACGGACCTCGACGATCAACCCGCAGCCCGCCGCGCACTCGCGGCAGGTGGTGGCGTAGTAGTTGGAGACGCCGGGGACGGTCTGGTCCGGCGAGACGAGATACGGGATGAGCTTCTCGACGTCGCCCGACGAGCAACCCACCGCGGCGGTCGCGGCGCCGGAGACGCCGAGGACCTTGAGGAAGTCGCGGCGCTTGACGCCTGCCGACGAGCCGGTCTCAGACACTGAGGTATCCACAGTCATCGCGTCGTCCTAGTAGTGGCAGGTGGCGCAGTCGTACGTCGCCTTCTTCTTGGGCAACGCGAGCGTCGCGGAATCGGGCTCATACCCCGCCGCGCGGACGCCCTCCGCCGGATCGTAGCCGTTCACATGGCACTGCACGCACCACCCCATGTTGAGGCTCTGCGCCATGAAGACCTGGGGCATGTTGTTCACCTGGCCGTGGCAGGTCTGACAGGTGACGCCGGCGTTCACGTGACGCATGTGCGGGAAGTGCACGTACTCCGGCACCTTGTGGATGCGGACCCACGGCACCGGCTGTTTGTTGTTCCAATATTCGGTGAGCTTCACGATCTCGGGACGGCCCGCGCCGACGATCGTGTGACACCCCATGCAGGTCGCGACCGCGGGGAGGCCCGGGTCCGGCGACTGGTTGGCGGCATTGTGGCAGAACGCGCAATTCATCTTGAGCGCGTTGACGTGCACCGGGTGCGGGAACTTGACGGGCTGCTCCGGGGAGTAGCCGATCCCGCCGCCGAGGTAGTTGGTGTAGCCCGAGGCGCCGCTGTAGGCCCAGGGGCCGGGCTTGGCCTTGCCGAAGGCCTCACGATTGGCCTTTTGGGTGGCGGTCTCCTCGGTGCCGGCGGGGGCCGGTGTCTCGGCGGACTGCGACCCCGCATAGGCGGAGAGCATGGTGGCCACGAGGGCGATCGCCACCATCCCTGGGATCATGACCCACTTCCTACGAGCCGTCATACGCCAGACCTGGAAAAGGGAGAAACCCGACTGAAGCATTCGGCTTGTGAACGATTTCACAAGCACGACAACTCTGAAAAGTGACCAGCCGCCCTACCCCACGCAAGCGCAATGTGCGCTCACTCCACCCCGCGCTTCACCCGGTCGATCGTCCGCAGGACCTCGATCGCCATCGCCCGCACCAACGTCAGCTCGCGCGAGTCAGGACCCGCACGATTCAGTAATGAACGGACCGACCGCATGATGTGTTCCGGGTTCCGGGTCCGATAGAACGCAATCGCCGCCAGGCTCCGGTCGATGTCCCCCAGCGCCCGCTCCCACTCCTCGTGCTTGGGGAGCGCCGCATGGTGCTTGTGCCGAGCGATGGTCCGCGTGGCATCCCCCGCCGCGAGATGCAGCTCATAGGCGGCGACGAGCACCGCCTGCGCGATGTTGAGGGAGGCATGTTCGGTCGTGGGGATCGTCACCATGACCTGCCCGAGGTCGATCGCCTCGTTCGGGAGGCCATGATCCTCCTGCCCGAAGAGGAGCGCGACCCGTCCCTCCTCGGCCGCGGCGAGGAATCGGGGAGCCATCTCCCGCGGCGTGGTGATCGGCCAGCGGTGGGCACGACGCTTCGCGCCGAAGGCGGCGACCTGCACGCAGTCGGCGAGCGCCGACTCGAGGGTGTCGAAATGGCGGATGCGCTCGACGAGGTCGCGGGTCCCATGCGCCACCCCCTCGATGCGCCAGGGGTCGTACGCCACCGGCTGCACCAGCCGCAGGTCGGAGAGCCCCATGTTCTTCATCACGCGGACGGTGCCGGCGATGTTCACGGGGTCCTGGACCTTGTGCAGGACCACGGTGACGGCGTCGAGGGCGGACATGACCGCTGGAAGCTAAGCCCCTCCGCTACATTTCGGTGCCATGGACCCCCTGCTCGACCTCTTCCATCACCTCAGGGATCTGAACGGCCTCGTCACGACGGCGGGGTACGCCGGCGTCACCGCGATCATCTTCATCGAGACGGGGCTCCTCTTCCCCTTCCTCCCCGGGGATTCCCTCCTCGTGACCGCCGGCCTGGTGGCGGTGACCGGCACGCTGAACGTCTGGACCTTGGGTCTGCTCTGCTCGGTCGCGGCGATCGTCGGTGATCAGATCGCCTACGCGATCGGTCGTCGCTCGGGCCAGGCGCTCTTCAGCCGCCCTGATTCGCGCTGGTTCAAGCAGGAACATCTCCGCGCCGCGCAGGCGTTCTACGAGAAGCACGGGGGGAAGACGATCATCCTCGCGCGCTTCATGCCCTTCGCGCGCACCTTCGCGCCGGTCGTCGCGGGTGCCGCCCGCATGCAGTACCCGATGTTCGTCCTCTACAACGTGATCGGCGGGCTCCTCTGGATCTGGTCGATGTTGCTGACCGGGTACTATGTGGTCCGCCTGATCCCGGGCCTCGAGGCCCACGTGGAAAAGTTGATCATCGGCATCATCGTCGTCTCGGTCCTGCCCGGCATCATCGGCTGGTGGCGCTCCGGTCGCCACGCGTCCTGACCCCTCTCACCTCGACCCATCCCATGGCACACACCCTTCCCGCCCTCCCCTACGCCCCCGAGGCGCTCGAGCCGCACATCGACGCGCAGACGATGCAGATCCATCATGGGAAGCATCATCAGGCGTACGTCACCAACCTGAACGCGGCCGTCGAGAAGGCCCCGGAGCTCGCCTCGTGGAGCCTCGAGCAGCTCAACCGTGACATCGCCAAGGTCCCTGAGAGCGTCCGCACCGCGGTGCGCAACAATGGCGGTGGGCACTGGAACCACGCCCTCTTCTGGACGCTGATGGCCCCGAACGCCGGCGGCGCGCCGAGCGGGGCCCTCGCCACGGCGATCGATGCCGCCTTCGGCGACTTCGCCAAGTTCCGTGATGCGTTCAAGGCGGCGGCCATCGGTCGCTTCGGCTCCGGCTGGGCCTGGCTCGTCGCGACGAAGGATGGGACGGTCGCGATCGAGAGCTCACCGAACCAGGACAACCCGCTCATGGAAGGACGGCATGCGATCCTCGGCCTCGACGTCTGGGAGCACGCCTATTACCTCAACTATCAGAACCGTCGGCCGGATTACATCGATGCCTGGTGGAACGTGGTGCACTGGGGGGCGGTGGCGGCGCGGTACGACGCGCGCTGAGCGCCGACGACACGAGTGGAACGACGAAGGGGCCGCCCCGCGGGGCGGCCCCTTCGTGCGTCAGAGACCGGCGATCGCGCTCATCGCGCGGCCTCACCCTCGAGGTAGGTGTACCCCTCGAGCCCGGCCACATACTCGGCGATGAAGCGATTCGCCTCCTCACGGCCGATCCCTTTCGCGGACTGCACCTTGCGACGGAAGGTGGCGAGCAGATCCGACGCGCGGAACTGCACGTAGTTGAGCACCTCCGTCACGGTGTCCCCATGCACGAGGTGGGTCAGCTCGTAGCCACCATCCGCGATCCGCACATGCACGGCGTTGGTGTCGCCGAAGAGGTTGTGCAGGTCGCCGAGGATCTCCTGATACGCCCCGGTGAGGAAGATCCCGAGGATGTACGCATCCCCGTCACGGAAGACGTGGAGCGGCAACGAGGGCCGCCCATCGCGTCCCCCGATGAAGCGATCGATCTTCCCGTCGGAATCGCAGGTGACATCCTGGATCGTCCCGCGCCGCGTCGGCTCCTCGTCGAGCCGGTGGATCGGCATGATCGGAAAGAGCTGGTCGATCGCCCAGTTGTCGGGGAGCGATTGGAAGAGCGAGAAGTTCGCGAAGTACCGGTCGATCAGCGCCGCATCGAGGTCGCCGACGATGTCATCGAAGCGATCGCGCTTCCCCTCGGCGAGTCGCGCCACGACGTTGAGGGTGGCGAGATAGAAGGTCTCCGCCATCGCCCGCTCCCGGAGCGAGAGCACCCCGGAATTGAAGAGCTGCTGCGCGCGCTCCTTATCGAAGGTCGCGTCATGGAAGATCTCCCGGATGCGCCGCATCGCGACGTTCTTGCGCGAGAGTGTCTTGAGGTCCTCCGCCATCTCGTGGAGGAGGGGGTGATCCTCCTCGGTGAGGGTCGGCGCGGTCGGCTCTGCCGCGGACTCGACGTCGATCACACTGAGCAGCAACAGGGCGTGGTGCGCCGTGAGCGCCCGCCCCGACTCCGAGATGATGTCGGGCATCGGGAGCTCCTCCTCCCGACAGGTCTCGGCGAGGGTGTACACGATGTCGTTCGCATACTCCGTCATCGAGTAGTTCATCGAGGCCTGCGCCGTCGACTGCGAGCCGTCGTAATCGACCCCGAGCCCCCCGCCCACATCGACCCAGCGGATCCCGAGCCCGAGCCGGCGCAGCTCCACATAGAAGCGGCTGACCTCCTGGAGCCCCCGCTTGATGAAGCGGATATCGGTGATCTGCGAGCCGAGGTGGAAGTGGATCAGCTGTAGCCAGTGCGCGCGCCCCGCCGACTTGAGGCGGTCGATCACCTGCATGAGTTGCGCCGAGGTGAGGCCGAACTTGGACTTCTCCCCGCCGGACTGCGCCCAGCGCCCCGAGCCCTCGCTCGAGAGCTTGATGCGCACGCCGATGGTGGGATCGATCCCCATCTGGGCGGCGACCTGCTCGAGTACGTCGAGCTCGCTCACCTGCTCGATCACGATGATCACCGTGTGACCGAGGCGCTGCCCCATGAGGGCGAGGCGCATGAACTCCTCGTCCTTGTAGCCGTTGCAGATGATCAGGTGGTCGGTGCGATCGGTGAGAGCGAGCACCGCCTGGAGCTCGGGCTTGCTCCCGCACTCGAGCCCGACGCCGGTGGCCTGCCCGAACTCGACGATCTCCTCGACCACATGGCGCTGCTGGTTGACCTTGATCGGATAGACGGTCGTGTAGCTCCCCGTGTACTGGAACTCCTCGATCGCGCTGGCGAAGCGCGCATGCAGCGTCTCGATCCGGGCCTTGAGGATGTCGGAGAAGCGGAGGAGCACCGGGAGGGGGAGCCCCTGGGCCTCGAGGTCGTGCGCGAGCTCGTAGAGGTCGAGGGTGCGATCGGGCCGCGACCGGTCGGGGCGAACGACGACGCGCCCCTCGGGGCTGATATCGAAGAAGCCGGCCCCCCACCCACCGATCTGGTAGAGCTCGCGGGCCGCATCGATGCTCCACGCACGGGGAGCCGGCGGCGGCGCCTCTGGCGCGGCCGACGGCACCGTCTCGGGACGAGGGAGAGAGGTCATCCCGAAAAGTAGGGACCTACTCGGGTGGCGGCTACGGCCGCCCGAGCTGATCGCGCCCCTTCTCGAGGAAGGGGATCCCGCGCTGCATCCACTCCGGCGCCGGTGCCCCGAGGAGCTTGGCGGCGAAGAACTCCTGCATCCGCCGATCGATGTCCTTCTGGTTGGCGTACTTCCGCGGGTTGTGCGCGTCCCCGTTGTAGTTGAGCATGTACGCCTCCTTCCCCAGGCGACGCATCGCGACGAAGTACTCGATCCCCTGATACCAGGGCACCGCCCCGTCGGCGTCGTTCGCCATGAAGAGGACCGGCGTCGTCACGCGATCGAGGAAGAAGAGGGGCGAGTTCTCCATGTAGCGCTCTGGGAACTCCCAGAGCGACCCCCCGATCCGGCTCTGGCCGCGCTCGTAGTTCACGATCGCGCGCTCCACCCCAGACTCCCACCGGATCCCGCCATACGCCGAGGTCATGTTGACCACCGTCGCGTTGGGGACCGCCGCGGCGAAGAGCGAGGTCTGCGTGATCACGTACGAGGTCTGGTACCCGCCCCACGACTGGCCGGAGATCCCCTGCCGCTTGGGATCGCTGATCCCGCGCGCGATCAGCGACTGCACCCCCGGCACGATCGCCTTCACCGCGCTGGGCCCCGGATAGCCCGGGGTGTAGTGGATGTTCGGCATGAAGACGAGATAGCCGAGCGAGGTGTAGACCGTCGGGTTGATCGTGTTCCGCCCCGCCGGTCGCACGTAGCTGTGCAGACCATCCGAGAGCTGCTCGTAGAAGTAGGTCACCATCGGATAGGTCTTCGTCGAGTCGAACCCCTCGGGGGTGAAGAGGAGCCCCTCCATCGGCACCCCATCGAGGTTCGCCCATGTCACCAGCTGGACGTTCCCCCACCGGTAGCGTGCCTGCTCCGGCATCGCGTCGCTGATCTGGGTGAGTTGATCCAGCGAGCGCCCGGTCCAGAGGTTCGGGAACTCGCGATAGTCGGCGCGCGCCACGAGGACCTGATCGGCGCGACGCGCCTTCTCGTAGACGGGCCAGCTCTTGGGCGCCATCACGATCCGTTCCGGCGCGCTCGTGACGCCAAGGCGCTCGCGATAGAACCCGGCGGACTTGGAGACATTATCAAAGGCGCGGATGGTCAGCGGCGTGGCGGGATCGAAGGCGCGCACCTCCGCATCGGGCGGGATCGCCCGGAAGGTCAGCTGCTCGCGCCGACCGACGCTATCGGTCAGCACGCGTGGCGCGGCGCCCCCGAGGGGATCGACCTCCCAGATGTCGTAGCGATCGTAGACCAGGACGCGCGCGTCGTTGACGGTCCACCCGCCGAGCCCATACGGCGTGGGCTCGCTCGGGGTATCGTGTTCTTCGTTCTCGAAGCGGATCCCCGTGATTCCCGTGGTGAGGTCACGCGTGCGCCCCGTGGCCACCTCATGCACCCGGTAGCGACCGCTCTCCCACCAGGTGACGAACTTCGCCGCGGGGGAGAGCTGCCCACCGCTCCGCACCTTGGTGGCGATCTGGCGCGAGGCCCCGGTCAGCGTATTGATCAGATGGATGTCGTAGCCATCCTCCCCGCGGATGGCGTCCTGCTCGTAGGGCACATCGGTGGAGGCGAGCGCGGTGCGCCCATCATCCGAGATGGTGACCTGCGGGAGGGAGTCGCTCCCGATCCGCCGCATCTGCTTGGTCGCCACATGATAGACCGCCACCCAACTCCGGGCGCGATCCTGCGCCGCCTGCAGGCGCTGCATCGGCTGTGGGCGCGCGTCCTGCCAATGCCAGAGGTCGACGACCGACTTCTCGGCGAGCGAGTCAGCGGGGATCGAATCGGGGAGGACCTTCGCGATGCCGAAGCGCACCACGGCGCCCGACTTCACGAAGTCGATGCCACGATCGGCGATGCGGAGCCCCTCGCCGACGGCGGTGGGCGCGACCGCGAGGGTCGCCGGCTGCGGGCCCGGACGGCCACGCGGCCCGGAGAGCGCGGCATGGTAGAGCGCCATCCGCGGCTTCTCGGCCGTCGTGAACTCCTCGGCATCGGTCACGAAGACGACCTGCGTCCCCGCCTCATCGAGCGCGAGCGCCCGATAGTTCCCCGTCCCCGTCTTGAGCGGGGTCACCGTCCCGGTCGCGAGATCGCGCGCATAGACGCCATCGACCTTGAGCGAGTCGGCGCCGGCCACGGCGTAGACCACGACGCGCTCCGCGCGGTCGACCACGTATCCGGTCACGCCGTCGATCTTAGTCTCCTGCCCAGTCGCGAGTTCGCGGAGCACCAACGGCGCTCCGGTGTCCTTCTTCGGCTTCTTGCTGGCGGAATCGTTCGCGGCGGCAGCCGTTGCGGCGGCCCCACGCGCACCGGCACCCGGGGTTCGCACGGCACTCGCCGAGGAGTCGACCTCGGTCTGATAGAAGACGAAGCGCCCCCCGTCACGCGGCACTTGGAAGCCACGGACCTTCTCGACCGTCGTGACCGCCCCGGTCTCGAGGGCGAGGATCGCGAGCGCATTCTTGGGCTGGTCGGCCGGGCGCACCTTCTTGGCGCGCGCCGAGTCCATCGCCCCCTTCATCGGATAGCGGAGGAAGGCCACGTGCCGCGAATCCCCGGTGATCTGCGCCGCCTGTGCACTGAAGGGGGTCCCCGTCACCGAGGTCAGGGGGCGTCCCGTCCACCCGCGCGCGACGCGGTGCTCGGTCGTCCCGCCGGTGGCCCGTGCCACGAGCATCCCATCTCCCACCGTCGGCGAGAGGGTGTACACCGCCCACCTCCCATCGGCGGAAAGCGTCGGCTGGAGGATCGACCGCCAGAGGTCGTAGGTGTCCTGCGTGAGCGGGAGGCGTTCGCCCTGCGCCACGAGGAGGGTCGGTGCGGCGACCAACGCGAGGGCCGGGAGGAGCGATCGCAGGGAGCGGGAGAGGGAGCGCATGGGCATCAGCGGACGGGAAGCAGGGTTATCTTCTGCGACGAGCCATTGGACCTGCTCAAGATACGTTCGGCCGTCGCCCCCCGTTGCGGAGCCCTCCCCGATGAAGCGTCTGCTCACCTACTTCCTACGCGGCCTCGTCCTCACCATCCCGCTCGCCGTGACGGCCGCCGTCTGCTGGATGGTGCTCACCACGATCGACGGATGGCTGGGTCTCCCCGTGCCGGGCGCCGGGCTCCTCGTCACCCTCGCCGGGATCACCCTCATCGGGTTCCTCGGTGGCACCTTCTTCGCCGGACAGATCGAGGGGTGGTTCGACGAGCTGCTGGACCGCCTCCCCTTCGTTCGCCTCCTCTATTCGGCGACCAAGGACCTGATGAATGCCTTCGTCGGGGAGCAGCGGCGCTTCCAGATGCCGGTCCTCGTCTCCCTCTCCGGTGACGGGGCGGTGCGCACCCTGGGCTTCGTCACCCAGCGATCGCTCGCGCAGCTGGGGATGCCCGGGGATGTCGCCGTCTACTGCCCGCACTCGTACAACTTCTCGGGCCAGCTCGTGGTGGTCCCCACCTCGCGCGTGCAGCCACTCGACGCCGTGAGCTCCGATGTCGTCGCCTTCGTCGTCTCGGGCGGGGTGGCCGATGTGCCGACCCTCCGTTCGGGGACCCCATGAACGCGATCGCGCTCCCGCGGCTCGCGATCGCACTCGCGATCGCACTCGCGACGATCGCGCTCACCGCGAGGCTCGGCACGCTCGCCGCGCAGGACGCCCCTGCCGCGCCCGCCGCCTCGGTGCTCCTGCTCGTTCCCGATCGGGTCTTCCTCGGGACCGAGGATTCCGCTCGGACCGGCTGGGCGGTGCTCGTCACCGGCGATCGGATCACGGCGGTCGGTCCACGAAGCGCCCTTCGCGCGCCAGCGAATGCGCGCACCATCGCACTCCCCGGAACGACCCTCCTCCCCGGGATGATCGAGGGACACACCCATCTCTTCCTCCATCCGTACGACGAGACGAGCTGGAACGATCAGGTCCTCAAGGAACCGGTGAGTCTCCGCACGGCGCGCGCCGTCAATCACGCGCGCGCCACCCTCGAGGCGGGCTTCACCACAGCGCGCGATCTCGGCACCGAGGGCGCAGGGTATGCCGACGCGGGGATCAAGGAGGCGATCGCGCAGGGGATCATCCCGGGGCCGCGACTCCTGATCACCTCGAAGGCGATCGTCGCCACCGGATCGTACGGCCCATCGGGATTCGCCGACGAGTGGAGCGTCCCGCAGGGCGCGGAGGAAGCCGATGGGATCGAGGGGCTCACGCGTGTCGCACGAGCACAGATCGGGCATGGCGCCGACTGGATCAAGGTCTACGCTGACTATCGGTGGGGCCCGAATGGGGAGGCGCGCCCGACCTTCTCCGAGATGGAGCTCCGGACCCTGGTCGAGGTCGCGGCGTCGAGTGGGCGACGTGTCGTCGCGCATGCCGCGACGGCCGAAGGGATGCGTCGCGCCGTCCTCGCGGGCGTCGCGACGATCGAACATGGGGATGGCGGCACCGCCGACGTCTTCCGGCTGATGGCGGAGCGCGGGGTCGCCTTCTGCCCGACCCTCGCCGCCACCGAGGCGACGGCACGCTACGCTGGATGGCGCGAGGGGACGCCGCGCACCGTACGGATGGACCAGAAACGAGCCGCACTCGATGCGGCACGCGCCGCTGGTGTCCCGATCTGCATGGGGGGGGATGCCGGTGTCTACGCCCACGGCACCAATGCGTGGGAGATGGAGCTGATGGTTGCGTATGGGATGACCGCCCCGAGCGTACTTCGCGCCGCGAGAGAACGCGCGGCTCTTGGGACTCGCGGATCGTCTCGGCACGATCCGACCCGGCCTCCTCGCCGATCTTGTCGCGGTCACCGGGGATCCGACGCGCGAGATCCGCGCCGTGCGCGCGGTCCGCTTCGTGATGCAGGGTGGGCGCGTGATGCGCGACGGGGCGGGCGCGCCGTAGCACACCCGCCCCGCCGTCGATCCCATCAGGATCAGCGCGCGATCACCTGAGCCAGTGTCCGAACCAATCGCGGAGTCGCCCGAGACGATCGACGAGGAGCCAGGGCTCGCCCGTCCGTGAGAGGTCGTGCGTCGAGCGCGGGTAGCGCACGAACTCCACCGGGGTTCCCTGCCGCTTGAGTGCGGCGAACCACTGCTCCGCGTCGGTCATCGGGGTGCGGTGGTCCTCTTCCGACTGCAGGATGAAGGTCGGGGTCTTCACCGCCCGCACGTAGCGGATCGGCGAGAGGGTGTCGTACATGACGGGATTGTCCCAGGGGCGCCCGTAGAACTCGAACTCGGTGAGCCCCTGCGCATCGCTGGTGCCATACCACGACCACCAGTTGGCGATCATCCGGTCGGCCTGCGCCGCCTTGAAGCGCTGCGTCTTCACCGTCACCCACGCGGTCATGACGCCGCCGTACGATCCGCCGGTCACGCCCATTCGGGTGGAATCGACATCGGGCCGCGCCGCGGCGATGTCCACCGCCTGCATCAGATCCTCGTAATCCTCAGCGAACCAACGGCCACGCGTGTCGTAGGTGAAGTCCGCGCCGTAGCCGCTCGACCCGCGCGGGTTGGTGTAGAGCACCATGAAGCCCGCAGCCGCGAGGTTCTGCGTCTCGTCGAACCACTGCTCGCCATACTGGCTGTGCGGCCCACCATGGATGTAGAGCACGAGGGGGTACTTCTTCCCCGCCTGATACCCGAAGGGCTTCATCAGCCACCCTTCGATCTCGAGACTGTCACGCGACCCCGCGCGACGCGCCATCCGATAGGTCAGCCGTTCCGCATCGGACCAGGCGACCTGCGCATTCAACGAATCATTGAACGCGGTGAGCGTGCGCTCCCCCTTCCCATCCACGCCAGCGATGAAGAGCTCAGTGGGCTTGGTGACGCTCGTCGAGACATACGCGACGGTGGTCCCCGCGGCATTGAAGGTGAAGCCGCTAAGCTTACGACGTCCGCCGAGCACCTCGCGCATCGCACCGGTGCGTGGGGTGATGAGATACAGCGCGCTCGAGCCACCAATGTCGGCCCACATGGCGATCTCGCCATTCGGGAGCCACTCCATCCCGGCTGGCTCGTAGCGCCAATTGGGGGTGAGCACCCGCGTCGTGCCGGTGGCGACATCGACGACCGTCAAAACCCCCTGCGCCATCCGCCCCGGACGATGGACGAAGGCGAGTTGCTTCCCGTCGGGGGACCAGGTGAGATCGGACTCGGTCCCCATGAGGGTCACGACCCTGCGCGGCGCACCGCCCGAGACGGGGATCACATAGATGTCGGCGTCGTTCCGCTCCCGCTCGTCGCGCGCCGCGTCGTATGGCAGGAGCGCGAGTGAGTCGTTGATCGCGGTGACCACACTGTCCGGGCGCAGGGAGACGTCCGCGATGAAGGCGATCGTCTTGCCGTCGGGGGAGACCACCGGCGAGCGATGCGAATAGGCGGTGGTCGTGAGCGCCACGCGCTTGGCGCCCGGCGTCTGCGTGAAGAGCTGCTGCGGACGGATCACGCGCGCCTGACGCGCGCTGGGGACGAATCCCTGTCCATTCGCCTTGTACCGCGCGTCGAGGATATGACGGCCATCGAAGCGCGCGGGATCGGCGGGCTTGGTGATCGCGCCGAAGGGGGGACGCGCCATCGGCTGCATCCGCGCATAGGGGTCGGCGCCATTGCCGCGCGCCATCGTGCTGTCCTCGGTTGCCGGGGCGGCGAAGACGGCGAACTTCCCGTCGCGCGGCCACGAGCCGCTCGGATACTCGGTCAGCTGCGTCGCCTCCCCCCCGGGGAGATCCATCCGGATCGCCCAGCTGTTCCCCGCCCCACTCGTCCCACCGGGGCGAGTGGACGAGAAGAGGAGATACTTGCCATCGGGGGAGAAGCGCGGGCTCGAACTCTCGTAGCCCGGCGCGGTGAAGCGCACCGGGTCGCCCCCCGCCGCCGGCACCACCCAGACCTCCTGGTGCCGCTTGTTCTCCTTCTCGTTCACCGTGGTCACGGTGAAGGCGATCCGCCCGCCATCGGGCGCCATCGCCGGCTGCGAGACGGTGGTGACCTTGTACCAGTCCGCGAGCTGCATCGCGCGCGGCTGCGCGACGAGCGACGACGGAAGCACGAGTGCGATGATGAGGCGGGACGGAAGGGACATGGCGAGTCAGTAGAGTGAGAAGAGGAGAGGGGATGAACTCGGAGTGGTGAGGCTGGCCCGAACGATTACGACCGAGCCGGGAACTCCGTTGCGAGCGCGGCCGCGGTGCGAAGCCCGAGCGCGGCGAAGGTCAGGGTGCCATTACAACAGCTGGCGGTCAGATGCGTCGGGGCACCGGCGACCCAGAGGTTCTCATGGTCATGCGCCCGTCCGTGCCGATCCACGACGCTGGAGGTCGGATCATCTCCCATGCGACACCCGCCCCCGGGGTGCTCCTGCCCGATGTCCCCAGCGGCCGAGGCGCTCGAGATGATTCGCCCGTTCCCCGCCCGCGCCATGCGATCGAAGAGGGCGCGGATCTCCCCCTCTTGCCAGCTGCGCAGCGCCGCAGATTCGGGTGCATCGCGGAAGGTGAGACGGGGCATCGGATCGCCCCACGCGTTCCGCATGCCGGTGTCCAAGGTGAGTTCGCTCTCGCGCGCCGGGAGCACATCATAGTAGGCCCGGATCCGTGCGACCCCGGTCGTGGTTCGGCGACGCCAATCGGCCAACAGGGCGTCGCCGAGCAGGAGGCCGCCGGACGCATCGCGCAGGCGCGGGGCATGGCCGAACGACGACTCCCAGACACGCAGATCATGCCGGAGATAGCGGTCGGGATGCCCACGCCGCATGAACTGCTTGGTGACGAGCGAATGCTGGACATTCACCCCAGGGAGGAGATCGAGGGGGAGCTGGATCTGCGCCGCCACGTTCCGATGGCCGCAGAGATACTTGCCGACGAGCCCGGATCGATTCGCGAGCCCCTGCGGGTGCGCCGCATCCGCCGACACGAGGAGCAGGTGCGGCGCCCAGGTGAAGCCCCCCGTGAGCACGAAGGTCTTCGCGCGCACCACCACCGTCTCCTCGCGTTGGCGTGTGGAGTTCCCCGTGGCCTGCGTGATGCGCCCCGTGCGTCCGTCCGCCTGCAGGCGACGGATCAGCGTATCGGTCACCAGCTGGATCCGACCCGACCGCACCAGGGCATCGTAGGTGAAGTCCGGCGAGTACTTCGCCCCCGTCGGACAGATGGGGTAGCAGGTATCGCACCGTTGACAGACGCCGCGCCCCGCATGAGGGACCGAGTTCTTCGCACTCGGCTGACTCCACATCGTCACACCGGCCGCGGCGGCCCAGCCACGTAACTGGCGGAGGTTGTCGCTCAGCGGCAACGGCGGGAGCGGAAAGGGCTTCCCGCGCGGATCCATCTCCGCAGGCCCCTGCTCCCCCGCGATCCCCATCCGTTCCTCCGCCTCCTGATAGAACGGATCGAGGTCCTCATAGGTGATCGGCCAATCGTCGCCCACGCCGAAGAGACTGCGCACCCTGAAATCCTCGGGCGCAAAGCGCGGGGTGACGCCGCCCCAATGCATGGCGAGCCCGCCGACATGCATCGATGGCGAATAGCCATAGGTAGTCCCCGTGGCATTCTGGTCGTCGACATGATCCTTCGTCCACGGCGACTCGCCGTACGCCTGCCAGCGCTGCCGACGCTGGTACCGCTCGCGTAACGGGGTCGTGTGCGTCCCCGCCTCGATCACCGTGATGGCCGCGGTCGTCCGCGCCGCCAACGATTCCGCCATCATCGCGGCGGTGATCCCCGCGCCGATGAGACAGATGTCGGTCTCGATCACGCGCGCGGCGGTCATCAGGCGCCCTCCCCGGCGAGTGGGAGCGGGCGCCGAGGGGTGTCCGCCAAGGCGCGGCACTGCCCGGCACCGATGCGCGCACCGTAGGCGAGGTCCTGCGCCTCGCTCGTCGCTGCCCAATGCGCGAGGAGGGCGACCGCGATGTGATCCGCCTGCAGGGGCGATGACGGGAGCGGACCACCCCGCGCCTCACGCAGGGCCACGTCGAGCACGGCACGTCGCCCGACGAGGTCGAGTTGGACGAAACCGCGACGACGCAGTCGCCGGGCGAGTCGATCGAGCCCATCCAATTGGGCTCGCCATCCCGGCCCGGGATCGGGGCGCGTATAGGTGAGTTCCGCATCGCCGTAGCCATGCATCTGCTCGGCCACTGGCACATAGGCGGCGAGCCAGGCCGCGAAGGCGGCGACGGCTCGACCGCGCCCCGGCGCGCCAAGCGACTCCGGGAGCACGGCGTCGCCGAGCGCCGCGAGGAGCGCCGGATCGAGTGCGTTGGCGGGCGTGCGGGGGGGCTGTGCTTGCGCCGGCGTCCCGTGGGTGCGCGCCTCAGCCGAACCGGGGAGGGCGGCGGCGGTGACGCCGAGCATCGCGCTCCGGAGGAAGGTGCGTCGATCGTGCGTCATGCGAGGATAGTACGCCGCTCAGCGGCTGGCCGCGAGCGCCGGTGGCACGACCTCGCGCCTCGTGGTCTTCACCCTGCGGTGAACGACTGCAGGACCTTCCCAGCTCTCCGCGCCGCCTCGGCGATCCGCTCGGGGCTCGCGATGAAGGAGATGCGGAAGAACCCCTCGCCCCCCGCGCCGAGCGCGGAACCGGCGAGGACGATCACCCCCTCCTCCTGCATGAGGCGCTCATGGAAGGCCATCGAGGGGACGCCGGCCGGGAGCGGGACCCAGAGATACATCGAGGCCTTGGGCGCCTCGGCGATCTCGAAGCCGTTCGCTCGGAAGGCGGCGACCGTGGCATCGCGCCGCTGACGGAAGATCTCGACGTTCCCCGGGACCCATGCCTTCCATGAGGCGAGCGCGGCGATCCCCGCGCGCTGCACCGCCATGAACTGCCCGGTATCGAGGAAGCTCTTCACCTTGGCGAGCGCCCCGACGATGGTCGGGTTCCCCGCCGCCCAGGCGCAGCGCCACCCCGTCATGTTGTACGTCTTGGAGAGGGAGTGGAACTCGATCGCGACGTCACGTGCGCCGGGCACATCGAAGATGCTCGGCGCCACGTAGCCGTCGAAGGTCATCTCCGAGTAGGCGTTGTCGTAGACGAGGACGATCCCGCGCTGGCGACAGATGTGCACGACCTTCTCGAGATACTCGAGGGGGGCGATCGCCGCGGTGGGATTGTTGGGATAGTTGAGATAGAGGAGCCGCGTCCGATCGAGGACAGACGAGGGGATCTCGTCGAGGTCGACGAGGAAGTTCGTCCGCGGGGTGATCGGATAGAGATAGGGCTCCGCCTCGCTGAGGAGTGTGCCGCCGAGGTAGGCGAGATAGCCCGGATCGGGGATGATCACCGCATCGCCGGGCTGTGCGTAGGCGAAGGCGAGGTGCGCGAGCCCCTCCTTGCTCCCGATCAGCGGGACGATCTCCTTGAGGGGATCGAACGCATGACCGAAGCGGGTCTCCATCCATTGCGCGACCGCCTCGCGGAAGGCGGGGAGCCCGAGGCCGAAGCCGTAGCGACTCAGCGACGGATCGTGGGCGGCCTGCGCGAGCGCCTCGACGGCCGCGGGCGGGGCGGGCAGGTCCGCGTCCCCGGCGCCCAGGTCGATGACATCCACCCCGCGCGCGATCAGGTCGCGCTTCTTCTGCGGGATGGTGGCGAGGAGATAGACCGGGAGGGAGTCGAATCGTCGAGTGGTGCGCATGCAGGAGAATCTAGCGCGCCCCAACGTCCCGCCGCGGGACGCGTATCTTGGGACATGCGCCGCGTCCGCCTCACCGTCCCACCGCTCGTCCTTGTCGTGGCCGCCCTCGGCTGCGACCCCGACCTCTTCGCGCGCACCAAGGACGAGGCGGAGACCGAGTGGCCGACGGGACCGGTGCGGCCGACCGAGACGAACCTGCGCGGGACGGTGATCGACGCGGTGACCCTCGCGCCGCTCCCTGGGGCCAAGGTCGATGCCGGGGTCGCCTCGTCGACGGCCGATTCCCTCGGCAACTACAACCTCCAGCGCCTCACGATGGCGGCGGTGGACCTGGTGACGACCCGCAGCGGGTACGACACCCTCAAGACCCTCCTCCCGCTCGAGGGGGGCGACAAGACCTTCACGCTCCGCTTACGCAAGAGCGCCCCGCCGCCCTGAGGCGACGGGGCACCCGGTCATCACGAGGTCAGCTCGTCGGCGGCGCGAACCCCTGCCCGCCCTCGACCCAGCTGTACATGTACTTGGGATCCTCATAGGGGAGGATCGCCTTCGCGACCTTGAGCGGACGGAACGAATCCATCATCACCGCGAGCTCGTTGGTGTGCGTCTGCCCGATGCTCGCCTCATAGCGGCCCGGGTGCGGCCCGTGCGGGATCCCATCGGGGTGATGCGTGATCGACCCGTACTCGATTCCCTTCCGGCTCATGAACTCGCTTGAGGCGTAGAAGAGCACCTCATCCGAATCCACGTTGCTGTGGTTGTACGGGGCGGGGATCGCCTCGGGATGGAAGTCGTAGGGGCGCGGGCAGAAGGAGCAGATCACGAAACCGTCGCCCTGGAAGGTCTGATGCACCGGCGGCGGCTGATGCACGCGCCCGACGATCGGCTCGAAGTCGTGGATGTTGAACGCCCAGGGATAGAACTGCCCGTCCCACCCGATCACATCGAGCGGATGGTGATCGAGGACGATCTCATTGAGCCCATTGTACTGCTTGATGATGATCGGGAAGTCGCCCTTCACGTCGTGTGTCTTGAGCTCGCGCGGCACACGGATGTCGCGCTCGGAATAGGGCGCCCCCTCCACCAGCTGCCCCACCGCGTTGAGATAGCGCGACGGCGGCCGAACATGCCCGCGGCTCTCCATCACCAAGAGCTTGGCCGGCTTCGTGAAGCGGTACCGATGCAGGATGTGCCGATGCAGGACGAGATAATCCCCCTGCTTGAAGGGGAGGTCGCCGTACTGCGTCTCGAGCGTCCCCTCTCCCTCGGCGACATAGACCACCTCGTCGCCCTGCGCGTTCCGGTAGAAGTGCTCGTCTTCCTTATCCGGCGCCACGTAGAGCATCGCGATGTCGGTGTTGAAGAGCATCGGGACGCGATCCAGCGTCGGGCTCCCGCCGCGCGCGATCGGCGCGGTGCGGAAGTGCCGGTGCCGCAGCGTCTTGTCGGGATCGGCCTCATACGGCGTCTCGCGGAGGCGGCGCACCGACTTCACCATCGTCGGCGGATAGAGATGGTAGAGGAGCGCGGCTGGCCCGGTGAACCCCTCGATCCCGACGAGCTGCTCGTGATAGAGGCTCCCATCGGGCTTCCGGAAGGCGATATGTCGCTTGCGGGGGATCTGCCCCAGCGTGTGGT
The DNA here is from genome assembly GCA_021298395.1 of Gemmatimonadota bacterium. Taxonomy (GTDB): domain Bacteria; phylum Gemmatimonadota; class Gemmatimonadetes; order Gemmatimonadales; family Gemmatimonadaceae; genus Pseudogemmatithrix. The sequence goes on along the minus strand of JAJTFH010000002.1, from coordinate 3,045 downwards.
AGTACGGCATCAGAGATTCCCTCGGAGTTCCTGCTCGCGCTCCAAGCTCTCGAAGAGCGCCTTGAAGTTCCCTGCCCCGAAGCTCTTCGCCCCCTTGCGCTGGATGATCTCGAAGAAGAGGGTCGGGCGGTCCTGCACCGGCTTGGTGAAGATCTGCAGGAGATATCCCTCGTCATCACGATCGACGAGGATCCCGAGCTCGGCCAGCGGCGCGATATCCTCGTCGATCGTGCCGACGCGATCGAGCACCGTCTCGTAGTAGCTCTTGGGGATGCTCAGGAACTCGAGCCCACGCGCCTTGAGCACCCGCACCGTCTTCACGATGTCGTCTGTGGCCACGGCGATGTGCGGGAACTTGATCCGCCCGTTCCCGTTGCTCATCACCTTCGACATCAGCGCCGAGTACTCGGTGGAGATCGTCTTGTCGTCGAAGGAGAGGAGGTTGTAGAAGCCGAGGACGCGGGAGTAGAACTCCACCCAGTGGTTCATCTTCCCGAGCTCGACGTTCCCCACGCAGTGGTCCACGTACTTGAGCCCCGCGGGCTCGGCGTGGAAGGGATTCTCCGCCGCGCGGAAGCCGGGGAGGAAGGGGCCGCGGTAGTCCGAGCGCTCGACGATCGAGTGGATCGTGTCGCCGTAGGTTCGGATCCCGGCGATCACCACCGAGCCATGCGCATCCGAGAGGACGGTCGGTTCCTGCACCGAGACCGCGCCCCGCTCGATCGCCTTGGCGTACGCGTCGCGCGCGTCATCGACCCAGAAGGCCATGTCGCGCACGCCGTCACCATGGAGGCGCACATGATCGGCGACCTCCCCCTCGGGACCCATCGGGGTGGTGAGGACGAGCCGGATCTTCCCCTGCTCGAGCACATAACTGGCGCGGTCCCGCACCCCCGTCTCAGGGCCGCGGTAGGCGATCAGCTGGAACCCCAAGACGGCACGATAGAAGAGCTGGGACTGCTTGGCGTTCCCGACCCAGAGCTCGATGTAATCGGTCCCGTTGATCGGGAAGGTGTCGTGGGCGGTCTCGACCGCAGGGGCAGTGGAGGTGGCCATAGGGTTGGTCCGAAAGGGTGATCCCGGCCGCCCCCGGAGGGGCGAACGGTCCAACGTTCACAATATAGGGAGGCGCAGGGCCGGCAGGTCGCGGAAGAGGTCGAGCGCGGCAGGATTGGCGAGGGCGTCGGTGTTCTTGACCGGCCGCCCATGGACCACCTCGCGGACGGCGATCTCGGAGATCTTCCCGCTGATCGTCCGGGGGATGTCCGTGACCGCCTCGATCACCTTGGGCACATGGTGCGGGCTCGTCGCCTCGCGGATGGTGGTCCTGATCCGCGCGCGGAGCGCGTCGTCCAGCGTGACCCCCGGTTGGAGTCGCACGAAGAGGACGATCCGCACGTCGCGATCGGCGCCCTCTCCCACCTCCTGCCCGATCACGATGCTTTCCAAGATCTCCGGCAACCGCTCCACCTGCCGGTAGAGCTCCGCCGTCCCGATCCGCACCCCACCGGGATTGAGCGTCGCGTCGCTCCGCCCATGGATGATCATCCCGCCATGCGTGGTGCGCTCGACCCAATCACCGTGCCGCCAGGCGCCGTCGAAGAAGTCGAAATACGCCGCCCGATACTTCGCCCCATCGGGATCGTTCCAGAAGGCGACCGGCATCGACGGGAAGGGACGCGTGCAGACCAGCTCCCCCGCCGCACCGACGATCGGCTGCCCTGCCGGATCCCAGACCTCGACCGCCATCCCGAGCCCGAGGCACTGCAGCTCCCCGCGCCAGACCGGGAGTATCGGATTCCCCAGCGCGAAGCAGGAGATGATGTCGGTCCCGCCGGAGATGCTCGCGAGATGCACCCCGGGACGCACCTCGCGATACACATAGTCGTAGCTGTGCTCGGCGAGGGGACTCCCGGTGGAGAGGATCGCGCGGAGCGCGCTTAAGTCGTGCGTGCGCACGGGGGCGAGCCCCATCTTCTCCGCCATCGCGAGATACTTGGCACTCGTCCCGAAGACGGCGACGCGCTCCTCCGCCGCCAGGTCCCACAGGATCCCGGGATTGGACTCCGGAAGCGGCGCCCCATCGTAGAGCACCAGCGTCGCCCCGGTCGCGAGCGCGGAGATGAGCCAGTTCCACATCATCCACCCACAGGTGGTGAAGTAGAAGATCGCCTCCCCCGCGCGCAGATCCAGATGGAGCTGGTGCTCCTTGAGATGCTGCAGGAGGGTGCCGCCGGCGCCATGCACCATGCACTTGGGGAGCCCCGTCGTCCCCGAGCTGTACATCACGTAGAGTGGGTGATCGAAGGGGAGCGGCTCGAACCGCTCAGGGGACGCGGCCCCGCGTGCGAGGAACGCATCCCACCGCACCCCCTGCGGGAGCTGCGCCGCGACATCGGTGCGTGCCTGCGCATCATCGAGGAACGGCACGACGACCACCTGCGCCACGCTCGGCAACGCGGCGACGATCTGGGCGCTCCGTGCCACGCAGTCGATCCGCTTCCCCGCGTAGTGATAGCCATCGGCGACGATCAACACCTTCGGCGCGATCTGCCCGAAGCGATCGAGCACGCCCCCCACCCCGAAGTCCGGCGAACAGGACGACCAGACGGCGCCGACGCTCGCCGCACCGAGCGCCCCGATCACCGCCTCGGCGATGTTCGGGAGGAACCCGACCACGCGATCACCGGGCACGACACCGGCCGCGCGGAGCGCCCCCGCGAACCGCCGTACCGCATCGGCGAGCTCGGCGAAGGTCAGGGTGCGGCGCCGGCCCTGCTCATCGCGCGCGACGATCGCCGTCGCCCCGTCACGTCGCCGGAGGAGGTTCTCCGCGAAGTTGAGCCGCGCCCCCGGAAACCAGTGCGGCCCCGCAGCCCCATGCGGGGGCGCCATGCGGTCCCCATCGACCAGCACCCGCTCCCATGGCGGCGGGGCGCCCGGCCCCTCGCCTCGCGGGGCCGCGATCACCCCGGTCAACCGCCAGACCTGCGCCCAGAACCGCTCGGGTTCGCGTACCGACCAGGCGTGCCACGCCTCGTACGG
>JAJTFH010000001.1 GCA_021298395.1 Gemmatimonadota bacterium | reverse complement strand
CTGCGCGATCCGCTCGACGGTGCGGCGCGTGGAGGCATAGACGATCGTGACCCCGTCCCCCTTCTGCTGCCGGACCAGGTCGATCAACGTCGCATCCTTGGCGGCATCGTTCTTCGTGGCCACCACATGATACGTGAGGTTCACCCGGTCGAAGCCCGAGATGATGACGCGGGGATCGACGAGCCCGAGCTGCGTGACGATATCGTCGCGGACCTCGGGGGTCGCCGTCGCGGTGAGGGCGACGGTCGGGGGATTTCCCAACTGCTCGCGCACCTGCCTGACCCGCAGATAGCTCGGCCGGAAATCGTGCCCCCACTCGCTGATGCAGTGTGCCTCATCCACGGCGAGGAGGGTGACACCCACCGCCCGGAGCTTCGGCGCGAGGGTCCCGAGGTCGAAGCGCTCAGGCGCGAGATAGAGGAGACGGATCTCCCCCGTCTGCACCCGCGCCATGCGCGCGGAGATCTCCGAGGAGGAGAGGGTGCTGTTGAGATAGGTCGCCGGGAGCCCGCGAGCCACGAGGGCATCGACCTGATCCTTCATCAGGGAGATCAGCGGCGAGATCACGACGGTCAGGCCGCCGAGGGCGAGCGCGGGGACCTGGAAGCAGAGCGACTTCCCGCCCCCGGTCGGCAGGACGACGAGCGTATCCCGCCCCTCGAGGACGGAGGCCACCGCCTCAGTCTGCCCGGGACGGAAATCGGGATAGCCGAAGCGCTCCGCCAGGAGGCGACGGGCATCGTCGAGGGTGAGCGCGGGGCGCGTCATGAGCGAAGGCTGGAGGCGATGGCCGATGCCGGCGGCATCACCCTAACGCGAGCTGGATCAGACGGCGCGGGCGAAGTGACCGCGGGTGAACCCCTCACCCAGGAGGACACGGACGCGGCGCTGGGGGCGCGCCCCTGAGGCGATGGCGTCGAGCTCGGCGCGATAGCCGGCGACGATCGCTCCCACATCATCCGTCGGGAGATTCAAGAGGAGGCGGAACCCATGGATCCCCTGCTCCCAGAGGCGCGGGAGAAACTCGGTGCCATCGATCGGACGGGAGTGCAGGAGCCGGTTGCGGCAGGCGTAGTCGGTGGCCACCGGGAAGACGTACCCCGCCGGATCAGTGAGTCGCGTGTCGGTATGCTGCTTGGTGCAGAGATCGCGGCAGTGCGTCGGGGTGCGATCAAAGGCCGCGCTCAACACACAGTGTTCGAGCGTCATCCCCTCCGGGCGCCCGAAGACGACGACATCGAACCGATCGCCCTGCCACGGGGCCACGAGCTCGCCGATCTCCTCGGTGGTGAGCTCGATCGACGGGGTGATCCGCGAGGCCCCAAGCTCGAGGAGCTCGGCCGCGGTGTGCGCATTGAAGCAGTTGACCGCGTAGTCCGCGGCGACGTCACGCCCGGCACTCCCAAGCTCATGCACGAGGCCGACGTGCCCCGAGAGGATCGGGGTCCCGAGCGCGAGCCATTTGTCGAGCTTCTTGCGATCGGCCGGGCGGACGATGGTGGGCAGCCGCAGACGGAAGCGTTTCCCTGCCGCTGCGATACGCTCGACGAGCGCCGAGACGGCGCTCACCGCCGGGAAGGGATGCCGCAGGAAGGGATCGAAGACGATCTCATCGGCACCGGCGGCCAAGGCCGCATCGGCATCCTCGATCCGCCAGACCTCGGCGATGAGCTGTGCCGATGCCGCGGCTGGCACCGCCTCGCGCGACGCATCCGCGTGCGTCGGTGACACCGGCACGGCACGCACGACCTCCTCGACCAGCAGGCGGCGCGTCTCGAGCGCACTCTCGCGCGCCCAATCCCGCTGCACCATCAGCTCATCGACGGCGGCCTGCCGCACGCGGTTCACCTCACTCACCGGGAGGAAGAGCCCCGCGCCGAGCCCGGCCGCATCGAGATCCCCGAGCGCGAACGGCGTCTCCCCAAGACGCCCGAACTGCTCGCGCAGTTGCGCGACATCGAGCGCACGGGACGTCGCCGGTGCGAGGGCGACCTCGCTTCGCACGACCACCTCGCTCTCCGCGGTCGAGACGATCGCCTTGAGTGGGGACCCCGCCGAGCCGTAGCACCGTACGTCGAGCCGCGTCCGCCGCTTGAGTGGCTCACGCCCGACCTGCGCGAAGCTCGCGCGCGCCCGCTCGAGGAGCGCCGCGTGCGAGCTCCGCACCACACGCCATCCGATCGGCACCCGCTGCCGCGCGGTGACCGCCTGCCGCCAGACCCCCGGCTGGTGCGCGAGGGTGCGCACCGCCCCGGCGGCGAACCCCATGCTCTCGAGGTGCCCACCGGCCGGCGGCTCGAACCCGAGCCCATCCCCCGCCTCGATTGGCGCGGCGACCTCGATCATCACCTCACCGTCGGCACTCCCGATGACCACGCCGAGTTCGACCCCGCGGTTGTCGGGCTGGGTGCGCGTGATGTAGTGCCGCCCCTCACGCCCCCCGTACATCCCGCCGGTGAAACCCCGCGAGAAGATCTGCACGAGCGGCTGGACCTCCTCCACCGTCGGCGGGGTGAAGATCCCCTGTTGGATGTCCTTCAGGAATTGGCGGTACCCACGTGTCACCGTCGCGACGAACTCCGGCTTCTTCTTGCGTCCTTCGATCTTGAGGCACCCCACGCCGGCCTCGACGATCGCCGGCAGATGCTCCCAGGCCCCGAGGTCGCGCGCCGAGATGAGATAGCCCCGGTCGAGCTCCGCGCCGGTCGCCGCATCGTTCAGGAGGTAGTCCTTTCGGCAGGACTGCGCGCACGAGCCGCGGTTCGCGGATCGCTCAGAGATCATCCCCGACATGTAACACTGCCCCGAATACGAGATGCAGAGCGCGCCATGGATGAAGGTCTCGAGCCCGAGCCCCGGCACCGCCTCGCGGATCGTCCGGATGTCCTCGAGGGTGTTCTCGCGCGCGAGCACCACGCGATCGATCCCGAGCCGCGCCATCACCCGCGCACCGGAGGCATCGTGCACCGTCATCTGCGTCGAGCCGTGGACCTCGAAGGTCGGATAGGCGCGCTGGATGGCGCGGATCAACCCGACGTCCTGCACGATCGCCGCATCGATCCCGCGGTCGATGCACTCGCCGAGGTACAGGAGCGCCTCGGCGAGTTCGGCCGGCTTGATCAGCACATTGAGCGTGAGGTAGATCCGCGCCCCGCGCTCGTGCGCGATCAGGCAGGCCTGCTCGAGCTCGTCGAGGGTGAGCTGCGCCCCGTCGTCGCGTGCGTTGAAGCGCGAAGCCCCGCAGTAGACCGCATCGGCCCCGTTCGCGACGGCGGCGCGGACGGCCTCGAGGGTGCCGGCGGGGGCGAGGAGCTCAGGGAGGCGGGATGCAGCCATCCCGGAAAGCTATCCGCGTGAGGCCAGCAATTCTCGGAGCTGGTCCAGATGGCGCTCCTCATGGCGCGCCACGAAGAGGGCGAACTGCCACCCGTCGAGTGGCCCGAACATCGGGTGCGTCGCCTGCACGATGGTGAGTCGAAGACCCGTCCGCTCGAGGAGGGTGAGGAGCTCGGCTCGTCCGCTCTGCCAGCGCGTGCGCTCCTCCGCGAGATCGAGCCCGCGGGGGGGACGGATTCCCTCGGGGGCCTCGACCTTGCGTGAGCGATCCCGAATCGGGAATCGATCCATCGACTCGAGGAGCCGGTCGGGCGAGGGCCCTGGTGGGATCGTCGCCATCCGTGGGAGCGCCGCGACCCCCTGCTCGATCCCGCGGGTCACCCAGTGCTGGACCTTGGAGAGGTGCCAGATGATCTGCACGGGGCTCCACTGCCCCTCAGGTGCGACATCCATCGCTGAGGCCGGCAAGGTGTCGAGGATCGCATCGCAGTCGGCCATCACGCGCGCGAGCTCCCCGGCGATGAGGGTCACGCGGGGATCCTTCGGGAGGGTGAACATCAGGGCTCCACGGTCAGGGACGGCGCTCGCAGACCACCGGGATCCCGGGGGCTGGACGAAGGGTGACGGCGGCCTGCAGACGCACCGCGGACGCCGGGATGGTGAGACGGAAGCGCCAGCGACGCACCAGCGCGGCGATCACGAGGATCCCCTCGGTCCAGGCGAACTGCTCACCGATACAGACGCGCGTCCCCCCCCCGAACGGGAAATAGGCATGCCGATGGTTCGGCTCGGCGCGGGGGGCGAGCCAGCGGTCGGGATCGAACCGGAGGGGCTCGGTCCACCACCGAGGGTCGCGCTGCGTCACCCAGGGGCTCACGAGGACCTGCGCGCCGACGGGGACCTCTTGCCCGCCGAGGACGATCGGCTCGATCACCTCGCGCGACGTGGCATAGGCCGGGGGCCGGAGCCGCATCGCCTCGCTGAAGACCGCCCGCGTATACGGGAGATTCGGGAGATCGGCCATCGTGATCGGACGATCCCCACAGGCGTCGCGCACCTCCGCGGCGAGCCGCGCGTCGATCGTGGGATGCTGCGCGAGGAACCACCAGGTCCACGCCAGCGCGTTCGCGGTGGTCTCGTGCCCCGCGAGGATCAGGGTCATGACCTCGTCGCGAAGCTGGACGTCGGTCATCCCTGACCCATCCCCCTCAGCGTCTCGCGCCGCCATCAACATCGAGAGGAGGTCCCCCTGATCGCGCCCGGAGCGGCGATGATCCTCGATGATCGCGTAGATCGCGGCGTCGAGCGCCGGCACGGCCTGCTTCGCCCGCCGCATCCGCGGGATCGGGAGATCGTAGAGCCGCTCGCCGAAGAGGATCAGCCAGATGGAGAAGGAGTCGAGGACCGCGGTGAGCGCCTTCCCGAGTTCGGCGGCCCGGCCCAGCAGATCCACCCCGAAAAGGGTGCGCCCGACGATATCGAGGGTGAGATGATGCATCGCCCGGGCGAGATCGAGCACCTGCCCATCGGTCCACGACGCGGCCGCTGCCTCGGTGCGGGCGACCATCTCCTCCGCATAGCGCGCGATGCGCTCGCGATGGAAGGCGGGCTGCGCGAGCCGGCGCTGCCGCAGATGGAACTCCCCCTCGCTGGTCAGGAGCCCGTTGCCGAGCACGAAGCGGGTACGCTGGAGGCCGAGCCCCTTGCGAAGGCTCCGCGGGTGTCCCGTGAGGACCTCCCGCGCGAGATCGGGGTGCGAGGCGAGGAGGATCGTCCGCCCGACGACCGTCTTCGCGACCGCGAGGTCGGGATCGGTCGCCGCCATCAGCTCGACCGATCGCAACAGGTTGCCGCGGCTCCGCACCAGATGCTCCCCGGGGAACCGGTTGCGGACCGTGTAGCGAAGGCGCTCCGCGCTCATCGGGGGCACCGCATCAGTCGAGGTCGGTGCGCGTGACCGTTGGGATCGCCATCACGAACTCCGCGCCGAAGGCGCGGGATGGCGTGTGGAACCCCGCGGGGACGCCCCCCGCGAGGATCCGCATCGCGGCGCGCACCGCCGCCTGTGCCGTGAGGAGGTAGCCCGTCGGCGCCTCGAGGGTCGCCCGCGCCGTCCGACCCTGCGCGTCACGGACCTCTCCGTAGACATAGCTCCGCGTGCGCTGCAGCGCCTCTGGGCTCGGTCCCGCCGGCATCGCACGCACCCGCGCCCTCGCGCGGCGCTTCATGAACTCGGTGCGGAGGAGTGGGGCGAGCCAGCGCGAGATCCGCATCGCGCGGATGGCGGCCGGCGAGCTCGCCATATAGGTGATGATATCGGGGATCCCGGTGCTGTGATACGCCGTAGAGACATCCCCCCAGGGGATCGAGACGCAGAGCCGTGTCTTCCCGCCGAGCGGGAGCTGCCGGGTGCGCCACGCCGGCGGGACGGGGACGATCTTCCCCCCCGTGCGGATCGCGCCCGGGAGGCCAAGCCCTTCGACGACGGTGAGGGCGGTGCCATGCGAGGGGCCGGTGCCGCCGGAGAAGGCGAGCTCGAGGTGCGTCGCGGAGGGGAGCCGCTGATGGAGATGGGCCGCAAGGCAGTCGGTGGGGACCACATCGAAGCCGACCCCTGGCACCATCGTGATCCCCTTCGCCTTGGCCTGCGCGTCGAGCGCGGCGACCCGTTCGAAGACGGCGATCTCCCCCGTGATATCGAGGTACGACACGCCGCGCCGGAGACAGGCGGCGGTCATCGCCTGCACCGTGTGGGCGAAGGGGCCCGCGCAGTGGAGCACCACCGTGACGCCGTCGAGCGCCGCATCGAGCGCCGCGGCATCCTCGAGCGTGACGGGACGCGCCTCGCACCCCACCGACTCGGCGAGCGCGTACACGGCCGACGCGGTGCGCCCGGAGAGGATCGGTCGCAATCCGAGGCGGAGCGCCTCATCGACGATCAGTCGGCCGGTGTAGCCGGTGGCACCATAGATCAGGAGCGACATGGGAGCACGAAGGGACCGAGGTGAGACCCGGCGTGCTGCCAGGCGGCGCGGAGGGCCATCGCCAAGGTGGCGCGGGTCTCCTCCGGATAGACGATCGCATCGATGTAGCCACGCGCGCCGGCGTAGCGCGCATCGAGCTGGTGCTCGTAGTCGGCACGCATCTCCTCGACCGCACCCTGCAGCGCCGCACTGGGCTCGATACCCGCCTGCTTGGCCTTCGCGAGCGCGGGGCCGTGCACGGCAGCGACCGCCGCCTCCCCTTCCATCACCGCCATACGCCCGGTGGGCCAGGAGAAGATGAAGTCGGGATCGAACCCCTGCCCCGCCATCGCGTAGTAGCCGGCACCCGAGGCGTGATTGATGGTGAGGACGAGCTTGGGCACCGAGGCCGTCGCCATCGCCTCGACCCAGCGCGCCCCGGCACGGATGATCCCCTCCTGCTCCGCCTCCTTCCCGACCATGAAGCCGGAGACATCCTGCAGGAAGAGCAACGGGATCCCCTGCCGATCGCACCGATCGATGAAGAAGGCGACCTTCTCCGCGCTCTCGGGATAGATGATCCCCCCGAAGCGTGGGGGTTCCCCTGCGCGCCCCTTGATCAGCCCGCGCGCGTTGGCGATCACCCCGACGGGGATCCCCTCGATCCGCGCGTCGGCGCAGAGGAGCTCCTTCGCGAGGTTCGGCTGGAACTCATCGAGGGAATCGGCATCGACGAGCGCGCGCAGCACGGCGTGGAGGTCGTACGACATCCGATGATCGTTCGGGAGGAGATCGTAGAGCCCATCGGCATCGGCCGCGGCCTGTGCTGCCGCATCATGCGGCGCGAGGCGTGGCGGCGGGGCGAGCCGCGCCACGAGCTCTCGCATCTTCACCAAGCACGCCGCGTCATCCTCACAGGCGTAGTGCGCGACCCCGCTCACCTCGGTGTGCATCGTCGCCCCACCCAACGTCTCGGAGTCGACGCTCTGCCCCGTGGCCCCCTTCACGAGGTTCGGGCCGCCGAGTCCCATGAAGGAGCTCCCCTTCACCATGAGGATCACATCGCTCAGCGCCGGGAGGTACGCGCCACCGGCGATGCACTGCCCCATCACGGCGGCGAGCTGCGGCACACGGAGATAGCGCCGCATCAGCGAGTTGTAATAGAAGATGCGCGCGGCGCCGTACTGCCCCGGGAAGACCCCACCCTGATACGGGAGATTCACCCCAGCGGAGTCCACGAGGTAGAGGATTGGGATCCGGCACCGCATCGCGCACTCCTGCGCGCGGAGGATCTTAGGGATCGTCTCGGGCCACCAGGAGCCCGCCTTCACGGTGGCGTCGTTCGCGACGACCACGCATTCGCGGCCACGCACCTGGATCAGCCCGGTGACGACCCCGGCCGCTGGGGCCTCGCCCTCATACTGGTCGTGCGCGACGAGGAGCCCTAACTCGACGAAGCGACTCCCGGGGTCCATGAGCGCCGCGATCCGCTCCCGCGCGGAGAGCTTCCCCTGGGCATGCTGCTTGGCGATCCGCTCCAGACCGCCCCCCTGTCGCAGTCGCTCTTCAAGGGCGCGCGACGCCTCGGCCATCTGCCGGAGGCGCGACGGGCCGGCCCCGCTCACGCGCCCTGCGCCTGCCGCGCCGCGAACCACGCCCGGATGTACTCGATCAGCGCGGTGGTCGGCGTCCCCGGACCGAAGAGCTTCGCGATCCCCTGCTGCTCGAGCGCGTCCATGTCCTCCTTGGGGATGATCCCACCTCCCGTGATGAGGACATCGTCACGCCCCTGCTCACGCAGGAGCTGAAGGACGCGGGGGAAGAGGGTCATGTGTGCGCCGGAGAGGATCGAGAGGCCGACGACATCGACGTCCTCCTGCACCGCGGCGGAGGCGATCATCTCGGGGGTCTGGTGGAGCCCGGTGTAGATGACCTCCATCCCGGCATCGCGCAGGGCGGCGGCGACGACCTTGGCCCCCCGGTCATGACCATCGAGACCAGGCTTGGCGACGAGCACGCGGATGGGGCGAGACATGGGGGAAAGCTACCCTGCCTTTCGCGCGACGAGCAACATCTCGGAGGAGCGCCGGTGCACGGGCGCGTCGCCGAAGCCATCGTACGCCGCGAGGACGGTGAGCCCGGCCTCCTCCATCAACGCCGCGAGCCGATCCGCGGTATAGAGCCGGATCCGATGCGACCGTCGCTCCACCTTCCGCCGGCGGGTCCAGGTGGAATCGATGGTGAGGAATCCCGAGAGGGGATCGAAGCTCCGGTCCTGCCGCACCGTCGTCCCGTCCGCGGTCTCCCAACTGTCGGTGCCGACGAAGCGGGCCATGATCCCATCGCGGCTCCCCCCCTGCCAGATCAAGGTGCCCCCACGCTTCAGCACGCGTGCCACGCCACGGATCACCCGCGCGTCATCCGAGGGATCATCGAAGAAGCCGAAGCTCGTGAAGAGATTGACGACCGCATCGAAGCGACCGCGCCAGAGGGTCGGGAGCCGGCGCATGTCGCCGTGGCGGTAGCGGAGCGCTGGGCCGGTCGAGCCACGCCGAGTGCTGGTGGGGATGCCTGCCTCGCGACCCGCCTGTCGGGCCACACGCAGGAGCGGGCGCGAGAGGTCGAGCCCCGTCACCTGGCATCCACTGGCGGCGAGCAGCTGCGCATGCCGTCCCTGCCCGCAGGCCAGATCGAGCACCTTCGCGCCCGCAGGGAGCGCCAAGAGCTCGAGCAGACGGGCGACCTGGGCCCGATCGCTCGCCGGCGTGAAGAGCGGCGAGAACTCGTTGAGGTACCCCTCGTCGAAGTAGGTCCGCCACCACGCCATGCGCGTCGCCTTAGAAGAAGACGGGCTCGCGATACGCCCCGAAGACATCCTCGAGCGCGGCGCGGATCTCATACAAGGTGCAGTAGCACCGTGCGCACTCCAAGATGAACGGCACCACATTCTCCGTCCCGCGTGCCGCCTCGCGGAGGCGATCGAGCGCCGCCGTGCACCGCGCACTGTCACGGCTCTGCCGGAGCCGCGAGAGTGCCGCCGCCTGATCCTTCGCCGCCTGCTCATCGATCTTCAAGAGCGGGATCTCGAGCGCGCGCTCCTCGGTGGTGAAGGCATTCACCCCGACGATCAACCGCCGATACTGCTCGATCTCCCACTGCTGCCGCGCCGCCGACTCGGCGATCTTCTTCTGGAACCACCCCGTCTCGAGCCCCGGCACCACCCCGCCCTGACCGGCGATCTCCTCGAAGAGCCGCTCGGCCTCGGATTCCATCTCGTCCGTGAGCTTCTCGATGTAGTACGAGCCACCGAGCGGGTCGATCACGTTCGGCACCCCGGTCTCATATGCCAACACCTGCTGCGTGCGGAGCGCGACCTCCACCGCCTGCTCCGTGGGGAGGGCGAGGGTCTCGTCCATCGAGTTGGTATGCAGCGACTGCGTGCCCCCCAAGACCGCGGCGAGCGCCTGGTAGGCGACGCGCACCACGTTGTTCATCGGCTGCTGTGCGGTGAGGGTCACCCCCGCCGTCTGCGAGTGGAAGCGCATGATCAGCGAGCGCGACGACGTCGCTCCATACCGCTCCTTCATGTGCCGTGCCCAGATCCGCCGCGCCGCACGGAGCTTCGCGATCTCTTCGAAGAAGTCGTTATGGATGTCCCAGAAGAAGGAGAGGCGCGGCGCGAAGTCATCCACATCGAGCCCACGTGCGATCCCGCGCTCCACATAGGTGAAGCCGTCGGCGAGGGTGAAGGCGAGCTCCTGTGCCGCCGTCGCCCCCGCCTCTCGGATGTGATAGCCGGAGATCGAGACGGTGTTCCACTGCGGGACCTCCTTCGCCCCGAACTCGAACATGTCGACGATCAACCGCAGCGCGGGCTCGATCGGGAAGCACCAGGCGTGCTGCGCCATGTACTCCTTGAGGATGTCGTTCTGCACCGTCCCGCGGAGCTGCGCGAGCGGGACCCCCTGCTTCTCCGCCGCGGCGAGATAGAAGCACCAGAGGATGATCGCCGGCCCGTTGATCGTCATCGAGGTGGAGACCTCGCCAAGCGGGATCCCCTCGAAGAGCTGCTCCATGTCTGCGAGCGAACTGATCGCCACCCCGCACTTCCCCACCTCCCCCTCGGACCGCGGATGGTCGGAGTCGTACCCCATCAGCGTCGGAAAGTCGAAGGCGACGGAGAGCCCCGTCGTCCCCTCCTTCAACAGGAACTTGTACCGTGCGTTCGTCTCCTTCGCCGAGCCGAAGCCGGCGAACTGCCGCATCGTCCAGAGCTTGCCGCGATACCCCGTGGGGTGGATTCCACGGGTGAAGGGAAACTGCCCCGGGACCTCGAAGGCGGTCCCTGCCGACCCTTCGAGATCGAGCGCAGTGTAGAGCGGCGCGACCTCATTGGCCGAGTTGGTGTAGGCGAGGTCACGGACCTCGCCCTTCGCGAAGCGAGCGCGCCACGCCTCGACCTCGGCACGGAGCCGGTCGAGTTCGTCACGCATCGCCGCGAGGGTCGGATCGAGTTCGGTGGGGGTCGTCATGTCGGGCTTCCCGTGAAGGTGCCGGCGGCGACGCTCCGCGCGAGGAGCGCCTCCGCCACGGTGAAGGGGGTCACCTCGCCACGCTCGAGCGCGGGAAGCTGCGCCTCCACCCACTGCTGGATCCCCTCGTCACGCCAGAGCCGACGATGGATCCGATGTTCCACCACATCGCGCACGCGGTCCCGCAGGCGTTCGCGCCGGCGCGACTGCAAGGTGCCGCTCCGTTCAAGATAGGCGAAGTGCCGATCGAGCGCGGCGATGAACTCCGGCATCCCTTCCCCCGTCGCGCCGATCGTCCGGAGCACCGGCGGGGTCCAGCGGTCATCATCGCGAGCGGCGGCCTCGCGCGCCTGTCGCTTCGGGTTCACGGCCTTGAGATCGATCCCATGGTGCGCATCGGGGGCGGGGCCACCGCCCCCACGCAGCCCAAGCATCACCTCGATGTCGTTGCGCAGCCGGTCGGCCCCAGGACGATCGGCCTTGTTCACGACGAAGCAGTCGGCGATCTCCATCACCCCGGCCTTCAGGGTCTGGATCGCATCCCCCGACTCAGGCACCAGGATCACCGCACTCGTGTCGGCCAGTCGGGCGATGTCGAGTTCGCTCTGCCCCACCCCGACCGTCTCCACGAGGATCCGATCCATCCCGAAGGCGTCGAGCACGTCACAGACCTCGCGCGTCATCGAGGCGAGCCCGCCGAGCGAGCCGCGCGTGGCCATGGAGCGGATGAAGACGTTGGGGTGCAACGCGACGCGCTCCATGCGGACGCGATCGCCAAGGAGGGCGCCACCGGTGAAGGGCGAGGTCGGATCGACCGCGACCACCCCCACCTTCATCCCCGCCGCGAGATACGCCTCGGCGAGGAGGGTGGTCAGCGTGCTCTTCCCCGCCCCCGGCGGTCCCGTGAGTCCGAGGCGACGCGCCCGCCCGAGCTTCGGGTGGATCGTCGCCGCGAGACGTTCGTGCCCCTCGCGCTGGTCCTCGATGATGCTGACCGCGCGCGCGAGCGCCGCCTTCTGGCCTGCCGCGAATCCCTCGAGCACGCGCTCAAGCGCCCGCTCGATCGCCCCGCTCCCGCTCATCGCTCCCCCACCTGTGGCTCGTCATGCTCGTCGTGGATATCCCCGACGACCTCTTCGATCAGGTCTTCTAAGGTCACCAGGCCCAGCGTCTCCCCCGCCAGCCCCTGAACGATGGCGAGGTGTCGGCGATCGCGCAGCATCCGCGTCATCACCGCATGACAGGGCTCATCGGGGGAAGCGACCGCCACGGGACGCAACTGGTGCAACGGCCCCTCCGGTCGCGCGATGACATCCCAACTCGTGAGGAGCCCCTCGATCTGATCGAGGCTCTCGCGGTAGACCGGAAGCCGACTGAACTTGGACTGCGCGACGACGCGCGCCACCGTCGCGGCATCGGCGCTCCGCTCGACCCCGACGATCTCCTCACGCGGGGTCATCGCCTCACGCACCAACCGGGTGCCGAACTCCACCACGCCACTGATGATCGCCCGCTCCCCCGCGGCGCCGACTCCTTCGACCTCACCCTCACGGAGCAGATCCTCGAGCGACTCCTGTGGCGTCGGCTCCACACGCGGGACGGGGAGGCGTCGGTCCACCAGACGGGTCGCGAGCGCCGCCCAGGGCGCGACCACCCGCTCCACCAATCGCAGCGGGGGGAGGAGCACGGCCAGCGTGCCGGCGGGCCAGCGCTTGGCGATCGCGCGCGGCACGAGTTGACCGAGGATGAGGAGCCCCAGCGCGGTGAGCAGGAGCCGACGTGAGACGCTGAATGCCCCCGCTCCGAAGCCGAGCCCGATCACCGCCCCCAAGGTGAAGACGGTCGCCGCGATTCCGGTGCCGGCGGCCACGAGCAACTGATGCGGCCGCTCGAGGTAGAGTGCCGCCGTCGCTGCGCCGGCGAGACGTTGCTCCGCCCAGTGCCGGAGCCAGATCCGGCTCACCGAGCGCAGCGCGCTCGCCGCCCCGGTCAGCAACCCGACGACGAGCACGAGCCCGATGGTGAGGACCCAGAGACTCATCCCACCTCCACCGCGGTCTCTGGGGCGAGGGGCTCGAGATAGACGCGCTCCACCCGGCGACGCACCACGCGCTCGATGACGACCCGATGGTCCGCCACCGTGAGCGACTCGCCGGCTGCCGGCACGCGCCCGAGGACCTCCATCACGAGCCCGCCGACCGTCGACACATCCTCACGCGTGAGATCCTGCCCGAGCAGCTCGGAAAGCGCCTCGAGGGAGACACCGGCCGAGAGCCAGAGACGGCCGCCCGCACCGCGCTCGATGTCGGGGCGCTCGACGTCCCCCTCGTCCTGGATGTCCCCGATGATCAGCTCGAGGATATCCTCGAGGGTGATGAGCCCCGCCGTCCCGCCGAACTCATCGAGGACGATGGCGATGTGCCGCCGCGAGGTACGGAACTCGCGCAACTGCGCCTCGACCGTCTTGGTCGGTGGGATGTAGAGCGCGGGCCGCACCAAGGCCCGCCACCCAGAGGCGGGTTCGATGTCGTCGACGAGCGCGGCCAGCAGATCCTTGGCGTAGAGCACCCCGACCGGTTCATCGAGCGAGCCATCGAAGACCACGAGGCGCGCATGCCGCGCGCTCCGCACCCGGTCCGCGACCTCCGACCAGGGCGTGTCGAGTTCGATCCCCACGATGTCGACCCGAGGGATCATGATCGCGTCGACGCGCGTATCACGAAGGGAGAAGACCCCATGCACCAGGACGCGATCCCCGCCGCCGGCCTCCGCCTCGGCCGCGACGACCTCGCGGAAGCGCTCCACGGCGTCCTCGCGCTCCTCGATCGCATCATCGCGGGAGGGAGGGAGCACCGAGTGCAGCAGGCGATCGACCCAGATCCCGAACCTGACCACCGGCGCGCACACGGCCTCGATCACTGCGACCATACCGTGGACGCGGTCGAGCCCGACCGCCCCCGCCGCATCGCCGGCCTCCCGGGCCGCCACCTCGGTCAACATGACGAGGAGGACGCCCGCCACCACGACGACCGGGATCAGGTAGCGCGCCGGGACCCAGCCACTCGCCATCAGCGCCAGCGTGGTCGCGGTGCCCGCGAGGAGCTGCGCGAGGATCCGCCCGAAGGCGAGGGCCCGATGGACCGACTCGCGGCGCACGAGGCAATCGCGCACCGACACCGATGACGGAGGCTCTTCCTCATCGAGACTCAACAGCGCGCTGTCGGCATAGACGCTCACCGCCGCGACGGCGGCGGCGAGCCCCGCGAGCAAGACAAGCAACACACTCATGCCCTGAGCCACCGACGCACGTAGCGCTCCTGACGACGCCACATCGGGGAGGTCAGGCGCGCCTCACCCTCCGGATGGTCGTGGCCCAGCACATGGAGGGTGCCGTGGACCACCACTCGCACGAGCTCCTCACGCACCGGACGGCCGAAGGCCCGCGCATTCGCGCGTGCCACCTCAGGACAGATGTAGATATCGCCGATGGTGGCCCCCGCCGCATCCCGGAAGCCGAACGAGATCACATCGGTCGGCCCCCGGTGCGCGAGATGCTTCGCGTTGAGCGCAGCCATTCGACGCGAGGGCAGGAAGGTGACCGAGACCAACGCCGACCGCGCCCGTTCGGCGCGGAGCACCCCCTGGACGATCGTCGCGATGCGCGCACGCGCGAGCGAGACGCGCACCCCCTCGGACTGCACTGCGACCGTCGGGGCGCTCACGTCCCGGCGTCCTTCGCGTACGCCGAGACGATCTCGCGCACCAGGCGATGCCGGACCACGTCGACCTCGGTGAAATAGTGGAAGGCGATCCCCTCGATCCCCTGTAGGATGCGCTCCACCTGGAGCAGGCCGCTCTCCTCCCGCTTGGGAAGGTCCACCTGCGTCTTGTCCCCGGTGATCACCGCGCGCGAATTCACGCCGAGGCGCGTCAGGAACATCTTCATCTGCGCGTTGGTGGCGTTCTGCGCCTCGTCGAGGATCACGAAGGCATCGGCGAGCGTACGCCCGCGCATGTACGCCAACGGCGCGATCTCGATCACGCGCGTCTCGAGCGCGCGCGCCACCCGCTCCGGCGGCATGAGATCGTCGAGCGCGTCGTACAACGGCCGCAGGTAGGGATCGACCTTCGCTTGCATATCCCCGGGGAGGAAGCCGAGCGATTCGCCCGCCTCGACCGCCGGTCGCGCGAGGATGATACGGCGCACGCGCTTGCGCGCCAGGGCGTCGACCGCCGCGGCCACCGCGAGATAGGTCTTTCCCGTCCCCGCCGGTCCGATCCCGATCACGATCTCGTGCTCGAGCAGCTTCTCCATGTACTCACCCTGCCCCTGCGTCTTGGGCTGGATGATCTTGCGTACCCCGGGGAGCACGATCCGCCCGGGCGTCCCACCCTCTCTCGGGGCCCCCTCGAGTGAGAACCGGAGCACGTCATCGGGATCGAGCGGCTGGCCCTGCCGCGCCTGCTCGATCATCCGCGTCGCCACCCCACTCGCCTTCTCCACCACGTCCGTCGCGCCGACCAACGTCATCGCGTCGCCACGCAACGTGACCCGTACCGGATAGAGCTTCTGCAGCTCGGAGAGATTGGCGTCTCCCACCCCCGCGAGCAGGAGGAGATCGGCCCCCTCGGTCGAGAGCCGGATCGTCTGGGTGTCGCCCGTCGAGATCCCATCGGTCATGCGTCCACCGTCCGGATGTGCAACTCGGACAGATCGTCCGCCGGCACCGCGCTCGGCGCCCCCTCGAACAGCGCGCGCGCCGCCGTCGTCTTGGGGAAGGCGATCACGTCGCGGAGCGAGCTCGCCCCCGCCAGGAGCATCGCGATCCGGTCGAAGCCGAAGGCGATCCCGCCGTGGGGCGGCGCGCCTGCCCGCAACCCCTCGAGCAGGAAGCCGAAGCGTCGCTCCTGCTCCGCCGCGTCCCCGATGCCCAAGAGCGAGAACATCCGCGACTGCACCGTAGGATCGCTCGTGCGGATGCTCCCGCCACCGAGCTCGGTCCCGTTGAGCACGCAATCGTAGGCGAGCGCGCGCCAGGTGGCGGGCGCATCGGGCCGCGCCTGCCTATCCTCGGCGTTGGGCGCGGTGAAGGGGTGATGCACCGCCGCCAATGCCCCCGACTCCGGATCCTGATCGAACATCGGGAAGTCGAGTACCCAGAGGAAGCGCCGCGCGGTCGGATCGGCGAGCCCGAGGCGCGCCGCACACTCCTGCCGCACCCGATCGAGCGCCGGACTCGCGACGCGATCATGCGCCGCGACGGCGAGGAGGAGTTCCCCCTCGCGGAGCGAGAGCGCCGACTGCGCCTCGGCCGACAGGAACTTCGCGAGCGGGCCCTCGAGCGCGCTCCCCGTCCCCTTGAGGCGGATCAACCCGCCGATCCCCGCCCCCTTCGCGATCGCCTCGAGCTCGTCGACCTGCTTGCGGCTCCACCCCGCGCCCCCCGGGACGCGGATCCCGCGCACGCGACCGCCGGCCCGGAGCGCCGACTGGATGATGGCCGACTCACTCTGCGCGAAGCGCGCGGTGAGATCCTCGATCTCGAGCCCGTAGCGGAGATCGGGACGATCGCAGCCGTAGCGCTCCATGGCGTCGGCATAGCTCATGCGCGGGAAGGGGGTCTCCACCGCGACCCCCGCCTCGGCCCAGAGCGACTGGATCAACCCTTCGGCGAGCGTAATGATGTCCTCGCGCCCGATGAACGAGGCCTCGATGTCGATCTGCGTGAACTCGAGCTGACGATCGGCGCGCAGGTCCTCGTCGCGAAAGCACCGGGCGATCTGGAAGTAGCGATCGAACCCTGCGCACATGAAGAGCTGCTTGTAGATCTGCGGCGACTGCGGGAGCGCGTAGAACTCCCCCGCGTGCATCCGACTCGGCACGAGGAAGTCACGCGCGCCCTCCGGTGTCGGCTTGGTGAGGATCGGCGTCTCGAGCTCGAGGTAGCCCTGCGCGCTGAGGTATTGCCGCGTGGTCTGCATCAGCCGGTGGCGGAGCACGAGGGCGCGCTGGAGCTCGTCGCGCCGCAGGTCGAGGATGCGATGCCGCAGGCGGAGCTCCTCAGCGGGGAGCTTCCCATCCTTGATCGGCGCCACGGGGAGCGCGGGCGTCACCGCCGGACCGACGACGCGGATCGCCGTCGCGCGCACCTCGATCGCCCCCGTCGCCATCTCGGGATTGAGCATCTCCGCCGGACGTGGCGCCACCGTCCCCTCGATCATCACCACGCTCTCGATCCCGATCGCCGCGGCCGCCGCGATCGTCTCTGCCGCCGTCCACTGCGGATTGAACGAGCACTGCACCACCCCGCCCCGGTCGCGCAGGTCAAGGAAGACCTGACCGCCGAGGTCGCGTGAGCGATGGACCCAGCCGCCGAGCACGACGACGATGCCGACGTCGGAGGCCCGCAGGGTGCCGGCGAGGTGGGTGCGGAGGGTGGTGGCGAGCGCCGCGGCGGAGGGTGTGGTCACGACGGAAGTGGCAGGGTGGAGGGGGTGGGTCGGGCGCGGAAGTGCGAGAGGACCGCCCCGGTGGCCCCGCCGAGGATATCGGCGAACCAGTCGGCGAGGCTCGCCGAGCGGCCGGGGATGTAGGCCTGATGCACTTCGTCGATCAGACCGAAGACGGCGACGCAGGCGAGGACGATCGTGACACGCCCCCACGAGGCCCGATAGCGGCTCGCGCGCAGGAGCAGGTAGGCGAAGCCGCCGTACATGCCGAAATGCACGACCTTATCGAGCCCACCGATGTCGGGGCCGACGCTGATGTTGGGCCAGGACGTCCCCACGAGGATGAGGGCGGCCCAGAGGAGCGCCGGCCAGAATCTCGATGGCCGTTCGCGGAGGGCGACAGGAGGACCGACCAGTGACATGAAGAGGTGTAAATCTAGTCGCCGCAGGGACTTGGTGGTAGACGAGCCGCATTGACCACCCTGTCCGGAACCGGTAGGCTTCGGGATGCAGAATCTGCTGGATCTCGCCCCCGCCGACGCCGAGCTTCTCCTGAGGAAGTTCGCCGTGGCCCACGGGGAGTCCGCCTACCGCGGGAGCCAGGTGGTCCCCCACCTCTGGCAGAAGCCGGTCGCGAGCTTTGAGGCGATGACCGACCTCCCGAAGGCCTTCCGGGAGCGGCTCGCCGAGCACTTCGTCCTCCCGAGGCTGACGCTGGAGACCGAACAGCGCTCCACCGACGGGACGCGGAAGTTCCTCTTCCGGTTGGCCGATGGGCAGGCGATCGAGACGGTCGCGATCCCGGACGATGATCGGATGACCTTCTGCATCTCCTCGCAGGCCGGGTGCCCCCTCCAGTGCGCCTTCTGTGCGACCGGCGCGATGGGGTTCGCCCGCAACCTTGCCGTGCATGAGATCACCGGGCAGGTGCGCGAGCTCGCGTTGCTCGATCCACCGGTGCGTGCGACGAATATCGTCTTCATGGGGATGGGCGAGCCGCTGCTGAACTGGGGGGCGGTCGATGGGGTGCTCTCCGCGCTGAATGATCCCAAGGGGTTCGGGATCGGCGCACGCCACATCACCGTCTCGACGGTCGGGATCCTCCCCGGGATCGAGGCGCTGGGACGGCGCAAGGAACAGTTCCGCCTCGCCCTCTCGATCCATGCGCCGAGTGATGCGCTGCGGCAGACGCTGATGCCGGTGAACACCAAGTATCCCCTCGCCGAGGTGATCCGTGCGGCGGCGGCGTTCGACCGACGCGTGACCTTCGAATACGTGATGCTGGGCGGGGTGAACGACCGCCCCGAGCATGCCGATCAGTTGGCCGCGCTCGCACGCGTGTGCGGCGCCTTCGTGAACCTGATCCCACTGCACCCCGGTGGGGCGATGGGGTTCACCCCGACACCGCCGGAGGCGATCGCACGCTTCGCGCGCCGCATCCGCGGGCATGGGGTGGAGGTCGCGATCCGAAAGAGCCGCGGGAAGGACATCGCCGCCGCGTGCGGACAGCTACGGGTCGAACGCCTCCGGCGGCGGCCGCCAGCGGGCCCCGACGATGATCGTGAGATTCAGGTAGCGTGAGGTGTCGGGACGGAGCTCGACGCGCGCGCCCGTGAGCGCCCGCGCCGCGAGCTCGCCCCACGCCATCGGCCCGCTGCGCACCAGCACGATCGAGCTATCGGTGCGCTCGGGCGCGTTCCCCGACGCGACGACATCGAACCCCGCGTCCCGCATCGCCCGCGTGGCGCGCCGTGCGAGCCCGCGGGTGCCGGCCCCATTCAGGACTTCCACGCGGATCCGGAGCGACTCGGGGACCACCCGTGGGAGGGTGCTGGCCGCCATGGCCGTCACCTCGGTCCCCACCGTCGGTTCCGACCCACGCGGCCAGACAAAGACGCCGGTCCCGGTCAGCAGCACGGCGATGACGAGCCAACCCCGCAGCCGCCGCGGGATCATCGGACCGCGTTCCATAGGGCCACGGCCTCAGGGAAGAGCGCCTTCCCTTCACGGAGCGTCCACTCGAGGCGCATCCGCACCACCTGCCGGAAGACCCCGTCGAAGTCGTGCACGAGATGGTCGGCGAGGAAGGCCCGGTCGGCGCGCAAGAACGAGCGGCCAGGTTCGAGGAAATCCGCCATAAAGAGCGCGCGTCCCGTGCGTCCCCAGCCAGCGTACCCGACCGTGTGCCAGCGCACCGCGTCGAGCACCTCCGGTCGCGTCTCGCCGTGCGAGACGAGGAGATTCGCCGCCGCGGGGCCATGCAGGACCTCGAGTGGGAGATCCCCGGGACCAGCCAGTCGCCGTAACTCCGCCTCCGGCGCATCGCGTAGCGCATCGTGGAGGATGCCGACATCGTGCCAGGCCGCGGCCTCCCTGGGAGGGAGCTGGAGGTCCCGCGCCCAGCGATCCAGCAGCGCGACGACACGCGTGATGTGCGCACGCCGCCTCTCCTCCACCTGTGCCCACGAGGGCCAACAGACCGACGTCATCTTAGACGAAGTAATCGCTGACGCGGACCGAGAAGCGCTCCGCCTCGACGACCTTTATGATCGAGCGCGCATAACGGCCATCGGGGGCGCGGTCGGCGAGATCGGCGCTCGTGCCCGGGAACTGCACCCGCCCCGTGCGGTCGCTGATGACGCGCACGATCGGGCGCGCACCCATCTCGGGTACCGGGTTCACGCGCTCGACGATGCCGAGTTCCATCGTGTCGAGCACCACGCAGGTCCCCACCGGATAGACGCCGAGCAGCGAGACGAACGCTTTGACGATCACCGGATCCATGCCGCGACGAGGATCATCGCGCATCTCCCGGAGCACGGCGGCCGGGTGCTTCGCCGTCTCCGTGTAGGCCCGCCGCGAGGTCGCGGCATCGAACGCATCCGCGACCGCGACGATCTTGCTAAAAAAGGTCATGTCCGACATCCGCGGGGAGCGCGGATAGCCGCTGAGGTCGCGCTTCATGTGATGCTGATACGACACCAACATCGTCCGGTACGGGAGTTCGGCCTGTTCCTTCAGATTGAAGAGCATGAGCACCCCGAGCCAGGGATGCGAGGCGACGACACGCCACTCCTCCTCCGTGAGCAGGTCAGGCTTCTGGATAATCTCGATGGGGACGCGCGACCTCCCGATGTCGTGGAAGAGACCGGCGATCCCAAGATCGTAGAGCTGCACGCGGGTGAGCCCGAGACGGCGCCCGAGCGCGATGGAGAAGATGCAGACGTTCACACAATGCGTGAAGGTGTAGTCGTCGTAGTCGCGGATCGTCGTCAACCCGACGAGCGCGGCCTCATCGGTGAGGATCTGGTCGACGATGCCCTGCACCACGCGTTTGACCTTCTTGATGTTGGCGCCCTTGCCGAGCCGGAGCGCCGTCATGACCTCTTTGGAGGCACCGACCGACTGCTCATAGACGCGCTTCGCGCGCGCCTTGGAGCCAGCGGCCTCGATCGACTCCTCGGGCGATACATCGAGCGGACGCAGCTCGAAGACCTCGACGAGCGACTCCTCGAGCCGCGCCTCGAGCATCTGGAGCCGCTCCATCGACGACCCATCTGGTGGATCGACCACGAAGGTCAGCAACACCGTCCACTGGGGGGTCGAGGGGGCCGACCTCATGTGGATGGTCCCGATGTTCACCTCGCGCAAACGGCCGAGTATGAACGAGAAGCTCGTAAAGTTGTCGAGGTCGAGCTTCATGCGCGTGGCATTGAGGAAGAGGTACTCCCCTTGGACGCGGAACTCGCACTCCCCCTCCTCGCGCACCAGCTGCTCGACGAACCTCGTGAACTCCTGCAGCGACTTCTGGACCGTCGCGTTCTCGAGCGGGTAGAGGCGCAGGTTCCGCAGGACGGCATACAGGCCGAACAGGAACGTCCGCCCGGCCTCGCGGATGACCCGGTCAGCTTGGGCGGGCATCCCCCCGGAGGTCGGTCGCATCCGTTCGCTCATCGCCGACGCCCACCCTCGCGCAACGCGCGCCCTACCGCGCTCCGCACCACCACGTCCGCATCATTCGCCACCGATCGGAGTGTCGCCTGCGCGGCCGCCGTACCGACCCGTCCCAGCGCGATCGCCGCGCACGCGCGTGTCTCCGACGGCACCTTCCGGGCGAAGAGGCGCCCCTTGCCCACGAGCAGCTCCGAGAGCCACGGGACCCCAGCGTCGCCACAGTGGAGCCCGTAGCACTCGAACGCGGTGATGCGTTCGATCCGGTCGGCCACCGTGAGCTGCGGCCCCTTACAATAGGCCTCGATCATCGCGACCGCCGGCCGATGGGGTCGCGCCGCCAAGGCACGCGCCGCCGACAGGCGGATCTCCCGGTCTGCATCCTCGAGTGCCATGGCGACCGCTGACATCGCGGGTGGGGTGGCGATCTCGACGAGGGCGGTCACGGCCGCGAGACGCACGCGCGTCGCGGGGGCCACCGCGACGATCTCCGCCAAGACGGGAATCGCCCCCTGCGCCTTCGTGATCCCGGCAAGGCGGATCGCCGCCACTGACACCGGCCCCCGCTCATCCTTGATCGTCCCGATCAGCACTGCGGCGCTCCGCTCGGCCATCTGCTGGGCCGCCGTCGCCAACACCGGACGCAACCCGCTGTGCCGGGAGCGAGCCTGGAAGGCCAACAGGAGCGGGAGCGAGGCGGGGGGGAGGTACGAGAAGAGATCCGCGAGATCTTGGGACAGGGGAAGGGCGGGCGACTCCTCCAGCGACTGGAACATGCGCGCCAACACCTCGGGCTCGTTGAGCCGGAGCTCGATGCGCACCAACCGCTGCTGCTCGGCAGGTCCCATATTCCGCGAGCGCGTGGCGATCGCGCGCGTCTCACGAAGCAGGTACGCGACGGATGCATAGTGCCCGACGGAGAGCAGGTATCCGATCATCGTCTCCAGATGATCTGCGACCTCGTTCCGGATCGCGGCATTCGCGTGGTACTCCAACACGTCGAGGAGCGCCGAGACGACCTGCCGGCGCAGATCGAGCCGATACTCGCGCAACGCCTCCTGCCGGAGGTACTCGATCTCACGATGATCGAGGAAGTACGGCGACGATTCGAAATCCGAAAGCTTCACCACATCCGCGGGGAGCTCCCCAGGGGGCGTCCCCGACGCCTCCTGCATCGCCGAGATCTCCTCGTGGGCTTCGGCGATCGCCTCCTTGATCGGCTCGAGTATCGTGCCTGACGGGACCGCCTGATCCCCGCGCATCACCGCCGCGTCGATCGGCGGCATCGGCTCGCGGAGCTCCACGTAGCGGTACGTCACGGAGGAGAACCCCTGCTCCCACAGCAGGGTCAGCAGGTCGTCTTCATGCGCCTGGGCTCGCCGTGATTGTGCGAGGGCCTGCAACAGCGCCGGCAACTCCTCCGCCGCCTCGAACCCCTTCAGGAAGGTCAGTTCTCGGATGCCATCCTTATACAAGAGCCACGGGAGCGAGTCACCGCCCTTCTCCCGATGCTCATGGACCACGACACCCGACCAGACAAGCCGCGTATCGGCGATCACCACGCGGAGCTCGTCCGCCTGGTCCCAGATCGGAGCGAAGGCCTGGCGCGCCGCATCTACGGCACGCTGGTAGCTCGGATTGTTCGGCAGGTAGAGCTGGATGGCCCGGAGGGCTTTGTCCAGGGTCCGGAACAGATCGACGACCCCCGCAGGATCGAACGGCGGTGGCGCACCTTCCTGGGTCGGGGTCGTCAGCGGTGCGGTCATGATGGTCGCCCCAGAACCCTAACGCCGTGCGGAAAGGTCGCGCCAGCTTGACGAACCGGTTGCGCTTCGCCCTTTGTTCGGCTACGGTTACTTCGGGACATCTTCGGGCGTCCTCGCTGTGCAGGCGCGACGACCGACCACCCTTGCGACGGACCGGACCCATGCCGCTGACCAAGAAGCAACGCGAGATCCTCGACTTCCTCACGCAGTATGGGGACGCGAATGGCTATGCCCCGAGCTTCGAGGAGATCGCCGAGCGCTTCGGCTACACCTCGCTCGCGACGGTGCACGAACACCTGAGCAACCTCGAGCGGAAGGGGTACATCAAGCGGAGCTACAACGAGAGCCGCGCGATCGAGATCCTCCCCTCGGAGGCCTTCCCTCGCTCGGTGGAGCTCCCGGTCCTAGGCGCCGTCGCGGCCGGCCTCCCGATCGAGGCGTTCGAAGCGACGGAGACGATCGCGGTCCCCGAGGATTTCGTCCGCCGCCCCGGCGGACACTATGTGCTCCGCGTGCGTGGGAACTCGATGATCGAGGATCAGATCGCCGACGGGGACATGGTGGTCGTCCACGACCGCCCTGCCGCCGACAACGGGGAGATGGTCATCGCGATGGTCGAGGAGTCGGGAGCGACGGTCAAGCGCTACTACCGCGAGCGCGACGGTCGGGTGCGCCTGCAGCCGGCCAACGCCTCCATGGCCCCGATCTACGTGCAGCAGGATCAGGTCCGCGTGCAGGGGATCGTCGTCGGGGTGCTCCGGCGCTACTGACCACGCCCTCCCGAGCCCTCCCGAGCCCTCCCGAGCGACCCCGGGGCGACCCGATCGCTCCGATGAGAACAATCCCTCGGCGCGACCGCCTCGTGCCGAGGGATTTTGCTTGAAGTGCCCCCCCCGCCCCGGGTACCTTTCCCCAGATGGCGGAGCGATGCGTGCAACTGGTCCTGCACTATGACGGGACCGCATTCGCCGGGTGGCAACTCCAACCCGGTCTCCGCACGGTGCAGGGTGTCCTCGAGGAGACGCTCGGACGTCTGCACGGCGTCCCGATCCGGGTGACGGGAGCGGGTCGCACCGACGCCGGCGTACATGCCCGCGGTCAGGCGGCCGGTGTCACCGTCGCACCGCACTGGGAACCGCAGCGGCTCCGCCGCGTGATGAACCAACAGCTCCCCGCGGACCTCTGGGTCGCCTCGGCGCACGAGATGCGCCCCGACTTCCATGCCCGCTTCAGTGCCGTGGCGCGTCGCTACCGCTACACCCTCGGTACGCGTCCCGAGGCTGCCTCTCCCTTTCGCCGACGCTGGGCGACACCCTATGAGGGCACCCCACTCGACCGCGAGACGCTCGATTGGTGCGCGGCCCGGCTCCTCGGCACGCACGTCTTCCGCGGCTTCGCCGTCCGCGGGACCGCCCCCGCCGAGGACGACCATCGCTGCACGGTGACCCTCGCCCGCTGGGTCGATGCCGCACCCGACGAGCCCGGGGACCTCGTCTTCGAGATCCAGGCGAATCGATTCCTGCACCACATGGTGCGCTTTCTCGTCGCGACGATGCTCGAGACCGCGAGCGGCAAGCGGACCCGCGAGGCCTTCCTTACCCTCCTCGTGGCCGAGACCAACGATGAGGTCGCTCCGCCCGCCGCACCCACCGGGCTCTCGCTCGAGGAAGTCACCTACCCCGCCGACCTGTACCTCCCCGCCTGATGCGCCTCTACCTCGCCACCGTCGACCCCGATCAGATTCGCTGGGCCGTGCAGAGCGGCCTGATCGATGGCATCGTCGCGACGCCGCGCGTGCTCGCCGAGGAGGTCCCGCAGGCCGATCCGCTGGAGATCCTCTCGGAACTCGCCAGTCTCGCCCCGGTGCCGATCTTCGCGAGCGTTGGCGCGCTGACATCAACGGAGCTGATGCGAGGGGCGCGCGCCCTGCGACGCGTGGCGGAACAGGTCATCATCGCCATCCCCTTGGTCGAGGATGCGCTCCCCGCCTTTCGCCGGCTGAGCCGCGACGGGATCCGCTGCGCCGCGACCTTCGTCCATTCGGCGGCCCAAGGACTCCTCGCGGCCAAGGCCGGAGCGGCACATGTGGTGGTCCCCGTCGACGCCCTCGACGCGATCGACCACCCGGGGGAATCGGTGTTGGTCCCGCTGCGGGCGATGCTCGACCGCGCGTCGTTGGAATGCGATCTCGTCGCCGCCGGCCCGACCACCGCGCTCCGGCTGAGTGCGATGGGCGCCGCCGGGGCCGACGCCGCGGTGGTCACACCCGACATGTTACGGGCGCTCGTGAACCATCCGCTCACCGATCGTGCCGTCGACCGGTTCCTGGTCGATGTCGCGCGGCGAGCCCGACCCCGGCGCACGCGATGAGCCGTCGGTCGGTGTGGCGCCGGGGGCATACCCTGCTCTTCGTCCTCCTCGCGGCCTGCGATGGGGCGACGCCGGAGTCCTCGATCGCGCAGCGCCCCGCTGCGCGGGTCGCGCCGGGGGCGGCCGACAGCCTCACCGCAAACGTCGCGGCGAGCCGACGCACCGCCATCACCACGGCCGTCGCGCGCGTCTCTCCTGCCGTCGTCACGGTGCAGACGGAACGCGTCGAGCGCGCCGCGGCGACCCCCTACGACTTCTTTTTCGGCACCCGCTCAGGAGAGCAGGTCGCCGCCGGAATCGGCTCTGGGTTCATCGTGCAGGCGAGCGGCGTGATCGTCACCAACGCCCATGTGGTGTCGGGGGCGTCGAAGATCAACGTCGCGCTCCGCGACGGGACCACCTATCCCGCGACCCTCGTCGGCGCCGATGAGTTGAACGACCTCGCGGTCCTCCGCATCGACGCCACGAACCTCCCCGTCGCCCCGCTCGGGACGTCGCGCGACCTCCTCATCGGCGAATGGGTCGTCGCCATCGGCAACCCCTACGGCTTCCTCCTCGGCAACTCCGAACCCTCCGTCACGGTAGGCGTCGTGAGCGGTGTCGGGCGCAATCTCACCGGGCGCGGCGATGGCCCGGGGGTGTACGTCGACATGATCCAAACCGACGCCTCGATCAATCCGGGGAACTCCGGGGGACCGCTCGTCTCCGCCTCGGGCGAGGTGGTCGGGGTGAACAGCTCGATCTACAGCCCATCCGGTGGCTCCATCGGCCTCGGCTTCGCGATCCCGATCGATCGGGCGCGCCGCGTCGCGGAGGATCTCCTCGCCCATGGGAGCGTGCGACGGCCGTGGATCGGGGTGAAGGTCGAGCAGACGCAGGCGACCGCGGCACGCGGTACGTTGAATGCTGGCGCGACGATTGAGCGGATCGTCCCGGGGAGTCCCGCTGAGGCCGCCGGGCTCCGGACGGGTGATATCATCACGCGCAGCCGCGATCGCGTCGTGCGCAACGCCTACGACTGGGAGGCGGAGCTCCTCGACCTCCGCGTCGGTGAGAACGCCACGCTCATGGTGCGCCGCGATAATCGTGAGCGCCGCATCACCGTCGCCGTGAAGGACCTCCCTGACGCGAGCGCCGAACGCGTGGCGGTGCTCCGCGAGCTCCAGTTGATCTCCCTCACCCCGGCCATCCGCGTCGAGCGCGGGATCCGCTCCGCACAGGGCGCGGTCGTGGTCCAGGTCTCCGACCGCGTCGAACAGGCGCTCGGTCTTCGCCCCGGCGATGTGATCGTCCAGATCAACCGCACCCCGGTCGCCGATGCGCCGCAGGCGGCGCGCCTGATCGAAGGCGCGGGGGGCGGCGGACCGGTGCGGATGTTCGTCGAGCGCGCCGGCATGATCTATTCCACTGACTTCCGCATCCGATGAGTCACGACACCTATCGCTCCCCGCTGGCCGAGCGCTACGCCTCGCAGGCGATGCTGACGCTCTTCAGCCCCCAGACCCGGCACGGGCTCTGGCGTCGGCTCTGGCTTGCCCTCGCCGAATCGGAGCGTGAGCTCGGGATCGCGATCCCCGAGGAGGCGCTCGTCCAGATGCGCGCGCACCTCGACGACATCGACTTCGCGGCCGTCGCCGAGTATGAGCGCCGTTTCCGTCATGACGTGATGGCGCATGTGCACGCCTTCGGGGATGTGGCGCCGGCGGCGCGCGGGGTGATCCACCTCGGCGCGACGAGCTGCTTTGTCACCGACAATGGTGATCTCATCCAGATGCGCCGCGGACTAGAGCTGTTACGCGGTCGCATGATCGCGGTGCTCCGCGCGCTCGAGGCCTTCGCACGGACCTGGCGCGACCTCCCGACGCTCGGCTACACGCACCTGCAGTCGGCGCAGCTGACCACGGTGGGCAAGCGCGCCACGCTCTGGATGCAGGATCTCGTACTCGACCTCGCCGACCTCGATCACCGACTGGCGACGTTGCCGCTCCGTGGGGTGAAGGGGACGACCGGGACGCAGGCGAGCTTCCTCGAGCTCCTGGGCGGCGACCATGCCAAGGTCCGCGCGCTCGACGCCGCCGTCTGTCAGCGCATGGGGGTCGCGCATTCGATCCCCGTCAGCGGCCAGACCTACTCGCGCAAACTGGACGCCCACGTGATGGACCTCCTCGCCGGGATCGCCACGAGCGCGGCGAAGTTCGCGAGCGACATGCGCATGCTCCAGTCGTTCGGTGAGATCGAGGAGCCCTTCGGGAAGGAGCAGATCGGGTCGAGTGCGATGGCGTACAAGCGGAACCCGATGCGCTCGGAGCGGATCAACTCCCTCGCGCGGTTCGTGCAGACGGTCGCGGGGACGGCGAACCAGACGCATCAAGTGCAGTACTTCGAGCGGACCCTCGACGACTCCGCCATCCGCCGGCTCACGATCCCCGAGGCCTTCCTCGCGACCGACGCGATCCTGATCCTGATGGAGAACGTCGCCAGCGGGCTCGAGGTGCATCCGGCACGCATCGCGGCGCGCATCGCCGAAGAGCTCCCCTTCATGGCGACGGAATCGTTGATCGTGCAGGCGGTGAAAGCGGGGGGCGACCGGCAGGAGGCGCATGAGGTAATCCGCCGACACTCGATCGAGGCGGCGCGCGCGATGAAGGATGCCGGAGTGCCGAACGACCTCCTGGATCGCCTCGCGATCGACCCGGCCTTCCCCGTCTCGGTGGACATGATGCGCGCCACCCTCGAGCCCTCACGCTTCATCGGGCGCGCCGCTGCGCAGGTGGATGACTTCCTCACGGAGGTGATCGGTCCGATCCTCCTCGCCGCCGGCGAGGCGGGCCTCGCCACCGAGGCGGTGCGCGTTTGACCCCCGTCCTCGTCGGCGAGACGCATCTCCCCCTCCCGCTCCTCCGGCGCGGGAAGGTCCGGGATGTCTATATCGTCGATGACGATCGGGTTCTGCTGGTCACCAGCGACCGCGTCAGCGCCTTCGACGTGGTCATGCGCGAACTCGTCCCGCACAAGGGCGCGGTGCTCACGCAGCTCACCACCTGGTGGCTGCGGCAGTTCGAGGGGGAGATCGTGCACCATCTGCTCTCGAGCGACGTCGACGAGATCGTCGCGGCGATCCCCGCGCTCGCGGTGCACCGCGATGAGCTGGCGGGGCGCACGATGCTTTGCCGCCGCACGACCGTCTTCCCCGTGGAATGCGTGATGCGGGGCTATCTCGCCGGGTCGGCGTGGAAGGAGTACCGCGCGAACGGGACGCTCGCGGGGGAAGCGCTCCCCGCTGGCCTGCGGGAGAGCGATCGCTTCGATCCGCCGATCTTCAGCCCCGCGACGAAGGCCGAGTCGGGGCATGACGAGAACATCACCATCACCCAGATGCGCGGGGTGCTCGGCGAGGCCGCCGCGACGACGCTCGAGCGGTTCGCCCGCCTCGTCTACACCAAGGGCCGTGAGCTCGCCGCCTCACGCGGGATCATCATCGCCGACACCAAGTTCGAGTTCGGGGCCACCGCAGAGGGGACCGTCCTCCTGATCGACGAGGTCCTGACCCCCGACAGCTCCCGCTTCTGGCCTGCCGATCAGTACGCCCCCGGCGGGCCGCAGCCGAGTTTCGACAAACAGCCGTTGCGTGATTGGCTCGATGGCGAGCGTCGCGCCGGCCGGTGGGACGGCAACGCCCCGCCCCCCACCCTCCCCCCCGAGGTCATCGCGGCGACGAGCCAGCGCTACCTCGACGCCTTCACGCGCCTCACCGGCGCTCCTCTCGACGTCCGAGTCTGACATGAGCTTCGCCCGCGAAGGGATCCCCTTCATCCTCATCGCGGCGGCGCTCGCCGCCGCCGGCTACACCGCCGCCCTCGCGCGCCGATCGTGGCCCCTCTGGCTCCTCGCCTTCGTCCTGACCCTCCTAGTCCTCTGGGTCGCGTATTTCTTCCGCGATCCGGAACGCACCGGCCCGCGCGGCGCGAATCTCGTCATCTCGCCGGCCGATGGCCGCGTGATCGATATCCGCGAGGTCGATGAGCCGTCGTTCCTCGGCGGCCGCGCGATCCGGATCTCCGTCTTCATGAACGTCTTCAACGTCCATGTGAACCGGTACCCGGTGAGCGGGACGGTGGCCTACGTGCACTACAACCCCGGGAAGTTCATCAACGCCGCCGCTGACAAGGCCTCGCTCGAGAATGAGCAGATGTCGGTCGGGGTGCAGACCGGGGCGCATAAGGTCCTCTTCCGGCAGATCGCGGGGCTCATCGCCCGCCGCATCGTCACCTATTCCAAGGTCGGCGACGCGGCGGCGCAGGGGGAGCGGATGGGGCTGATCCGGTTCGGCTCCCGCGTCGATGTCTTCGTCCCGGTGGGCAGCACCGTCAAGGCAAAGCTCGGTGAGAGGCCGCAGGCCGGGGTGACGGTGCTGGCGGAGCTCCCCTGATGGCGCGCCGGCGCTTCCCCCGCCCCTCGATGGTGATGCTCCCGAACGGCTTCACGCTCGGGAACCTCTTCTTCGGCATCTACGCCATCGTCTCGGCCTCACGCGGCGACCATATGCTCGCGGGGTGGTGCATCGTGCTCGGCGGCTTCTGCGATGCGATCGACGGCCGCATCGCGCGCGCGACGAACTCCGGCTCCCCCTTCGGTGAGGAGCTCGACTCCCTCGTGGATGCGATCTCCTTCGGTCTCGCGCCGGCCCTCATGATCTATTTCGCGGAGCTGAACAAGACGAAGTGGGATTGGCTCTTCGTCTTCTTCTTCGTGGCCTGCGCGGTGATGCGGTTGGCGCGCTTCAATGTCGAGCAGGCGGGCGAGGAGACCAAGGCGACCTACTTCACGGGGCTCCCGAGTCCGGCGGCCGGGGGCACGCTCGCGACGTACTACTGGTTCAGCCAGACCCCGCTCTACCACGACCTCTTCGCCGGGTGGCCGTGGGAGACGATCCTCCGGTGGTTGATGCTCACGCTCAGCTTCCTGATGATCAGCTCCGTGCCCTATCGTGCCTGGCCCCGCTTCAGCTTCCGCACGATCGAGGGGACGATCGGTATCCTCCTCCTCTTCTCCTCCATCGTCGCGCTCTTCGTCATGCCGCAGGCCTTCTTCTTCCCGGTGGGCGTCTCGTACGTCGTGCTGGGGATCGTGATGGCCCTGCTCCGTGGCGCCTTCGATCTGCCGTCCCCTCTGTCCGCCGAGGGGCACCCCGAAGCTCTCCCGACCCACACCGAGGATCGCCTCCCGTGACCCGTTTCACCGTCAGCGTCAAGATCGTCCCGCGCCACGGCCTCCTCGATCCACAGGGGAAGGCGGTCACCGACGCCCTACACACCCTCGGATTCGCCTCGGTGCGCGACGTGCATGTCGGGCGTCTGCTCGTGATCGAGCTCGAGGCGGCGGATACCGCGGCGGCGCAGGCGAAGGTGCGGGAGATGTGCGAGCGTCTCCTCGCCAATCCCGTCACCGAGGACTTCGTGATCGCGGAGATCGCCAAGGCATGAAGGTCGGCGTCGTCACCTTCCCGGGCTCCAACTGTGACGAGGACGCGCTCCTCGCCATCCGCGAGCACGTGCACCTCGAGGCGGTCCCCCTCTGGCATAAGGACCACGATCTGCAGGGCGTCGATGTCGTGATCCTCCCCGGGGGCTTCAGCTACGGCGACTATCTGCGCGCCGGGGCGATCGCCCGCTTCGCGCCCATCATGCAGGAGATCGCGGCCCACGCGAAGCGCGGGGGGCCGGTCATCGGGATCTGCAATGGGTTCCAGATCGCCTGTGAGGCGGGGCTTCTCCCGGGCGGCCTGCTCCGCAACGACCACCTCCAGTTCCGGTCGATGCCCGTGACGCTGCGGGTCGAATCGACGGCGACCGTCTTCACGCGCGAGGCCTCGGCGGGCGCGCTCCTGACGATGCCGATCGCCCATGGCGATGGGCGCTACTCCGCCGATGCGGCGACGCTCGACCGCCTGGAGGGCGAAGGTCAGGTGGTCTTCCGGTACGTAGATGCCACCGGCCACCCGACCTCGGCCGCGAACCCGAACGGCTCCCTGCGCAACATCGCCGGCGTCTCCAATGCCTCCGGCACCGTCGTGGGGCTCATGCCGCATCCCGAGCGGGCACTCGACCCCCTCCTCGGTTCCACCGACGGGCTCGTCCTCTTCCGTTCGCTGCTGGCCCTCACCAAGGCCTGATCCTCTCCGACTCCCAGCTCATGACCGCCCAGCGGACCCCGCCCTCGGCCTCTCACGGTGTTCGCCCCCGACCGGGGGATCCCACGATCACGCCGGCCCTCGTCGCCGAACATGGCCTCACGATGGACGAATACGGCCGCCTCGAGCGGATGCTCGAGCGTACCCCCACCTTCACCGAGCTGGGGATCATCAGCGCCCTCTGGAGCGAGCACTGTTCGTACAAGCACTCGCGCCCCGTCCTGAAGACCCTCCCGACCCAGGCCCCCTGGGTCCTGCAGGGGCCCGGTGAGAACGCGGGGGTCATCTCCATCGGCGACGGCCTCGCCATCGCCTTCAAGATCGAATCGCATAACCACCCCTCGGCGGTCGAGCCCTATCAGGGCGCAGCGACCGGCGTCGGCGGGATCCTGCGCGACGTCTTCACCATGGGCGCGCGCCCGATTGCGATGCTCAACTCGCTGCGCTTCGGCTCCCTCGAGACACCACGCGTGCGGTATCTCGTCGCCGGCGTCGTGAAGGGGATCGGCGATTACGGGAACTGCGTCGGCATCCCCACCGTGGCGGGCGATGTGATGTTCGACCCGGCCTACGAGGGGAATCCCCTCGTCAACGCGATGTGCGTCGGGCTCCTCCGCGAGGAGGAACTGATCCGGGCGAAGGCCGAAGGGGTCGGCAACTCGATCATCGCCGTTGGGGCGCGGACCGGACGCGACGGGATCCACGGCGCCTCCTTCGCCTCGGAGGATCTCTCGGAGGAGAACGAGGCCAAGCGGCCGCGTGTACAGGTGGGCGACCCCTTCACCGAGAAGCTCCTCCTCGAGGCCTCGCTCGAACTCATCCGGAGCGGGCACATCGTCGCGATCCAGGACATGGGGGCGGCAGGACTCACCTCCAGCAGCGCCGAGATGGCGGAGCGCGGGGACGTCGGCGTCACCATCGACACCACCAAGGTCCCGGTCCGCGAGACGGGGATGACCCCCTACGAGATCCTCCTCAGCGAATCGCAGGAGCGGATGCTCGTCGTCGCCACGCGCGGGCACGAGGCCGAGGTGCAGGCGATCCTCGCCAAGTGGGACCTCGTCGCCGAGGTGATCGGCGAGGTGATCGCGGAGCCGGTGTATCGCGTGACCGAGGGGGATCGCATCGTCGCCGAGTTCCCCGGCACGCGCCTCGTCACGGACTGCCCGCAGTACCACCCCGAGGCCCGTGAGAGCGAGGAGGCCATCGCCCGGCGCACGCGCGACGTCGCGGCGATCGCTCCGAAGGGGGAGGAGGCCGATCCCGCCTGGACCCTCGAGCGACTCCTGCAATCGCCGACGATCGCAAGCAAGCACTGGATCCACCGGCAGTACGACTCCACGGTGCGCACGGGGACGGTCAGCGGCCCCGGCGCGGGCGACGCGGCGGTGATCCGTATCCGCGGCACCACCAAGGCGATCGCGGTGAAGACCGACTGCAATGGGCGCTATGTCTATCTCGACCCACGCGTCGGGGGTCGCA
The DNA here is from genome assembly GCA_021298395.1 of Gemmatimonadota bacterium. Classification (GTDB taxonomy): domain Bacteria; phylum Gemmatimonadota; class Gemmatimonadetes; order Gemmatimonadales; family Gemmatimonadaceae; genus Pseudogemmatithrix. The sequence goes on along the minus strand of JAJTFH010000001.1, from coordinate 86,751 downwards.
TCGCGGTGGCCGAGGCGGCGCGCAACGTCGCCTGCACGGGGGCGACCCCGCGCGCCATCACCAACTGTCTCAACTTCGGGAATCCCAAGAAGCCCGAGGTCTTCTTCCAGTTCCGCGAGGCGGTCTACGGGATGGGCGACGCCTGCCGCGCCCTCGAGACCCCGGTCACCGGTGGGAACGTCTCGCTCTACAACGAGAATCCGCAGGGGGCGGTCTACCCCACCCCGACGATCGGGATGGTCGGCGTGCTCGACGACGCCGCCCACGCCACCCGCATGACCTTCACCACCCCAGGCGATGCCATCGTCCTCCTCGGCGAGAACACCGACGAGCTCGGCGGCTCCGAGTATCTGAGCTGGGTCCACGGCGTCGTCGCCGGTGCCCCGCCACACTGTGATCTCGATCGGGAACGAGCGCTGATCGGGACGATCCTCGAGGCGATCCGTGCCGGTCAGGTGCGCTCGGCGCACGACTGCTCCGAGGGTGGGCTCGCCGTCGCCATCGCCGAGTCGTGCATGGGCGACCGTGCCCGACCGACCGGAGCGCGCCTCGACCTGACCGCGTGGGGCGCACTCCCGCTGCGCGCGCTCCTCTTCGGGGAAGCGCAGGGCCGCATCGTGGTCTCCACGGCACACGCGGAGGCGGTCCTCGCGATCGCGCAGCGCCATGGCGTCCCGGCGCGCGTGATCGGCCAGGTGACCGCCGCCGACCAGGGCCTCACCATCGCCGCGGCACAGGGACGCTGCACCTCCACGATCGATCGCCTGGCGACCGCCTACCATGAGGCGATCCCGCGCGCCATGGCGCGTGCGGCCGCCGAGACGGTGACCGAGACCGCCGGAGGGACGCGCTGATGTGTGGCATCTTCGGCATCTCCGCGCACGCCGATGCGGCGGCGCTCACCCACCTTGGGCTCTACTCGCTCCAGCACCGCGGTCAGGAGTCGGCGGGGATCGTCGCCGTCAAGGACGGCGCGGTGAACGTCCTCCGCGCCATGGGGCTCGTCTCCGACAAGTTCTCGGCGGAGTCGATGCGCACGCTGTCCGGCCCCGTCGCGATCGGTCATACGCGGTACTCCACCGCGGGGTCGAGTACGATCGAGAATGCCCAGCCGGCCCTCGTGCGCTTCAAGGGGGGCCACATCGCCCTCGCACACAATGGGAACCTCACGAACGCCACTGAGGTGCGCCGTCAGCTCGAGGATCAGGGGTCGATCTTCAGCTCCACGATGGACTCCGAGGTCATCGTGCACCGCTTGGCGCGGGCGCAGGCCGAGCGCCCTGAGGGGAAGCTCGCCGAGGCGCTGCAGGGGATCGAGGGAGCGTACTCGCTCCTCGTGATCATCGGGGATACGCTGGTCGCGGCGCGCGATCCGCTCGGCTGGCGACCGCTGGTGATGGGCCGTCTCAACGGGGCGATCGTCTTCGCCTCGGAGAGCTGCGCCCTCGACATCGTGGGCGCGACGATCGAGCGCGAGGTCGCACCGGGGGAGATCGTCGCGGTGGAGCCCGATGGATCGGTGCGCACCATCCAGATGTCGGCACCGGCCGAGCCGCGGCGCTGCGTGTTCGAGTACGTCTACTTCGCGCGCCCCGATTCCCGCGTCTTCGGGGGGTCGGTGGACCGTGCCCGCCGGGCCCTCGGGCGCCGGCTCGCGAGGGAGCACCCGGCGCCGGGGGCAGACTTCGTCTTCTCGGTCCCAGATTCCTCCAACTCGGCGGCCCTCGGGTTCGCCGAGGCGAGCGACCTCCCGTTGGAGCTCGCCCTGATCCGCAATCACTACGTGGGGCGCACCTTCATCCAGCCCACCCAGCAGGGGCGCGACGAGAAGGTGAAGGTCAAGTACAACGCCGTCCGCGAGATCCTCGCCGGGAAGTCGGTTGTGATGGTCGACGATTCGATCGTGCGCGGGACGACGACGCGCGGGCTCGTCGCTCTCGTCCGGGCCGCCGGCGCCCGCGAGGTCCACATGCGCGTCTCCTCCCCGCCGATCACCGGCCCCTGTTATTACGGCATCGATACGCCTGATCGGGAACAGCTGATCGCCGCCAATCATTCGGTGGAGGAGATCGCGCGACGGATCGGCGTGGACTCGCTGGGCTACATCTCCCTCGACGGGATGCTCGGCGCGGTCCCTGACGGCCCCTCGGGCTTCTGCCACGCCTGTTTCTCGGGCCAATATCCCACCAAGCCGCCGACCGTCCCCGAGAAGCTGCGCCTCGGGTAAGATCGGCTCCGTGCCGCCATGAGGCGGAGGTTCGTCGTGCAGCAATCCGTCTTCTTCTTCGGGAACGGCTCCGCCGAAGGCACCAAGGACGACAAGGACCTCCTTGGCGGGAAGGGCGCGAATCTCGCGGAGATGACGAACCTCGGGGTCCCCGTGCCCCCGGGGTTCACCATCGGCTGCCCCCTCTGCGATCACTATCTCACACATGGGAAGACACCGGAGGGGCTCCGCGAGGAGGTGGAGCGCGCGCTCACCCGGCTCGAGCGGGCGACCGGCCGACGCTTCGGCGACCGTCACAACCCCCTCCTCGTCTCGGTCCGCTCCGGCGCCCGCGTCTCGATGCCGGGGATGATGGAGACGATCCTCAACCTCGGACTCAACGACGAGACCGTCCTCGGGCTCGAGACCCAGAGCGGGAACGCCCGCTTCGCGTACGACTCCTACCGCCGCCTCCTGCAGATGTACGGCGATGTGGTACTCGGGGTGCCGATGCACGACTTCGAGCATCTCCTGGCCGCCAAGCGCCTCGTGAATGGCGTGAAGACCGATGCGGAGCTGCCCGCGGAGGCGCTCAAGGCCCTCGTCCTTGAGTATCAGCAGCTCATCCAGTCCGTGACCGGCGCCCCCTTCCCGGCCGACCCACGGGTCCAGCTCTGGGGGGCGATCGAGGCGGTCTGGCGCTCGTGGACCCTCAAGAAGGCGGTCGACTATCGTCGCGTGAACGGGATCCCTGAGACCCCGGGCACGGCGGTGAACATCGTCGCGATGGTCTTCGGGAACCTCGGCGATGACTCCGGTACGGGCGTGGCGTTCACGCGCGATCCGTCGACGGGCGCCCGCCGCTTCTACGGCGAGTTCCTCGTCAATGCGCAGGGCGAGGATGTCGTCGCCGGGATCCGCACCCCGCTCCCGATCGAGGAGATGGCGACGCGGCTCCCGCAGGCGTACCAAGACCTCCTCCGCACGCAGTCCCTCCTCGAGCGGCACTTCCGCGACATGCAGGACCTCGAGTTCACCGTCGAGCGCGGGACGCTCTACCTCCTGCAGACCCGCACGGGGAAGCGCACGGCCGCCGCCGCGGTGCGCATCGCCTGCGACCTCGTGAACGAGGGGCTCATCTCCCGTCCCGAGGCGCTCCAGCGCGTCCCGGCGCATCAGCTCGACCAACTCCTCCATCCGGTCATCGATCGCGCCGCCAAGCCGACCGCCCTCTGCGCCGGCCTCCCGGCGAGCCCGGGGGCGGCGAGCGGGATCGCCGTCTTCGATGCGGACACCGCGGAGTCACGCGCCGCGCAGGGCGATGCCGTCATCTTGGTCCGCGACGAGACCACCCCCGAGGATTTCCATGGGATGGTGGCGGCGAAGGCGATCCTCACCGCCCGCGGTGGGATGACGAGCCACGCCGCCGTCGTCGCGCGCGGGATGGGCAAGTGCGCCATCGTCGGGTGCGCGGCGATCCGGCTCGACCTGAGCAACAAGCGCTTCCTCGTCGGTGAGACCGAGATCCACGAGGGCCACTGGATCACCCTCGATGGCGGGACCGGCGAGGTCTACCTCGGCGACCTGCCGACGATGCCGAGCGAGGTGATGCAGGTGAATGCCGGGACGCGGAAGGCCGATGAGGCGCCGGTGTATCGTGGCTTCGCCGAGCTCCTGGGGTGGGCCGATGCCCGCCGCCGCCTCAAGGTGCGCGCCAACGCCGATACCCCGCACGATGCGCAGGTGGCCCGCGGGTTCGGCGCGGAGGGGATCGGGCTCTGCCGCACCGAACATATGTTCTTCGATGGTGACCGCATCCACGCCATGCGCGAGATGATCGTCGCGCACGACGAGATGGGTCGCCGCCGCGCCCTCGCCAAGCTCCTCCCGATGCAGCGCGAGGACTTCGAAGGGATCTTTGCGGCGATGGACGGCTTCCCCGTGACCATCCGCCTCCTCGACCCCCCGCTCCATGAGTTCCTCCCGCATGGCGGCGAGGAGGCCAAGCTCCTCGCGCGGCGCGTGGGCGTCACCCGGCGCGATCTCATGCGCGTCGTCGAGACCCTTCGGGAGACGAACCCGATGCTCGGCCACCGCGGCTGCCGCCTCGGCGTCACCTACCCCGAGATCACGGAGATGCAGGCGCGGGCGATCTTCGAGGCGGCGGTCGCCTGTGTCCGCCGCGGGATGATCGTCCTCCCCGAGGTCATGATCCCCCTCGTCTCGACGGTCAAGGAGTTCTCGCATCAGCGGGCGATCGTCGACCGGGTCGCCACCGAGGTGTTCCAGGCGCACGGCCTCCATGTGAAGTATCTCGTCGGCACGATGATCGAGCTCCCACGCGCCGCGCTGACCGCGGCGCAGATCGCCGGCGCGGCGGAGTTCTTCTCCTTCGGGACGAACGACCTCACGCAGACCACCCTCGGCCTGAGCCGCGATGATGCCGGGCGATTCCTTCCCTATTATGTGGCGCAGGGGATTTATCCTGACGATCCCTTCCAGGTCCTCGATGTGGACGGTGTGGGGCAGCTCATCACCCTGGCGACGACGGCGGGGCGCGGGGCACGCGCGACGCTCAAGGTGGGGATCTGTGGCGAGCATGGGGGCGAGCCGCGTTCGGTGCGGTTCTGCCACCAGACGGGGCTCGACTATGTGAGCTGTTCACCCTACCGCGTCCCGATCGCACGTCTCGCCGCGGCTCAGGCCGTCGGCGCCTAACCCACTGTCGTCCTCCCCCGATGAGCGTCGTCCACGAACTCCTCTCGTTGCTCGAGCTCGAGCCACTCGAGCACAACCTCTATCGCGGGCGGAATCGCGACCTCGGGACCGGACGTGTCTTCGGCGGACAGGTCTTCGCGCAGGCGCTGGTGGCCGCCCGCAAGACGGTCCCCGAGGGACGTGAGGCGCACTCGGTGCACGGGTACTTCCTCCGGGAGGGGGATCTCACCACCCCGATCGTCTACTTCGTCGATCGGCCGCGCGATGGGCGCAGCTTCACCAGCCGCCGTGTCACCGCGATCCAACACGGCGAGGCGATCTTCCACCTCTCGGCGTCGTTCCACCTCGAGGAACCCGGGCTCTCGCATCAGGTCTCGATGCCTGAGGTCCCGCCACCGGAGTCACTGACGTCGGAGCTCGAGTTGATCCGGGCGCAGGCCGACAGGCTCCCGGCCCCCGTCCGGGCGATCTGGACGCAGGATCGCCCCATCGACGTCCGATCGATCACCCCGCGCGATCCCTTCGAGCGGCCCACGCCCAATGGACCCGATGCGGCCCGTCGTCAGGTCTGGTTCCGCGTCGTGGAGCCGATCGCCGATGCCCCGATCCTCCACCAGGCGGTCCTGGCGTACGCGTCAGACTACGGCTTCCTGCCGACGGCCCTCCGGCCACACGGGATCGGAATGCGTGACCCGCGACTCCTCATCGCCTCGCTCGATCACACCATCTGGATGCACCGCCCCTTCCGTGCGGACGAGTGGCTCCTCTACGTCTGCGATGCGCCCTCGACTGCGGGGGCGCGAGGGTTCGTGCGCGGGGAGGTCTTCACCCGAGACGGCGTCCTAGTGGCCTCGGTGGCTCAGGAGGGGTTGATCCGAGTCAGGGAGCCGTTGGCGCGGTAAGCGCGGCCAACACCTTCCGCAGGCGCGCGATCTCCGCGCGCTGATCCGCGTCGACATCACTCGCGAACCCGAAGATCTCCGGGCGTTGCGCCGCGTTCTCCGAGCCGAAGAGCGTCGCGACCATCGTCAGCGCCCCCTCGTGATGGGTGATCATCCCCTCGAGGAACCGCCGCTCGAACTCACGTCCCGTGGCGCGCGCGAGCGTCACCATCGCGTCAGGCGAGAGCATCCCCGGCATACTCGCCCGCCACATCGCGGCATGGTCGTGGGCGCCATGCCCCTCGGCCACGAGAATCCGATGGTCGGCGAGCCAGTCGCGCATCCAGACGATCTCATCGCGCTGGGAGACGTCAATCCGCTCCGCGATCAATCGCAGGTCACGACGCGTGGTACGCTGCGGGACGAGCGACACCATCTCCACCGCCTGGGCGTGGTGGGCGAGCATCCCGCGGATGAAGGCGATATCGGCCCCGCTCGGCCGCTCCCCCGACACCGCGGTGGCGGGGGTCGTGGGCGTATGGCCTGCACGACCCTGCGCCGTCAGCACCGCCGGAGCGGTGATGACGAGCAGGAGCACGAGATGGTGACGAGGGGTCCACATATCGAGTGGAGGCGGGGAGATTCGAACTCCCGTCTTACATGAGATCTTCCACAGCGTCTACGCGCGTATCCTGTCGATTGATGTCTCCGACCGCTGGCCGACAGGCCGCCCACGGTCGAATGAGTCCACTAGAATCTCGTCCTTCGATGGTGAACGCACCGTCGGACCAGCCCGGATTTGCGATACCCATCGGTCGCCCCGGGCGGGCTACGCGGTGGGCACTGCTGGGGTAAGGCTAAGCCTTACGCAGCGAGAGCGAAGTTGTTGTTCGCAGTTGTACAGTTCCCGAGGGTTTTACCAGGGACCCGAGGACCTGGGCGCGCAGCCATGGAGCCACCCACATAATCGAAACCGGTCGCCCCCTGAGCTACACCGAATACTAACCCGCTCAGCCCCGATTGTTCAACGCGTCGAGGATCCGGCCCGCCGCCACCGCCCCCCCGAATCCGTTGTCGATGTTACAGACGGTGACGCCGGCAGCGCAGGAATTGAGCATCGTGAGGAGCGGGGCGAGCCCCTGGAACGCCGCGCCGTACCCGATGCTCGTCGGCACCGCGATCACCGGACGGCGCACCAAGCCGCCCACTACGCTGGGGAGGGCGCCATCCATCCCCGCCACGACGATCACCACCGCGGCATCGGCCAGCGTCTCGCGCCGCGCGAGGATGCGGTGGATCCCCGCGACCCCCACGTCCGTGATGCGCTGGACCGGATGTCCCATCGCGTCGAGGGTGACCGCGCACTCCTCGGCGACCGGGAGATCGCTCGTCCCCGCCGTGACGACCGCCACGAGATGCGTCCCCCTCGCGCGAGGGTGTGTCGCGCGCAGGAGCACCGTCCGCCCAGCCGCGTTGATCTCCGCCGCGGCGAAGTGCTGCGCGAGCGCCTCTTGGGTCGCGACCTCCGCGCGCGTGACGAGGAATCCGTCGCCGGATTCGGCGAGGCGTGCGGCGATCGCGACGACCTGCTCCGGGGTCTTCCCCTGACCGAAGACCACCTCGGGATACCCCTGTCGAAGGGCCCGATGCGTATCCACCGTGGCGAAGCCGAGCTCCTCCACCGGCGCGCTATCGAGCTGCGTCAGGGCGTCCTCCACCGATCGCTGGCCGCTGGCGACCTCGGCCAGCAGGGCCTGCACCCGATCACGCCGCATGGGTCTCCTCTGGGGCGGACTCCGCCGAATCGTGGGTCGTGTCCTGCGCGGCCTCGAGCGCCCAGTCGCTCTCGAGATAGCGCGCGAAGATCCCCTCGACCTCGTCGAACGAGTTCACGGCATGCAACTGCTTGCGCAGATCAGCCGAGTTCGGGAGGCCCTTCACATACCACCCGAGATGCTTCCGGAACTCGATCGCCGCCCCGATGGGATCGGCCTCATAGGCCTGCACCATCCGCGCGTGGTCGAGCGCGATGGCGAAGCGCTCCGCCGTCGACGGCGTGGCCGGCATGGGCTGTCCGTCAAGGAGGGCTCGCGCCTGCCGGAAGATCCAGGGCTGTCCGAAGCTCCCACGCGCGATCATGACGCCGTCGCATCCGGTCTGCTCCCGCATGCGGAGCGCATCGGCGGCGGTCTTGATGTCACCGTTGCCGATCACTGGGATCTCGAGCGCCGCCTTGAGCGCCGCGATCTCGTCCCAGTGCGCATGGCCGGTGTACATCTGCGTTCGCGTCCGAGGATGCAGCGCGATCGCCTTCACCCCGGCGTCCTGGCAGCGCAGACCGATCGCGACGGGATCGCGCATCTCCTCGCTCCACCCGCTGCGGATCTTGCAGGTCACCGGGAGATGGGTCCCCTGCACCACCGCGCGGATGATCTCCTGCACGAGGTCGAGATCCTTGAGGCACCCCGAGCCGCCGTTGCGCCGCACGACCTTCTTGACCGGGCACCCGAAGTTGATGTCGATGTAATCGGGCTGGAACACATCGGTCACCGCCGAGGCCGCCTCACGCATGGCCACCGGATCGGCGCCGAAGATCTGCACCCCGATCGGATGCTCCTCCGGACTGAAGCGCAGCTTCGAGATCGTCGCCTCGTTCTCACGACGGATCCCCTCCGCCGAGAGGAACTCGGTCACGACCACATCCGCGCCCCAAACGCGGCAGAGACGCCGGAAGGGGGACTCGGAGACCCCGGCCATCGGGGCGAGAAAGAGAGGGACCGCGGAAGATCCGGTCGGGTATGGGTACCGCATCCGAGGAAACCTAGAAGTGAGCGCAACTCCTTGCAACGACAGGGTTTGACTTGATTTCGCGGGCGGGTTAGGTTCGCACGATGGAACTGCGAGACTTCTTCAGCCCGGACGCCGTCTCCCTCGATCTCAAAGGGACCACCAAGGACGAGATCCTCCACGAGCTGATCGGCCTGCTCCAGCTCGACGAGAAGGACGAGGCGACGCTCTTCAAGATGCTCAAGCGTCGTGAGAACCTCGGCTCCACCGGGATCGGGCGCGGGATCGCGATCCCGCACTGCCGCTCCCTTGTCGTCAACACCCTGCGTGTCGCCTTCGGCCGCAAGAAGGACGGACTCGACTTCACGTCGATCGATGATCAGCCCGCGCGCTGCTTCTTCCTGATCGTCGCCCCGCCACTCGAGGTCTCGAACCAGTACCTCCCCGTCCTCGGGAAGATCGCGCAGTTCGCCAAGGAGGCGGATGTGCCGCAGCGGTTACTCGAGATCGAGAGTCCCGCGGAGTTCATGGCGCTACTGCAGGAGAAGGGCGTCTAGTCTTCCGCGTTCGCGCGCCAATCGACGCGCGCGCTGATCTCAAGAGAGGCGCAATCGCTCCAGCGGCCCACCGAACCGCGAGCGCACCCGGGCAAGCTGGAACAACCCCGCCGCGGCCAGTCCCGCCGTGAGCCCCCACCAGAGGGCCGCTGGTCCGCCGTCCAAGCCGAAGCAGAGCCACGACCCCAGGGGGAGCCCCACGAGCCAGAAACTCGCCATGTGGATCGCCATCGGGACGCGCGTGTCCCCGGCCCCACGGAGCACCCCGGTCGCGCAGACCTGCATCCCATCGAAGACTTGGAAGATCCCGGCGATCGGGATCAACGCCACCGCTACCGTGATGACGCCACCATCGGTGGTATAGCCCCGCGCGAAGAGCCCCGGCACCACGAGGAAGGCGACCGCGGTGATCGACATGAAGCCGATCCCCACCACCAATGCCGCCACCGCATCACGCCGCGCCGCCGCCGGATCGCCGCGACCGATCGCGCGCCCGACCATCACCGTCCCCGCCGCCGCGACCCCCATCGGCACCATGAAGGTGAGCGAGGCGAGGTTGAGCGCGATCTCATGCCCAGCGAGCGCATTCGTCCCGACCCACCCCATCATGATCGTCACGAGCCCGAACGCATTCACCTCGGCGAAGAACTGCAGGCCGATCGGGGCGCCGAGGGCCGCGAGGCCACGCAGCGGCGCCCACGCCAGGGCTTCGGGGAACCAGGGCCGCACCAAGCGCCTGAGCCGCTGACGCGCGAAGAGTAGGATCGCCCCGAGCATGACCCAGCGCGCGATCGTCGTGGAGATCGCCGAGCCAACGACCCCGAGCGCCGGCACGCCGAACATCCCGAAGACGAGCACGAGATTCGCGAGCACGTTGACCACATTCCCCACCACGGCGGCCCAAAGCACAGGCGCCACCGATCCATGCGCCTGCAGCGCCTGCCGACTCAGGGCGAAGAGGAAGAAGGGGAAGACCCCGGGGATGCTCCACCGCACGAAGGCCCCCGCATCGGGCGCGACATCCGCCGGCTGCCCCAGGAGGGTCAGCACCTTCGGGGCCGGCCAGAGGAGGATCGCCATGACGATCGAGGTCGCGATCGCCAGCACCACCCCCCGCTGCACCCCGAGCGCCGCCTCACGCGCATCCCCCGCTCCGATCGCCTGGGCGACCACGGGATCGATGGCGAGGAGGAAGCCGAGCCCGAAGCTCGCGCAGAGATAGAAGATGAAGTTGCCCAGCACGCCGGCGGCGAGCGCCGCGCCAGAGACGCGCCCGAGCATCAGCGAATCGACCACCCCCATGAACATCATCCCGACGTTCACGGCGACGATCGGGGCGGCGAGCCGCAGCATCTCGCGCAACTCGGTCGAGGTCGGCCGCAGCTGCGCGAACCGCATCACCCTACTCCCACTCGATCGTGGCCGGTGGCTTGGAGCTCACGTCATACACCACACGATTCACCCCGGGCACCTCATTGATGATCCGGTTCGAGATGCGGGCGAGGACCTCCGTCGGGAAGGCGAACCAATCGGCCGTCATCCCATCGGTGCTCGTCACGGCGCGCAGCGCGATCACATGCTCATAGGTGCGCCCATCCCCCATCACCCCGACCGAGCGCACCGGGAGGAAGACGGCGAAGGCCTGCCAGATCTCGTGGTAGAGCCCCGCCGCACGGATCTCCTCGAGATAGATCGCATCGGCGCGCCGCAGCGTCTCGACGTTCACCGGATCGACCGCGCCGAGCACGCGGATCCCAAGCCCCGGCCCCGGGAAGGGATGCCGCCCCACCATCTCCTCCGGCAGCCCGAGCTCCCGTCCGACGTTTCGCACCTCGTCCTTGAAGAGCTCACGGAGCGGCTCGATCAGCTGGAACTTCATGTCGGGCTTCAGTCCACCGACATTGTGATGCGTCTTGATCGTCGCGCTCGGTCCGCCCTTCGCGCTCACCGACTCGATCACATCAGGGTAGAGCGTCCCCTGCACCAGGAACTTCGCCGTCTCCCCCGCCACCGACGACGCATCCTCGAAGACGTCGATGAAGGTGTGCCCGATCGCCTTGCGCTTCTGCTCTGGGTCATCGAGCCCGTGGAGCGCGGTGAGGAAGCGCTCCTCCGCGCGGACCGTCACGAGCTTGATCCCGAGATGTTGCCCCATCGTCCGCTCGACCTGCTCGCGCTCATGGAGCCGGAGCAACCCCGTGTCGACGAAGATGCAGGTGAGCTGATCGCCGATCGCGCGATGGACGAGCGCCGCCGCGACCGAGGAATCCACGCCACCGGAGAGACCGCAGATCACCTGCGCCGAACCCACGCGCTCGCGGATCCGCGCGATCTCCTGCTCGATGAAGTGCCCCGGTGTCCAATCGGCGGTGCACCCTGCCACCCCGAAGAGGAAGTTCTGGATGATCTCCGCCCCGCGCACCGAATGCGCCACCTCGGCGTGGAACTGCACGGCGTGGATCGGCTTGGCGGCATGGCGAAAGGCGACGACGGGGTTCCCCTCGCTCGACGCGGTGAGCACGTACCCCGGGGGAACGGTCTCCACATGGTCACCATGGCTCATCCAGACCACCGAGCGCTCCCCGGGATCGAATCCCGCGAAGAGCCCGGCCGGCTCCTTCACCACCAACTCGGCCCGCCCATACTCGCGGCGGCCGCCCCCACGCACCGATCCACCCGAGGTGTGCGCGATCCACTGCATCCCGTAGCAGACCCCGAGCACCGGCGCGAGATCGAGGATCGCGGGATCGAAGGTCGGCGCCCCCTCGTCCGTCACCGAGCTCGGCCCACCGGAGAGGATGATCGCCGTCGGCTGCCACTCGCGGATCCACTCGAGCGATCGCGTCGGCGGATGGATCTCGGAGAAGACCCGCGCCTCGCGCACCCGTCGTGCGATGAGCTGCGTGAACTGCGACCCGCAGTCGAGGATGAGGACACGCGAACTCATCGGGCCCACTCCGCGGCCGGCAGGGTGATCGATTCCACCCTCAGCGTCTCGAGGTCGAGGATCGCCGCAGAGGGCGTCCCGTGGAGCCATCCACAGGCCTCGCCAGGATTCACGAGGAGCGTCTGCTCACGGGTCGCCGTCGAGGCGCGATGGGCCTGCCCATGGACCACGATGTCGTGCGCGAGGATCGACCCGTCGAGGGCGTCCCCGATCTCGTGGACGAGCAACACCTTCTTCTCCCCGAGCACGAGGCTGTGCGGCGCCTCGAAGATCTCCATCCCCATCCCCTTCGCGGCGGCGAGGCGTAATCCCGCATGATCCCCGTCGTTCACGCCGAAGACCCCCGCGAGGGCCACGTTGTGTGCGATGAAGGGACGGAGCGAGAACGGCGCGCAGAAGTCCCCGGCATGGAGCACGAAGGAGACCTCCCGCGCCACGAACTCGCGCACCAGCCCCTCGATCGCCGGCAGGCGGTCGTGGGTGTCCGACAGTAATCCGACTCGCATCAGCGCTGCCTCCACTCGGGGTGCACCACATCCTGCCGCACGAGGTCGGCATAGGTCTCGCGCGCGGTCACCACCGCCCAGCGATCCCCATCGACCACGACCTCCGCCGCGCGCGGACGGGCGTTGTACTGCGAACTCATCACCGATCCGTAGGCGCCCACGGTATGCACCGCGAGCAGCGCGCCCGCCTCCACCGCCGGTACCTCCCGACCCAAGGCGAGGAAATCCCCCGTCTCGCAGACCGGACCCACCACATCGGCCACCATCGTCCCCGCTACCTGTGCCACCGAGTCGATCCGGTGATACGCCCCGTAATGCGAGGGGCGGATCAACTCCGTCATCCCCGCATCACAGACCAAGGTCGTCCGCCCACCATTTTCCTTGCGGTAGATCACCCGCGTCAGCAGCACACCGGCCTCCGCGACGAGGAATCGTCCGGGCTCCAACAGCAGCTCCACACCGAGCGTACGCGCTGCTCCCGCCACGATCGCGGCGAACGCCGCGAGATCCGGGGCCTCCTCCGCCTCGTAGGTCGCGGGAAGTCCACCCCCGACATCCAGATAGGCGAGGGGCGCACCGAGCCCCTGCAGTCGCTGGGCGACCTCGACCAACCGGTCCGCTCCATTCCGATAGGCATCGAACGAGTGGAGCTGTGATCCCACATGCATGTCGAGCGCGAGGAGGCGCAGCTGCGGCGAGGCCAAGACCTGACGCCCCACGGCCTCGACCTCCCCGATCGGGATCCCGAACTTGTGCCCCTTCTCCCCCGTGGCGATGAAGCGGTGCGCATTGGTGACATCCACCTCGGGATTCACGCGCAATCCCACCGGGGCCACCACGCCGAGCTCCGCGGCGATCGACGCTAGGAGCGCCACCTCCGCGGCCGACTCCACGTTAATCAGCCTGATCCCCGAGCGAAGCGCCTCGCGCAACTCATGCGCCTGCTTCCCCACCCCCCCGAAGATGATCTGCGAGGGCGCGAATCCCGCCGCAAGCGCCTTGGCCAATTCCCCACCGGAGACCACGTCGCACCCGCACCCCGATTCGCGGATCACCGTGAGCACCCCGCGACAGGCGTTGGCCTTGAGCGAATAGTGCAGCTGGTGCGGGACCCCCTCGAGCGCCGCGCGGAGCCGAGCGATCCGCTCGCGGATCATCGCAGCCGAATAGACATACGCCGGCGTGCCGGCCCCCTCGGCGATCGCAGCGAGCGGCACCGCGTCGACGACCAACGCCCCCGCGCGCCGCGAGAACCCGCCCATCAGTACGCCTTGGCCCAGATCACTTCGTGCCTGGCCGGCTCCCCCGTCACGAGGCAGGTCGTCGGCGCCTCGGCCGAACGGAACTCCGGATCGGGGATGACGCGGATCGTCGCCTTGGTCTCCTCCTTCACCTTGGCCTCGATCGCCGGGTCGCCATTCCATCCCGCATACACGAATCCGCCAGGCCCCTCCATGATCTCCTTGAACTGCGCGTAGGAGGTCACGTTTCGGTGCGAGTTCGCCTCGCGGCGCGCCTTCGCCGCCGCGAGGAGATCGCCCTGGATGGTCTCGAGCAACGTGGCGACCGCCGCCGGGAGCCCGGCCATCGGGAGCGCCGCCTTAGCCCGCGTGTCGCGCCGCGCCGAGAAGACCGACCCCTTCTCGAGATCCTTCGGGCCGATCTCGAGCCGAAGGGGGACCCCACGGAGCTCCCACTCGTAATACTTGGCCCCGGGCTTCACCCCCTCGCGGTCGTCGACGGTCACGCGGAGGCGATCGGTCGCGCCACGCCCGGTCCACTCGATGAGCTCAGCGCGTACCCGGTGCGCCGCCTCCACCACGCGCGCGCGCTCCTCGTCCGACTTCCAGATCGGGACGATCACCACCTCGATCGGGGCGAGCCGCGGCGGGCAGACGAGCCCATTGTCATCGGAGTGCGTCATGACGAGCCCACCGACCATGCGCGTCGACACCCCCCACGACGTGTTCCACGCGAAGGCCATCTCGCCATTCTCCGCCTGGAACTGGAGCTCGAACGCCTTGGCGAAGTTCTGCCCGAGATTGTGTGAGGTTCCCGCCTGCAGCGCCTTGTTGTCCTGCATCATCGCTTCGCAGGAGTAGGTCCGCAGCGCCCCCGCGAACTTCTCGCCCTCGGTCTTCTGCCCTGTGATCACTGGCATCGCGATCCACCCTTCCATGAACTCGCGATAGAGCCCGAGGATGAGCCGCGCCTCCGTCTCCGCCTCCGCCTCGGTGGCATGGGCCGTGTGGCCCTCCTGCCAGAGGAACTCGAGGGTGCGCAGGAAGAGCCGCGTCCGCATCTCCCAGCGCACGACGTTCGCCCACTGGTTGATCTTGATCGGCAGGTCACGGTACGACTGCGTCCACTTCGCGAACATGTGGTAGATGATCGTCTCCGACGTCGGCCGGACGACGAGCGGCTCCTCGAGCAGCTTTCCCCCCCCATGTGTCACGACAGCGGTCTCCGGCGCGAACCCCTCCACATGCTGCGCCTCCTTGCTCAGGAAGCTCTGCGGGATGAAGAGCGGGAAATAGGCGTTCTGATGCCCCGTCGCCTTGAACATGTCGTCTAGGGCGCGCTGCATCCGCTCCCAGATCCCATACCCATTGGGCCGGATCACCATCGACCCCTTCACCGGCGAATAGTCCGCCAGTTCGGAGCGCAACACGAGTTCGTTGTACCACGCGCTGAAATCTGCGGCGCGCGTCGTCAGCTTCTTGTCGTCAGCCATGGGAGTTCGAGATCGAGTCGCGCCGGGCCCGGAGCCAGTCGCGGAGGGCCTGCATCGTGGAGGGCTCGCCGGCGAGGATCGCCGCGAGCGACATCGTATGGGTCGGGGCGTCCTTCATCTTCCCGAGGATCGAGGTCACCTCGACCTGGCCATCCTCGCGCACCCCGAAGACGGCGGCGGCCCCCGCCTTCTTGGCGCCATCCACCTGATTGCGGGTGGCCTGCGAGAGGAAGCGCTCGGCGTTGAGGCCGTGATCCACCTGGAATCCGGCGCGGCGAAGCGCACTCACCAGCTGCAGTGCCTCGGCATAGGGACGCCCCACCGCCCCATGCCCGGCGACGAGATAGAGGTCGGCCGTCGTGCCGATGGTGGTCGGGAAGAGCCCGCGATCCTGCAGCAGTTCGCCGAGGACCACATCGCCCATGCCGAAGCCGAGCGCCGGAAGGTCCGTCCCACCGAGGGCCTTGAGGAGGGTGTCGTATCGCCCGCCCCCGCAGATCGCGCGGAGCTCCCCCTTCGCGTCGAAGAGCTCGAAGACGATCCCCGTGTAGTACGCGAGCCCGCGCACGATCGAGAGGTCGAGATCGACCCACGCCCCGATCCCGAGGGCGGCGCAGTGCTCCAGGTAGCGCCCGAAGCGCTCGATCGACTCGGCGGCGGACGGATGCGCCCCGAACCGGGAACGCAAGGTCTCAAGCGTCACACCGGAGGCCAGCGTGAGCACCTCCTCCACCATGGCGGGGGTGAGCCCCGCGGCGGCGAGCGTCTCGGCGGAGACCTCGCGCGGCTGACGGGCGAGCTTGTCGACCACGGCGTAGACCGCGGGCACCTGCATCTCGCTCACCCCGAGCGCCTGCAGCACCCCATTCAACAACCGCCGGTCACTGACCCGCGCGCGCACATCGGCGCTCGTGAGCCCGAGCTCGCGCATGATGTCGACGGCGACGGCCAAGAGCTCGGCGTCGGCGACCTCGCTCGCCTCGCCGACGATGTCGACGTTGAGCTGGTAGTGCTCACGAAGCCGACCGCGCTGGGCCCGCTCGTAGCGGAAGAGCTGTGGGGTCGAGAACCACCGCACCGGCTTGCGGAGGGCGTTGGCGCGGGCCCCCACCATCCGGGCGAAGGTCGGGGTCATCTCCGGGCGGAGGGCGACCTCCCGCCCCCCCTTATCCACGAAGTTGTAGAGTTGGCCGACGATCTCGTCCCCGCTCTTGCGGGTGTAGAGGTCCAAGGGCTCGAGCGGGGGGCCATCATACTCGACGAAGGCGTATCGGCGCGCGACGGCCCGCCAGGCCTGGAAGATATGGGCGCGGCGGGCCAGCTCGTCGGGATAGAAATCACGGAATCCGGGTAACGCCCCGCTACTCATCCGAGGAATCTACCCGGTCGCCGGAGACCCCGGCAACCGCGCCATCGCGTCGCCCACGGTGTGAAATGACCCAGTCACGAGGACGGTCTCCCCCATGGACGGGGCGCGCGCCAAGGCCCGGTCGAAGTCAGGTTCGAGCTCGGCCTGCCACCCCTCATCACGCGCGAAGGCGAGGGCCTCGGCGGCCACCCAGGCGCGGCTGGCGGGGGCCGTGGGGGCATTGGTGAGGAGGAACCCCTGGACCGCCGGCGCCAGGGCCCGGAGGATCCCGCGCCAATCCTTGTCCCCCAAGACGCTCACGAGGGCGACCACGGGCCCGGGCGGGGCGACCGCACGCAGGGTCTCTGCCGTGACCGCCGCCCCCGCGGGGTTGTGCGCCACATCGAAGATCCAGCGCCCCTGGCGTGAGAACCGACCCGCCAGCTGGACCTCGGCGAGCGCCGTCACTGCCGCCTCACGCGGCACATGGAAGGGAGCCGGAAGGGCGTCGAGCATGGTGAGCGCCACCAGCGCATTGGCCACCTGGTGGTGCCCCGGCAACCCCGTCGCGACCTCGAGCCCCTGCCAGCGGAACGTCGTCCCCGCTGCCGTGACGCGGATCGCGGTCGCCTCCCCCTCCTCGGCGACGATGCGGACGGGGGCGGCACCCCGGCGGGCCGCCTCCTCCGCCAACACGTGGCGTACCGCCGGATCGGGCTCGCCCACGATCGCCGGTACCCCTGGCTTGAAGATCCCCGCCTTCTCCCGCGCGATCTTCGGGAGGGTCTCGCCCAACCACTCCATGTGGTCGAAGCCGATGCTCGTGACCCCGGCGACGAGGGGCTGCACCACGTTCGTCGCGTCGAGTCGCCCCCCGAGCCCCGTCTCGATCACCGCGATATCGACCTGGGCATCGGCGAAGAGCTGGAATCCCATCGCCGTCGTCGCCTCGAAGAAGGTCACCCCGAGCGTCTCGACCCTCGGCGTCCACCGCTCGAGGAAGTCGAAGATCGGCGCCTCGTCGATCGGCGCCCCATCGATGCGGAAGCGCTCGCGGAAGTCGACGAGATGGGGCGAGGTGTAGGTCCCCACGCGGAAGCCCCGCCGACGCAGCACCGTCTCGAGGGAGGCGCAGACACTCCCCTTCCCATTGGTGCCGGCGATGTGCACGGTCGGAATCCGCCGATGCGGATCACCGAGCTCGCGAAGGAACCCCTCCACGCGCTCGAGTCCCAACTTCCACTGCCCCGTGGTCCGCGCGAAGAGGGCGTCGAGCGCGGCCCGATACGCACCGGTGTTCAGGGCGCGGTCCACCCCGTCGCGGCCGGCTTGCCACTCATATGGCGTAGCAGTTGGCCGAGGGTCCGCTTGAGATGGTGCCGATGCACCACCTGATCGACCATCCCATGCGTGAGGAGGAACTCCGCCGTCTGGAATCCCTCAGGGAGATCCTGCCCGAGGGTCTGCTTGATGACGCGCGGCCCGGCGAATCCGATCACCGCGCCCGGCTCGGCGAGGATCGCGTCGCCGAGCATCGCGTAGGACGCACTGACGCCGCCCGTGGTCGGGTTGGTGAGCAACGACACGTAGGGGATCCGACGCTCTGCCAACTGCGAGAGCACCGCGGAGGTCTTCGCCATCTGCATGAGGGAGAGCACCCCCTCCTGCATCCGCGCCCCGCCAGAGGCCGAGATGATGATCAACGGCCACTTCTTCTCGAGGGACCGCTGCCCAAGGCGCGCGATCTTCTCTCCGACCACCGACCCCATCGACCCACCCATGAAGGCGAAGTCCATGACGCCGAGGTTCACCGGCATCCCGTCCATCTTCCCCGACGCGGTCAGGATCGCATCGTGATCCCCGGCATTCGCGAGCGCCTTCTTGAGCCGCGCCGGATAGTCTGGGAACTGGAGTGGATCGACGGAGACGAGCTCCTCGTCCTTCTCGGCGATCGTCCCCGCGTCGAGGAGGAGCGACAGATATTCGTGGGCCCGAAAGCGCCGATGGTGGTCGCAGGTGGGGCAGACGTTGGCATTCCGCTCGAACTTCTCACGGATGTCCGTATGGTCACACGCCTCGCACTTCTCCCAGGCGTCCTTGGGGATCTCCAGACGCTCGGCGCGCGGGCGACGCGGGGACTTCTCCTTCCGGAACCAGGCCATCCCCAAAGCTGGGGGGGGCCGGAGGGGAGGGCAAGGCGCCCACGCCGCGCTAAAGGACGAGTCCGCCGGCGCGTCCCCGCCCTTCCTCGGAGATCGACACGAGGAGCCCGACCGTGAGCCAACTCATCAACATGAACGAGCCGCCGTAGGAGAAGAACGGGAGCGGGATTCCCGTCACGGGGAGGACCCCCACCGTCATCCCGATGTTCACCGCGATGTGCGTGAACCAGGCCGCGGTCAATCCGAAGGCGACGAGCGAGGCGAAGGGCGAGGTGGCGCGCGACGCGACCCGAACCGTGCGATGGAGCAGGAAGGTGAAGAGCGCGAGCGCGACGAGCACCCCTAGGAAGCCCAACTCCTCCGCCACGACCGGGAAGATGAAGTCGGTCTCCTGCTCGGGGAGGAAGGCGAGGCGCTTCTGCGACCCCATCGTGAATCCCTTGCCGAAGAATCCCCCCGAGCCGATGGCGACCTGCGATTGGATCACATGGTAGCCCGAGGCGCGCGGATCGGCCGAGGGATCGAGGAAGACGAGGATCCGTCGCTGTTGATAGGGATCGAGGCGTCCCCAGAGCAAGGGGGCGAGCACCCCCATCGCGAGATTCGCGACCACGAGCCCCACCCCTTCCCAGCGCGGCGGTCGCACCCACGCGACCACCGCGAGCAGGAGGAGGAACCATCCCCCCCAGATCCCCGTGCTGAACGCGAGGATGAGACTCAGCGCCGGACTCGCCGCCATCACCAAGAGCGGCCAACTCACCCCCGCCCAGAAGAGCATCGCGAAGTAGATGCCGACGAAGACGATCCCCGTCCCTAGGTCGGGCTGCGCCATGATCAGGAGCCAGGGCACGCCCACCACCAGCGCCGACGGCACCAACTCGCGCAGCGACGACGGCGCAGCGCGCGACGCCGAGAGGACACGAGCGAGCATCAACACGACCGCGATCTTCGCGAGCTCCGAGGGCTGGCCGAGCCGCACCCCGCCGATCGCGAGCCAGCTCTTGGTGCTGGCGGCGGTCCCCGCCCCCTGCCCGACCACGAGGAGCGCGGCGAGCACGACGAGCGAGACCGCGTAGATGGGCACGGTCACGGCATCGACGAGCCGCACCGAGAGCCGTGAGACGCCGTACCCAAAGCCGATGCCGACGATCACCCAGAGGAGCTGCGTGCGCCAGAGCCCGACGACGAAGGTCGGCACATCGGTCTGCCCTGCCGAGTAGACCATCGCCACACCGAACACGGTGAGCAGGGCCGCCGTCGCGGTGAGCGGCCAGTCGGCCGGGAGCCGCAGGCCGCGCCTCATTCGCCCGCCATCTCCGGCATCGCGACGACGGTCCCCTTCAGGTAGTGCTCCATGATGCGTGTGGCGATCCGCGCGGCGCGCGAGCCATGCCCGCCGAACTCGAGCATCACCGCGACCACGAGCTGAGGCGCCTCCGCCGGCGCGTAGCCGACGAACCAGGCATGGTACTGATCCTTCGACTGCGCGTTCTGCGCCGTCCCCGTCTTCCCGGCAACGGTGATCCCCTGGATACGCGACGCCGCCGCGGTCCCGGTCCCGACCACGCTCGTCAGCGCGGTCTGGAGCGCCTGCATCTGGCGCGGCGCGAGCGAGAAGAGCCGCTCCCGCTCCGACGCCCGTTGGACCACCTCCGGCCGTGCCGCCCTCCCATCGGTGGCGAGCGCCGTATAGAACCGCGCCATGCTCACCACCGTCTGCGAGTTCTCCCCCTGCCCGATCGAGAGATTGAGCGTGACCGCGTTGGTCCACCCCTGCGGGCCGAACCGCTTGTCGTAGTACGCCTTCGCGGGATCGGTCGGGAAGAGCGGCCGCGACTCCGCCGGGAGATCGATCCCGCTGCGCGTCCGCGACCCGAGCGCGAGCCCGCCCGTGATCAGCCGCTGCAAGCCGACCTTGAGTCCGAGCTGATAGAAATACGTATCACACGAATGTTCGATCGCCTGCGCCAACGTCGGGTTCCCATGCCCCTTGGGATCCCAGCAGCCGAAGAAGCGGGTGCCGAACTGATAGCCCCCGCGGCATGCCACCGGCATGCGATCATCGATGTCGACGAGTCCCTGCTCCATCGCGATGATCGCGGTCGCCAACTTCCAGATCGATCCCGGCGGATAGGTCCCCTTGATCGCCTTGTTGTAGAGCGGACGCCGGGGGTCAGCCTGTAGCTGATCCCAATAGCTCTTGGGAATTCCCCCCGTGAATCGGTTCGGATCGAAGGTCGGCGCCGAGTGCAACGCGAGCACCGCCCCCGTGCTCGGTTCCATCACCACCACCCCGCCGATCAGCGAATCGCCGAAGATGCTCGCGACGAACCGTTGCAGGTCGAGGTCGATGTTGGTACGAAGCGGCTCCAGCGACTCCGGGATCTGATCGGTGCGAGCCACCGGACGGACGATCCGACCCCGCGCATCGACCTCCATGAATCGGGTCCCCTCGCGACCGCGCAACCGGGCCTCATACTGCCGTTCGATCCCATCCTTCCCGATCAACTGCCCCGGCTTGTAGTCCGCGAAGTTCGAGTCGGCGAGCTCCCGATCGTTCACCTCCCCCGTGTACCCCACGAGGGCAGACACCACGGGCCCATCTGGGTAGAAGCGCTTGGGCGCCGATTGCACGATCAGCTCCGGGAACGTCACGCGACGCTCCTCGAGCATCGCCACGAGGGCCGGCGGCGCGTCGGTGAAGAGCACCGTCGGTCGCGAGGGATCGGTGCGATAGCGACGGATCGCCGCCCCGACCTGCTCCGGCGTGACAGGCGACAACGTCGAGATGCGTTCCATCAACTCGCGGATCGACCGCTCGCTCCGCGCCAAGACCGAGATGGAATACCCCGGGACGTTCTCGGCGATGATCTCGCCGCGCCGATCGAAGATCACCGCACGCGCGGCCGGCAACGGGATCTGCCGCAGGCGATTGTCCTCGGCGGCGAGGGCGTAGCGCTCGTGCTGCACGATCTGCGTGCGGAAGAAGGCCAGCACGAGCACCAGCACCAACCCCTGGATGACCATCATCGCGATCCGCGCGCGCCGCTGGACCTCGTTCGGATGGAAGTTCATCGCCGCCTCGGCCCCGGGGCGTCCGAGCGCGCCATCGCCAAGAGGGCCGCCCCCACCAGCGCCGTCAGCACGGCGGAGAGTGGCGACCAGAGCCCCACCTGCGCGGCGAATCCGACGCCCCGGAGCCGCCCTTCGGCGATCACCACCGCGACATCGGAAAGGAGCTTGCCCAGCGCGATGATCACCGTCCCCACCAGCACCGAGGCGCCGAAGAACCCCGAGCGGAAGCGCGCCGCCGCATACCCGACGAGCGTGAGCGCGAGCGCCCCCGCCCCGAATGCCGCCGGTACCATCGCATCCATCACTACGCCGAGGGCGAAGCCGACCAGCGCCGCGATCCCCGGCCGCGTCCGCCACGCGATCAGCACCAACGCGATCACCTGCCAATCGATCTCGATGCGCCAGCCGAGGAGCGGGCGCACCGTGTGATGCAGCAGGAGCAAGAGCGCGATGCCCAGCGCGAAGGTGAGCCGGCTCGGGATCGTCATCGG
The DNA here is from genome assembly GCA_021298395.1 of Gemmatimonadota bacterium. Taxonomy (GTDB): domain Bacteria; phylum Gemmatimonadota; class Gemmatimonadetes; order Gemmatimonadales; family Gemmatimonadaceae; genus Pseudogemmatithrix. The sequence continues at coordinate 64,339 of JAJTFH010000001.1, read as the reverse complement.
GTCGGCCAGAGAGTGTCGACGCCCGCGGCCACGCGCGGGGTGGTGAGGATCATCACCGCGGAGAGGTCGGCGGGACGCACCGCCGGTTGCACGAGATAGGTGCGCGACCACGCACTCCCCTGCACCACCTCGCCCACCACCCGCCCGATCGGGATCCCGCGCGGGAAGACCCCGCCGACCCCGGAGCTCACGATCTCCGTCCCGACGGCGAGCGAGTCGCGGAACGGCACCCCGCGCAACTCGAGGAGAAAGGCATCGGAGCCATCCTCGGGGCGCGCGGTCACGATCCCGAAGCCCACCCCGGCGCGACTCGTAGCACTCACACGGAGATCGGGGTGCGGCCAGACGATCGCGAGGCTCGTCGTCTCCTCGACCGCGGCGATGAGGCCGACCACCCCCGACGCCGCGATCACCGGACTGAGCGCCGTGATCCCCTGGCGCGAACCCACGGAGAGGACGACGGTGTGCGCATCGCCCATCGCACGCCCCGGCACCGCCTCGGCCGGCACGAAGCCCCACTGCAAGGCGGCGCCAAGTCCGAGCAGGGCGCGCAGCTGCGCGTTCTCCGCCTCGACGGCGGGGAGGGTCTGCGCCTGCCGGATCGTGCTGTCGGCGAGCCGGATCAGGCTGTCGTAACTCGTGACGGCCCGCTGCACGAGCCGGGTGCGGACCTCGAGCGCGGCGAGGGGCGCGACGACGGCCTCACGGACCGCGCTCGCCGCACGCTCCTGACGCGACGGCGAGAGCAGAAGCAGGATGACCGACGCGATGACGCACGCCCAGAGGAGCAGGCGATCGGTCCGTGTCTCCTCACCGGCGCCGTGCATCTCGGGCGCCTCAGGTCAGGTGGTGAGCACCGACCAGTACTTCTCCTCGTCGTCGAGGATGCGGCCGGTCCCACGCACCACGCAGGTGAGCGGATCCTCGTCCACATGGATCGGCAGCCCCGTCTCCTGCGTGAGCAGCACATCGAGGCCACGGATCAACGCGCCCCCGCCGGTCATCACGATCCCACGATCGACGATGTCGGAGGCGAGCTCGGGCGGCGTGATCTCGAGCGCGCGTCGCACCGCATTCACGATCTGCTGGATCGGTTCCTGCACCGCCTCGCGGATCTCCACCGAGTGCACACGCACCGTCTTCGGGATCCCCGAGACGAGATCGCGACCCTTCACCTCCATCTCGCGCTCCTCGCCGAGCGGGGCCGCCGAGCCGATCTGGATCTTGATCTGCTCCGCCGTCGGCTCGCCGATCAGCAGGTTGTACTGCTTGCGCATGAACTGCACGATGCTCGTGTCGAGTTCGTCGCCACCCACGCGGATCGAGGTGTCCGAGACCATCCCCGAGAGCGCGATGACCGCGATCTCCGTCGTCCCGCCACCGATGTCGATCACCATGTTCCCCGTCGGCGTCTCGACCGGGAGCCCCACACCGATCGCCGCCGCCATCGGCTCGGCGACCATGAAGACCTCCTTCGCGCCCGCGCCGAGTGCGGAGTCGCGCACGGCGCGACGTTCGACCTCGGTGATTCCCGAGGGGACGCAGACGATCACGCGTGGCTTCACGCGGAACGGATGGTTCTTGATGATCAACTCGAGGAAGAAGCGCAGCATCTTCTCGGTGATCTCGAAGTCGGCGATCACCCCATCCTTCATCGGCCGAACGGCGAGCACCCCTTCCGGTGTGCGGCCCAACATCCGCTTCGCCTCGAGCCCCACGCCTTTGATCTTCTTCGTCTCGCGATCGATCGCGACGACCGACGGCTCGTTGAGCACGATCCCCTCGCCTTTCACGTAGACGAGGGTGTTCGCGGTGCCGAGGTCCACGGCGATCGAATTCGCCGTGAGGAGACCAGCGGGATTGAAGGAGGGCCAACGCATGATGGGGATCTGACGCCGGCACGAGGCCGGAAGGGGGCGTCCGAGACGAAGCGAGGAATGCGAAAGTTACCCTCGAAAACCCGGAGGCGACAACTGCTTACGTCGGTGGGACGCGGTCCGCCCCGGATGGCGGTTCGAACCGGACCGGGTACTGCACCAGCTGCGCCACCGCGACCCCCGCCTTCCGCGCCGGGACGAATCGCCGTTCGGCCAGACTCCGCCGGACTGCCTCAACCAACAGGGGGTGGGTCGCCGACACCACGCCGAAGGTGTCCAGCCGGATCTCCCCCGTGGCGTCGACCACGAACTCGACCTCCACGTCCCCGGGCATCCCCGCGTCGAAGAGCGAGTCCGGGTAGAGGGGCGCCACCTCCGTCGCCACAATCGCGCGCGCCGGCTCATCCACCGCATCCGCGGTCCAGACCGTCGCCTCGGCCACCAGCCGGGCGAGGACCTCGGCAGGGGTCGGCTCCCCTCGTCGCGCCCGACGCGCGGGCTGCGCCTCCCCCTCGCGCGACCAGAGCACGATCGCGCCCCCGCTCGACGACATCATCCGCCCCCCGGTGAACTGCGGCGGCACCGTCGCCGCCCCCGCATAGATCTCGATCCCAGCGAAGCTGCGCAGGTCGAAGGCATCGAGGTCGAGCTCGGCCGCGGTCATCGGGTTCCCGTCGAGCCAGATCAGGGGGGCCATGTTCGACCCACGGATCCGGTACGCGACCCGTCCAGCTCGGAGGGGGACGACCTGCACCCCCGGCACCCCACGGATCAGGTCGGAGGGGCGCCGGAGTCCGCGCCGCTCGATCTCCTCGGCGGTGAAGAACCGCCCCATCCCCTGCGCGCGGCGCTGGTAGAACCCCGCGAGGGGGCCGCGCACCTCCCGGCGCCCCGTCACGGTCATCGCGGGCAACGGCAGGGCGAGGCGCTGCAGCGTGCGCTCCGCTACCGCACCGAGGGGGAGGTCGGCCAGTCGAGCGGTATCCGGCCGGAACCCCAACCGCCGGAAGACCACCGCCTCCGCGCGCCCGAGCGCCGCCTCGGTCAGCCGGAACCGTCCCGCGAGGTCGGTCGCGGTGAGCGGGGCGCCACTCGGCAGGACGACACCGGCCTCGAGCGACACCTCGACGGGATCGATCCGCACCCCAGCGAGCGCGCGCCCAAGCTCATCGCGCACCACCCCACCGCGCGCGCCGGCCTGGGCGGAAAGCGCACCGGCGGCCGAGGTGCTCAGCACCCCGACCGCCAGGAGGACCCGCCAGGCGACGACGCGCACGATTATTTGACGAACTGCTCCGGCGCGTGGTAGTCCATCCCGAAGGCCTCGGCGACGCCCTGATAGGTCACCTTGCCGTCGACCACGTTGAGCCCCTTGAGGAGCGCGCCGTCCTCACGGAGGGCCTGCTTCCACCCCTTGTTCGCGAGCTTGAGCGCATAGGGGAGCGTCGCATTCGTGAGCGCGAGCGTCGAGGTGCGCGGGACCCCACCGGGCATGTTCGCCACCCCGTAGTGGATGATCCCGTCGACCGTGTAGACCGGGTTCTCGTGCGTGGTCGCCTTGATCGTCTCGACACACCCACCCTGGTCGATCGCCACGTCGACGATCACCGCCCCCGGCCGCATCAGCTTGAGGTCCTCGCGACGGATGAGCTTCGGCGCCTTGGCGCCCGGCAGGAGCACGCCGCCGACCACCAGGTCCGCCGTGCTGATCTGCTCGAGGACATTCTGCCGGTTGGAGAAGATCATCTGCACGTTCGCCGGCATCACGTCGCTCAGATAGCGGAGCCGCGGGAGCGAGGTATCCATGATCGTGACCTTCGCCCCGAACCCCGCCGCCATCTTCGCGGCGTTCACGCCGACGACGCCACCGCCCAGGATCACGACCTTGGCCGGCGGCACGCCCGGGACGCCGCCCAGCAGCACGCCACGCCCGCCGTAGAGCTTCTCGAGATACTTGGCCCCCTCCTGCACCGCCATGCGTCCCGCGACCTCGGACATCGGCGTCAGGAGCGGGAGCTCGCGCGTCGGGAGCTCGACCGTCTCGTACGCGATGCAGGTCGCCCCCGAATCGAGGTGCGCCCGCGTCAGCTTCTCGTCGGCGGCGAAGTGGAAGTAGGTGAAGATCGTCTGCCCCTTCCGCATCCGCGGCCACTCGACCGCGATCGGCTCCTTCACCTTCACGATCATCTCCGCCTCCTTCCACACCGCGTCCGCGGTGGGGAGGATCTTGGCGCCGACCGCCACATACTGGTCGTCACCGAAGCCGGAGCCGTCCCCGGCCCCCTGCTCCACGTAGACGGTGTGGCCCGCCGCGACGAGGGCCTCCGCGCCAGCGGGGACCATCGAGACGCGATTCTCGTTGGTCTTGATCTCCTTCGGGATACCGATCTTCATGGGTCCGATGAATGGCTTAGGTGGGTCCTAACCGCAGGATCGTCTGCCGAGCTGCGCCGTAGAAGTCTCGGCAAACGGCGGCCACTTCTCCAGAGGTCACGGCATCGACGCGCGCCAAGACCTCGTCCAACGGGCGGTACGGTTCGTTATAGAGCGCGACGGCGGCCGCCCGATACATCCGCGCCGAGACACTCTCCATGGAGAGGGTGATCTGTCCCTTGAGCTGCTGCTTCCCCATCGCGAGCTCGTCCGCCGGGATCCCCTCCTGCATCAGGGCGTCGAGCTCGGTGCGCACGACCGAGGCGGCCTCGTCGGCCCGCTCCGGGGCGCAGCCCAGGTAGATGCCCTGCACCCCGCTCCCCGCCAGGAAGTGCTGGTACGAGTGGACCGAGTAGGCGAGCCCGAGCTCCTCGCGCACCCGTTGGAAGAGGCGCGAGCTCATCCCCCCGCCGAAGAGGGTATTCACGAGCATCAGCGGGTAGCGCCGCGGGTCACCGTGCGGCACGATCGGGTTCCCGAAGACGAGGTGGAGCTGCTGCGTGTCGCGCTCGACCGCATGCTCACCAGGCGCCACCGGACGTGCCGGCGGCACCGGGACCTTCATCGCCGTGCCGCCCGGGAGGTCGCCCCATCCGGCCGCGAGGAGCACCTCGAGGAGCTGCTCGTGCGAACAGCTCCCCGCCGCCGCCACGACCACGTTGCTGGCGCGATACGCATGATCGTGCAGCGACCGCAAGTCGGCGAGCTCGAGCGCGCCGACCGACTCCTCCGTCCCGAGGATCGAATAGCCGAGGGGATGCTCCCCCCACACCAGCTCATTGTGCAGCTCGAACACCATGTCGTCCGGCGTATCCTGCACCATCGCGATCTCCTCGAGCACCACCCCCCGCTCGAGGTCGAGATCGCTCTGCCGCAACGCCGGCCGGAAGATCAGGTCGAGGAGGACATCCGCCGCCTGCGGGAGGTGCTCGTCGAGCACCCGCGCCTGATACGAGGTGTGCTCGCGCCCGGTGTAGGCATCGAGCGACCCCCCGAGCGATTCCAACGACAGCGCGATCTCACGCGCCGAGCGCGTCTCCGTCCCCTTGAAGACGAGGTGCTCGAGGAGGTGCGAGACCCCCATGAGCTCTCGCGGTTCGTGGATGGAAGCCGAGCGGACCCAGGCCCCCAAAGCGACCGACCGCACTCCCGGCATCTGCTCCGAGAGTACGGTCAGTCCATTCGGCAGGACGGTCCGCTGAACGCCGCGTTCAGCGGCGTCGGTCGCGGACGTCGGGGTCACTCGCGGGAACGGCCCCCGCGGCCACCACGGGGACGATCCCCACGCGGACGGCGCTCGCCCCCTTCGCTCCCCTCACCATTCCCCGACTCGCTCGGGGCGACGGCCGGCGCCTCGGCGCCGCCCTCCGGCTTCGGCAGGAGCGCCTTCATGGAGAGACGCAGGCGGCCACGCTCGTCGCGCTCGACGAGCTTCACCGTCACCTGCTCCCCCTTCTTCACCACATCCTCGGGCTTCTCGACGCGCGTGTGGCGCATCTCGGAGACGTGGAGGAGGGCCTCGGTGCCCGGCATGATCTCGATGAAGGCGCCGAACGCCGTCACCGACTTCACCGTGCCCGTGTAGGTCTCGCCCACGACCGGCTCCGCGGTGATCGCCTGCACCATCTGGCGCGCGCGCTCCATCGCCTCGCCACCGACCGCGGCGATCGTGACGAGCCCCGAATCGTCGACGCTGAGCTCGGCGCCGGTCTCGTCCTGGATGCCACGGATCGTCTTCCCCTTCGGCCCGATGAGATCGCCGATCTTCTCGGGGTTGATCATCATCGTGACGATGCGCGGGGCGTACGGCGAGAGGTCCGGGCGCGCCGCGGGGAGCGCCTTCTTCATCTCGCCGAGGATGTGCAGCCGGCCCTCACGCGCCTGTGCGAGCGCCTCGGTCATGATCTTGAGGTCGAGCCCTTGGATCTTGATATCCATCTGGATCGACGTGATCCCCTGCTCCGTCCCGGCGACCTTGAAGTCCATGTCGCCGAGGTGGTCCTCGGTGCCGAGGATGTCGGTCAGGATCGCGTACTTCTTCCCTTCCTTGATGAGGCCCATCGCCACGCCGGCGACCGGTGCCTTGAGCGGGATGCCGGCATCGAAGCAGGCGAGCGAGCCGCCACAGATCGACGCCATCGAGGAGGAACCGTTCGACTCGAGGATCTCGGAGACGATGCGGATCGTGTACGGGAACTCCTCGAACGCCGGGAGGACCGCCTGGATCGCGCGCTCGGCGAGCGCCCCGTGCCCGATCTCACGGCGGCCGGTGCCACGCATCGGCTTGGCCTCACCCGTGGAGAAGGGCGGGAAGTTGTAGTGCAACATGAACGACTTGGTGGTCTCCTTCGCGTCGTCGATGTTGTCCATGCGCTGCACGTCGTTCGCGGTGCCGAGCGTCGCGACCACGAGGGCCTGCGTCTGCCCGCGAGTGAAGAGCGCGGAGCCATGGGCCCGCGGGAGCAGCGACGCATCGATCGAGATGGGGCGCACGACGTCCGGCTTGCGGCCGTCGACGCGGAGCCCGGTGTCGAGCACCTGCGCACGGAGCGCGTTGTACTCGATGTCGCCGACGATGTGGCCGACGAGGCCCACGTGCGCCGGGTCGAGGACGGTCGCCATCTCCGCCTTGACCTCCTCCTTCACCTTCTCGACCGCCTGGATGCGGGTCGCCTTGTCCTTCTGGTTGATCGCGGCCTCGATGCGCTTCTCGGCGGCCTTCGTCACCGTCTTCGTGACGTCCTCGGGGATCACGGTCCCGCTCCACGCCATCTTCTCGGGGCGATCGACCTTCTTGAGGAGCGCCTCCTGCATCGTGACGAGCTCACCGATCCCCTTCTGCGCGACCTTGAGCGCCTCGACGATCTCCGCCTCAGAGACCTCGAGCGCACCGCCCTCGACCATCATGATCGAGTCGGCCGAGCCGGCGACGATCATATCCATGTCGGAGAACTCGAGCGCCTGGAAGGTGGGGTTGAGCACCCACTTTCCCTCGACGCGGCCGACACGCACGCCAGCGATCGGGCCCGCCCACGGGATCTTGCTCGCGCTCAGCGCGAACGAGGTCGCGATGAGACCGAGCACGTCATGGTCGTTCTCCTGGTCCGCGGAGAGCACATAGATGACGACCTGCACCTCGTTCTGGAACCCCTCGGGGAAGAGGGGCCGGATCGAGCGGTCGATGATGCGGCAGGAGAGGATCTCCTCGTCGCGGGGACGTCCCTCGCGCTTGATGAAACCGCCCGGGATCTTCCCCGAGGCGTACATCTTCTCCTTGTACTCCACCGTAAGGGGGAAGAACGGGAGGGGGCTCTTCTTCTCGCTGACGGTGACCGCCGCGAGGAGCACGGTCTCACCGTAGGTGATGAGCGCGGAGCCGGCGGCCTGCTTGGCCATCCGCCCGGTCTCGATGATCAGGGGGCGGCCGGCGAAGGTCCGCTCGATACGTTGCATCATGTGGGTTGGATCCTGACGATTGCACGAAGCGCGCGATCCGCAGCAGTGCGGTCGCGCGCTCGTGACGTGGGGCGCTTAATAGCGGAGGCCGAGATCGGCGATGATCTTGCGGTAGGCGTCGACGTCGGTGCGCTTGAGATAGTCAAGGTGACGACGCCGCTTGCCGACCATCTTGAGGAGCCCACGGCGGCCGTGGTGATCCTTCTTATGCTGGCGGAAGTGCTCGGTCAGGTAGTTGATCCGGTCCGTGAGGACCGCGACCTGGACCTGCGAGGATCCGGTGTCGGTCCCGTGCTTCTGGTGCGAGCTCATCGCCGCCGTCTTGTCGAACGCCATCCGATCTGTCCTTGCCTGCGCTGCGCAGTGCTGTGAATGCCTAATCGTTGGTAGCACACAAAGTTACGTCTTCAGAACCCGCCCTGTAAAGGGGGGTAGACCGCCGGCGGGACCCGCTGGCCAGCCCCGGACAGGGCCCTTCCCGCGTCACCCCCCGAACCACCCTAGGACCAGGCGCTTCAGGTCGTTGAAGGTGACCGTCAGGAAGAGCGCCATGATCAGGACGAACCCGATGCGCGCGTACCACTCCCTCACCATCCGCGGGAAGGGGCGGCGCCACGCCGCCTCCGCGACCTGCAGTACCACCTGCCCTCCGTCCAGGAGCGGGATCGGGAGGAGGTTCAGGACCGCCAGGTTGATGCTCAGGAAGGCGATCAGCGTCCAGAGGTTCTCCATCCCATCCTGCGCCGCCGCCACGCTCGAGCGGGCGATCTCCACCGGCCCCCCGAGCTGCGAGACCGAGACCTCCCCAGTCAGGAGGTTGCCGAGCACCCCGATGACGTTCCCCGCCATCGCCCAGGTCGCTCGCCACCCTTCGCGCGCCGCCTCGCCGACCCCGACCGATTCACGGATCACGTCCTGCTTGACCCCGACCCCGATCCGGCCGACCATCACCGGCGCCCCCTCGGCCGTGGTCGTCTCCTGCGCCTCGGGGACGACGGTGACGCGCACGGTGTCGGTCCCGCGCAGCAGCTCGAGCGCCACCGACTTCCCAGGCGCGGCGGAGATCTTCGTGAGCACCTCCTCCCAGCGCGTGACCGCGGTGCCGTCGATCGCCACCACGCGATCCCCGGACTGGATCCCCGCGACCTCCGCCGGACGCCCCGCGACGATCGAGTCGACCACCGGTGGGACATACCCCGTGCCGTACCAGGCGAAGACCCCGGTCGAGACCACCAGCGCGAGGAGGATGTTCATCGTCACCCCCGCTAGGAGGATCACGAGGCGCTGCACGAGCGTCTTCGACTCGAACCAGCGGTCCGCCGGGATCGGATGCGGCCCATGCGGGATCATCGAGTGCTCGTCCCAATGCCGCGACCTCTCGGCCTCAGGCGCCTCGCCCCCTCCTTCAAGGACCTGGGCCGTCTCATCCTCCTTGGACGCCATCCGCACATAGCCCCCGATCGGGAGCCAGGAGAGCGCATACTCCGTCTCCCCACGACGCCGACTCCAGAGCGGCGCCCCCCACCCGAGGGAGAAACGCGGGGCGTAGACCCCCGCCCACTTGGCGGCGAGGAAGTGCCCGAGCTCGTGCACGAAGATCACGAGCCCCAAGACCAACAACGGCGCGAGCCAACTCAGCATCAGCGGAACTCCTGCACGAGGGAGCGCGCCGCCGCATCGGCGGCGAGCAACGCGGGAAGATCGTCACCAGAGTGGTCGCCGAGCGCCGAGAGCGCGTGCTCGATCGCCACCGGGATCCGCGCGAAGGGGAGCGAGCCGTCGAGCACCCGGGCCACCGCGACCTCATTGGCCGCGTTGAACACCGCGGGGGCCGCCCCGCCCTGCCGTCCGGCCGCGATCCCCAACCCGAGGGTCGGGAAGGCGTCGTGCCGCACCGCCTCAAAGGTCAGGGGACTCGACGCCACCGGATCGAAGCGTGGTACCCCACCGTCGGGGATCCGATCCGGATAGCCGAGGGCGTAGAGCACGGGGAGCTCCATCGAGGGCACCCCCATCTGCGCGAGCACGCTGCCATCTTCGAACTCGAGCATCGAGTGCACGATGCTCTGCGGATGCACCACGACCTCGATCCGGTCGTACGGGATCCCGAAGAGGACATGCGCCTCGATCACCTCGAGCGCCTTATTCGCGAGCGAGGCGCTGTCGATGGTGATCTTCCGTCCCATCGCCCAGGTCGGATGATTGAGCGCGTCGGTGAGATTGGCGCCGTCGATCTGCTCGCGCGACCAGGTGCGGAAGGGGCCCCCCGATGCGGTGATGATCATCCGCGAGACGCCGCGCAGCGGGAGGAGCCCCTCAGCCGGGTCAGCCCCGCGCGGCACCGGCGCCACGCGCCCCGCCGCGCATTGGAGCAGCGCCGAGTGCTCGGAGTCCACGGGGATCACCTCACCCGTGCCCTCCCGCACCGCGCGTGCCACGAGCACGCCGCCGACCACGAGCGATTCCTTGTTCGCGAGCGCGACGCGCTTCCCCGCCCGGAGCGCCGCGAGGGTCGCTTCGAGCCCCGCCGCGCCGACGACGGCGTTCACCACCACATCGACGTCGGGGTGCTGTGCGGCCTCCACGAGGCACGGCGTCCCGCGTCCCCATCCCGCCGGGAGGGTGGCCCCACCATCCTGGACGAGACCGACGTAGGTCGGCCTCCAGCGCGCCGCAGCGGCCGCGAGCCCGTCGCGATTCCCGTTCGCGGTCAACGCCACGAAGTGGAAGCGCTCCGGATGACGCGCCACCACCCGCTGCGCCGTCTCGCCGATCGATCCGGTGGCGCCAAGCAGCGCCACACCGGTCCGACGGCTCACCGCCCCACCTTGAGGAGCGCCTCGAGGAGCACGTACCCGACAGGGAGCGTGAAGAGCAGCGAGTCGGTGCGATCGAGTACCCCGCCGTGGCCGGGGATCAGGGTGGAGCTGTCCTTCACCCCCGCCTGCCGCTTGAGCAGGCTCTCGACCAGGTCCCCGATCTGCGCCACGACGCCGATCACCACACCCAGGATGACGATGCCCGTCAGCGTGAGGCCGAGGCGGGCATGAGGCTGCAGGAGGAAGGTGACATACGCCCAGGTGCCGATCACGCTGAGCACGAGCCCACCGATCGCGCCCGCCCAGGTCTTCCCGGGGCTCACCGAGGGCATGAGCTTCCGCTTCCCGAACGCCTTGCCGGCAAAGAAAGCCCCTGAGTCGGTGAGCCAGGTGAGGACCATCGGGAGGAAGAGCAACAACGAGCCGGCGAGCGCCCCGATCGCGAAGCGATGATACCGCAGGGCATACGCGAAGGTGAGCATCCCGCCGGTGTACCAGACGCCGAAGAGCGTCGTCGCGACCGATTCGATCGGATGCCCCGTCACCCCGCGTCGCCAGAGTGCCACGGAGAGCAACACCGGCACCACCAACGCGACCACCGGGAGCGGTGGCACCGCATAGCCGAGCCGCGCCGCATGGGCCGCGAGCGGGAGCGCCGTGGCGACGCCGATGAGCCACCCCATCAGCGGCTGCGCCCCTGCCCCCTGCGCGAGGCGCCCATATTCCCATGCCGCCAGCGCCGACGCGATGGCGAGCAGCGCCGCCAACGGCGCGTCCCCCACCCAGACGATCCCGACGAGCACGGGGATCGCCACGATGGCGAAGAGGATCCGCTTGGTCAGCTCAGACACGGGACCCCCACTGGTACGCGCTCAGACCGAGACGCGACCGAAGCGACGGTCCCGCGTCTGATAGTCGAGGATCGCCTCGTACAGGTTCACCCGCGTGAAGTCGGGCCAGAGCACGGGCGAGATGTGGAGCTCGGTATACGCCAGCTGCCAGAGGAGGAAGTTCGAGATGCGACGCTCCCCGGAGGTGCGGATCAACAGGTCCGGATCGGGGCACCCTTCGGTGAAGAGCCGCGCACTGATCGCCGCCTCGTCCACCTGGTCCGGCCGCAACATCCCCGCCGCGACCTCCTCCGCGATCCGCCGCGCCGCGCGCACGATCTCCGCGCGCGAGCCGTAGGAGATGAAGAGGTTGAGCACCAACGTCGAGTTCGTCGCCGTCTGTGCCATCACGCGATCGACCGCGGCCCGCGCCGGCGGCGCCAATCGATCGAGATCGCCGAGCATCTGGACGCGCACCCCCTGCGCCTCGAGCTCATCGGCCTCACGCTGGATGTACTCCTCGAGCAGCGACATCAGCGCGCCGATCTCCGTCGCGGGGCGTTGCCAGTTCTCCTGGGAGAAGGCGAAGAGCGAGAGGACCTCGACTCCGGCCTCGATCGCCCCTTCCACCACCTCGCGCACCCCCTTCATCCCCTGCCGGTGCCCCATCGGCCGAGGGAGCATGCGCTCGCGCGCCCACCGCCCATTGCCATCCATGATGATGGCGATGTGCTTGGGCAGCGGCCCATGGCCGCGGATCTGGGAGAGGAGGACCGGGGCGGTCATGGGACGAGGAGGCTCAGACCTCCAGCAACTCCGCTTCCTTCGCCTTCATCGCGGCGTCGATCTTCGCGATCTCCTCATCGTGTACCTTCTGGAGCTCCTTCTCCGCATGCTTCACCTCGTCCTCGGAGACGCCGGAGAGCTTCTTCAGCGCGTCGCGGGCATGGGTGCGGGCATGGCGCACCGCGATGCGGCCATCCTCGGCGTACCCATGCACCTGCTTCGCGAGCTCCTTGCGGCGCTGCTCGTTCATCGCCGGGAGGGGGACGCGGATGATCGCCCCCTGGATCGCCGGATCGAGCCCGAGGCTCGACTCGCGGATCGCCTTCTCGATCGCCTTCGCCTGCCCCTTGTCGTACGGGGTGACGACGAGGAGCCGCGGCTCCGGCGCCGAGACGTTGGCGCACTGGTTCATCGGCAGGTACTGACCGTACATCTCGACCTTGACCGAGTCGAGCATGGTGGGCGAGGCCTTGCCGGAGCGGACCGAGGCGAACTCGCGGCGCGCGGCCTCGACGCCCTTGTCCATCGCGGCGCGTGCGTCCTTCAGGATGGCTTGGATGGTCATGAGGGGAACCTCAGGTCAGGAGACGAGGGTGCCGACCGGTTCGCCCCGCAGTGCCTGCGCGACGATCCCCGGCGTGTGGATGTTGAGCACGATCAAGGGGAGCGCATTCTCCTTACAGAGCGTGATGGCGGTCTGATCCATCACCTGGAGCTCCTGCTGCATGACGTCCTTGTACGAGATGCGATCGAACTTCGTCGCCGTCGGTTCCTGCTTGGGATCGGCGGAATAGACGCCGTCGACGCTCGTCGCCTTGATGATCAGGTTGGCCTTCATCTGGATGGCGCGGAGCACCGCGGCCGTGTCGGTCGAGAAGTACGGGTTCCCCGTCCCCGCCGCGAAGATCACGCAGCGCCCCTTCTCGAGGTGCCGCTGCGCGCGACGCCGGATGTACGGCTCGGCGATCGTCTCCATCCGGATTGCGGTCATCACGCGGGTGTCGAGCCCTTCGCGCTCCAGCACATCCTGGAACGCGAGGGCGTTGATCACGGTGCCGAGCATTCCCATGTAGTCGGCGGAGACGCGGTCCATCCCCATCTTCGAGATCTGTGAGCCGCGGACGATGTTCCCGCCGCCGATCACGAGCCCGATCTGCGCCCCGAGGTCGCTGATCGCCTTCACCTGCCGGGCGAACTCCCGGATGCTGTCGAAGTCGAATCCGAATCCCTTCTCTCCGGCGAGGGCCTCACCGGAGAGCTTGAGCAGGACCCGCGGATAGGCGAGGGCGGTCACGGGGCGCCGGACCTCAGGACTCGCCCATCTTGAAGCGGACGAACCGCTTCACGGCGAGTGTCGCGCCCGCGGCCTTGCAGGTCGCGGCGACGAGGTCCTTGATGGTCTGCTTGTCGTCGCGGACCCAGGGCTGCCCGAGGAGGGTGATCTCCCCGAGGAGCTTGGCGATGCGGCCCTCGACCATCTTCTCGGCGATCGCCTGCGGCTTCCCGCTCTCGACCGCCTGCGCGACGAAGATCTCACGCTCACGCGCGATGAAGGCCGGGTCGACCCCATCCTGATCCACGGCGACGGCGACGCTCGGCACGCCGGCGGCCACATGCTCCGCGACATGCTTCCCGAGCTCGGCCGCCTCGGCCCCGCTCCCCCCGGCGATCTCGGCGATCACCCCCGCCTTGCCGTTGAAGTGGAGGTAGCTCCCCACGATCCCGGAGGTGCTGATCCGTGCCACGCGACGGAGCTCGACCTTCTCCCCCGTCTTCGCCGAGGCGGCCTTGACGACCTCACCGACGGTGCGCTTCCCATCGAAGGCCCACGGGGTGTTGAGGTAATCGCCCTCGGCACCCACGGTCACGAGGCCGTCGACCTTCGCGTCCTGCGCCACATGCTGCGCGACCTGCTTGGAGAGGGCGATGAACTCGTCGTTGCGGCCGACGAAGTCGGTCTCGCAGTTGAGCTCGATCATCCCCGCGGTCTTCCCATCGGCGCTGAGCTCGATCACGATCTGCCCTTCCGAGGCGGCGCGGTCGGCGCGCTTCTCGGCCTTCGCGATCCCCTTCTTGCGGAGGAGGTCGACGGCGGCGTCCATGTTCCCGGCGCTCTCCTCGAGCGCCTTCTTGCAATCCATCATCCCAGCACCCGTGCGGGCGCGGAGCTCAGCGACATCCTTCGCGGTGATGCTCATCTCGTGAATTCTCGGAAAAGTGCGACTGGTGTGGAAGCGCCGCCGGGAGGCTTGGACCCCACCGGCGGCGCTCGGAAAGATACGCCGGGGAACCTCCCCGGCACGAGCGACTCGCCTTACTCGGCGCTCTCGGTCGGGGCCTCGTCGCCCTCGGCCGCCCCACCCTTCAGGCGGGCGGCGATCGCCTCGGGATTCGCGCGCCGACGGCGGGGACGGGCCCCGCCGCGCGGACGACGGCCGTCCCCGCTCTCGCGCTCGGTCCCGCGCTCCGACGACCAGGTGGTCATCTCGGCCGGCTCGTCGGCGTCCGGGCGCATCGGCGCCTCGCGACGGGCCTCGGCGATCGTGTCAGCGATGGCCCCGGCGATGAGCTCCACCGAGCGGATCGCGTCATCATTGCCCGCGATCGGCACCGTGATGAGGTCGGGATCGGAGTTCGTGTCGCAGATCGCGATGATCGGGATGCCGAGCTTGTTCGCCTCATCGACCGCGATGCGCTCCTTCTTGGCGTCGATGACGAAGAGGAGGCCCGGGAGCCGGCCCATCGCCTTGATGCCCGAGAGGTTCTTCAGGAGCTTGTCGCGCTGACGGGTCATCATCAGCTGCTCCTTCTTGGTGTAGTTCTCGAACGCCCCACCCGCCTCGGCGCCCGCCTCGAGCTCCTTGAGCTTGCGGATCTGCTTCTTGACCGTCGAGAAGTTGGTCAGGAGCCCACCGAGCCAGCGCTCGGTGACGTACATGGCGCCGCTCCGATCCGCCTCGGCGGCGACGATCTGCCCGAGCTGCTGCTTGGTGCAGACGAAGAGGACGTTCTCACCGCGCATGACGACCTCGCGCGCGAGCTGCTGCGCGAGCTCGAGCTGCTGGCGGGTCTTCTGCAGGTCGATGATGTGGATCCCGTTGCGCTCCGCGAAGATGAACCGACGCATCTTCGGGTTCCAACGACGGGTCTGGTGGCCGAAGTGGACACCGGCCTTGAGGAGATCTTCGAGCGAGGGCTGCGACATCGTGTGTGATCCTGTGGAACGAGTGGTTGGTCGTCGTCTCGCGTCGGCGCCGGTCGCGACCGCCCCGGGTGGGGTGGCACCGCCGATCGGCTCAGCGGGACTGTGAGATGGACTGTCTCGACCGGCGGGGGCGTGGCGACCTGCGCCACCACGCCCCACCGACCGTCCGGCTTAGCGCTTGCTGAACTGGAAGCGCTTGCGGGCCTTCGGGCGACCCGGCTTCTTCCGCTCGACCGCACGCGCATCGCGCGTGAGGAGGCCGAGGTCACGCAGCTTGCCGCGGCGCGACTCGTCGATCTTGACGAGGGCCCGGGCGATCGCGAGACGGAGCGCGCCCGCCTGACCGGTCTGCCCGCCGCCGGTGAGGTTGGCGTTCACATCGTAGGCCCCGAGGGTGTCGGTGGCCGTGAACGGCTGCTGGATCGCCGTCACGAGCGCGGGCCGCGGGAAGTAATCCCCGAGGGTCCGGCCGTTGAGGCTCCACTTCCCCGACCCGGGGGTCAGGTAGACGCGGCAGACCGCTTCCTTGCGGCGGCCGATCGTGTGGGTCGTGTTGGTCGTCGCCATGGGTTACTTCGCCTCCGCCTTCGGGAAGGTGATCGACGCGGGCTGCTGCGCCGCGTGTGGGTGCGTGGCCCCCGGATAGACGCGGAGCTTCAACCGGAGCTTCTGCCGGCCGAGCGCCGTCTTCGGGAGCATCCCGTAGACCGCCTTCTCGATCACCCGCTCGGGGTGCTTGGCGATCATGGTCGCGAACGGCGTGTAGCGCTCGTGGCCCATGTAGCCGGTGTGACGGAAGTAGTTCTTCTGCTCCGCCTTGCGCCCGGTCACCTTGACCTTGGCGGCATTGATCACGATGACGTTGTCACCGGTATCCATGTGCGGGGTGAACATCGGCTTGTGCTTGCCGCGGATGATGCGGGCGACCTCGGTGGCGAGGCGGCCCAGGACCATCCCCTCAGCGTCGACGATGAACCACTTGTGGTCGATGTCGGCGGGGGTGGCCGTATACGTGGTACGCATGCGGGATCCAGCTGAAGAGGGACTGCGCCTCACCGGTGCGGGATGCAACCCGGGTCTCGGCCGCCACAACGGGCGTTTTGGGACAGACTCGTAAGATGGGGCCTCAGAGGGCCGCGGTCAACTGGGCACCGGAGGCTAAAGGCTGGAGGCTGAAAGCTTTAAGCCGTCAGCCTCCCGCCTCGAACGTCACGAGAACCGCCCCCCGCTCCACCGCCACCCCCGGCTGGACCAGGATCGCCTTGACCGTCCCCGCCCCGGGGGCCCGGAGCTCGTTCTCCATCTTCATCGCCTCCATCACCAGGACGGCCTGTCCCGCCCCGACCTGGTCCCCCACGGCGACCCCCACCCGGACGATGAGTCCGGGCATCGGGGCGACCACCGCGGCAGCCCCCGTCGGGGCCGCCGCCTTGGCATGGGCCCGGATCGCCCGGGTCCGCTCGTCGAGGGCCTCGACGGCGAGCCGGCGCCCGTCGAGCTGGAGGTCGTAGCTTCCCCGCCCCTCGCCGGGGCGCGCCACCAGCCGGTGCTGCCGGCCGTCGATGGTCAGGATCGCCCCCACCCCGGTCCCGGCCGCGGTCTGGTGATCCCCCTCGAGATGCGCCGCCACGCGGACACCGTCGACGGTCATCCCCGTCTCGTCGATCACGACCTCCATCTCGCGCCCCGCCACCGTCACCACGTACCTCATGCGCCCTCCGGCACCAGGACGCAGACCGTCTCCACATGCGCGGTCTGCGGGAACATGTCGAAAGATAGGAGCGAGTCCACCCGCCACCCCGGGAGCCGCGCGACATCGCGCGCCAGGGTCGCCGGGTCGCAGCTCACGTAGACGATCGCGCGCGGCGCCTGCCCCGTCTCGACCGTGCGGGCCAGCGCCGACGTCACCCGCGCATCGACCCCGGCGCGCGGCGGGTTCAGGATCACCACGTCGGCCGGGAGATGGTGCGGGAGCGCCTCCTCCACCCGCGCGGCGATCGCCCGCGAGGGGGCCGCGAGCTGGGTCGCCGCGTACGTGGTGGCCTCCTCGTCGAGCTCGATCGCGGTGACGCGCACCCCTGCCGCGGCGAGGGCGACGGCGGTGGCCCCCGCGCCGCTGTACGCATCGAGCACGTACGTCGGTCGATGCGCGAGCACCATCGCCACCAGATGCGCCTGCATCCGCTCGGCGATCTCGGCATTCACCTGCACGAAGGAGGCCCCGGGGATCCCCGTCGGCCGGCGATCGGCGACGAGCCGCCGCCGCTTCCCCTCCGCCTCCCACCAGATGGCGGCGAGCGAGGGCACGGCGTCGAGGAAGGCGGCGAGCGCCGGCCACTCCGTCCCTCCCGTCAGCACGAAGAGGGGACGATCCGCGACCCAACGCACCGTGCCGCGGAGCCGATGCTCTGGCGGCAGATGCGCCGCCGCCGCGACGATCTCTCGCCAGGTGGCGACGACGCGCGGATCGGTGATCAGGCAGTCATCCAACGCGAAGACCGCCTCGGGATCATCGAAGGCGCGGAGCCCCGCCCAGACCCGTGCCCCCTCGCGACGGATCGCGAGGGTGAGGGTGCGGCGATAGCGCCATGGCTCCCCTGCGACGATCGCCGGCACCGGGACCTCGCGCTTCGCGATTCGCCGAAAGGCGTCGTGCACCATCTGGCGCTTGCCCTCACGCTGCGCCGCGATCGCGACCTGCTGCCACTGACATCCACCGCAGCGATCGGGAGCCTCGTAATGCCCACAGGAGGGAGCGACGCGGTCGACGGAGGGCCGGTCGATGCGACGCAACGTCCCGCGCCCCACGCGACCCTCCACGCGGAGATCGACGGTCACCTGATCGCCGGGCACCGTGCGCGGCGTGAAGACCACGAGCCCATCGGCGCGCGCGACGCCATCGCCGCCAGCGGCGAGGCTCGCGATCTCCAACGAGACGGTTCGAGCGGTGGTCACGCGAGGTGGATCAGCGCGGCGCGATCAGCTGCGACGGAGCGACTCTTCGCGCGCGAGACGCGCCCATCCACGCACCTCACTCGATGCCCCACCCTGAGCATCGACGGCGTCCGAGCGAGCTGCACCATTGGCGCTGCCATTCCCCACCTGCCGCGCGCGGCCCTGCCGATCGCGCTCGGCGAGAAGGACCGCCCCCACCGCCGCGGCGCGCAACGTCTCCTCTGGTGCCGGCGCCCCCAAGAGCGCGGGGAGCTTCGCCTCGAGCCACTGGATGTCGACCGCGCCGCGCTGGTAGTCCGGATCGTCCATCATGCGCAGATGGAACTCGCACGAGGTCTCCACCCCCTCGATCACGAGCTCCTGCAGCGCGCGCCGCATCCGCGCGATCGCCGCCTCACGCGTCGGCGCATGCACGATCAACTTGGCGAGCATCGGATCGTACGAGAGCCCGACCGTCGTCCCCACCTCGATCCCACCATCCCAGCGGATCCCCGGCCCACTCGGGAGATGGAGCGCGGTGATGCGCCCGGTGGAGGGGAGAAAGCCGTGCGCCGGATCCTCACTCGTGATGCGGCACTCGATCGCCCACCCGCGTGGCTCCGGTGCCTGCGTGAAGGGGAGCTGCTCCCCCGCCGCGATGCGCAGCTGCCACTGCACGAGGTCGAGCCCCGTCACCAACTCGGTCACGGGATGCTCCACCTGGATGCGCGTGTTCATCTCGAGGAAGTAGAACTCCCCGTGCGCATCGAGGAGGAACTCGCAGGTACCGGCGTTCACATAGCCCGCGGCCTTCGCCGCCGCGACGGCGGCATCCCCCATCCGCTTCCGTAACTCGGGGGAGACGGCGACGCTCGGCGCCTCCTCGATCATCTTCTGATGGCGGCGCTGGATCGAGCACTCGCGCTCCCCCACCGCCACGCAGGTGCCATGCGCGTCGGCGAGGATCTGGATCTCGACGTGACGCGGTCCCTCGATGTACTTCTCGATATAGACCGCATCGTCGCCGAAGGCGTTCTGCGCCTCGCGCTGCGCCGACTCGAGCGCGCTCGCGACCTCCGCTGGCGCACGGACCACCCGCATCCCCTTCCCGCCCCCGCCAGCAGCGGCCTTGAGGAGCACGGGATAGCCGAACTGTGCGGCGAGCTCGGCCGCCTGCGCCGCATCGCGCAGCGCTTCGGTGGTGCCGGGCACCACCGGGGTCCCAGCCGCGATCGCCAGGGTGCGCGCCGCGGTCTTGGAGCCCATCGCCGCGATCGCCTCCGCCGGCGGACCGACCCAGATCAGCCCCGCCTCACGCACCGCACGCGCGAACCACTCGCGCTCGGAGAGAAAGCCATACCCGGGGTGGATCGCGTCAGCCTCCAGCTGCTTCGCGACCTCGATCAGATGATCTCCGCGTAGATAGCTCTGGCTCGCCGGCGCGGGGCCGATCAACACCGAGCGGTCGGCGGCGCGCACATGCGATGCCCCCGCATCGGCCTCGGAGTAGACCGCGATCGATTCGATCCCCAACTCGCGGCAGGCGCGCGCGATCCGCACCGCGATCTCCCCTCGGTTGGCGATGAGGACGCGACGGATCGGACGAGCGGCGGGCGCCGCGGTCTGCTTCAGGCTCACAGCGGGATGCACCCGTGCTTCTTGGCCGGGTTCCGCTGGCGCTTCCCCTGCAACGCCTCGAGCGCCTCGATGAGGCGCGGGCGCGTCTCGCGCGGATCGATCACATCATCCACATAGCCGCGGCTCGCCGCCACATACGGGTTCGCGAACTTCTCCGCGTACTCCGTCACCTTGGCATCGAGCGCCGCCGCCGGATTCGCCGACTCGGCGATCTCCTTCTTGAAGAGGATCTCCACCGCCCCCTTGGGGCCCATCACCGCGATCTCCGCCGAGGGCCAGGCGAGGTTGAGATCGCCGCGGATGTGCTTGGAGCTCATCACGTCGTACGCGCCGCCGTATGCCTTGCGCGTGATCACGGTGAGCTTCGGCACCGTCGCCTCGCAGTAGGCGTAGAGGAGCTTCGCCCCATGCCGGATGATCCCCCCATGCTCCTGCGCGACGCCGGGGAGGAACCCCGGCACGTCGACGAAGGTCACGACCGGGATGTTGAAGGCGTCGCAGAAGCGGATGAAGCGCGCCGCCTTCACGCTCGCGTCGATGTCGAGCACACCAGCCAGCACCGCGGGCTGGTTCGCGACGATCCCCACGCTGTACCCGCCCAGGTGGGCGAAGCCGCAGAGGATGTTCCCCGCGAAGTCGGGCTGCACCTCGAGGAAGGCGCCGTCATCCACCACGCGGCGGAGCACGTCATGCATGTCGTACGGCTGCGTCGCGATCGGAGGGATGCAGTCGAGGAGCGCCTCCTCCCGGCGGTCGCGCGGGTCGCGACCCGGGCCACGCGGGACCGCATCGACGTTGTTGCTCGGCAGGTAGCGCAGCAGGTCGCGGATCCCCTGCAGGCACTCCACCTCGGAGCTCGTGGTGAAGTGCGAGATCCCCGAGGTCGCCCCATGCGTGTCGGCGCCGCCGAGGGCCTCCATCGAGACCTCCTCGTGCGTCACCGTCTTCACCACGTTGGGCCCCGTCACGAACATGTAGGAGGTCCCGCGGGTCATGAAGATGAAGTCGGTGATCGCCGGGGAGTACACCGCCCCGCCGGCGCAGGGGCCGAGGATGGCGGAGATCTGCGGGATCACCCCCGAGGCGAGGGTGTTGCGAAGGAAGATGTCGGCGTAACCGCCGAGGGAGACGACCCCCTCCTGGATGCGCGCGCCACCGGAATCGTTGAGCCCGATGACCGGTGCGCCGTTCTGCATCGCGAGATCCATGATCTTGCAGATCTTCCCCGCGTGCGCCTCGGAGAGGGAGCCGCCGAAGACGGTGAAGTCCTGCGAGTAGACGTAGACGAGGCGTCCGTCGATCCGTCCGTGGCCGGTGACGACGCCGTCGCCGTCGGGGCGCTGCTGGTCGAGCCCGAAGTCGGTCGAGCGATGGGTGACGTAGCGATCGGTCTCGACGAAGCTCCCCTCATCGAGGAGGAGGTCGATCCGCTCGCGGGCGGAGAGCTTCCCCTTGTCGTGCTGCGCCTTCAGTCGCTCGGGGCCACCCCCGCGCTCGGACTCGGCGCGACGGCGCTCCAGCTGATCGAGTTTCTCACGCATGGAAGACATGGCGGGAAACGTATCACGGCGCGCGTCGGCTCACAGGCCCGGGGGGCACCTCTTTTCGCCCCCGGGAAGTGCAAGAAACGACGAGGCCCCGGTCGCGTGGCGACCGGGGCCTCGTGGCTCACCGTGGGATCGCTGACCGCTGACGCGGTCAGTCCTCCATCGCCGAGTCGAGGTCCGCGGGGATCTCGGGGACCTCATCCTCGCTATGGACCTTCGAGGGCTCCGCCGGCCGCTCCTGGCCCGCCGGGATGTCGACCACACCGAGCACGATCCGGCGGTGGATCGGATCCACCTCGAGGATGCGCACGGTGATCGCCATCTGCTCCCACGCGACGTCCGCCGGGCTCTCCACCTGCCCCTCGAAGTGCGAGAGCGGGATGAACCCTTCGATGTCGTTGCCGATGTCGACGACGACACCCTTTTCCATCAGGCGCGCCACGACGCCGGGGAGCTCGGTCCCCACCGGGTACGACTCGCCGATCCGGAGCCAGGGATCCTCAGAGGCCTGCTTGAGGCCGAGCGAGATCCGCTTGTTCTCCGCGTCGATGTTGAGGATCACCACGTCGACGGTGTCGCCCTTCTTGACGACCTCCGACGGGTGCTGGACGCGCTTGGTCCACGACATGTCGGAGATATGGATGAGCCCGTCGATCCCCGCCTCGATCTCGACGAAGGCGCCGAACGAGGTGAGGTTGCGGACCTTGCCGCTGAGGCGCGTGCCGACCGGGTACTTATGCGGCAGCACCATCCACGGATCCTGCTCGGTCTGCTTCATGCCGAGCGAGATCTTCTCCTCGGTGGTGTCGACCTTGAGCACCACGGCCTCGATCGCCTCGCCGATGCTGACGAGCTTCGAGGGGTGGCGGACGTTGCGGGTCCAGCTCATCTCGGAGATGTGCACGAGCCCTTCGATGCCTGGCTCGAGCTCGATGAAGGCGCCGTAGTTGGTGATCGAGACCACCTTGCCCGAGACGCGCGTCCCGACCGGGTACTTCTCCGCGACGTCCTTCCACGGATAGGCCTGGAGCTGCTTGAGGCCGAGTGAGATGCGCTCGCGCTCCCAATCGATGTCGAGCACCTTGACCTCGAGCTCCATCCCGATCTGGACCATCTCGCTCGGATGGGAGATGCGGCCCCACGACATGTCGGTGATGTGCAGGAGGCCGTCGACGCCGCCGAGGTCGATGAACGCCCCGAAGTCGGTGATGTTCTTGACGACGCCCTTCCGGACCTGGTCCTTGCCCAGCTCCTTCATGAGCCGCTCGCGCTTGCCGGCGCGCTCGGTCTCGAGGATCACGCGGCGCGAGACGACGATGTTGCGGCGACGCTTGTTGAGCTTGATGATCTTGAATTCGTACTTCTGCCCGAGGAGCTCGTCGATGTTCGGGACGCGACGGAGCGCGATCTGCGAGCCGGGGAGGAAGGCATCGACCCCCATGAGGTCGACGACCACGCCCCCCTTGATCTTCTTGACGAGCACGCCCTCGACGGGCTGATCCGACTCGTACGCGACGCGGATCCGCTCCCAGACGCGCATGAAGTCAGCCTTCTTCTTGGACAGCACGACGGAGCCTTCGCTGTCCTCGAGGTGCTCGAGGAGGACCTCGACCTCATCGCCCGCCTTGAGCTCGGGCATATCCTTGAACTCTTCGAGCGGGATCGTCCCTTCGGACTTGAACCCGATGTCGAGGACCACGAGGTTCTCGCGGATCTCGAGGACGCGGGACTTCACGATCTCGCCCTCTTCGATCGAGGCGAGGGTCCCGTTGTACATCTCCATCATCGCATCGAACTCGGACGACGAGAGCTCGTCTTCGTCGTACAGCTCGGGGCGGCGGTTGGCGAGGGGGCGGAGCTGGGCCTTCTGGGCGTCGCGCTTCCGGCGCGCGATCAGCTCGGGGGAGAGCAGTGCTTCGGTGGCGGTCATGAGTGGGACATCCGGTCGCGGAGGGTTCGGCTCGCCGCGTCGAGGCATGGAGTGGAAGTGAGTGGAGCCTTTGAAGTTAGCCCCGACTCGCCGTCCGCGCCAGCGCCACGATCCGGGCCACCTGCGCATCCTGGGTCAGGTGGGTGGTGTCGATCAGTTCGGCGTCCGCCGCCCGCCGGGTCTGCCGCTCATCCAAGGCATCCCGCCGGAGGAGCGCCTCCACCTCCGCCGCCACCTCGGCCTCGGTCGGGGCCCGCCCCACCCGCTCCAGGACCCGCCGCCGCGCCCGCTCCGCCGGGTCGGCCACGAGGAAGACCTTCACCGCGGCCTCCGGGAAGACCACCGTCCCCATGTCGCGCCCGTCGCAGACCACGGCGTGCCCCGCCGCCGCCCCCCGCACCATCCCATTCGCCCAGCGCCGCACCCCCGGCATCCCGGCGATCAGTGAGACGCGTGAGGTCACCGCCGTCCCGCGCAGCTCCTCATCCACCGCCTCGCCGTCGAGCCGGGGGTGGAAGGTCCCGGCGCCCGGTTCGAGGGTGACGCTCTGCGCCGCCTCGAGCACCAAGGCCTCGGTCCACTGGGTGGGATCGGGCTCCCGCCGGAGGGTCGCCGCCGTCGCCGCTCGGTAGATCGAGCCGGAGTCCACATGCCGGAATCCCAACGTCGCCGCGACCCGCTTGGCCGTGGTCGACTTCCCCGAGGCGGCGGGGCCGTCGATGGCGACGACGATGGGGGGGGTGGCGTCAGGTGGCATCGCGGAGGACATCCCAGAAAGTAGGCCAGGAGACCCGCACGCACGATGGGTCATCGATGGTGATCGCATTGCCGGGGAGCGCGCCGAGGATGCCGAAGGCCATCGCGATCCGATGATCGCCGTGGGTACGCACGGTCCCGTGCAACGGGCGATCGCTCCCGCGGACGACGAAGCCATCCGAGCATTCCTCCGCTTCTGCCCCGATCGCCCGGAGGTTCTCGACCACGGCGCGGATCCGATCGCTCTCCTTCACCCGCAGCTCCCCCGCTCCGCTGACCCGCGTCTCCCCTTCGGCACGGGCCGCGACGCAGGCGAGGAGGGGAAGTTCATCGATGAGCGCTGGGATCTCCGCACCACCGATCGTGATCCCGCGGAGTACGCTCGGTTCGGCGATGAGCGTCGCGACCGGTTCCTCGCCGAAGACGCGCTCTGCTTCGAAACGGATCGACGCCCCCATCCGCCGGAGTGCCTCGATCGCGCCGGTGCGACCGGGGTTCACGCCGACACCTCGCAGGGCGAGCGCGGGGCTGCCGCCGAGGAGGGCGAGGCCGAGGAGGAAGGCGGCGCTCGAGCAGTCGCCGGGGATCTCGATGGTGTCGAGGGCGATCGCTGGCGCTCGTCGTGACGTCGGCGCCCATCGCCCGGAGGGGCTCGGCGACGCGACGCATCGGTCGCGCGTTGAGACTGGCGTCGCCTATGAATCGCGCGGGGAGCCCAGCACCAGCGAGGAGACCGGCGAGGAGGCGCGCCGAAGTCCCACTGTTCCCGCAATCGAGGTCGGTCGACGGGGCACGAAGCCCGCGCAGACCCAATCCCGTCATCACCATCTCGTTTGGGTCTAACGGCGGGACGGCGACGCCGAGGGCGGTGAGGACGCCAGCCGTCGACGCGACATCGGCGGACGGCAGCACCCCACGGATCCGCGCACGCCCCGCGCTGACCGCGGCGAGGATCAGGGCGCGGTGCGAGATCGATTTATCGCCGGGGAGGTCGAACGAGCGCATCGCGGAAAGTTAGGCGAGAATGCGCCATCGGTTACTTCCTCCTCCCTGAAAAGGCGCCTCCCCAAGATCTTCGTCGCCCCGAATCGTCTTGCCCCCTCCGAGGGGATGGCCTAACCTTCGCCTCACGCGGGAATAGCTCAGTTGGTAGAGCACAACCTTGCCAAGGTTGGGGTCGCGGGTTCGAGTCCCGTTTCCCGCTCTCAGGGTCTGGTGTAGGGCCAAGCGGGGGCGGCGTGGCCGTCCCCGTTCGTCGTTCCCCGCCGGGGTGGCGAAATTGGCGAGACGCGAGGGACTTAAAATCCCTTGGGGGGTGACCCCCGTGTGGGTTCGATTCCCACCCCCGGCACTGTCAGCATCGCGAGGCGCATCGGCGCGCGCGACCACCTCGCGCTAATTCGGCCGCACCCCGTGCGCATGGACCGCGAACCAGAGGGTCGCGGCGAGCAGACCACTCAGCGCCGCATCCCCCCCATCGACCTGCGCCCGCCCATCCGCATCGGTGCGTGAGGCGGCCCAGCCATTCGCGAGCGGCGCCCGACGCACCCACTCGAGCATCTCACCGGCATCGGGCCCGAGGAGCCGCGCGATCTGCACCGCCAGCGCCTCCGAGGCCCCGATCCGCTTCGCCGTGCGGCGATAGGTGGAATCCGTCCGGTCGATCGCCTCCCAGAGCGGGAGCCAGAGCGCCGAGCCCACCGGGTCGTCATCGAGGGTGCGCTCGCCACGCAGATCGGCCGAGGCGGCGAAGGTGCTCTTCCCCTCCCCACCGGTGACGAAGTGCCGACGGAGCGCGGCGCGGATCGCGGCCGGATCCTGCACCTCCTTCGCCCCCTCCTCGTCGAGGAGCTTCTTGAAGGCGTCCATCGCGAAGGCGACGACGGCGTTGCCGTGCAGTGAGAAAGGCAACGGTGTCGGACGCCCATCGAGTGTCACCTCGGTACGATAGAGCGGATGCTGCGCATCGCGCCGCGCGACGAGATCGTCGTGCGAGAGGTAGAGCGTATCGGCAAGCACCCCTTCCTCGACGATCTGATCATCGCCGGACTCGCGGATATAGCGCTCCGCCGCTACCGCGTACGAGGCCGCCCCCTCGAGGGTGAACCCAGGCTCGAAGAGGGTGCCGTCGAGGTAGTGGACCCCACGCCCCGGCGCGTAGCCATGCACCTCACACATCCGCAGGATCAACTCGCGCGCGAGCGGCGCGTCGGCGAGCTGCACCGCGGGCACCGTCCAGGCGAGCGCCTCCCAATCGCGGATCGTCATCCCGGACGGGCACCACGGGGCCCGGCTCCGCACGATGTAGAAGTGCGCGTCGTCCAGCGCGCGCCCGACCGAGAAGAAGTAGGCGAAGCAGAGATGGCGCGTGATCAGTGCATCGAGCGATTCCACACCGGTCGACTGCTCGAGCATCCGCAACGCATCGCGTGTCGCGGTGAGCAAGGGCCGCCAACCACGTCGGCGCATCACCGCACAGGTCGCCTCCGCCCCATCGCGCTCCGGGCCCGCCGCCAGATAGAACGCGACCTCCGCGCGCTCCCCAGGCGCGAGCGTCACCGTGCGGGTGAGGGCATAGGTCGGTGTCTCTCCCTCTTCCACCTGCACCACCGCCGCGCCATCAGCCGCGACGGCAAGTGCGACGAGCCCGGGGACCGCCGCCCCATCCAGGAGCACCACATCGTGCGCCGACCGCGTGATGCGATGCGCATCCTCGGCTGGGCGGGGGGTCCGCACGCGGATCTGTCGATGGCCGAGCGTCCCCTCGAGTCCGACGTCGATGGAGTGCGGCACGCTCCCGCGATTCTCGAGCGCCATCGCATAGACCGCCCCCGCCATGTCGGCGTCCTGGCCGAATGGCGCGAAGATCGTCCCACGCACCAAGAGGTCACCGACCTGCGCCGTGAAGGTCGGGAGCCACTGGAGGGCTCGCTCCCAGGCGATCCGGCCGGAACCGAGGGCCACCGGCGCCCCGTCGACGACGAGGCGCGGGCGCGCCAGCGCGGGGCCCTGCCCCTGCACGAAGTCGGCGTGACCGGCGAACTCCACGGCGGCGCGCGCCCCTCGGTGCAGCAATCCCACCGCGTGGATCGACGCATCGCCGGGGTGGATGCAGGGGAGGGCGAGCCAGTGGTTCCCCGTCACCTGCCAGGGAATCGTCGGCACGGGGACCCCGGTGGGGGTCGACTCGGTAGCAGAGGGGGTGAGGTTATCTTCGGACACGGTCTCAAGAAACTAATCCTCAGTGCCCCTCCCTCGGACCTCGCGCGCCATTCGGCGCCTCACCGTCACCCTCGCCGCGCTCCTCGCCAGCGCGCCCTCGGTGCACGCGCAGCGGATCCTCGGCCCCACCGAGGACGCCGTCACCCTGCCTCGGCGCACCTTCCGGGCGACGGTCGGTGGGGAGTCGTCGGTGCAGCGGGATCGCTGGCGCGACGGCACGCTCGAGGGGCTCGGAGCCCCGCTCACCGGGGATTCTCTGAACGCCGTGCGCCTCTCGTTGCTCGGACCGCTCGACGCCTCCCTGAGGGCGCTCGGCGTGCCGGGACTCCCAAGCACGTTGGGGTCGCCGCGCCTCGATGTGCGCCAACGCCTCTTCGTGACGCCGGTCGGACTCGAATACGGGCTCACCGATCGGATCACGCTCGGCGTGCGCGCGACGCTGGTGCGCACGCGTGCCGAAGCACTGTTGCGCATGCGCGGCGATAGTGGGCGGGCGAATGTCGGGGTGAATCCGATCACTCTCGGAAGCGGTGTCGCCGTAGCGAACGGGACGGCGATCGGGCGCTACAGCGCGGCGGCGGCGGCGTTGATCGCCCGGCGCGATGCCTGCGTGGCGAACCCGGGGACATCGGCGCAGTGCCCCACGATCTTGGCCGAGCTCTCGCGCGTCGCGACCCTCGCTGCGATCGCCGGGCAATTCGCGACCGGACTCTCGCAGCTCTACGGCTCGACCATCACCGCCGGGCGGCCGTACGTCCCGATGGCGGGCTCGGCGATCGACTCCGCCCTCAAGGCGCGCAGCGATTCCCTGGCGACGGCGATGTCACGCTATGGCATCACCTCGCTCACAGGCGCGACGCTCCCGCTCGGGGCGCAGACCCCGCTGACCGCCGCCGATCTCAGCGCGCTCGTCGCGGACTCCTCACGGGGGTACGGCGCGCGCGCCCTGAACGACAACGCGCTCACCGCGATCGGGGACGTGCATGTGGGGGCGAAGATCTTGGTGCTCGACCGGGTCGCACGCGGCGACAACGGACGCTTTACGGCAGAGGCACGCGGGATCCGGCAGTCGATCGGGCTCGACGTACGCATCGGGACGGGGACACCGGATGACCCCGATGGGTTCATCGACCTTGCTACCGGTACGGGGATGCACGCCGTCACGGTGCGTTCGCACACCGACCTCGTCTGGGACGAGCGGTTCTGGGCGACGGTGAACGTGGGATTCGCCCAAGGGATCGGCTCGGTGGCGCGCGACCTGCGATTGCCCTCGCTCGCCTCGCAGGAGTTCCTCGAAGCGTGGCGGACCCGACCCACGGACGTGCGCCCGGGCTCGGCCCTCGAGGCCGAGGTGGCGCCGCGGTGGCAGGTGAGTGACTACATCGCGCTCACCGCACTCTGGCAGTGGCGTCGCACGACGATGGACCAGCATGCGCTCGCAGCGGGCGCACCGGTGGAGGATCTCCTCCCGGGTCAGCTCCCGATGGATGCCGCGCTCCTCGATGCCCGCACCGCGACCTCATCGCATCGTGCCGCGCTCGGCGCGACCTACTCCACCCTCGCCGCTCGTGCGCATGGACGCGACGGGATTGCCTGGGAGATCAGCTATCTCCATCTGCAGTCCCTGGCGAGTGGCGCGGGGATCGTCCCCAAGCGCTTCGAAGACCGGATCGTCCTCCGAGTCTATCCGCGTTTCCGCGCGCGCTGAGCGGGCGCGGGCCCATCAGCGCTCGCCGGCGGTGCCGACCCCGAGCGCCTCCTCGCACTGCGTGATCGCTGCGCCGTCTCCAGCAGTTCGCGGGCATGCTCGCGACTCGTCGCACTCTCGGTGCTCCCGCCCAACATCCGCGCGATCTCGTCGACCCGCGCCTCGTCGGTGACGACCAGCACATCGGACGTCGTCACCCCACCCCGCGCCCCCTTGCTCACCACGATGTGATGATGCGCGCGCGCCGCGATCTGCGGGAGATGGGTGATGGCGAACACCTGATGGTGCGCGGCGACATCCCGCATCGCATCCCCGACCATGAGCCCGGTGCGACCGCCGATCCCGGCATCGACCTCATCGAAGATCAGGGTCGGCACCCCGTCGAGGCGGGCGAGGATCGTCTTGAGGGCCAACATCACACGCGCGAGCTCCCCACCCGACGCCACCCGTGCGAGGGGGCGCGCCTCGTGCCCGAGATTGAGTGCCACGCGGAACTCCACGCGTTCCACTCCCGTCGCGCTCGGGGCCTCCTGCGGGAGGAGCTCCACGAAGAGATGCCCATCGGGCATCCCGAGCTCCGGGAGCCGCGCATCCACCGCGGCGGCGAGCGCCTGCGCCGCCTTGCCCCGCGCCTTGGAGAGCACGGCAGCCACCTCGCGATAGCGCGTGACCGCCGCCACACGCTGCGCCTCGAGCGTGCGCAGATCGAGCCCGGCGGTATCGAGGAGATCGAGCTCCGCTGCGGATTCGCGCCCCATCTGCAGCACCGCCGCGATCGAACCACCGTACTTCTTGCTCAACCGGAAGATCAGCTCGCGCCGACGCTCCACCTCGTCGAGGCGAGCCGGGTCATGCTCCACACCATCGGCGTAGGCCTGCGCGGCGCGCGCGAGCTCCTCGAGCGCATACCACGCCGCATCGAAGAGCTCCTGGAGCCGCGCCGTCGAGGGGTCGATCCGTTGGAGCGAGGCCAGCGGGCGCTGGAGATGCCCGAGGCGTGGCAAGACCCCCTCCTCCCCTTCGAGCGTCTCGGTCAGCTCCCCGATCAACCCCTGCAGTTCCTCGGCGTGCGTGAGTCGGCGCGCCTCGTCATCGAGACGGGTCTCTTCCCCATCCTGGAGCGTCGCCTCCCCGATCTCCTTCACCACATGCGCCAGCCAATCGGCGCGCTGCTGTGCCGCAGCCCGCCGCGACGAGAGTTCGGTGATCGCCGACTCCGCCGCCGCGAGGGCCTCGAACGCCTCGGCGGTGGCCGCTCGCGCCGCCGACGCCCCGCCGAAGGCATCGAGGATCTCGAGCTGGACATCCGCACCGAGCAACACCTGCGCCTCGTGCTGCCCATGGACGTTCACCAGCGTGCGTCCGATCTCCGCGAGGACCGACGCGGTCACCGGAGAGCCATTCACCCAGGCGCGTGCCCGACCGCCGGCCGCCGCGACCTCACGCTTGAGGATCAACGTCCCGTCGCAGTCGATCCCACGTTGGTCGAGGTCGCGGATCAGGGCGTCACGACCACTCACATCGAACACCCCTTCCACGGTCGCCTTCTCCGCCCCCGTGCGGACGAGATCCGCTGAGGCACGCTCACCGATCAAGAGCCCGAGCGCCCCGACGATGATCGACTTCCCCGCCCCCGTCTCACCGGTGAGCACGTTGAACCCCGGCGCGAGCGCGAGGGTCACCGCGTCGATGATGGCGAGGTGCTTGATTCGGAGTTCGGTCAGCATGACGGGAGCGTAGATCGACGAGACCGCGGCGATCGCATCACGACCGCGCGATGCGTGGCCATCGAGCTCATCCGTCGCGGTCCGCGAGGCCGCCCCAGCCGAGCTTCTGCCGGAGGCGACTGAAGAACGAATCGCCGGAGAGGGTCACGAGGTGCACCGGCGCGGCGCTGCGCCGAACGATGAGGTGCTGCCCCGCGCCGAGCGAGGTCCCCACCTGTCCATCGGCGGTCACGAGGACCTCCTCGGGGAGCTCATCGACCTCGATGCGCAGCACCGTCTCCGGCGGGAGGATCGTCGGGCGGAGCGCCAGCGTGTGCGGAGCCACTGGCGTGATGACGAGCGATTCGAGCGATGGGACCACGATCGGACCGCTCGCGGAGAGCGAATACGCCGTCGACCCCGTCGGGGTCGCGATCACCACGCCATCGGCGGCGAATGCCCCCACGAGCTCATCGTCCGCGAAGACGCGCATGCGGAGCACCCGCGCGACCCCCCCCTTGTGCACGACCACATCGTTGAGCGCGCGGAGCTGGACGCCGACGGCACCGGCCGCCGAGCGCGTGGAGGCCTCGAGCGTCAACCGCGACTGGATCTGGTAATCGCCGGCGGCGAAGGCGGCGAAGGCCGCCCCGAACTGTTCATGGCTGCACGTCGTCAGGAAGCCGAGCTTCCCGAGATTGACCCCGAAGATCGGGACCGAGGCCCCATCGAGGAAACGGGCGCTACGCAGCAGCGTCCCATCGCCCCCGAGGGCGAGGAGCGCATCGATCTCATCGGGACTCGAGAGCAGCTCCCCCGCCCCGAGCGACTCACGCAGCGCCG
The DNA here is from genome assembly GCA_021298395.1 of Gemmatimonadota bacterium. Lineage (GTDB taxonomy): Bacteria > Gemmatimonadota > Gemmatimonadetes > Gemmatimonadales > Gemmatimonadaceae > Pseudogemmatithrix. Next base: position 32,649 of record JAJTFH010000001.1, on the reverse strand, counting down.
CTTCGTACCGCAGCGTGAAGCCATGGCGCGGCGCCTCGCGCTGCAGGAGCGCTAGGACCTCGGTCAGCCCCTCATAGCCGAGGTGCCCGACGACACCGAGCCGCTGGGTCACCCGGCGAGCGCCTCGGACTCGCGCAACGCCCGCACCGCTCGCGCGATCCCCGCCGCATCGATCCCGCTCTGCGCGAGCTGCTTCGCCCGCGACGCCGCATAGATGATCCGATCGGGGACCCCGAGCGTGTGCACGCGCACGTCGGCGTCGTGCTTGGCGACCACCGACGCCATGAAGGCGCCGAAGCCATTCACCACGGTCCCCTCCTCGACCACGAGGAGACGATCGTGCGTCGCGAGGATCGCCGCGAGCGTCGTCTCGTCGTACGGCTTGAGATAGCGGCAGTTGACCACGGTGACGTCGATCCCATCGGCCGCAAGCGCCGCCGCCGCCTTGAGCGACTCGTGCACCATCGTCCCCACGGCGAGGATCGCCACACGCTCCCCCTTCCGCAGGACCTCCCAGGTGCCATGCGGCACCGCCGGGATCTGCGCCGCCGCGGGCACGAGATCCGGGGCCACATCACGCGGATACCGCACCGCGAAGGGGCCGCTCTGATGCGCCATCGCCGAACGGAGGAGCCCCACCAACTCGGCCCCATCCTTCGGCGCGGTCACGGTCATGTTCGGCACCGCGAGCATGTACGCGATGTCGTAGAGCCCGGCATGCGTCTCCCCATCCTCGCCGACGAGTCCCGCGCGGTCCATCGCGAAGATCACTGGGAGCGACTGGATCGCCACATCATGCACGATGTTGTCGTAGCCGCGCTGCAGGAAGGTCGAATAGATCGCGACGACCGGCTTGGCCCCCTGCGTCGCGAGTCCCGCGGCGAAGGTCACCCCATGCCCCTCGGCGATCCCCACATCGAAGGTCCGTGTCGGGTGCGCCTTCTGCACCGTCCCGATCCCCGTGCCCCCCGGCATCGCCGCGGTGATCGCGACGAGTGCGGGATCCTCACGCATCAGCTCGGTGAGCGCGGCGCCGAAGACCGCAGTGTAGTTCGGGTTCGCGGTCGAGACGGTGCGCTGCTTCCCCGTCGCCGGATCGTGGCCGGGCGGGAGCGCATGCCACTTCTCCCCATGCTCACCCGCCGGGAATCCCTTCCCCTTCTGGGTGATCACATGGACGAGCCGCGGCCCCTTGAACTGCTTCACCGACTCGAAAGTCACCGCCATCTGCTCGATGTCGTGCCCATCGATCGGCCCGAAGTAGCGGAAGCCGAGCTCCTCGAAGAGCACCCCCGGGGTGAGGAAGGCCTTCACCGACTCCTCCCACTTCCGGACGATCGTCCCGGCATCCTTGAACACGCCCGAGGCATGATCGGCCCAATCGCCGATCGCACTCCGCAAGCGGTTGTAGATCGGGTTGCGCTGTACCGAGGTCAGGTACTTGTGCATCGCCCCGACGTTCGGCGCGATGCTCATCTCGTTGTCGTTGAGCACGACGATGAAGTCGCGGTCCATCGCGCCGGCGTTGTTGAGCGCCTCATAGGCGAGCCCCGACCCCAGCGACCCATCGCCGATGATGGCGACGACCTTGAAGTCCTCACCGCGCAGATCGCGCCCCGCCGCCATCCCGAGCGCCGCCGAGATCGAGGTCGCGGCATGCCCCGCCCCGAAGGTGTCGTACGGGCTCTCGGTCCGCTTGAGGAAGCCCGAGATCCCTCCTTCCTGGCGCAGCGTGTGCATCTGGTCCTTGCGCCCCGTCAGCACCTTGTGCGGATAGCCTTGGTGCCCGACGTCCCAGACGAGCTGATCCCGCGGGGTATCGAACGCCTGATGCAGCGCGATCGTGAGCTCGACGACGCCAAGGCCGGCGCCGATGTGCCCGCCGGTGACGGAGCAGGTCTCGATGAGGAAGTCACGGACCTCCTGCGCGAGCTGCGTGAGCTCCGCCGAGGAGAGGGTGCGCAGGTCCGCAGGACGCTGGATACGGTCGAGAAGGGTCATGAGCGACGACGGGTGAGGATGGGGAACCCGAAAGATGACATCAGGAACGCCGCGCGACGACGAACCGCGCGAGGAAATCGAGCTCAGGGGTCAGCGCGCCATGCGCCTGGAGCCCCTGACAGGCCTCTTGGACCAACGCCTCGGCGCGGGACTTCGCTCCCGCGACGCCGAGGAGGGCGGGATAGGTGCTCTTCCGGTACTCGACGTCCTTCCCCGCCGTCTTCCCGAGCTGGTCGGTGGTCGCGGTGATATCGAGCACATCATCGGCGATCTGGAAGGCGAGCCCGATCGAGGCGCCGTAGGTCCCGAAGGCCTCGAGGAGCCCCTCGGGAGCGCGCGCCGCGAGCCCACCGATCCGCATCGCGGCCTCGATCAGCGCGCCCGTCTTGAGCCGGTGGATCCGCTCGAGCTCCTCGAGCGAGAGCGACTTCCCCTCGGCCTCGAGGTCGAGCAGTTGGCCCCCGATCATCCCGCCGGCCCCTGAGGCACGCATCAGCACATGCACGATGGCGAGCGATTCCTCTGGCGTGAGCCCGAGGCCGATCGCCGCCTCGTACGCCGCGCGCGCGGCGAGGGGGACCATCGCCATCCCCGCTGCCGTCGCCGCGCCGACGCCGTGCACCACATGCACGGTCGGGCGCCCACGACGCATGTCGTCATCGTCCATGCAGGGGAGGTCGTCGTGGACGAGGGAGTAGGCATGCACCACCTCCACCGCGGCCGCGAGATGGCTGGCATCGCCCCGGCCCCCGGCGGCGCGGTACGCGCTCATCACGAGGATCGCCCGGAGCCGTTTCCCTTCCCCCTCGAGTGCGTAGCGGATCGCCTCGTAGACGACCCCGTCGCGCCCATCGAGGGTGCGGACCATGAGGGCCTCGAGCGCGCGCCCCACTGTGGTGCGGTCGGCGCCGAAATCGACCGGGGCGACGACGGGCTCCGTCACGACTCCTCCTCCAACGCGAAGACCCCTGACGCCCCTTCGATCAACCGCTGGACCTTCCCCTCCGCCTCACCGAGGGCGGCGTTCGCCTCGCGGAGCTTGGCGATCCCCTCCTCGAAGAGACGCAACGCCTCCTCCAGCGGGAGGTCATCGCGGTCGAGGGAGGAGGCGATCTGCTCCAACCGGGCGAGGGTCTGCTCGAAGCTCATGCGCGAGAGGGGAGATGCGGGGCGTCGTCGTGGACGGATTCGGTCCGGGCGCGCACGCGCCCGTCCTGCACCAATAGGTCGAATGTAGCACCGACGGCGAAGGCCGACCGGGTGGCGAGGGCCCGACCCTCGGCGTCCCGTGCGATGGTGAACCCGCGCGCGAGGGTCGCCACCGGGGAGAGGGCCTCGAGCCGCCCCGCGACCTGCTGTACGCGGGCGCGGCGCCGCTCGACCATGCGGGTGGCCCGCAGGGTGAAGCGTTCCAGCTGGGTGGTCAGCGCCCGGCGCTCCGCCACCACGCGATCCTCGAGGGCGTCGGCCAGGCGTCCGCCGAGTCGCCGGAGCTGCTCCTGCACCTCGGCGAGGATCGGCACCGCGTGCTCCGCGGCCACTGACGGCGTCGCAGCTCGCAGGTCGGCCACGAGATCGGCGATCGTCACGTCGATCTCATGCCCCACCGCGGAGATGATCGGGACGGGGGACGCGGCGATGGCGCGCGCGACCGACTCGTCGTTGAAGCACCAGAGATCCTCGCGCGAGCCCCCACCGCGACCGATGATCGCGACGTCGGCACCACCCCAGCGCGCGAGGCGATCGAGCGCCGCGACGAGGGAGGCCGGCGCCCCCTCCCCCTGCACCACCGCCCCGATGAGCACGAGATGCACCCCGGGGTGGCGCCGACGGATCACCGCCTCGATATCCCGTCGCGCCGCACCATCGAGACTCGTGATCACCGCCACCGTGCGCGGGAAGCGCGGCAGGCGCCGCTTCCGTGCCGGATCGGTGAGCCCCTCGGCGTCGAGCGTCGCCTTGAGTGCGTCGAACGCCTTCTTCCAGAGCCCTTCCCCCTCGGCTTCGAGGGCGTCGACCATGAACTGCAGCTTCCCCTGCGCTGGATAGACGGTGAGCTGCCCGCGCGCGAAGACCGCCATCCCCTCGTCGGGGGGGGCGGGGATCCGGCGCGTCTCGCGCGCCCAGACCACGCAGGGCAGCTGCCCCGTGGCGTCCTTGAGGGAGAAGTACCAGTGCCCATTGGTGTGCCGCTTGAACCCGGAGACCTCCCCCTTCACCCAGAGCGGGGGGAATCCCCCCTCGAGCGCCTGCTTGACGAGCGTGGTGAGCTCGCCGACGCCGAAGGCCTGGTCCGGCGAGCTGCCGGGCGCGTCGAACACGATGGCGGTCAGCGCCCGTGCGCGAGCCGCGCGGCGCGCACGGTGTTCGCGAGGAGCATCGCGATCGTCATCGGCCCGACCCCACCAGGGACGGGGGTGATCCTCGACGCGACCGCGGCGACCTCGTCGTACTTCACGTCCCCGACGATCCGATAGCCCTTCTTGGCGCTCGGGTCCTCGACGCGATTGATCCCCACGTCGATCACCACGGCGCCCGGCTTCACCATGTCGGCGGTGACCATCTCCGGCTTCCCGATGGCAGCGATCAGGATATCCGCGCGGCGCGTGTGCGCGGCGAGATTCGTGGTCCGCGAATGGCAGATCGTCACCGTGCAATCGGCGCCCGTCCCCGACAGGGCGCGAACCCATCGGCATCGCCGATCAGCACCTTGCCGGCATTCACCGGATGGAAGCCATCGACGTCCTTCATCGGATCGATGCGCCGGATCACCTTCTGCGCATCGATGTGCTTCGGGACCGGCATCTGCACGAGGATCCCATGCACCGCCGGATCGGCATTGAGTCGATCGATCAGCGCGAGGAGCTCCCCCTCGGGGGTCGCGGCGTCGAGACGGATCGTCTCGCCCCGCATCCCCGCCTCCGTGCACGCCTTCTCCTTGGAGGCCACGTAGACCGCGCTCGCCGGGTCGTCGCCGACGAGGACGACGGTCAGCCCGGGGACGATCCCCTGCGCGACGAGCGCCGCGGTGTCCGTGGCGACCTGCGCCCGTACCGTGGCCGCGATCGCGACCCCATCGATCCGTTCAGCGGGCAATGTCGGAGGCCCTCGTCTCTCGGATCGCCACGACCTTGATCTGCCCCGGGTACTGCAGCTCGGACTCGACCCGCCGCGCGATCTCGGCGGTGAGGGATTGCATGCGCGCATCGTCGATGCCGTCCGGATCGACGATCACGCGCACCTCGCGCCCCGCCTGGATGGCGAAGACGCGATCGACGCCCTTGTAGCCCGACGCGATCTTCTCGAGCCCCTCGAGCCGCTTCACGTAGGTCTCGAAGGCTTCCCGGCGCGCGCCCGGGCGTGAGCCCGAGATCGCATCCGCCGCCTGCACGAGCACCGAGACCTCGCTCTCGTGCGGCACATCATCGTGGTGCGCCGCGATGCAGTTCACGACGAGGGGACTCTCCCCATACTTGGTCGCGACCTCCACGCCGAGTTGCACGTGCGTCCCTTCGTGATCGTGCGTGAGCACCTTCCCCACGTCGTGCAGCAGGGCGCCGCGCTTGGCCATCGCCACATCGAGCCCGAGCTCCGCCGCCATCATCCCGGCGAGGAAGGCGACCTCCTTGGAATGCGCGAGGATGTTCTGCCCATAGCTCGTCCGCCACTTCATGCGGCCGATCAACTTGATCATCTCGGGGTGCAGCCCATGCACGCCCACCTCATAGGCCGCCTGCTCCCCCGTCTCGATGATCGAGGCGTCGACCTCCTTCCGCGACTTCTCGACGACCTCCTCGATCCGCCCCGGATGGATGCGCCCGTCGGCGACGAGCTTCTCGAGTGCGAGCCGCGCGACCTCGCGCCGGACCGGATCGAAGCAGCTGACCACCACCGTATCCGGCGTGTCATCGATGATGACGTCCACCCCGGTCGCGAGCTCGAAGGCGCGGATGTTCCGCCCCTCGCGCCCGATGATGCGCCCCTTCATGTCGTCCTTCGGGAGCGAGACCGCCGAGGCAGTGATCTCCGCCGTGTGCTCGGCCGCGATCCGCTGGACGGCGAGCGCGACGATCTTCTTCGCCTCGCGGTCGGCGTTGCGCTTGGCCGAGTCACGAATCTCGCGGATCCGGTTCGCGGCATCGGCGTGCGCCTCCTCCTCCATGCGACGGATCAGCTCGGCCTTGGCCTCGGTGGCCGAGAGCCCGGCGAGCTGCTCGAGCCGACGACGCTCCTCACCGAGCATCCCGTCGAGCTCGACCTGACGCTCCTCGAGCTGCTTCTCCCGGCGTCCGAGTTCGCTCGCCCGGCGGCCGAGGTCGCGGTCCTTCTGGTCGACGATGTCGACCTTCTTGTCGATCTGCTGCTCGCGCTCCACGACCCGGCGCTCCTCGCGCTCGATCTCCTCGCGGCGCTTGCGGGCCTCCTGCTCCCAGGCCTCGCGCACCTTCATCACCTCTTCCTTTCCGGCGAGGACCGCCTGCTTGCGAGCGGCATCGGCCTCTCGCTCGGCGTCGCTGCGGATCTTCTTGGCGAGCTGTTCCGCCGATTCCCCGGCGGCCTGCTGGGCCGCTTCCGCGGCGGCACGACCGACGCGCTGGCCCGAACGACGTCCGAAAACGAATGCGATCGGAAGGGCGGCCACGAGGGCACCGCCGATCGCGATCGCGATGGGCAACGTAAGAATCATCTTGACACTCTATCAGCAAGGCGGCCGGCCAGCGCCGCAGATCAGAAAGGAAGGCGCCGGCAGCTCGCTGATCTCTGGACCACTCTGTGAAGGCGCCGACCGGTCGGGCGCCGACGAAGGGCGCGGGACGGGAGGGGTAACTCACAGCGGCACAAAGACCTACGGGCATTCGCGCCCAGTGCTCACATCCCCAAGGTACCCCGGAGAATGAAAAATGGCAAACGATGTTCGGACATCGACTGTCAGGGATGACTGACGGTTTCGCGAGCCGCCTGCGCGACGCTACTCGAGCTATTCCCCGCGCTTCCCCGGCGGGAGCCAGCGCCGGAGCTCACCCGAGAGAGTCTTCATCTTCTCGGCCACCGCCTGCTGCGCCTCACGTTCCCGGAAGAGCTCGTCGGTGATCGCCATCGCGGCCAGGATCGCCGCTTTCCCGGGGTCGGTGATCGTCGGGCTCTCGAGGACCTTCCGGATCGCCGCATCCACATGCGCGGCCACCGCCTCGGTCTGCTCCGGCGGGACGGTCGTTCGGATCGTGTACTCCTCCCCGACGATCCGGACCCGCGTGGAATGCATGGTCATGACTCCCCTCCGAGCAGGTGTTGCTGCCGCAGGAATCGCACCCGTTCGAGCATCGCCTTGGTGCGTTCGGCCGCCAGATCGAGCCGCGCCCGCAGGTGCGCATTCTCCGCCTCGAGGGCCGCGACCCGCTCCTCGGCGCTCGTATCGCCCGCAGGCGCGGCGCCTAGCGCCTTGAGCCGCGCCTCGGCCTGCTGCGCACGCTTCCGGAAGGTCCCGACCTCCTCGCCGAGGTTGCGGACGAGGTGCTCGAGCTCGCGGAAGGCCGCGGAGACCGGTACGTCAGGCGACACGGGGTCGGACATCGAGTCGGGTCTCCACCGCTGAGAGGAGCTGCTGCCGGCGACCCTCGATCTCCTTCTCCTTCAGGGTCCGCTCCGGATGCCGGAAGGTGAGGCGCCACGCGAGCGAGCGGAACCCCTCGGCCACCCCCGTCCCGCGGAACTCGTCGAACAACACACACCGCTCGAGGAGGGCCCCACCCGCCTCACGCAGCACCGCCTCGACCGCCGCCGCCTCGACCGCGTCGGGGACGAGGAGCGCGAGATCGAACTCCGCGGCCGGCGTGGTGGGGAGGGTGCGGAAGCGAACCGGGGCCCGCCGCTCTTGCGACGTCGCCGTACCATGCGCGTGCGACTGCGGCGGTGCGACCGGCGCGCTCGGCATCGCCCCGAGCATGAGCTCGATCCCGAACGCGGGCCTCGCCCACACCGGCGCATCGAGGGCGAGCTGCCGGATCTCACCGACTACCTGATCGTCCGCGACGATCTCCCAGAGCGCACCCGTCGCTTCACCGGCCGCACGGAGCGTGACCACCGCACCGGGATGCGCGACCGCCGCCATCCGCTCGCCGAGCGCCTTCGCATCCCAGGCGTCGTACGCCGGCGGCTGTGGCTCGGAGAAGTGCACGGGGCGACGCGACCCCATCACGAGCGCCGCGACGCGATGCTCCTCATGCGGGAGCGCCGCGCTCGACGGCCGGAAGACCGCACCGACCTCGAAGAGCCGTACATCCCCCTGCATCCGTGTGAGGTTGTACTCGGCGCGACGCGCAAGCGATTCGAGGAGCGACCGCCGCAGATGCGGCTCATCCTCGGCAAGGGGGTTCCGCACCCGCACATGCGAGGCGTCCTCGCCGCGCACGAAGGGGAGCGGGCGCACCTCATGCGCCCCTTCGGCGACGAGCGCATCCCGCAACCGGCGATACGCGACCCAGAGCGGATGATCGGGCACGGTGCCGGGCCGCGCGCCCTGCAATGCATCGGGCAGTCTCTCAAAGCCGCGTAACCGCGCGACCTCCTCGATGCCATCGACCTCACGATGGATATCGTGGCGCCACGAGGGGGGGGTGACCGCGAGCGCGCCGTTCGCGCCCGAAGCCGCCACCGCGCATCCGACACTCGTGAGCAGCGCCGCGATCTCCGCCGCAGGCACCGCATCCCCAAGCACCGCCGCGACCCGCGCCGGGCGCACCGTCACCACGGGCCGGGCCGACGGGGCCTCACCGAGATGCACCAGCCCCGTGACCTTCCCGCCACCCACCTGCGCGAGCAACGCCGCACCGATCTTCAACATCTCCTCGAGCGCCCCGCCGTCGATCCCGCGCTCAAACCGGTAGCTCGCATCGGTCGAGAGCCCAACCGCGCGGCGCGTCGTACGTACCAACGCTGGCGCGAACTCCGCGACCTCGAGCACCACACGCGTCGTGGATTCGGTGACCTCGCTCCCCTGCCCACCCATCACACCGGCGAGCGCCGTCGGTGCCGAACCGTCCGCGATCACGAGCATGTTCGGCGCGAGCGTTCGCGACGCGCCATCGAGCGTGACCAGGGTCTCCCCAGCACGGGCGCGGCGCACTTCAAGCGTCGCGCCGCCGAGCCGCGCCGCATCGAAGGCATGCACCGGCTGCCCGAAGCCGTGCAGCAGGTAGTTCGTGGCGTCGACGAGGTTGTTGATCGACCGCCCACCCACCGCCTCCACCGCCGCACGCAACCAGGCCGGGCTGGGCCCCACCGCCATGCCCTCGATCACCGCCGCCGCGTACTGCGGGCAATCAGCGCGATCGGCGATGCGCACGGTGATCCCGCCTGCCGTACCTTCTTGACCACCGCGCACCACCGCTGCGGTGAGCGCAGGCAACGCCGCGAGCTCCTCCGGCATCTGGAGCGCGACCCCGGTCAACGCCGCGACCTCGCGAGCCACCCCACGATGCGAGAGCAGATCGGGGCGATTCGGCAGCACATCGACGACGATCCGCACATCTCCCGTCGGGAAGACCTCGAGGAAGGGCGTCCCCGGAGCCGCAGAGGTCTCGAGCGTGAGGATCCCATCATGGTCCTCGCCGAGTCCGAGCTCGCGCGCGGAGCAGAGCATCCCATTCGAGGTGAAGCCGCGGATCTTCCGCTTCTCGATCACAAGCCCGCCGGGCATCGTCGTCCCGGTGCGCGCGAAGGGGTACTTGGCCCCCACCGTCACATTCGGCGCACCGCAGACCACCTCGAGGAGCGTGCCGCTCCCGTCATCGACCGAGTTGTACGAGAGCTTCGTCTCGGGGATCTTCTCGCTCGCGATCACCTGCCCCACGACGAAGGGGACGAGGTCGGGGCGCAACGACTCGAGCCCCTCCACCGTCGCCACATGCGCGGTGAGGAGATCGCGGATCGCCTCCGGTGAGCGACCGTGCGGGACGAAACGAGCAAGCCAGGCGTGCGAGACGTTCATGAGACGAACTGATCGAGGACGCGGACGTCCGAGTCGTAGAGGATCCGGATGTCGGGGATCCCGTGGCGTGAGAGCGCCGTGCGCGCGGGTCCCATCCCGAAGGCCCATCCGGTGTACGTCTCGCTATCGAGCCCTGCCGCCTCGAGCACCGCGGGATGCACCATCCCCGCGCCGAGGATCTCGATCCACCCCGACTGCTTACAGACCCCACAGCCCGCGCCGCGGCAGACCCCGCAGCGCACATCCATCTCCGCACTCGGCTCCGTGAACGGGAAGAAGCTCGGGCGGAAACGCGTGGTGGTCTCCGCTCCGAAGAAGCGGCGCGCAAAGTGCGAGAGGGTTGCCTTGAGGTCGGCGAAGGTGACCCCTTCGTCGACGACGAGCCCTTCGACCTGCGCGAACATCGGGGCGTGCGAGGGATCGAAGAAGTCGCGGCGATAGACGTTGCCTGGGGCGAGGATCCGCACCGGTGGGGGATACTGCTGCAGGGTGCGCACCTGCACCGGGGAGGTGTGCGTGCGCAGCACCTGGTCGGCGCCGAGGTAGAGCGTGTCGTGCATATCCATCGCGGGGTGATCCGCGGGGAAGTTCAGCGCGCCGAAGTTGTACCACGCCCCCTCGGCCTCCGGCCCGAGCGCGATGGTGAAGCCGAGCTCGCGGAAGATCTCCACGACCTCATCGATCACCTGCGAGACGGGGTGGACCGCGCCGCGCCAGTGCGCGCGACCCGGCATCGAGCGATCGAGCGGGGTGGACGCGCCCTGCGCCGCGGCCTCGAGCGCCGCCTGCCGCGCGTCGAGCGCGGCCTCGATGGTCGCCTTGACGGCGTTGACGCGTTGCCCTGCCTCACGCTTCGCCTCCTTGGGGAGGGCGGCGAGGCCGGTCATCAGGTCGGTGATGCGCCCCGCCTGCCGCCCGACGAGGGCGGTGCGCACCGCGGTCCACTCATCGAGGGTCGCGGTCGCCGCGATCTGCGCCGGCGCATCCGCGGCCAACTGCTCGACCGACGCAAGGAATTCGGAGAGGGTCACGAGAGGGAGGGACGAGGGAACGGGACCGAAGGAAAGATAGGAACGAATCGAGGGCGGGGGGCGGACCACGCCATCCCCCGCCCTCGGCTCATCATGACGGACCGCTTACTGCTTCGCGAGCGCCGCCTGTGCCTGCTCGGCGATCTGCGCGAACGCTGCCGCATCCTTCACCGCGAGATCGGCGAGGATCTTGCGATCCACCTCGATCCCCGCGAGCTGCACACCCGAGATGAAGGTGCTGTAGCTCATCCCGTTGAGGCGCGCCGCGGCGTTGATGCGCATGATCCAGAGCTTCCGGAAATCGCGCTTCTTCGCCTTCCGATCCCGATACGCGTAGACCCACCCGCGCTCGACGGTCTCCTTCGCGGCCTTCCAGAGCTTGCTCCGTCCCCCGAAGGCCCCCTTGGCCGCCTTGAGGATCTGCTTCTTGCGCTTCAAGCGCACGACATTGGATTTGACGCGTGGCATGGTTCGGTCTCCTTAGGCCTGCAGCAGGCGCTTGAGGTTCTTCGCCTCACCGTTCGTCGCGACCGTGGTCGGACGACGGAGATTGCGCTTCCGCTTGGCGGTCTTCTTGGTCAGGATGTGGCTCTTGTAGGCCTTCAGACGGCGCACCTTGCCCTTCCCCGTCACGGAGAAGCGCTTCTTGGCGCCCTTGTGGGTCTTCATCTTCGGCATCGTGTGGTCCTATTTCGGCGTGAGGATCATCGTGAGGGCCTTCCCCTCGAGCTTCGCCGCGGTCTCGATCTTGGCCACATCCGCCATCGTCTGAGCCACGCGATCCACGACCGCCATGCCCAGCTCCGGATGCGCGATCTGCCGACCGCGGAACATCAACGTCACCTTCACCTTGTTCCCGTCCGCGATGAACGCGCGCGCATGATTGACCTTCGTGTCGAAGTCATGCTTCTCGATCCCCGGACGGAACTTCACTTCCTTCAACAAGATCACGTGCTGCTTCTTCTTGGCCTGCCGCGCCTGCTTAGCCATCTCGAACTTGTACTTCCCGTAGTCCATGATCCGGACCACCGGGGGCCGTGCCATCGGCGCGACCTCGACGAGGTCCAACCCGGCCTCGACCGCCATGCTCAACGCCACATCCACCTCGAGCACGCCGAGCTGCGCGCCGTCGGCACCGATCACACGGACCGGTGAGATGCGGATCTGACGATTGATGCGGGGGCCCCGCTTGGCGGTGGTGTCCTGGATACGACGGCTCCGATGGCTGAAACGACGAGACGCGAACCCCGCTGGTCGGAGTCCGCGTCACAGACCGACCCCGCATCCACACGATCGTGGCCGGGTCGGGTGCCTCGGGACTCCTGCAGCTCGACGCCTCACGAGGAGACGAAGGCCAGAGGGTGGGGCGAGCGGACGCTCACCCACTTGACTGAATTGTCCCTAAGCCTAGCCCCGATGGGGGCTTAGGTCAAGGCGCGCGGAGCGAGATCCCCTTCTCCCCGCGGGTCAGGATCCCCCAGGGGGTCGTCGCATCGTGCTCGAAGATCAGGAGCCACCCCCCGGCCTCCGCCTCTGCCCAGAGGGCCCGTTTCGACTCCAGGGTCCGCAGCGGCTCCACATCGTACCCCATGATCCAGGGGAGCGGGACGTGTGCCGCCGTCGGACAGAGGTCCCCCAAGAAGACGGCGGTCTCTCCCCCGCTGGCGAGGACGATCGACTGGTGATGGGGGGTGTGCCCGGGGGTCGCCCGCATCCGGATCCCCGGCAGGAGCTCCGAGGTGCCATCCACCAGCTCGAGCTGCCCGCTTCGCTGAATCGGGGCCCAGTTCCGCGTGAAGTAGCTCGCCGCCGTCCGCTCGTTGGTGTGCGTCGCGTACGCGAACTCCCCCGCCTGCACGAGGTACCGCGCGTTCGGGAAGGTCGGCGCCGCATCGGCCGCCTCTGGGGTCGGGGCCCCTGGCGCGGCAGATTCGGCACGCTGGGTATTTCCCCCCGCGTGATCGAAGTGCAGATGGGTGTTGATCACGACCTTCACATCGGCTGGGGTGAATCCCGCCGCGGCCAACGCCGCCTCGAGCATCGTGCGATGCCCCGGTACCGTCGCCTCGATCCCGTAGATGTCGAGGAACTTCGCATCCTCCTTGTCCCCCACCCCGGTGTCGATCAGCACGAGGCCGTCGGGATGCTCGACGAGGAGGCAGCGCATCCCGAGCGGGATGCGATTCCGTTCGTCCGCGGCGATCCGACGCTCCCAGAGCGGCTTGGGGACGACGCCGAACATCGCGCCCCCATCGAGGCGCTGGCCGCCGGCTTGGAGGGCGTGGATGCGCCAGTCACCGAGCTGGCGGGATTCGTGGAGAGGGGTGGGGGCAGACATCAGAAATCAGGGGGTCAGGGGTCAGGCGCCCTCAGCGCCATCCGAAGCCACCGGGATCGCCCGGGCCCGCGCGCTCCGCGAGGTCCCGCGGCTGAGCCAGCGATCGAGCTCCTCCCAGGTGTGGATCCCTTGTCGAGCGAGATCCTCCATCAGATGCACCAGCACATGGGCGGTCGCCTCGGCATCGCCAGCCGCACGGTGACGATCAGCGATCCGCACCCCGTAATGATGACACACCGCATCGAGGTTCCGCCGCGGGAGATGCCCGAGCACGCGACGTGCGAGGCGCACCGTACAGAGGGAGCCACCGAGGAGCTCATCGAGCGGGGTCGGTGCGACGCGTGCGAACTCGGCGCCGAGGAAGCCGAGGTCGAATCGCGCGTTGTGGGCGACGAAGATCCGGCCGGCGAGATGGGCGGCGAGCTCCCCGGCGATCTCGGCGAAGGTCGGGGCCTCGCGGACCATGGCGTCGCTGATGCCGGTGAGGCGCGCCACATAGGGCGGGATCGGCCGCTCGGGGTTCACCAGGGAATGGTAGAGGAGCGCGATCCGCCCCTGCTCCACCTGCACCGCGGCGACCTCGGTGACGCGGTCCCCCGTGCCGGGTCGGCCACCCGTGGTCTCGACGTCGACGACGACATAAGGGAGGGTGTGGAGCTCCATGTCGGGACAAGCTAGTGACGGCCTCTCCGGCGTGGTCTCCTATTGACCCGGTGCCGTGGGGGAGTAGCTTGTGAAGGATTTCACAAGCACCCCTTCCCCGGTGAAACACATCGCAGAACCCACCGTCCGACGCCTCTCGGGATACCTCCGCTTCCTGGAGGCCTTCGACGCCGAAGGACATGAGACCATCTCCAGCGGCGAGCTCGCTCGAGCCGGAGGCACGACCTCCGCCCAGGTGCGCAAGGACCTCTCGTTCTTCGGCTCCTTCGGCAAGCGGGGCTTGGGCTACGGCGTGAAGGACCTCATCGCCTCGCTGCGCGAGATCCTCGGCCTCGACACCCGCTGGCCGGTGGTCATCGTCGGCGCGGGGAAGATCGGCGCGGCGCTCGCCCAGTATCGCGGCTTCGGTACCCATGGGTTCGATGTCGTCGGGATCTACGACACCGATCCTTCGCGCGTCGGCACCCACCTCAACGGGGTGACGGTGCGGGCTGACGGCGACCTCGAAGGCGACATCGCCGCGCTCACGCCGCGGATCGCGGTGCTCTGCGTCCCCGGTGAGGCGGCGCAGGCGGCGCTCGACCGTGTGGTCGGCGCCGGGATCCGCGCGGTGCTCAACTTCGCTCCCACCTCGCTCGTCGCCCCCGAGGGCGTGACGGTGCGCGCCGTGAACATGGCGACCGAGCTCGAGGTGCTCGCCTACGCCCTCACGAACGAATCGCGGGACTAACGCGCCGGGACGGCACCGCCGCCAGCCACCGTGCGGGCGGCCCGAAGCAACGCGGCGAAATCGGAAGGGCTGAGCGTCTCTGGCCGCGCCTCGGGATCGAGCCCGGCACGGTCGACCACCCCCCCCGCCTGCTCGGCGTCGAGCGACCAGAGCGTGCGGACCACGCGCTTCAGCTGCTTACGCCGGAGCCCGAACGCCCCCTGCACCATCAGGCGATACGGCTCCTCCTCATCTGCCTCGATCACGGGATCGAGCCGCGGCGTCACGCGGATCACCGCCGACTCCACCTTCGGCGGCGGAGTGAAGGCGCCAGCGGGCACGCGGAAGAGTAATTCGACCTGCGCGACCGCCTGAAGATTCACCGAGAGCGCACCGAACGCCTCATCATTGGGCGCGGCCGCCGCCCGTAGAGCGACCTCGAGCTGCACGAGGTAGACCGCGCGCGCCGGCCGTGGGCGCGTGAGCGCATGGAAGAGGATCGGCGTCGTGATGTTGTACGGCACATTCCCCGCGAGGAGGAAGGGCCCATTGGCGAGCGCGCCGAGATCCTGCTCGAGCACGTCGCCTTCGACCACCATCAATCGCGGGTCGTCCGCCCAACGTGATCGCAGGATCGGAACGAGGTCCCGATCGACCTCGATGGCGATCACTCGCCCTGCTCGACTCAGCAGCGCCTCGGTGAGCGCCCCCCGCCCTGGCCCGATCTCGATCACGGTATCGGTTGGCGTGATCGCGAGACCATCCGCGATCCGCGACAGGATCCGCGGATCGGTGAGGAAGTGCTGACCGAAGCGCTTCTTGGCGCGCGGGAGCGCCGTCACGCGCTACGAAGCACGACGACCGCCTGATCGTCATGCGGTGGGACCCGTCCCATGTGCCCCTCGACGGCGGAGAAGACGCCATCGATGATCCGCGACGGGACCTCACGGCGCCGCGCGGCGAGCACGCGCAGGACCGCCGCCTCGCCGAGCACATGGCCAGCCTGGTCGCGCGCGTCATTCACGCCATCGGTGAAGAGGGCGAGGAGGTCGCCCTGGCGATCCCACGGGCGCGACCGCACGTGCAGGGTCGCGCTCCCCAACCCCAATGGGGGATCGGTCGCCTCGAGGCGATGCGCCGTCCCCGCGGCATCGATCACGAAGGCATGCGGATGCCCGGTGTTGGTCCACTGGAGCGTGCCCCGCTCATGATCGACCACCGCATAGCAGAGACTCAGAAACATCTCCGTCTCCCGCAACTCGTCGGCGACGGTCGCGAGGAGCGCCTCGACCGTGCGGGCGGGATCGCTCGTCGTGCGCGCGTGGATCGCCGACGCGCTCATCACGAGCGCCATGATCAGCGCGGCCCGATACCCATGCCCCGAGACATCCCCGACGAGGATCCCGGTGCGTCCCGCATCGAGTCGGAAGAGATGATAGAAGTCCCCGCCGACCCCCTCCGCGGCCTCCACGCGGGCGGCACAGAGCGCCTCGGGGGCCACCACCTGCCCGGCCGGCAACAACTTGAGTTGGAGATCGTGCGCGAGTCGCATCTCCGACTCAAGTCGCTCGCGCTCCACCGAGGCCCGTACGAGGCGCGCATTCTGGATCGCGGTCCCGATCTGCGACCCGACCGCGGCGACGAGCTTCTCATCGCCCGCGGTGAACGCCGTGCCGCTGCGCCGGCCAGAGAGTGAGACCACGCCGAGGGTGACCCCACCCCCGGGCGCCGTCCAGTTGATCGGCACCGAGAGCATCGCCCCGTCGCGGAACGCCGCCTCGTACTCGCTCTCGAGCACCCCCGCATCGACCACGAGGGCGTTCCGCGTGCGGTAGACCCGCGCCGGCACGCTCACCGGATGATCGGTCGGGATCACCGAGGCCTCCATCGCCGGCGAGAGGCGAAGCGCCGCGACGGGTCGCAACACCCCAGACGCAGGGTCATGCGTATGGATCGCGCCGTACTCGGCCCCCACGGTCTCGGCCACCTCGAGCAGGATCGTGCGCGCCATCTGCTCCAAGGTCACGGTGCGTCCGAGGATATCGCTGATCGAATAGAGGAGATTGATCTCCTCGTAGCGCTCGGCGAGCTCATCGGTGGCGCGCTGCGCCTCCCACTGGCTCTGCAGGATCGGCGCGAGCATCTCGGCGAGCATCGGGACCCATCGCACGACATCCGTATCGGTCCCCGGCACCGCTCCCACCCCGAGCCAGGCTGGTGTGCGCCCTGGGATGCGCGTGATCCACTGCGGACCGAGCGCGGTGGGGCGCTCACGCGGCGTGGCCTCGTCGGTCAGCAACGCGATGTCAGGAGGCGTCACCTCGCCACCCGCCGCCGCGACGACATCGAGCGCGCCCGTCCGAGGGGACTCCATCCACACCACGGCACTCCCGCCCTGCGCGACGGCGAAGGCCTCGAGGACGCGCGAGAGATGGCTCACGACGCGCTCAGCGACGCCGCAGGGTGAGCCGTACCACGTTCGACGATCCCTCGACCTGCACCACCTCGTCCATCAGCGTCCGCATCAGGAAGAGCCCGCGCCCATCCTCTCGCTCGAGGTTCTCTGGCGTCGTCGGGTCATCGCAGCAGGCGTCAAGGTCGAACCCCTGCCCCTCGTCCTCGACCTCGACCACGAGGCGCGCCTCCGAGACCTCGGCGCGGATGCGCACCTCCTTCGCCGCATCCTCCCCATTCCCGCGGAGCATGGCGTTCGCGATCGCCTCTGTGAGCGCGACGGGGACGTTGAGACTCAGCTGCCGGGCATCGAAGCGACACTCGCGGCAGCGATGGACGACCTGCGCCACGATCGCCTCGATCTGCGCGAGGTCGCTCGGGATACGAAAGTCGAGCGCCGAGGTGGACACCATCTAGAAGCTGGCCAGCGCCTGCTCGCGGGAGTCGGCGATCTGAAAGAGCGAGTCGAGCTTGGTGAGCTCGAAGAGCGTGCGCAGATCGGCGTTGAGGTTGGCGAGGCGGAGATCACCGCCGAGCTCGCGCAACCGCTTCGCGAGCGAGACGAGCACGCCGAGGCCGGAGCTGTCGATGTAGCCGGTGTTGCCGAAGTCGACGACGACCTTGCGGGTCCCCGCCTCGATGTCGTCCAGGACGCGCTGCTTGAGCGCCTGGCGGTTGCCGACGATCAACTGGCCGTGGAGCGCGATGACGAGGACGTCACCGTGGAGATTGGCATCGAGGGTCATGATCAGCGTGCGACAGAGGGGGAAGTGGACGCGCCGGTGGGCGAGCCACCGGCGAACTTCGCGCGGAGCGCCTGGGCGACGGCGGGATGCACGAGCTGGTCGATCTCCCCGCCGAAGCGCGCGACCTCGCGCACCAGCGAGGAGCTCACATAGCTCACCTCGAGCGAGGGGACCATGAACATCGTCTCCAGCTGCGGGGCGAGATGCCGATTCATCAGCGCCATCTGGTATTCGTATTCGAAGTCGGCGACGGCGCGGAGCCCACGCAGGACGACCTGCGCCCCCGCCTCACGCGCGAAGGTCACCACCAACCCGCTGAACGACCGGACCTCGATCCGCGGATCCTCATCGAGCGCCGATCGAATGAGCGTCATCCGCTCCTCGACGGTGAAGAGCGGTTGCTTCGCGATGTTCACCGCGACCCCCACGACCAACCGGTCGACGAAGCCAAGGGAGCGCCGGATCAGATCGGCGTGACCGTTGGTGATGGGGTCGAAGCTGCCGGCATAGAGCGCGACCTTGGGCATCTCAGGGACCGGTGCGGTAGATGGTGAGGGCGGTGTCGCCGTACAGACGACGATCGGACGAGGCCGGCGCCACCGAGTCGGGGAGGGTGAGCTCGGCCTCGTGTTCGATGCCAAAGATCGCTGCGAACGGGGCGCGGAGCCAGCGTTCGGCGAGCGCGGTGGCCGTCCCGTGGTGGTACGGTGGGTCGGCGAAGGCGACGTCCCAACGGGGCGCCGGCGCAGCGGGGGCGTCGGACCTGACCAGCCCCACCTCCGTCTCGAGGAATCGTCCCGCCTCGCTGCGATGCACCGTCGCCCTCGCCTCCGCGCCAAGCGTCGCGAGGTTGGCACGCAGCGTCGTCAGCACCTTGGGATCCTTCTCGACGAAGTCGGCGTGCTCGGCCCCACGCGACAGTGCCTCGAGCGCGAGCGCCCCCGAGCCCGCGCAGAGGTCGAGGACCCGCGCGCCATCGAGCGCGGGGGCGACGATGCTCAGCCACGCCTCGCGCACTCGGTCCGCCGTGGGCCGCACCGCCCCACGCGGCACCGCGATGCGCCGCCCACGCCATGCCCCCGCGACGATCCGTAGCTCACCCATGCCGGAGATCCTGGATCACCGCCTGCAGCGTGCGACGGCCCTGATACTCGTTGGCTTCGAGCTTGTAGGCGATGTCGACCGTCGCGCCGACGGCGAGCCCCTTGGCGCGCGCCCCATCCCAACAGATCCCCTCGAGTGATCCGCCCGGTGTCTCGAGCCCGAGCTTGACCCCTTCGGTCCCGATCCGACGCGGCCCCTGCGCCACCTTCACCCCACGGGAGACGAAGATCGGCCCGGGATTCCCCACCCCGAACGGCTCCAGATGCCGGAGCCCCCGATCGAGGGTCTCATCGATCGCGTCGATCGGGAGCTCGAGATCGGTGCGGAGGGTCGGCACCAGATCCTCCGCGGTGAGTCGCGACCGCACCTGCTCGTTGAAGCACTCGCTGAACGCACGGAGTCGCGCCGCCTCGATGGTGATCCCCGCGGCCGCCCGGTGCCCTCCGAAGCGCACCAGGAGATCGGCGCAGTCGTGCAACACGCCGTGGAGGTCGAGGGCGGAGATCGATCGCCCAGAGCCCTTCCCCACTCCATCGTGCACGGCGACCATCATCACCGGACGCGAGGTGGCCTCCACCAAGCGCGAGGCGACGATCCCGATCACCCCGGGATGCCACCCCTCCTGCGCGAGGACGATCCCCCAGGTCGCATCGAGATCGAGCTGCTCCACCCGACGCATCGCCTCGTCGAGCATCTGCCGGTTCATCGCCTGCCGCTCGGCGTTGAGCTCCTCGCACTCGCGCGCGATGACATTGGCGGTCGCTTCATCTTCGGCCAGCAGCAGCTCCACCCCACGGATCGCCTGCCCGAGTCGGCCGAGCGCGTTGAGACGCGGCGCGAGCGTAAATCCTACGCGCCCCGCCGTGAGTGGCTTCCCATCGAGGCGTGCCGCACGCAGCAGGGACCGGATACCGGGATGCGAACTCGCCGCCAACTGCTTCAACCCAAGGCGAGCGAAGACGCGATTCTCCCCACGCAACGGCGCCACGTCGGCGATCGTCGCCAGTGCGACGAGGTCGAGCAGATCGTCCACCGCCGCGGGATCGCCACCACAGCGTGCGACCACGGCCCGCGCGAGCTTGTACGCCACCCCGACCGCGGCGAGATCCTTATCGACCGACGGACAATCCGCCCGCTTGGGGTTCACCACCGCGAACGCCTCAGGGAGCGCGCCCCCGGGCAGGTGGTGATCCGTGATGATCAGGTCGATCTTGGCTGCTCGGAGCGCCGCCGCCGACTCGACCGCTGAGGTGCCGCAGTCACAGGTCAGGACCACCTTCGCCCCGATACGGTGCGCCGCGGCGATCCCCGCCGGCCCGAGGTCGTATCCATCGGTGATCCGGTCGGGGATGAACGGGGTGACGACCCCGCCGAGTCCGCGCAGGACCTTGGTCATGACGGTCGTGGAGCAGATCCCATCCACGTCGTAGTCGCCATGCACGAGGATCGGTTCCCCGCGCTCCACCGCGCGCGCGAGACGGTCCGCCGCGCGCGGGAGATCGATCATCGCCTCAGGGGATTCCACCTGGTCGAGCGACGGGCGCAGGAAGCGCCTGGCCACATCGACGGAATGGATCCCGCGTGCCGCGAGGAGCTGACAGATGGCGAGAGGGACCGCCTGTTTCCCCGGTTGGTCCCCCGATGGGGTGAGCGCTCCGGCCAGCGCCTCGGCGATTGCCGCCGGCGCCGTCGCCGGTGGGAGCCAGCGGGAGGCCGGCCGACTCCGGCTCACACCGCGTGATACATCAGGACACCGCACGCCTCACAGAGCTCGATCGCCGTCCCCGACATCATCGCATGTCGACGCTGCATCGGGATCGCGGTGTCACAGGCGCCGCAGGCAAGGGCGTTGAGGGCGACCACCACATGCACGCGCTTGGCGTTGCGGATGCGGTCGTAGCGGCTCCGCAGCCCGGCGGGAACGGCCTTCGCCGTCTCGTCACGCGTAGCGCGAGCGACCGCGAGCTCGCCATCGATCGACGCACGCTCCGTCGCCACCTCACCGCGCGCCGTCGCCTGCTCCGCCTCACACGCCTCGAGGTCGGCGGTCGAGGCCGCGCGCCCCGCGCGGAGCTCCTCCACGCGTCGGGTGATGACGTGGAGATCGCTCTCCTCTCCCGCGACGATCCGCTTCGCCTGATCCATCTGGGCTGCGGCGGCCGTCGCTTGGCGCATCGTCTTCACCGCATCGAGCTGTGCCTGGTTGCGGGCGATCAGCTCCCGGTGCTCCGCGATCTTGTCGCGCAGGAAGGCCTGCTTCTTCTCCTCCGCCTGCAACGCCGTCGACTGGCGCTCCATGGTGTCGACGATCCGTTGCCGCCGGGTATCGAGCTCGCGGATGCGCGGCTCGAGTGCGGCGAGGCGCTGCTCCAGCACATGGATGGCGAGGTCGTCGTCTTGGAGGGCGAGCAGGGCGCGAAGATCGGACATGAAGGGATCGATGGGGAGAGAGGAGAGGAAGGAAAGATGGGGTCAGCGCGACCGACGGACCATCCCCCAGTGCTGCACGCCGAGCGAGCGCTTCTCGTCGGCAAGTCGCTTGATCTGCAGGGTCAGGGCGTCCTTCTCGGCGGCGTCGGCCAATGGGAGGAGGGATTCCAGCGCCCGGAGACGGGCATCAACCGACCGTCCCCGGAGCTGGCGGAGGGCGTCGGCCACGCTCGCCCGAGCGTCGACGACCGCCTGCGGATCGGCCCGGAGCTCCTCGTAGACCCGGATCGCGAGGGGATCGAGATGCTCGGCGATCGCCTCCGCCGAGAGCGCCTCACCCACCATCAGGAGGGCTCGGTAGATCATACCATAGACCGGGTCCCGGAGGGCGAGCGATGCCGACTCCCCGAACCCATCGGTCTCATCGCCTCCGAAGTCGACGCTGGCCGGCCGCTCCGACTCTTCGAGCTTCCCCAGCTCCTCGATCACATGATCGCGCCACATCGGCTGCGTGAGGACCACCCGGAGCAGCACCTGCTCCGCATTCCCCTGTTCGACGCCCGAGCGATACGGCCCGGTCGGCAGAGCGTCGCGCGTCGGTGCGGCCCCGGGGCCACCCCCGTACGCGTCGGGCGCCGTGGCATCCCCACGTGATGGCCGTTGGACCGCCGCACGCGGCCCGCTCCCGCGCCGGACCGCATGCAGCTCCGCCACCAGTGCCTCGCGCGCCACACCCGCCGCCTCCGCCGCCCGCGCGAGGTAGAGGTCGCGCGTCACCGGATCACTCGCCGCGCGGATGGTCGGGAGGAGCCGATCGAGGGCCTGCCGCTTGTGTTGGAGATCGGCGAACCACCCCGCGCGCTCGAGCAGCTGGACCTTCCGATCGAAGACATCCATCGCCTCGTCGAGCAGACGCGACACCGCCGCCCCGCCCTGGCTCCGCGCGAAGGTATCGGGATCCTCCCCCTCCGGCAGCGTGACCACGCGGACGACGAATCCCTTGGCGAGGAGGAGATCCGCCGCGCGGAAGGTCGCCTTCTGGCCCGGTCCGTCGGAGTCGTAGCAGAGCACCACCTGCCGCGTGAAGCGCCCGAGGAGCTCGGCCTGCGCGTCGGTGAGCGCCGTCCCCATCGGGGCGACGACCCCCTCGACCCCGACCGAGACGAGTCGCAAGGCGTCGAAGTACCCCTCGACGATCACGACGCGATCGTCCTTGCGAATCGCATTCCGCGCCGCGCCGAGGTGGTAGAGGAGCTTCCCCTTGTTGAAGACCTCGGACTCCGCCGAGTTGAGGTACTTCGGCTCCCCCGGTCCGAGGAGACGTCCGCCGAATCCCACGGTGTGCCCCGACTGATCCAGGATCGGGAAGATGAGGCGGTCTCGGAAACGCGCCTTGAGCTGGTCGCTCCCCTCGAGGGGGAGATAGAGTCCCGCGGCAGTGAGCCGCGCATCGTCATAGCCGAGGCCGTGCAGATAGGTGCGCAACGCCTCGCCGTCCCGCGAAGCGAACCCGAGCCCGAACCGTGTCGCCAAGTCGCGTGACACATCGCGAGAGGCGAGATAGTCGCGCGCGGCACTCCCCTGCGGCGCGTCCCACAGGGTCTTCTGGAAGAATTCGGAGGTCGCCGCCTGCAACTCCCAGAGCGGCTCGCGCGGATCGGGGCCCTCGCGCCGACGCTGCACCTCCTGCACCTCGATCCCCGCCTTCGCCCCGGCGAGCTTCACCGCGTCCACGAAGCTCATCCCCAGCCGCTTCTGCAGGAAGGTGAAGACCGAGCCCTTCTCCCCGCAGACGAAGCAGGTGTACCCGCGCCCCGGGACCACGGAGAAGTTCGGCCCCTTCCCCTGATGGAACGGGCAGGGCCCACGCCAGACGGAGCCCGTCTTCTTGAGCTTCACATGCTCGCCGATGATGGCGACGATGTCGGCCTGTTGGCTGACCTGTTCGACCACCTCGTCGGGGATCACGCGAACTCCGCGATCGTGACGCCGGCCCCACCCTCGTTCCACGCACCCAGCCGGAACTGCTTCACCCGTCGGTCTCCCTTCAGGACCTGCGCGACGCGCTCACGCAGCGCGCCGGTGCCCTTCCCATGGATGATACGCACCTGGCCGAGATCCGCACGAATCGCCCCGTCCAGCGCCTGAAGGAGGAGGTCATCCACCTCGTGGACCCGCACCCCACGGACATCCACCTCGGGCTTCGCCTCCACGTCGGGGAGATCCAGCGCGGCGACCTCGACGCGCTCCGAGCGGAGATGCTTGGCCGAGAGGCGCCGCAGCGCCGCGAAGGGGACTGTCATCTTGAGGGGCCCGACCGCGACCACCGCCTCCTCCCCACGGCGTTCGAGGAGCTGTCCCACCTTCCCCCCAAGCGTCTCCACCGCGACCGCATCGCCGATCGCGAGCGTGACGCCACGCGCGTCGGCCACCTCGAGGCCCTCTGCGGCCGCGCGTTCGCGCGCCGCCACCTGCTGCGCGACCCGCTCCTCGGCGTCGAGCGCCTCGAGCGCCGACTGCTCCGCCGCCGCGCGACCCTCAAGGGTGCGCCGCGCCTCAACCGCCACCTGATCGATCGCTGCGGCCCCAGCGGCACGCAACGACGCGATCGTCTGCTCCACTTCCTTGCGTGCATCGAGCAGATGTCGACGCGCCTCGCGACGCGACTCTCGCTCCACCTCGCGCTCCCGCCCCTGCACCGTCCGCTCGCGCTCGCCCATCCGCGCGGCGCGTTGCTGGAGGTCGAGGGACTGCGCCCGCACCTCACGCTCCTGGTCCGCGAGGCGCTCGCTCCGCGCCTCGAGATCGGTGAGGAGCGACGCGAGGTCACGCTCCATCGTCGGCACGCGCGCCTCGGCGCGCGCCAGGATCTCCTCCGGCATCTGCAGGCGCCGTGCGATCGCGAGGCCGTACGAGCGCCCCGGGATCCCTTTGGTCAATCGATAGGTCGGCGCGAGCCGCTCGGCATCGAACTGCAATGAGGCGTTCACGACGCCGGGCACCTCGCCAGCCAATTCCTTCAGCGCGCCGAGATGCGTCGTCGCGATCGTCGTGACCCCACGGGTCGTGAGGGCCTCGAGGATCGCCCCGCCGAGCGCGGCCCCCTCAAGCGGATCGGTCCCCGATCCCAGCTCATCGATCAACACCAACGCATCAGGCGACGCCGAGTGGATGATCTCGGTGAGGTGCTTGAGGTGCGCACTGAAGGTCGAGAGCGAGGCCGCGAGACTCTGCTCGTCGCCGATGTCCGCAAAGACGTCATCGAAGGCCGGGAGCACCGACTCCGGCCCTACGGGGGCTGGGATCCCGCACTGCATCATGAGAGCGCAGAGCGCGAGTGCCTTGAGCAACACCGTCTTGCCCCCGGTGTTCGGCCCGGAGACGAGCAGCGTTCGCTCCTCGGGCGCCATCGCCAGATCGAACGGCACCACGGCGACACCCTGCGCGAGGAGCAACGGATGTCGACCCTCGCGGACGTGAAAGCCGTCGCGCGCCGCGGCGAGCGTCACGTCCGCGCACCCGGTGGCCACCGCGTAGCGCGCACGGCCATAGAGCGAGTCGAGCGCGACCAGCGCCTCGAGCGCCGCGATGAGGGCATCGCGATCCGGTCGCAGCGTCTCGGTCAGTTCAAGGAGGATCCGTTCGGACTCGGCGATCTCCTCGGCCTCGAGCTCACGGATCCGGTTCCCCGCCTCGACCGCCGCCGGCGGCTCCATGAAGAGGGTCTGCCCCGATTGTGAGCTGTCGTGCACGATCCCACCGAGGGCCCCGCGCCCTTCACGGCGCACCGGGATCACGTAGCGCCCGTTGCGGATCGTCACCGAGGCGTCGTCCACCCGCAGGTGCGGCTCGAGCTTCGCCATGATCCGCTCGAGGAGCCGCACGAGCTCCCCTTCCGCCCCGCGTCGCTCCCGACGGATCCGGCGGAGCGCCGGGGAGGCGTCATCCTTGAGCGTGCCCTCCTCGGTGAGCACCCGCTCGAGCTGCTGTTCGAGCGCGGGTCGCGCGATCAGCGCCCCGGTGTACGGGGCGAGTGCGGCCCGCGCCATGGCGGGGCGTGCCTCGTCGGTGAGCGTGGCGAGCGTGCGTCGCGATGAGGCGAGCAAGGTCACCGCCCCACGGAGCTCCGGTCCCGACCACGAGGTCCCCGCGATCCGCAGCCGCCGGAGCGGCTCGGTCAGCTCGGGGATCGCCTCCGGGCGCCACCCCTCGGCACCAGCGATGATCGCCCGCATCGCGACCACACGCGCATGCTCGGCGCGCAGCGTGGCGAGCGCCTCGTCGCGCTCCGGTCGCGTCCCCCCGACGCGCGTCGGGCGCAGCGCGCGGATGCGCGCGGCGCCCGCTGGGCTAGCGGCGTATCCGGCGATATGGTCGAGGAGACGGGGGAACTCGAGGACCTCGAGCGCGTGCGCCTGCACCTGCCCCGGCACGGTCACGGCTCCGACCCGAGCTCCTCGCGCACGATGCGATTGATCACCGTGCCATCGGCACGGCCTTTGAACAGGGGCATCACCTTCCCCATGACGGCCCCGATCGCCGACGCGCCAGCGTCGACCACCGCGCGCACGGCGGCGCGGATCTCCTCCTCGGAGGGGGCGGCGGGGAGCCACTGCTCCAGCGCCGATGCCTCCCGGCGCTCCACCTCGGCCAACTCCTCACGGCCGGCCTGCACATACATCTCGATCGATTCCCGGCGCCGCTTGATCGCGCGGCGCAGGACCTCCACGACATCATCGTCGGTGAGGTCCCGCCCCAACTCGATCTCTCGGTTCTTGATCTCCGACAGCACGGTGCTCAGCAACAGGACGCGATCCTTCTCCTGCGCCTTCCGGGCGTCCAACAACTCGCCCTGCACCAGTGCCATCAGGGCCGCTGCCATATGCCGATGCTTCCGCAGGTCCGCGAGGATCCCGGCCTTCTCGCACTTCTTCTTGAAGCGCTTGAGCGCACGCTCGAAGTTCTCGTCCTCGTGGATGATGATCTCCGACAAACTGACTTCCCCCCTTGGATGGCGGGTCAACGCCGGCTGGGGACTTGGTGATGTGAGCCTTCTAAGTTACGACGAGACAACCGTTTGGGCAAGGCGCCCGGTTCGCGTCAGCCCGGGGGCCAGGTGAGGTCCCGCCCCCCAAGGAGATGGAGGTGGAGATGCCCCACCGTCTGGCCCCCGTCAGACCCGGTGTTGATCACCGTCCGGTACCCCGTCACGGCCACCCCCTCCGCCCGGGCCACCTGCTGGGCCATGCGGGCCATCGCCCCCACCACCCCGGCGGCGTCACCCACCGCCTCGAGCGAGGCGGTGTGCGCCTTGGGGATGACGAGGATATGGGTCGGCGCCTGGGGGGCGATGTCGCGGAAGGCCAGACACTGGTCGTCCTCCGACACCACCTGCGCCGGGATCTCGCGCCGGACGATCCGGCAGAACAGGCAATCGGCCATGACTCCCTCCGTCAGTTCGTGGATATCGCGTCCACCGACCCGTCGGCGTGGGTCCCCACAGCCGCCCGCACCGATGCCACCGCCGCGATCGCGGCGGTCTCGAAGCGCAGGATCGAGCGACCCAACGCCACCCGCTGGAATCCCGCCTCCTCGAACGCCTGCACCTCATCGGCTTCGAGTCCTCCCTCTGGCCCGACCGCCACGACCACCGGCGCGCGGAGTGAGCCGAGCACGCGATCGAATGCGGCGCCCTCACCATCCATGAGCAGGCGCGTCCCGGCCGGCGCCGCGGCGAGCGCATTGGCCAACGTCGCCTCCGGGAAGACCGTCGGGGCCCAGGCGCCTCGACTCTGCTCGAGCGCCCCCTCGATCCGATGTGCGACCTTCTGATGAAAGGTGGGCCCCTCACCTCGCGGCGTCACATGGCGCGAGCGGCGGAAGATCACCGGGCGCCAACTCGAGACCTCGAGCTCCGTCACCTTCTCCGCCAGCAGTAACATGCGATCCTTATCGCCAACGGGAAGCAGGAGATGCACCGCTGGCGCCGGATCGACCACCTCGACCGCGTCGACCTGCACCGAGGCGTGCCGCTTCGCCAGCGTCAGCACCATCCCCTCGCCACGGCGCCCCGCCCCATCGAGCAGCCCCACACGCGCCCCGACATCGAGCCGCCGCACCCGCATGTGATGCGCGGCCTCCTCCCCCAGCGTCACCGTCTCGCCCGCCGCAAAGGGTTGATCGAGCACGAAGGTCGGGAGACTCATCGCCGCACCCGCACCGACCACCACTGCTCCTCGGCGTCCTCGGCGTCGATCCGCCACCCGGCCGCCTCGAGCGCCGTGACCATCATCTCCCGTTCCTCTCGGAGGATCCCGCTCAAGATCATCACGCCATCGGGGGCCAGCGAGGCGCCCATCAGCGGCAGGAGCTCGAGCAACACCGAGGAGATGATGTTGGCGAGGATCACCTGCACCGGCGCAACGAGCGGGAGGAGGAGCTTCGCGTCACCCTCGAGGACGGCGACACGCTCCGCGACCCCGTTGGACGTCACGTTGAGTTCCGCGTTGCCGATCGAGTCGGCATCGTTCTCGATCGCGAAGACGCGTGCCGCCCCGAGCTTCGCGGCGGCGATCGCGAGCACCGCGCTTCCCGCCCCGAGGTCGGCGACCGAGGCGCCGGCGAGCGGGACGGACTGCAGAAGCCGCACCACACCACGCGTGGTGGGATGCTCCCCGGTGCCGAAGGCCATCGCGGGTTCGATCACGATCGTCGTGGCGGGGTCACGCCCTTCCGACAACCAGGGCGGCGTGACGGTCAGACCGCCGAGCTGATGCGCGGTGATCCGATCGCGCCACTTGATCGACCAATCGATCGGCTCGAGCGGGGAGAGCTCCACACTCACTGTGGGATCCACTGCGCGAAGCGCCGCGACGAATCGCTCGACGTCGGCCGTCGGCGGGAGATGCGTGATGAGGGTGGCGCCATCCTCGTGTACCCCCTCAGCGCCTGCCGCGAACATCGCGGCGATCAGCGCGTCCGTCTGCGCCGTGTTCGATGGGGTGCAGGCCGCGCGGGTCCACCGAACGACGGTCGTGTCTACGTTGGTCATGCGACGCCCTCGTGGCGTGTGGTATCCGGGGTCGGCCGCTCGTCCCAGGCGCGGGCGATCACCTCGGCGATCCTCTCACGAAAGACCGGGATCGCGAAGCGTTCCGCCTGCTGCCGACAGGCCGCTTCGCGCGGTGGTGGCGCCGCGAGGAAGCGACGGACCGCTGCGATGATCGACTCCGGTGTCTGCGCGTCGAAGAAGGTGCCGGTCTCGCCTTCGATGACCGTCTCGAGCGCCCCGCCCGCCCCGTAGGCGATCACCGGGGTGCCGCAGGCCTGCGCTTCGAGTGGGGCGATGCCGAAGTCCTCGAGCGCCGCGAAGACGAAGGCCTGCGCGCCGCTCAGCAGACGCGGGAGTTCCCCGCTTGGGGCATGGCCGACGAAGCGAATGTTCGTCGCGCCTTGCGCCGCCGCATGGCAGCGCGCGCGATCAGGACCATCACCGACGACGGTCAGCTCGAGTTCGGGCATCTGCCGGAAGGCGTCGACGATCAGCGGGACCCTCTTGTACGGCACGAATCGCGAGACGGAGATGAACCCCTTGCGCTCCTCGGACATCGGCCGAAAGGTCTCGGTGTCCACCGGCGGCGGGATGACCACGCTCGATCGCCCGTAGTAGCGTGCGACGCGCTCCCCCACGAAGCGGGAGTTCGTGAGATAGAGATCGGTGCGATCGGCCGTGCGCCGATCCCATCGACGGAGCCGCGCCAATCCGATCCGCGCCGCCGCCCGCTTCAGCGAACCGAACCCCGAGTCGGCGAGATACGCCTCCTGCAGATCCCAGGCATAGCGCACCGGCGTATGGCAGTAGGTGAGATGCAGCTGGTCGGGACGGCGCGTCCGTGCGCCCTTCGCCACACAGTGGCTGGAGGAGATCACGAGATCGTACGCGCGGAGGTCGAACGACTCCACCGCCTCGGGGAAGATCGGGAGGAAGGAGCGAAACGACTCGCGACCACCGGTCCACCGCTGAAGGAACGAGGTGCGCACCGGACGGCCGCGGTATCGCTCCGGCAGCTCCCCCGGCATCGCACAGACCAACGCGAAGAGATCGGCCTCCGGAAAGATCGCAAGCAAGGCGTCGACCACTCGCTCCGAGCCCGCGTGACCGATCAGCCACTCATGCACGATCGCGACGCGTCGCCCCGCAGGGAGTGGCGCCCCACTCATCCGGTGATCGCCTCCTTCATCTTCGCCCAGAACCCTTTCTCGCGCTTCTCCGGCGGCTTCTCCTGCATCTCGGCGAGCTGCTCGACCAACGCACGCTCCTCGCGCGAGAGCGAGGGTGGTGTCCAGACCTGCACACGCACATGGAGGTCCCCGGTGCCGCTGGCATTCACGCGCGGCAATCCCTTCCCGCGCATGGTGAAGACATGCCCGCTCTGCGTGCCAGCGGGGATGTCGAGCGTGAGCGCCCCCGTGATCCCCGGCACCTCGACCTCCGCACCGAGCGCGACCTGCGGATAGCTCACGAGTACCTCGCAATAGAGGTCCTCACCATCACGTTCGAACCGATCATCCTCCACCACGTCGAAGACGACGATCACATCCCCACGTGGCCCACCGCGCGTGCCCGCATTGCCCACGCCGCGAAGCTGCATGTACTGCCCCGTCGCCACACCCGCGGGCACCTTGATGTCGAGCGTGTGATCGGCGCGCATCCGCCCTTCCCCGCGACACTCCTTGCAGGGTGATGCGATCGTCGTCCCCTCGCCGCGACAGGTCGGGCAGGGCGCGACGCTCACGAACTGACCGAAGAAGCTCTGTTGTGCCCGCCGCACCTCCCCCTGTCCCGCACAGGTCGTGCAACGCTGCGGCTTCGTACCGGGCTCGGCACCGCCCCCGTCGCATCGGGGACAGGGGTCGAGGAGCTTGAGCTTCACCGTCTTGGTGACACCGGTCGCGACCTCCAACATCGTCAGCTGCAGGTCCAGCTTGACGTCGGCGCCGGCACGCGGTCCGTTCGCCTGACGCCCGCCCCCACCGCCGAAGAGGTCGCCGAGCCCGAAGTCGCGCATGAAGATGTTGAGTGCATCGGAGAGGTCCACGTGCTGAGAGCCCCCACCGCCGCCGCGCAGTCCCGCCTCACCGTACCGGTCGTAGGCCGCACGCTTCTGCGGGTCCCGAAGCGCGTCGTACGCCTCGGTGACCTCCTTGAACTTCTCCTCCGCCTCCTTCGATCCCCCGTTGCGATCGGGGTGATACTGCATCGCGAGCTTGCGGTAGGCCTTCTTGATGTCGTCGTCACTCGCCGTCTTGTCGACGCCAAGGGTCGCGTAGAGGTCAGCCATGTCAGAGCGGGGAAAGCCAGGGTGGCACCGCGGCTCTGCCAACCCGGCGGGCCGCGGAGGGAAGATACCTACCGAAGGCGCGATTCGGGTGCCAGGCGCATCGCTGGCGCAGCTGAGGGCTCAGCCGGCCAGACCGATGGCGGTACGAAGCCGATAGTACCCCCGCCCGATGAACTCCCGGAGCACGCGATCGGTGTCCTCCAGTGCCTCCGCATCCGGCAGGAAATCCATGGGAGTGCGGGCGCGGAGGTCCCGCCGGAAATCCACCGGAAATTGGGTCACCGTCAAGCCCTGCCCTTCGAAGAGTCGCTCCGCCCGTGGCATATGGAAAGCCGAGGTCACGAGGAGGATGCGCCGCCCGACGCCGAGCGAGTCGACGAGGGCGCGGACCGCTCTTGCCTCCTCCGCCGTATTCGCCGCGACGCGCGTGAGGGAGAGTTGTGATGCGGGGATGCCGATGGCCTTGGCCTCTTCCGCGAGGAACTCCCCCTCTGGGCGCATCGCGCGCATCCACGGCACCTGACCGCGCGTGAAGATCAGCCGCGGCGCTCGCTCGGCGCGCAGCAAATCGATTCCTCCCATGAAGCGATCGACGCCTTCGCTCCATTCGAAGGTTCGTCCGGTCTTGGTCAGGGCGGCGGAAGTCATTCCGCCGAGGACGACGATGGCATCCACCTCCGGGGCATCGGCCGAGGTCCCGCGCGTCATTCCCTGCTCCGACCACCCGACGAGTCGCTGTGACACCACCGGAAGGCTGGAGATGAAGAGGAGTGCCACTCCGAGGAGCACCAGCCATCGGATACGTGCCAAGGTCCCCAACAGCACGAGCGCCATCACCACCACGAGCGGCGAGACGAGGAGGGGGAGGAGTTTGTGAAGGTAGATCAGCGTGACAACCTACGCGAGCAGATCAGTGACGAGCGACGACGTATGCGTCACCAGCGCGATCACCTTCTCGTACGGCATCCGCGTGGGGCCGATCACCCCGATCACCCCAGTCAGACTCCCCGCCTTATACTCGGCGGTGACCAAAGTGAGGCCGCCGAGCAGTGCCGTCCCATGCTCCCCGCCGATGGTGATCGAGACCCCCGGCTGTTCGGCGCGAGAGCGCAGCACCGTCGCCAGCTGCGAGCGCGTCTCGGTGAGGGTGAGGAGCCGCTTCATCGACTCCCCCGTGGCGAACTCGGGTTGATCGGCGAGCACCGAGGGCTGCCCGAGCACCACCGTCTCCTCATCCGTCACGGTGCCGACATCAAAGAGCTGGTCCCCTTCCTGCACGAAGATGTTGAGGAGCTCCCCCGCCCCGGCCAGCCCCGTCGCGCTCGGTGTCGCATCACGCAGGCGCGCCCCGAGCGTCCCGCGGATCTCCGCGAGCGAGAGCCCCGCGAGACGCTCATTGAGCACCCGCTGCACCTCGGCGATCGCCTCATCAGCGATCTCCCCGCGCATCTCGACGAAGATCGTACGGACCGTGCCCCCGCGCAGCGTGAGGACGAGGATCAACTTCTCGGTGGTGAGCCGCACGAGCTCGAGCCGTTGCAGCACCGTCTGGTCGAGCCGGGGGCCGAGGGCGAGCCCGAGCTCCTGCGTCAGCACGCCGAGCGACTGCGCCGCCCGGCGGAGGATCGTCTCGATCGCCGAACTCCCGGTGCCGATGTCCTCGGCGAGGCGATCCAGCTCCGCACTGGGGAGCGGCTCGAGTCGGATGAGGGAGTCGACATAGGTCCGATACGCCTTGTCGGTGGGGATGCGACCGGCCGAGGTGTGGGGGTGGAAGAGGAACCCCTTCTCCTCGAGGTCGGCCATGGTGTTGCGGATCGTGGCCGGGGAGACCCCCAGCCCGAA
>JAJTFH010000057.1 GCA_021298395.1 Gemmatimonadota bacterium | reverse complement strand
CCATCACCCGAAGGAGCTCGGTGCCTGGGCGCGCGATGTGGCGGGGCGGATGGAGGGGATCCGCACGGCGGTCGGACAGATGGTGGGGTACACCCCGCCGCAGGTGATCGAGATCATCGTCGAGGATCCGGTCAATCAGACCAACGGCTCGGCACTCCCGCTGCAGCGTGGCCCCTCGATCCGGCTCTGGCCGGTGCCCCCGGAGCCGGGGCAGCTCGGCCACTACACCGGATGGGGCGAACTCGTCGCGGTGCACGAGTATGCGCATCTCGCGCATCTGCTCCGTCCGGGTCGCTCACCGAAGAACCAGATCGGCGACAAGCTCTCGCCGATCGCGGTGAGCCCGATGGTGCTCAAGGCGCCGGCCTGGATCTTCGAGGGGTACGCGACGGTTATCGAGGGTCGGCTCACCGGCTCGGGGCGCCCGAACGGGGTCTTCCGTCCGGCGATCCTGCGGCAGCTTGCGCTCGAGGGGAAGCTCCCGACCTACGACGCGCTCGATGATGCGACCCCCTTCCTTGGCGGCGCGATGCGCTACCTCGTCGGCTCGGCCTTCTTGGAGTGGCTCGCCGATCGCGATGGGTGGGCGACGCATGAGCAGCTCTGGCGGCGGCTCACGGCGCGCAAGGATCGGAGCTTCGTCGACGCCTTCGAAGGGGTCTACGGGGAGAAGCCCGATCGCCTCTATGGGCGGTTCGTCGCCGAGGTGACGGCAAAGGCGGTGGCGGCGGAGCAGGTGATGGCTGCCGCGGGGGAGGTGCGCGGGCAGCACTTCCAGCAGCTCGACTGGTTCACGAGCGGGGCCGCGGTCTCTCCGGATGGGAAGATGGTCGCGGTGCAGCGCAGCCAGCCCGGGAAGCCGGCGCAGGTGATGATCTGGTCGATGGAGACCAAGCCGGAGACGGAGAAGGCGAAGAAGGCGCGGGAGGAGGCGGCGAAGCGCGATCCGGAGGATGTGGCCGCTCGGCGGATCTTCCCCGCGGCGCGCGATACGATCGCGACGCTCGCGCCGATGAACGGCGCCGGATGGGATGACCCCCGCTTCTTCTCCGATGGTCGTCGGCTGCTCCTGCTGCGCAACGAGACCTTCGAGGATGGGACGAGTGCGCGCGACCTCTGGATCTGGGACCGGGAGACGAAGGGGGTGCGCCGAGTGACGCGCAACGCCGCGATCCGATCCGCTGATCCCTTCCCTGACGGGGACAAGGCGGCGGGGATTCGCTGCCGCGCCGGGAGCTGCGACGTGGTGACGGCAGAGCTTGATCGTGGCGATGCGGGTGAGCTCAAGGTCCTCGCCGCCGGGAGCTTCGAGGCGAACTACGCGGGGGTGCGCGTCTCCCCCGACGGGAATTCGATCGCGACCGCGCGGCAGCAGAACGGGCGCTGGCAGATCGTGACCATCGAGGCGAGCACCGGCGCGGTACGCGTCGTCTCGCCGAACGATGGGGTCAGTCGCTATGAGCCGACCTGGACCCCCGATGGCGCGGCGTTGATCGTCGTCTCGGAGGCGTCGGGGACGCCGCAGCTGGAGCGGCTCGCGCTCGATGGGACGACGCGGCCGGTGACGCGATTCGCGGGGCTCACGAGTCAGCCCGAGGTGAGCCGCGACGGGACGGTCTGGTTCCTCACGCTCCATGCGCGCGGGTACGATCTGCGCACCCTCCCCCTCGACAGCGCAGCCACCGGTCGCACGGTGGTGCTCGCTGATTCGCTCGCGCCGGTGGCGCCGTTGCAACGCACCGCGGATGCGCGCCCCTTCCCGACTTCTGAGGTCACCTCGAAACCGTACGGGATCGGTCGACTCGGTGCGACCTGGTTGCCGAACGTGAACCTGTCGGCGGAGGGACGGGATCAGATCGGTGTGGTGACGGTATCGGATGCGGTGGGACGGTTCGGCGCGGTGCTGCAGGGTGGGTATGGGGATCCGGCGGTCTGGCGCGGCGGGAGCCTCGCGCTCACCTGGCGCGGGGTGCGGCCGAGCGTGACGGTGGCGGGGTTCTCGGCGCGCCATATGCCGTCGCGGCAGGAGCGGGAGCCGGTGGGCACCGAGGGCTTCGATGCGGAGTACCGTGGGGTCTCCCTCCTCGGGGAGCGGGCCGTGTATGGGACGAGTGGGTCGCTGACCGTGCGGACGGGGCTCTCGTCGGGGCGGCTGACCTCATTGGCCCTGCTGCCGCCCCCGTGCGTGGAATGTCTCGCCCTCTGGGCGCCGACCGCTGAGACGTCGCGGCAGCTGGTCGCGGGGCAGCTCTCGGCGGTGCGCACCTACACGCCGAAGGGGCGCGCGCGGATCACGCCGTCGTTCGCGGTGGATGCCGCGGCGGGGCGCACCTTCGATGCCGGGTGGGTCCGGACGCAGGTACAGGGAGGGCTCGCGATCTCGAATTGGGCGGGGGTCGGGCTCGATCTGCAGGCGATGGCCGGTCAGCTGACCGCCGGGGCACCGACCTACGAGCGGTTCGCGATCGGTGGGGCGGAGTCGCCCTATGTGGATCCGTTGTTCCTCCAGGGGCGCTGGGCGGCGCCGGGGCAGGGGTTCGGCGTGCTGACCGGGACCTCGGCGTTCCGCGCGCGGGCCGCGCTGACCGGACCGATCGCCCCCTTCGTGCAGGTCGATCGCGTGGGGTCGGGTGGGGCGGGGCAGGAGCGGCGCCTCGTCGGGTTCGAGAGCGCGGTGAACACGCCGGCGCTCTCGGTGGCGCGCTTCCCAGCGACGCGGTCGAAGTTCGGGATCGCGATGCCGCTCGATGGCCCGCACGCCAAGCAGCCGGTGTTCTACACGACGATCGTGCTGACGCCGTGAGTCGCGTCAACCGCGGCGAGGAGGAGGTAAGGGTGCGAGATTTCCGAGATGCCTGAGATCCTCTTCGAGCCATTGCACCCGGGCGTCGTCCCCCCACAGCGGGCGACGGCGCAGAGCGCGGGGCACGATCTCGTGCTCTGTCTCACCGCGCCGACGGTGCGGGTCTTCCGTGATGGGGTGATGGAAACTCGCGCCGTGGAAGTGGATGGCGCCGAACGCCGGATCACGCTCGCACCGCGCGAGAAGGCGCTGCTCCCGCTCGGCTTCAAGGCGCGACTCCCCGAGGGGTATGAGGCGCAGGTGCGGCCCCGCTCGGGGACGAGTCTCAAGACCGATCTCGTGATCGTGAACAGCCCGGGCACCATCGACGCCGATTATCCCGACGAGTGGTGCGTGCCCGGCGGGAATGTTGGCACCGCGCCGCTCGTGCTCCGGCACGGGGAGCGGATCGCGCAGATGGTGCTCACCCGGTACGAGGCCTTGCCCTTCACCATGGGGGAAGTCACGCAGAGCACCACGCGGGCCGGTGGGTTCGGTTCCACCGGCACGTGAGTCCATTGTCGCACCATTCATCGTCGTCCCCTTTCCGAGGATCCCCGATGTCGCTGTCTCGCTGGTCCCCCCGCGCCGCCCTCGTCGTCGGCCTCGTGCTCCTGGCGCGCCTGGCACACGCCCAGGCCCCCGCGACGGTCGCGATCGAGTCGTACACCCTCCCCAACGGCCTCAAGGTCCATCTCGTCGAGGATCACTCGGCGCAGGTCGTCGCCGTCAACGTCTGGTATGACGTCGGCTCGCGCAACGAGCGCGAGGGGCGCACCGGCTTCGCCCATCTCTTCGAGCACATGATGTTCCAGGGCTCGGCCAACGTGAAGAAGGCGGAGCACTTCCAGCTCGTCGAGCGGGCCGGGGGGCAGATGAATGGCTCCACGCAGCCCGATCGCACCAACTACTTCGAGGTCGTGCCGTCCAATCGCCTCAACCTCGCCCTCTGGCTCGAGGCGGATCGGATGCGCTCCCTGGCCGTCACCGCGGAGAACCTCAAGAACCAGCAGGAGGCGGTGAAGGAGGAGCGTCGCCTTCGCGTCGACAACCAGCCCTACTCGGCAGGGTTGGTCGACTCCCTCCCGACGATCTTCGACCGCGCGACCTGCTTCCCCTACGCGCACTCGATCATCGGGTCGATGGATGACCTGAATGCGGCAAAGGTCGAGGATGTGAAGGCGTTCTTCGATCTCTACTATGCGCCGAACAACGCGACCCTCGTGATCGCCGGGGACTTCCAGCCGGCGCAGGCGAAGGCGCTCATCACCCAGTACTTCGGAGAGATCCCGCGCGGGCAGACCCCGCCGCCGGTGGCCTGTGCCCCGCAGCAGGGCACCGGGCGCGAGCAGGTGAAGCGGATCGCGGATAACAACGCGACCCTGCCGGCCGTGCTCATCGGCTACCGCGCGGTGCCGCCGGCCCACGCCGACTTCCCGGCGCTCGAGTTGCTCGGGACGATCCTCGGCAGCGGCGAGAGCTCGCGGTTGAATCGCTCCCTGGTCCGCGAGCAGAAGCTCGCCGCCGGCGCGCAGGCGCTGGTGAACCCCTTCGGTCCGATGCGGGGCGCCGGGATCTTCGGCGCGCTCGCGATCGCGAACCAGGGGGTGAGCGCTGATTCCATCCGCGCCGCGCTCGTGCGCGAGATGGCGCAGGTGGGACGGAGCGTGACCGCTGAGGAGCTGACGAAGGCGAAGAACGCGTGGCGCGCGCAGACGATCTTCGGGCGGCAGTCGGCGCTCGCGATGTCGGAGGCGGTCCACTACGCGGCGCTCTACCTTGGCGACGTGAACGCGGTGAACCGCGACGCGGCGCGCTTCGAGGCGGTCACCCTCGATGACATCCGTCGCGTCGCGACGAACTACCTGCGCGCCGACAACTCCCTCTCGCTCCTGATCATCCCGGAGGCCCGCTGATGCGTACGCTCCCGTTCCTCACGGGCGCCGTCGCGACGGCGCTCACCACGATGCTCGCCGCGGCGCCAGAGCTCGCGGCCCAGTATCCGACGAAGCCGCCGTCGGCGATGCCGATCCAGCCGGCGCTGTTCCCCCCGTTCGTGGAGGGGACCCTTCTCAACGGGATGCGGCTCCTCGTGGTCACGAACCGCAAGCAGCCGGTCCTCTCGCTCACGCTGTCGATCCCCGCGGGTGGGGTCTATGACCCAGCCACGCGCGTGGGGCTCTCGGAGATGATGGCGGGGCTCCTCACCAAGGGGGCGGGGTCGCGTTCCGCCGACCAGATCGCCGCGGCGATCGAAGGGGTCGGTGGTTCGATCGGGGCCTCATCCGGTTCGGAGACCATCACGGTGAACGCCTCGGTACTCGCCGCCGATCGGCAGCTCGCCTTCGATCTGCTCGCGGATGTCGTGATGCGTCCGACCTTCCCGGCCACCGAGGTGGAGCTCCTGCGCAAGCAGACCCTCTCCTCGCTCGCGCTGGCCAAGTCGCAGCCCTCGTCGATCGCCTCGCGCTTCTTCGCCAAGGGGCTCTACGGCGAGCATCCGTATGGGCGCTCAGCCGATGAGGCGAGCGTCGGTGCGATCACGCGCGAGGAGCTCGTGGCCTTCCACGGGCAGCGGGTGCGCCCCGGGCAGGCCTTGCTCGTGATCGCTGGGGCGATCGATGCGGCGGAGGCCCGCGTGATGACGGAGGCGGCGTTCGGCGCGTGGAGTGGCGCGACGCTCACGGCGGCGGCGCCGCGCCCGGCGCCGCAGCGGATGACGTCGGAGATCCTCCTCGTCCATCGCCCCGGCTCGGTCCAGGCGAACCTCGTGGTGGGGAATACCACCTGGCCGCCGACCGACACGCGGAGCTACGCGCTCACGCTTGCCAATCAGGTGCTCGGTGGCGCCGCCGATGCCCGCCTCTTCTCGATCCTGCGTGAGGAGAAGGGGTGGACGTATGGCGCCTATTCCAGCGTCTCGCGTCGCAAGCAGCTCGGGAACTTCAGCGCGACCGCCGAGGTGCGGAATGCGGTCGCCGACTCGGCGCTCGTCGAACTCCTCGCGCAGATGCGGAAGATGGGGACGACGCCGGTGCCGACCGCGGAGTTCGAGCAGCAGAAGCAGGCGTTGGTGGGGCAGTTCCCGCTGGCGATCGAGACCGCGGATGCGGTGGCCTCGCAGGTGGCGAATGCGCGGCTCCTCGGGTTGCCCACGGATTATGTGCAGACCTATCGCCAGCGCTTGGCCGCGGTGACGCCGGCCCAGGCGCAGGCGGCGGCGCGCGCGGCGATCCGCGCCGACGCGGCGTACATCGTGGCGGTGGGCGATGCGACGGTGCTCCTGCCGAAGCTCACG
>JAJTFH010000056.1 GCA_021298395.1 Gemmatimonadota bacterium | reverse complement strand
TCCCTCGCGCTCAGGCATCCCGTTCACCACGGGAGCGAACGACCGCGCCCCCGAGCGCACATCCGCCGCATATCCCTCGTGCAGCGCGAGCGCCGCATAGGCGGAGATCCGCGCGGCGACCGGCGGGCCAAGCCGCTCGCTTCGCACGAGGGCGAGCGAGGTCCGGGTCCACTGCGCGACGAGCTGAGGATCGGGCCCCTCGGCGGCGCGCTCGCAGCCGGCGAGCGCGATCAGACCGAGGAGGAAGAGGAGACGCCGCGCGAGGGACGAAGGCATGGGATGCATGCGAGAGGGGAATACGCGGAAGCTACCGACCCTGTTGAGGCCCAGCGAGGGCCGCCCACCGAGAGGTGACGCCGCGCTGATGGGGCGCCATCTTATCCCAAGGTTCCTTCCCCTCTCTCCCGCGATGCCCTCGATGCGCACCTCCCTCCTCGCGATCGCCCTCTGCTCGACGACCCTGATCGCCCAAGGTCGTCCCACCACACGTCCGGCCGCCGCGACACCAGCCGCTGCGACCTCCACCGACTCCACCCAGAGCGGTGGCATCGGTGCGGCGGCCCTCAATGGGCTCCGCTTCCGGAGCATCGGTCCCGCCTTCACCTCGGGGCGCATCGCCGATATCGCGGTGCACCCCAACAAGACCACCTGGTACGTGACGGTCGCCTCGGGCGGGGTCTGGAAGACGGAGAACGCCGGCACCACCTGGAGCCCGGTCTTCGACAGCCAGAGCTCCTATTCCGTCGGCGTCGTCACCTTGGATCCCAAGAATCCTGAGATCGTCTGGGTCGGATCCGGCGAGAACAATGCGCAGCGCTCCGTCGGCTTCGGCGACGGCGTCTACAAGTCGGAGGACGGTGGGCGCACCTGGCGGAACATGGGGCTCAAGCAGTCGGAGCACATCGGGAAGATCGTCGTCGATCCGCGCGACTCGCGTGTGATCTATGTGGCGGCGCAGGGCCCGCTCTGGGCCGAGGGCGGGGAGCGCGGCCTCTATAAGTCGACCGACGGCGGCGAGAGCTGGACCAAGTTGCTGAGCGGCGCCAAGTGGGCTGGCGTGAACGAGTTCGAACTCGATCCACGCAACCCCGACATCATCGTCGCGAGCACCTGGCAGCGGCATCGGCATGTGGCGGGGTACCTGGCCGGCGGACCGGAGTCAGGGCTCCATCGTTCGACCGATGGGGGCAAGACGTGGAAGAAGATCAGCGGCGTCCCGGAAGGCGAAGCGCGCATCGGGCTTGCGCGCGCGCCGTCGAATCCCGACGTGCTCTACGCGATCGCCGAGGCGTCAGGGGATCGCGGCGGGATCTATCGCTCCGATGACAACGGGGTGAGCTGGCGTCGGCAGAATGGATACTCGACGATCTCGCTCTACTATCAGCGGATCTTCGTCGATCCGACGGACGCCGACCGCCTCTTCATCATGGACACCTATGTGATGGTGTCCGAGGATGGCGGGAAGACCGTCGAGCGCCTGGGGGAATCTGGGAAGCACGTCGATAACCACGCCCTCTGGGTCGATCCGGCGGCGCCGGAGCATCTCCTCATCGGCTCCGATGGCGGGCTCTATGAGACGTTCGATCGTGGCCGCACCTACAAGTTCTTCGGCAACCTCCCGGTCACGCAGTTCTACAAGATCGATATCAGCCGCGAGGTGCCGTTCTACCATGTGTATGGTGGGACGCAGGACAACTTCTCGTTCGGTGGGCCGACGCGCACCGCGAGCGTCGCGGGGATCCGCAACGCCGATTGGTTCGTGACCAACGGGGGCGACGGCTTCCAGAGCCGCGTCGACCCCACCGACCCGAACACCATCTACGCCGAGTCGCAGAACGGCGGGCTCGTGCGCTTCGACAAGCGGACGGGAAATGCGGTGCGCATCGTGCCCGAGGAGGAGCCGGGCGAGGATCCGGCGCGCTGGTACTGGGATTCGCCACTCGTGATCTCGCCGTTCCAGTCCACGCGCCTCTACTTCGGTTCGCAGCGGATCTACCGGTCCGACGATCGCGGCGACAACTGGCGCGCGATCAGTCCCGACCTCTCACGCAACATCCCGCGCACCTCGATGAAGATGCAGGGGCGCCTCTGGAGCGTGGACGCGGTGGCGCGCCACACCTCCACCTCGTATGCGGGCTCCGTCACGGCGATCGCCGAATCCCCCAAGGCCGAAGGGGTGATCTACGCGGGCACCGATGATGGCCTCATCCAGATCACCGAGGACGGCGGGAAGAGCTGGCGGAAGATCGAGTCGATCACTGGCGTCCCCGACACCAGCTTCGTCGCGTACCTCACCGCGTCGGCACACGATGCCAACGTGGTCTACGCGGCGATCAACAACTTCAAGCGCGGCGACTTCAAGCCCTACCTCCTCCGCTCGAAGGATCGCGGTCGCAGCTGGACGCTGATCACCACCGGGCTTCCCGAGCGTGGGCCCACCCATGTGATCCGCGAGGATCCCGTGAAGCCGGGGCTCCTCTTCGCCGGCACCGAGTACGGCGCCTGGGTCTCATTCGATGACGGCGCGCGCTGGCAGGCGCTCAAGGGCGGGCTCCCGACGATCGCGGTCTACGACATCGCGATCCACCCGGAGATGAACGATCTCGTGCTCGGCACCTTCGGGCGCGGCATCTACGTGCTCGATGATTACTCGGCGCTGCGCACGATGACCCCCGAGGCGCTCCGTACCGAGGCGACTCTCTTCCCCACCGCACCGGCGCTCCTGTTCCAGCCGTCGTCACCGCTCGGCGGGAGCGGGGTCGGGTTCCAGGGCGCGATGCACTACTACGCATCGAACCCGCCGGTGGGCGCGACCTTCACCTATCATCTGCGCGCGGCGTATCGCACGCAGAAGCAGGCGCGCCAGACGCGCGAGCAGGCGCTCAACCGGAGTGGTTCCGACGTCCCCTTCCCCGGCTGGCCCGCGCTCAAGGCGGAGCAGGAGGAGGAGGCGCCGAGTGTCGAGGTGGAGATCAGCGATCCGAGCGGGGCGATCGTCTCGCGCTTCGATGGGATCAACGCCGCCGGGACGAACCGCGTGACCTGGAATCTCCGCTGGTCGGGGGTGACACCGATCGGTGGTAGTGCGGGTGGCGGATTCGGTGGTGGTGGTGGTGGCAACGCCGAGGGTGGCGCGCGCGGCGGGAGCGGCCCCTATGTGGTGCCGGGGACCTATCGCGTGCAGCTCTTCAAGCGCGTGGCCGGTGCGCGCACCGCGCTCACCACGCCCGCACCGTTCGAGGTGCGGCTCCTCCCGAACGCGACGCTGACCGTCGCGCAGCGCGAGCGGGCCTTCGCCTACCATCGCGAGGCACAGCAGGTGCAGCGCGTGGTGCTCGGCGTGAACGCGCAGCTCGGTGAGGTCTCGGCGCGTCTCGATGCGCTCGCGCGTGCGGCGGAGCAGATCACGCGCACCACCACGCTCGACGCCGAGGTCCGTGCGGCGCAGGGGAAGCTCCGCGGGATCCGCGAGCAGCTGCAGGGGGACAACACCGCGGGCCGCTTCGCCGAGCCGACGGAGACCTCACTCCTCGGGCGGCTCGGCACGGCGACGAACTTCGGGTCGCTCGGCGAGCCGACCGGGACGCAGCGGCGTCAGCTCGAGATCGTGAAGGAGCGCTTCCCGGCGATCCAGGCCGCGGTGCAGGCCTTCATCGCCACCGAGCTCACGGCGTTGGAGCGGAAGGCGGAAGCGGAGGGAGCGCCGTGGACGCCAGGGCGAGCCATCCCGCGATGAAGCAGACCCCACCGATCGGGGTGATCGCGCCGAGGGCGCGCACCCCGGTCAGGGTCATCGCGTAGAGGGAGCCACTGAAGAGGAGCGTCCCGGCGACGAAGCACCAGCCGGCGACCATCGGCGCGCGCGGGAGCGGGGCGGTGGCATCGAGCCCCGCGCGCGCGAGGAGCCACGCGACCATCAGCATCGCGAGGGCGTGATACATCTGATAGCGGGCCCCCGTCTCCCAGACCTCGAGGAGGCGGGGCTCCACGCGCGCGCGGAGCGCATGCGCGCCGAACGCGCCCGCGGCGACGGCGATCGCGGCGGAGAGTGAACCGAGCATCAGGAAGAGTCGTGGCATCGGGGGCATCTCGTGATCAGGCGAGGGCACGCCGGAGCATCATGAACTCGGCGAGGTTCTCGGCGGTGAGGATCCCGACCACACGCTCCCCATCGAGCACAGGGACGGCGCGCGTGGGGCTCTCGCCGAGTCGGGCGAGGACGGTGGCGGGGGTCTCGTGGAGCGCGACGCTCGGCCCGCCCTGGTGCATCACCGCCTGCACCGCGGTCTGCGGCCCGAGCGTGGTGAGTCCGCGCAGGAGATCGGCGCGCCCCACCATCCCGCGATAGCGCCCCTCGGCGACGACGGGGAAGTCCTGCTGCGACCCCGCGATCACGAGGTCGGCGACCTCAGCGAGCGTCGCCTCGGGGGCGACGGTGCGAAGGTCAGTGATCATGAGCGAGGCGACGGTCGTACGCTCGAGGGCGGCCTCGGTCTCGACGGAGGCCGCTTCGCCCGCACCGGCGAGCCAGACGAAGACGGCGATCAGGACAAGCGAGGGGTTGTTCCAGACGAAGAGGCCGACGAAGGCGAAGAGCGCGGCGAAGACGCGTCCGACCTGTGCGGCCCGACGCGTGGCGCGCGCGAGATCGCCGGAGCGGAGCGCGAGGAGGGCGCGCAGCACGCGACCGCCATCCATCGGGAAGGCAGGGAGGAGATTGAAGAGGATCAACCCGACGTTGATCTCGACGAGTTGGGCGAGGATCCCAGGGAAGGTGAGCCCCTGCGAGGGGAGGAGGAGCACCCCGAGCGCCTCGAGCGAGCGCACGCCCTGCGTGGTGACGAGGATCGCCCCGAAGAGGAGCGCGAGTGCGACGTTCACCGCCGGCCCCGCGACGGCGATCGCGAGCTCCTGCCGCGGTTCGCGCGGCATCCGCTCCAGGCGCGCCAAGCCACCGATCGGGAGGAGCGTGATGTCGTGCGTCCCGATCCCATAGCGGCGCGCCATCAGCGCATGCCCGAACTCGTGGAGCAGGACGATGGTGAAGACGACGAGGATCGCGACCACCCCGGCGATCGCCGCCGCCGTCCCACCCCCCTGCCGCAGCGCGACCCAGAGGAGGAGGAGGGGGAAGGTGGCGTGGATGCGCACGCTGATCCCGGCGATCCGGCCGATCGACCAGGACCATTTCATGGGAGGAGTCCACCGTCAGGCATATCGAGAAGATAGCGGTCGGTCGGGGCGAAATCGGTCGCACAGCGGTACTCCCCCCCCCTTGCTATTTTCGGGTTTTATTCGGTAATTACCCCTCCCTTCTTCGGGTTCTGTTCGGTATGTCACTCGCTGCCCTTCGTCTGCAGATCGCCTCGGTCGTCGCCGGTGCCCCGAGCGCGAGCCCCGGGCTCCCCACGGGGATGGCCGCGCTCGATGCGGCGCTCCCCGGCGGGGGGGTCCCGCGGGGGCGGATCAGCGAGTGGGTCGCCCCGGCGGGGCTCGGGAAGACGACCCTCGCGCGCCACTTGGTGCGGGCGACGCTGCGCGCGGGGCTCGACGTGGCGTGGATCGACGCGACCCGCACCCTGGATCCGCGCGACTGGGCAGGGACGCTCGATGCGATCTGGGTCGTCCGTCCTCCTGATCCCGCGCGTGCCCCCTGGTGCGCCGACCTCCTCCTACGCTCGGGGGCCTTCACCCTCGTGGTACTCGATGGCGGACCGGTCCTCCCCCGCCCCATCGCGGTC
Organism: Gemmatimonadota bacterium; assembly: GCA_021298395.1. GTDB lineage: Bacteria > Gemmatimonadota > Gemmatimonadetes > Gemmatimonadales > Gemmatimonadaceae > Pseudogemmatithrix. The sequence goes on along the minus strand of JAJTFH010000056.1, from coordinate 762 downwards.
CGCTTGGCGCAGCTCGCCCGCGAGTCCGATGCCGCGCTCCTCCTCTTGGGCGATGGCACGCGCGCCACCGATGGCGGCGCGGCGCTCCGACTCCGCCTCGCCCGACGCGGGAGCCCGGGCCGCGCCGTCGCGATGGTCGAGAAGGGAGGTGTTCACTCTCACCACTGGGACACGCAGCCGATCGGGCTCGTGCGCGGCCCGACGATCCGCACGGTCACGGCGCAGGCGGCACGCCAGGGGATCCGCACCGGGATGACCCTGCCGCAGGCGCGCGCCCTCTGCGCGACGCTCATCGCATGGCCCTGGGATGAGCTGACGCTCACGCGCGAGATCGCGCGTGCGAGTGCGGCCTTCCTCAGCGCGAGTCCGCAGGTCACCCCACTCCGTGAGGCGCCGGGGAGCTGGTGGATCGGCGCGCAGGGGTTCGATGGGATCGGCGGCGAACGCCAACTCGCCACGCTCCTGCTGCGACTCGCGCGCGCCTGGCACCCCGCGGCACGCGTCGCCGTCGCCGATACCTGCATCGCGGCACAGACCGGCACCTGGAGCACACGCGCCCAACGCGAACCGGTGCACATCGCGCCGGGCGAGGACGCCGTGTATCTGATGCGCGTTCCCCTCGCCTTGCTCCCGATGGATGACGAGCTGCGCGAGACGTTGCGCGCCCTCGGTCTCCGCACCGCGGGTGAGGTCGCGGCACTCGATCCCCTCGACGTCGAACGTCGCTGGGGGGCGGAGGGGCTCGCCCTCTGGCGCCTCGCG
>JAJTFH010000014.1 GCA_021298395.1 Gemmatimonadota bacterium | reverse complement strand
GGCCTCACCGTCGCGGGGATGCTCCTCGTCAACAATCCCGGGAGCTGGGGGAACATCTATCCCCCCCTCGCCCATGCGAGCTGGCATGGGTGGACTCCCACCGACCTGATCTTCCCCTTCTTCCTCTTCATCGTCGGCGTCACCACGCATCTCTCGCGTGAGACGCGGCGCGCGCGGGGGGATTCGGAATCGGTACTCGTCTCGCAGGCGGTGAAGCGCGGCGCGATCATCCTCCTCTGTGGGTGGGCGCTCGCCGCCTTTCCGTTCTATCCCCTCGAGCGGATCACTGGGCTCCGCATCCCCGGCGTCCTCCCTCGCATCGGGCTGGTCTACATCTGCGCCGCGCTGCTCACGCAGCGCACCACGCTCAAGCAGCAGGTCATCACCCTCGTCGTGCTCCTCTATGGCTACTGGTTCGCGATGACCCTGCTCCCTGTCCCGGGGCAGGGCGGACCGGGGATCCTCTTCCTCGATTCCGCGCCGCACACCCTCGCCGCCTGGCTCGATCGCGCCCTGCTTGATGGACATCTCTGGCGCCAATCGAAGAGCTGGGATCCCGAAGGGGTCCTCTCCACCCTCCCCGCGATCGGCACCGCGATCCTCGGCACCTTCGCCGGGCGGTGGATCGCGAGCGATCGCCCGCTCAGCGAGCGGTTGAACGGGCTCTTCGCCGTCGGCGCCCTCTGTGCGATGGCGGGGGCGATGTGGGGGTGGTCCTTCCCGATCAACAAGTCGCTCTGGACCTCGAGCTACGTGCTTCTCACGGCGGGGCTCGCCGCGATGGCGATCGCGACGATCACCTGGCTGGGGGAGGGCCCGTTGATGACACGCCTCACCACGCCGGCACTCGCCTTTGGCGTGAATCCCTTGCTCGCCTTCTTGGGCTCAGGGCTCATGGCCAAGATCATGGGGTCGCTCTGGAAGATCGAGGTCGCGGGGAAGATGGTCAGCGTGCAGTGTACAAGAGCGCGTTCGTCCCCTATCTCGCGCCCAAGAACGCCTCGCTTGCCTTCGCGCTCTGCTTCGTCGGCATCTGGTGGGCGATCCTCGAGCCGCTGCGGCGGAAGGGGATCCTCCTCAAGGTCTGAGGCGCGCGTCTTTGGACGCGCGCGCCTCGCGGTGCACGCTCAGCGCGGGAGCGTCACCAGGAACGCGAGGACCGGCGCGAGCGTCTGCGCCGGATCCTCCTCGTGCGGCACATGCCCGAGCGTCGGGAAGCGTACCACACGACTCCCCGGGATATCCCGCGCGAAGCGCGCCGCATTCGATGGCGGGATCAACCGATCGAGATCCCCCCAGAGGATCAACGTCGGCGCGCGGATCGTCGCGATCTGGAGCGTGTCGAGCCCGCCGCCGCGATTCGCGGTGCTCCCGCTGCCGGTGCGCGGCCGCTGTGTGAATGCGCGACGATTCCCCTCGCGTAACGTGAGCTCGTAGTACCGATCGACGAGCTCCGGCGTCACCTTCGAGGGATCGCCGTACACGTTCTTCACGCTGCTCTCGATCACGCTGCGTGGCAGCACCTGCGAGGCCACGTAGCGCATCCCCGGGAGCGCCGCGACCCTGAACCCCACCGGGACCGAGGTCGCCTGCGAGGGATACCCCGCAGGATCTACCAGGACCAATCCCGAAACGCGCGTGGGTGACCGCACCGCCAGCTGCCACGCGTAGAGCCCGCCGAGCGAATTCCCGGCGACCACCACCTGCGAGGCACCGAGCGTGTCGAGCAACGCCTCGATCACCCCGAGCGTCCGTGTCAACGAACCCGCGCCATCCGGGAACGGCCCCGTGAGCCCGAACCCCGGCAGATCGAGGCGGATCACGCGCCGCTCCCCACGGAGCGCCGCCGTCCATCCCTCCCACGTATGCAGACTCGCGGCGGAGCCATGCAGCAGGAGGAGCGGCCGCGGATCATCGCGCGGCCCTTCATCACGGTAGTGCACCGCCGCGCCATCGAGGGTGATGAACTGTGAGGGGGCGGGCGCCCACCGCGCTTGCAGTGATGCCACCGATCGATCGGGGGCCCAGACCGACGCCACCACCACACCGGCGAGCGCCACCACCACCGCGAGGATTGTGAGTCCGGTCTTCATCCCTGCAGTCTACTGCGCGCCCACCGCCGCGCGACATGGGAGGGTCGCTCCCGCCGCATACCACTCGCGCGCGCGCCGTGAGGAGAGACTCTCACTCCGCCAATCCCCCGACGACTCCGCCACCCGCTGGGTCCAATGCGCACCGAGCGCCGTCGAGAGCGCCGCGCAGGTGGGGGCGGGGAGTCGCCCCGCCTCGGTGATGAAGACCGCGAGGGCATCCCCCGAGAGGTTGGCATGGTACGGGACGTCGAATGCCTTCCCCGCCTCGGCGCGGGCCAGGTTGGTCCGGACGATGATGGCCCCCGGGTTCACCACGTTGAGGAGCGCCACCCACCCGATCGTGACCCCGAGCATCCGCGGCGCGAAGCGCGCCGACTGCCCGCGCGGCAACGTCGTGAGCACCACCGCGAGCGCCGCCGCGACGAGCGCCATGATCGCGATGGCGAAGAAGCGATCCCCGGTCAGCCCGAACTCCCCGATATAGAGCCGCATCCGCGCCACCGCCGAGAGGAGCAGCGCCGCGACCTCCACGACGAGCACCCCACCGATGATCCCGAAGCGTCGACGCTCGGTCTCATCGTCTCGGAGGAGCCAGTCCGCCATCACGAGGGTCGCGACCACGACCCCCGAGGCGACGACTATCTCGAAGAACCCGCGCCGTGCATACTCCGCCGGCGTGAGCCCCACCGTCGCGAGGAGATGGTCGCCCCCCCCGAAGAGCGCCTGCGCCTGGGTGGTGAGATAGAGCGCGAGCAGGGCGACGAGGCCGATCAGTCCAACGCTCACCGAGAGGAGGGCGAGGCCGGGCGAGCGCACCTCCGGCACGATCGTCGGCACCCGGTGCTGCGTCGCGCTGCGCAGCCACCCCAGCGCGAGCCACGTGATGAACGCCGTGGTGAGGAGATGCTGTGCGGCGGTGGTCGTGAGGAGGCGATGCAGCTCGACGATGTACGCCTCGAAGCGCTGATCCGATTCGCTCAACAGGCCGGCGACGAGGGCGAGCGGGGGGATCGCCAGCACGATCCCGATCGCGATGGCGCGGAGCCGACGCACGAACTCCGCCCGCGTCGCCGAATGCTCGGCGCCGTCGCGGAGCGCGGCGGGGGCCCCGGTCGCCAACGTCACCACGCCGATCGCCGCCGCACGCACGCTCTGCACCACCGTGAGCTCGCCGAACCGACGCCCCGTCCCATGCCAAGTGACGAGCGCCCCCATGCAGAGCGTCGAGAGGAGATCGATCGGCATCAAGATCTCCGCGTCGCGCCAGGCGAGTCCGGCGGCGGCGATCGCGGTGCCGGCGATCAGCCACGTGCGCTCACGATGGGTGCGTCCATCCTCCGCGGTCATCGCGACCGATGCCCCCGTGGTGCGCGCGCGGAGTCCGATCGCGAGGATCGCGACGACCGCCATCCAGAGCGAGAACCCCGCGCGCCAGAGCTCGCTGGGGATGAGGAGGTCCCCCGCGATCCCGACACCGAGGGCGGCGAGGAGGAGCGGGGTGGTGCGAGAGGGAAGCTGTAGAGTACTTTGCATGATGAAGTGAAAAGGTCGAAGAGAGGCGCCCGTCGGCGCCGCGAGGGGATCAGGCGCCGCCCACGCGGCGGATCAACGCTTCCATGTGGCCAAGGTAGGCGTCGAGTGCGCGCCGCCCCGCCGCCGTGATCGTGAAATCGGTGCGCGGGACCCGACCGTCATACCCCTTGGTGCAGGTGAGGTACCCCGCCTCCTCGAGCTTGCGCGCATGGACCGAGAGGTTCCCATCGCTCGTCTCGAGCATCGCCTTCAGTTCGTTGAACGTCAATTTGGGATGCACGGCGAGTGCGCTCACGATCGCGAGGCGCACCCGTTCGTGGATCACCTTGTCGAGCGCCAATGGCGCCGTGGGATCGCCGACCATGGGGGTCAACCCCGCCGCGCGCGCAACGCTCGGTACCGGGGTGTGGCCCCGCGCGTGCGCGGGGCTCGAGGACTGCTTCGCTGCGGCACCACGCTTAGCCACCATGCCTCCGTGCGATCCATAGGCCGAATCCGATGTGGGTGATTCCGAAGCCGAGCGCGAGCATCCACGCGCCCACCGCAGAGGAGCTGAAGAGCGCGGTCGCTCCGAGCAGCATGAACGTGAGTCCCATCATCGGGACCACGCGCACCGAGTGGAGTCCCGCCGTCACGATCGCGGTGCCGTAGAGCGTGAGCCAGAGGCCGGGGATGAGGGGCGGGACCCCCAGGGCGGGCGGTACCGTCCCGATCGTCTCGAACTCGAGGAGTGAGAGGGTAAGCAGGGCGCCGGCGACGATCGCGGGGAGCAACCCCAAGAAGAACTTCCGCGCCGGGGTCGTGATCGGGAGCTCGGCGGAGACGCGCCCGTTGCGATGCATCTTGAGCCAGAGCAGGGCGGTGCCGGCCGTGGCGGCCAGCACCGCTTCCCCGATCCAAACGGCGAGCCATCGCGCCGTAGTCGGTTGCATCTGGGCGAGCGCGGTGGTGGCGAGCGCCGTGACCCCGATCCCGACGAGTCCCCAGCCGGGGATGTCGCTGAAGGAGGCCGCCCCCTCCATCGTGCGACGGATGAAGGAGAGGTCTTGGATGGCGCGGTCGTGCAGGGCCGGAGGGTGCCGGTGAGGGGCGGTCATGGAGGAAAGGTGGGCGTGCGAAGATTCAATTGTCAAGTACTTTTTGCAGTAAAGCACTGCCCGCGTCAAGCGCGCCTCCGGGCTCCCTTGCCGCCGTACCGGGTAGGGCGTATGTCTCCGTTTCCCTCACGGAACTGATGCACGACATCACCGACGCCCTCAGCCAAAGCCGTGTCTTCGCCGGATCGACCGCCGAGATGGTCGCTCGCGTGGCGGAAGACGTGGAACCTGAATTGCTGGTCGGCGGCCATGTGCTCTTCCGGCAGGGTGACGAGGGCGACGATGCCTTCGTCGTCTTGAGTGGTCGACTCCGGGTCGAACGAGAGGGGCCGGACGGTCCGGTTCTGGTGCGCGAACTCGCCCGCGGGGATCTGGTAGGTGAATTCGCGCTCCTCACCGGGCAGCGCCGGACGGCCACCGTGACCGCAATCCGCGACTCGGAGTTGGGTCGCATCCGGCGCGCACGGTTCGATACGCTCCTACTGGGGCAACCAGCCCTCGCCGTCGGGATCAGCCGGCACCTCGCCACCCTCCTTGCGGCCTCGCCGCCCCCTCCCGGGACCGGGATGCGTCGGCCTTCGGTCGTCGTACTCCGTGGGGCGGTGCCGAGTGTCGACCTGATGCCGGCGGCCACGGGACTCGCGAATGCGCTCCGCGCCCATGGCGATGTCGCCGTGGTCGATCACGCGCGGGCCATGGCAGCGCTCGGCGATGGGTCGAGTGTGGGTCAAGTGGACGCCGGCCAGGCGCTCGCCCTCGCCCGATGGCTCCATGAGGTCGAAGGGCGACATACGGTCGTGCTCTGCCTCGCGTCGTCCACCCATCCGAGCTGGGACGCGGCCTGCCTCCGGCAAGCCGATCTCATCGTCGAGGTGCTCCCCGCAGCACGCCTCGCTGAGATCCCGGATCGTGTGACGACGTCCTTCGGCGGTTGCCGTCAGGAGCTCCTCGTGCTCCATGACGAGGTGCGGTCCCCTGTCCGGGGGACGGCACGCTGGATGGCGCGGCGACCCTACGACCGACGACACCATATCCGGGGGGGGCGCGCCGCGGAATGGGCTCGCGTCGCACGGCATCTCCACGGCATCAGCGTGGGCGTAGCCTTCGGTGGTGGCGGCGCCCGAGGGCTCGCGCACCTCGGGTTGTTGCGAGCGATGCAGACCTTGGGCATCCCGATCGATGAGGTCGGGGGCACCAGCATCGGCTCCCTCATTGCCGCCCAGTGGGCCGCCGGGATGACCTTGGACGAGATGGCAGAGCGCCAGCGGGATGGCTGGCAACGCATCGCCCCGCATCGGGCGTATACGGTCCCGACGATCGGGTTGGTGCGTGCCACGGCCCTCGATGAGATGCTCCGTGCCAATTTCGGGGATCTCGACTTCGAGGACTGTTGGATCGACGCCTTCACGTGCAGTGCGAACCTCACGGCGGCGCGAACGCATCTGCATCGTCAGGGCCTGGTGCGCCACGGGTGCATGGCGAGCATGGCGATCCCCGGCATCGGACCGGCCTTCGCCCATCCCGATGGATCGCTCCACGTCGATGGGGCGGTGGTCAACAACCTCCCAGCCGACGGCCTCCGCTCGGGCGTGGTCATCGCGGCGGATGTCTCCGCCCATGCGATGCGCGCCTCGGGCTATCCCGAGACGCCGACGGGATGGCAGGTTCTCCGCGATCGCCTGCGCCCCGGGCATGCGGCACCGTATTATCCCTCACTCGTCGATACCATCCTCGGCTCCGTCCTGCTCGGCGGGGCACAGCAGGCGGAGCGGGCGCACGCTGTGGCTGATGTCGTCTTTGCACCGCCCGTCGGGGCGATTGGGCTGTTCGACTTCGCGCGGCTGTCAGAGGCCGAAGCGATCGGTTACGAGCACGCTATGGCGACGCTCGGTCCGTGGTGGTCGCAGCGGCTCTCCACTCACGCAGGGGTCCCATGACCTATCGACTCTCACTCGGCAAGCGACTCCTCATCGGCGGGTTCTCGGTGCTCAATCGGGTCGTGCCCTGGCACCGGCTCCCGAAGTGGATGGGCCTCCTCAATCTGGTGGCCCTCCGGGATCAGCTGCGGGCGAACAATCTGGTCGACACCTATCCGTCACTCGAGTCATACGGGGACGCCGCCCGATGTCCGATGGATCACTCGAAGTACCTCGCCGTCCGGCACTCCGACGGCAAGTTCAACGATCTCGAGCGACCGCTCATGGGGTGCGCCGGCATGCGCTTCGGTCGCAATGTCCCGCGGCACCTCACCGAGGCCCCTAGCCCCGAGGCGCTGCTCACTCCGAACCCGCGACTAATCAGCGAGCGCCTGCTGCGGCGGCGGGAATTCAAGGCGGCGACCTCGCTCAACCTGCTCGCGGCCGCCTGGATCCAGTTCATGGTGCACGACTGGTTCGGGCACTACGATGACGATGATCGGCACATCGAGGTCCCGCTGCGCGAGGGGGATGGCTGGTCGGACGGGCGGATGCACGTCCACCGCACCCGACCCGATGCTCCCCTCGGGGAGATCGATCGCACCCACCCGGCCTATCAGAACAAGAGCACCCCGTGGTGGGACGGCTCGCAGATCTACGGGTCCTCCGAGGTGGAGACCGCGGCCCTTCGCGGCAAGGCGCGTGACGGCAAGCTCTTCGTCGAGGACGGGCACGTCGATCACTTCCTTCCGCGCGATCATCGGGGCATTCCCCTCACCGGCTTCAGCGATAATTGGTGGACCGGTCTGGAATTGCTGCATACCCTCTTCGCCCTCGAACACAACGCGATCTGCGATCACCTGCGACGGCATTATCCCGACTGGACCAGTGACCAGCTCTTCGACACCGCACGCCTCGTGAACTGTGCGCTCACCGCGAAGATCCACACCCTCGAGTGGACGCCGGGAATCCTGGCGCATCCGGCGGTGCAGCTCGGGATGAAGACGAATTGGTGGGGGGTCGCCGGCGAGACGCTCCGCCGCTACTGGGGGCGCATCTCGGAGAATGAGGCGATCGCGGGGATCCCGGGGTCGCCGACGGAGATGCATGGGGCCCCCTACTCCCTGACGGAGGAGTTCGTCGCGGTCTATCGCCTCCACTCGCTTCTCCCCGACACGGTGGAGTTCCGGTCCTTGGACACGGGACGACTCGCCACCACGCTCACGATGGATGAGATCGTCTTCGAGCGGGCACGTCAGCCGATGGCCCACGGGCTCTCGTTCCAGGACCTCTTCTATTCCTTCGGCATCGCGCACCCCGGCGCCATCACCATCCACAACTATCCTGATTTCCTTCGTAACATCGTGCTCCCGGATGGGAAGCACCTCGATATGGCGACGGTGGATATCCTCCGGGACCGGGAGCGCGGCATCCCCCGCTACAACGCCTTCCGTCGGGCATTCCACATGCGGCCCGTCACGACGTTCCTCGACCTGACCGGCGGTGACGCCACGCTGGCGGCCGAGCTCGCGGCGATCTACCGCGACGTCGAGGAGGTCGATCTCCTCGTCGGCAACCTCTGCGAACCGCTGCCCGAGGGCTTCGGCTTCAGTGATACGGCGTTCCGGGTCTTCGTCCTGATGGCCTCGCGCCGACTCAATGCCGACCGCTTCCTGTCGGGGGACTTCACCCGCGAGGTCTACACGCAGCCCGGGCTCGACTGGATCCAGAACAACACGATGACCGACGTCCTCATCCGACACTATCCCGATCTCCGTGCATCGTTGCGCGGCGTCGCCAACGCCTTCGCCCCCTGGGGAAAGGTCGGAGAGGGTCGAGGCGCAGTGTCGCGGGCCCCGGCGAGAGCGAGCTGATGGGCGACCTACATCGTCACCATCCGGCGCCCCGACCGCTGCGGCTCCGTTCATTCGACGAGGTGCGGCGAGAGCTCGAGCGCCTCGACGCCGCGCGCGACGCGTTCCTCACGCCGGGGTGGGATGTGCCGCATACACTGGACCACTGCGCGCGGAGCATCACGCACTCCCTGCAGGGCTTCCCCGTGCTCAAGCCGCGGCTCTTCCGGGCGACGATCGGGCCGCTCGCCTTCGGGCTCTTCGACACCATGGGACAGATGCGTCATGACCTGCGCCAGGAGATCCCCGGGGACCCCGAGCCGTCCCCCCGCACCTGGGACGAGGCGCTGGCCTCGATCCGGGATCGTATCGAAGCCTTCGACCGGTGGACCGGGCCATTGCAGCCGCACTTTGCCTACGGGCGACTCTCCAAGGCAGCCTACGAGCGGGCACACAGCATGCACGTCGCGAATCATCTGGCGGCGTGGCATTACGCGGCGGGGTGATGCGAACCGCGTCGCCCTCGGTGCCGCACGTCCTGTGTCTCGGCGGCGGCTATGTCGCCATCAACCTCGCGCGCGCACTACGATCCCGTCTCCGTGCCGGACGGGTGCGACTCACCGTGGTGAGCAACGAGAACTTCCAGTGCTTCCACGGGCTCGTACCGGAGATGCTCACGGGCACCCTGCAGCCGACTGATATGCTGAGTCCGGCCCGGCGGCTCTTCGCTCCCGGGGACTTCATCAATGCCGAGGTGCAATCGATCGATCTCGATCGCCACCGCGTCACGGTGGCCCGGCAACTCGACGGCCGCCCGCTCGAGTTGGCCTATGATCACCTCGTCCTCGCGCTCGGTTCGACGGAACACCTCGGACGCTTCCCGGGACTCGCGGAGCACGCACTGCGCCTCAAATCCTACGCCGCCTGCTTCGCGGCGCGGAACCAGTTCGTGGAGATGCTCGAGCTCGCGGACATGGAGCCCGATCCCGTCGAGCGTCGCCGCCTCCTCACCTTCGTGGTGGTCGGCGGGAGCTTCGCGGGGTGCGAGGTGGCAGGGGAGCTGAGCGAGTTCCTCCCGCTGGTCGCACGTGCGCACTTCCCCAACATCGAGGTGCGGGAGATCCGGATCGTCCTGGTGGCGTCGACCCCCACGCTGCTCCCGGAACTCGGCAGTCGGGAACCCTGGACGTCGCGATACGTCGAGTCGGCCTTCGCGCGGGATCCCATGATCGAGGTGCGACTCCAGACCAAACTCGCCTCTGCCTCGTCAGAGGAGGCAATCCTCTCGGATGGGACGCGCATCCCGACGCGGACGGTCGTGGCCTGCGCGGGGATGTCTGCGGTGCCGGTGATTGCGGGGCTCGCGGTGCCGCGGGACGCACACCAGAGGATCATGACCGACCGATTCGCCCGCGTCGACGGGCGGACGAACGTCTGGGCGGGCGGCGACTGCGCCGCGGTGCCACTCGCCGATGGCGGGACCGCGCCGGGACTGGCCATCTGGGCGATGACGGTGGGCCGGCTCATCGGTCAGAACATCGGTCGGACGCTCGACCAAGCCGAGTTGGCGCCGTACCGGTTCACCGGGTTGGGTGATGCCTGCGCCATCGGGCATCGGCGTGCGATCGCGAAGCTGAATGGGGTGCCGATCCGTTTGACTGGCACGGCCGCCTGGCTCGTCTGGCGCGCCTTCATGCTCCTCTACGTCCCGCTCTGGGAGAAGAAGTGCCGAGTCCTCTATAGCTGGCTCATGACCGCGATCGTCGGACGAGACTTTCTCAACCTGCGCGCCGATGCCCCGATGAACGTTACCCGCGTCTTCTTCGATGCCGGGCAGGACATCGTGCGCGAGGGGGATGTTGGCACGAGTCTCTTCTTGATCCAAGAGGGCGAGGTGGAGGTGATCAAGCGGGGGGAGGACGGGACCGAGACACGAGTCGCCACGCTGGGTCCGGGTCAGCAGTTCGGTGAGGTCGCGGTCTTCCAGCGCGTCCGACGGACCGCAACGGTGCGTGCGACGAGCCGCGTACGGCTCGTGCAGATCCGACGTGAGGCCGCGACCCTGATCGCCGGGGCGAGTGAGGCCCTGCATGCCTCACTGTCGCCGAGGACGCCCCCCGCTCCCGGAATGGGATCGCCCCGCACCGAGTGAACCCGATGCGGGGCGTTCGTTTACATCAGTCGGGGCGAGAGGATTCGAACCTCCGACCTCCTGCTCCCGAAGCAGGCGCTCTACCGGGCTAAGCTACGCCCCGAATTCTCGGTAAAGACTTCACTCTGACACCTGTCCCAACCACCTGCGTCCATGCGCCCGGAGAGACTCGAACTCCCAACCTTCTGATCCGTAGTCAGATGCTCTATCCAATTGAGCTACGAGCGCCCAGCACCCTCAGGTCGCGATGCCCTGCGATTCTGGAGGAACCCGAAAGATAGGTCCCCCCATCCACAGGGTCAACGCGCGATCAGGGTTTGCGCACCGGCGCCGCGGGACGCGCCGCGCCCGCCGGACGCGCCGGTGCCGGCGGCGGCATCACCAGCGGACGATACCGGAAGGCCACGATCCCGGGCTTCGTCGGCTCGAGCTGGAACTCCCCTCGCGCCCCCGGCGCCGTCTCCGGCACCTCGGCCGTCATCGTCTCGAGCACCGCGCCCTTCGTGTCCATGAACTCGACCGTCACGGTGAAGGGCCGCGCCACCTTCGCGAGGTTCTCCACCGCCCCCCCCAAAGCTGCGCCCTGTGCCTTTCGCTCGAATCGCGTGATCTGCATCTTGTGCGCCGCCGCGAGCTTCCCCTCCTCCGCCGAGAGGGAGTCCTGCAGCTTCTGATACTCGGCCTTCTTCTTCGGGTCCTTCTCCGTCCCGACGAAGAGCGAGTACGCGTACGCCTTCATGAGGTAGTTGTCACCGTTCGACGGGTCGATCGCGATCAACCGATCGGTGAGTGGGAGCATCTTGTCCGCCTGCTTCGCCTCGTAGTACAGGTAGGCGAGGAAGTAGTTCGCGTCGCGGATGTTCGCGTTCTTGGCGAGCGCGCCCTCATACAGCGCGATCGCGTCGGCCGACCGCTGACTCGCGCGCGCCGTCTCGGCGCCGAGCAGGAGCGTCAGGTCGGTGTACTTCGCCGGGTTCGTCACCAGCGGGGCGAGGAACGTCCGCAGGGCCACGGAATCAGCCTGTATCTGCAAAATCTCGCTGGCCGCCGAGAAGGCGTACGTCCCATCCATCGTCGACGGGTACCTCTCGAGGAGCCCTTGGAAGAGCGCCAGCGCCTCGGCGTTGAGCTCGGCCTTCTGCGCGGCGCCACCGGTCATCGCATAGGTCTGCGCCGTGGAGGCGAGCTGGAACCGCAGCTGCTTCTCCGTCTCCGCGAGCGAGGTGTCCTTCGCCGCCGCGGCGACGGCGAGTCGGAGCTGTGCGAGCATCGTCGGGGTATCGCCCCGCGCGCTCGCGAGCTGCGCCTTGATGTTGTGGACGAAGGGCGAGGTCGCGTAGAGGAGCGACGCCCGGTCGGCCCAGTACGAGGCGGAATCGATGTTCCCCGCGCCGAAGGCGGTGTACGCCTTGTTGATCCGCTCGGTCCAGGGCTTCGACTGCCGCCATTGGAGCGTCAGCTCGGTGCACGCCGGCCCCGCCGCCTCGACCACCTTGAGGAGGGAGTCCGCGGCCCGCGCGAGGTCGATCGGCTGGCTCGTCTGTCCCTTCGGAATGTTCACGCCCAGCTGCTCGGGGGTCATCGTCTCCGAGGTCCCCGCCTGATGCATCCAGAGGACGTAGATCTGCGCCCTGAGGAAGCCGGCGCCGACCAGGTTGGCGGTGAACTTCTTCTCATCGCTCAACCCCTTCATCGCCTCCCGGAGCGCCTTGGGCGCCGAGGCGGAATCGGCCTGGACCGCGCGGTTCACGGAGAGCGTGACCGTGGTGAGCGCGGCGGGGGTGAGGGTCTCCACGGGGCACTCCCCCTGCGCCGCGACGAGGCGGATGGGGGCAGCGAGGAGCGCAAGGACCGGCAGGGCGCGAGAGAGGCGCATCGGACGGGGGTTGGAGGGAAGCGAACGCCCCACGGACCGGCGTCGGCCGTGGGGCGATGGGCGGTACAAGACTCGAACTTGTGACCTCCACGATGTCAACGTGGCGCTCTAACCAACTGAGCTAACCGCCCGAGAGCGGGAAACGGGACTCGAACCCGCGACCCCAACCTTGGCAAGGTTGTGCTCTACCAACTGAGCTATTCCCGCGAACCGGAGCCGACCCGCACCCCGTACAGCCTCCAACCCTGTCCCATCCACACCAAGCCGTCCGTCGCGCCCGGCCCAGCAGTGGAGGCGAGGGGAATCGAACCCCTGACCTCTTGAATGCCATTCAAGCGCTCTCCCAACTGAGCTACGCCCCCGGGCGGTTCCCGTTACCGGGGTGTCCGTCAGGAACCAAAAAACCTATCCGAGCGTACTGCAGGGGTCAAGGTAGAAAACTGGCGGAAATCCTGCCACGGCCTATCTTTGGGCTCGCTCGCTTCACTCCAGCATCACCGCAATGACCACCGACACCAAGCGCAGGAAGCGCCGCACCGCCCCCGCCGGGATCGCCCCGGCCGAGCCGGAGCGCGACATCCTCGACCAGTACCTCTACGAGGTCTCCACCTATCCCCTCCTCAAGGGGAACGAGGAGATCGAGGTCGCCCGGAAGATCCGCGCCGGCGACCCGGATGCCCTGCAGGAGCTCGTGAAGCGCAACCTGCGCTTCGTCATCTCCGTCGCCAAGAAGTATCAGAACCGCGGTCTCCCCCTCATCGACCTCATCGGCGAGGGGAACGTCGGCCTCCTCACCGCCGCCCGGAAGTTCGACCCCGATCAGGGGGTGAAGTTCATCTCCTACGCCGTCTGGTGGATCCGTCAGGCGATCCTCTCCTCGCTCGCCCGGCAGGGCCGCACCGTCCGCGTCCCGCTCAACCGCACCGCGGACCTCTCGCGCATCATCAAGGCCTCCGAGATCCTCCGCCAGAAGCTCCGGCGCGAGCCCACCCCGGAAGAGCTCTCGCAGCTGACCGGCCTCTCCGTCGACGTCGTGCAGTCGCTCGCCGCCCTCAACACCGGCGACGTCCGCCTCGACGCCCCGATGGACCCGGACGGCGATCGCTCCCTCATCGAGCGCTTCGTCGCCGACGAGATGCCCGACACCGAGGAGGAGGCGATGAACCGCTTCCTCAACGACGAGATCGAGCATGCGCTCGGGACCCTCCCGCCGCGAGACGCGAAGGTCCTCCGCCTCTACTTCGGGCTCGAAGGCGGCCGCGAGCACACCCTCGAGGAGATCGGCTCGATGCTTGGCGTGACCCGCGAGCGGGTCCGCCAGCTGCGCGATCGTGCGCTCAAGCGCCTCCGTGAAGGCGATGTGGGGCGCGCGCTGGGCAGCTTCGCCGCCTGATCCGCCCGGCACACCGCCCGACCGTGCGGTCGGGACGCGAGGGGCGTATGATTCGGTTCATACGTCCCTCGCTCCGTCTGACGCCCCGTCCCTCCCATGATCCGCTTCGAGAACCTTCATAAGGCGTTCGGTGAGCTCCAGGTGCTCCGTGGCTTCACGCTCGACGTGAAGGAAGGGGAGACGATGGTCATCATCGGCTTCTCGGGCACCGGCAAATCGGTCGCGATCAAGCACATCGTCGGCCTCTTGGAGCCCGACGAGGGGACCGTCTTCGTCGATGGCCTCGAGGTGCAGACCCTCTCGCGGCGCGACCTCTACGAGCTGCGCGGCAAGATCGGCTATGTCTTTCAGTTCGCCGCCCTCTTCGATTCCCTGACCGTCGCCGAGAATGTCGCGATGGGGGTCCGCAAACAGGGGAAGCTGACCGAGGCACAGATCCGCGATCGCGTGCACGAGGCCCTCGAGCTCGTCGACCTCGACGATGCCGTCGGCGAGAAGCTCCCGAGTGAGCTCTCCGGTGGGATGCGCAAGCGCGTCGGCATCGCCCGCGCCATCGCCTTCCGTCCCAAGTATCTCCTGTACGATGAGCCGACCACGGGACTCGACCCCGTCACCAGCGCGGTGATCGACGACCTCATGGTCCGCATGCAGAAGCAGTTGGGTGTCACCGGGATCGTCATCACGCATGACATGCGGAGCGCCTACACCGTCGGCACCCGCATCGCGATGCTCTACGAGGGGCAGGTCCGCGCGGTGGGGACCGTCGACGAGATCAAGGCGAGCACCGACCCCATCGTGCGGCAGTTCATCGAGGGGCGGGCCGAGCTCGAACCCTCGGCCACCTTCGCCCGGTGACCGTGCCGCGCCCTCGGGCCGCCACGTCGCGTGCGCCGGCGCGCGAGGAGGTCTCCGCCGGCGGGATCGTCTTCCGCCGGGATGGGGAGCGGACCTTCGTCCTCTTGATTCGCGACTCGTATCGCAACTGGGGCTTCCCGAAGGGGCACATCGAGGCGGGGGAGGATCCCCAGCAGGCCGCGCTTCGTGAGGTGGGCGAGGAGACGGGGCTCGGGGCGCTCGCCATCCGCGCCGCGGTCGAGACGATCGACTGGGAGTTCCGCTTCCGCGGGGCGCGGATCCACAAGACCTGCCACTTCTTCCTGATCGAGACCGAGCATCGCCGCACCGCGCCGCAGCACGCGGAGGGGATCACCGCCTGTCGGTGGGCGACCTTCGATCAGGCCGAGCAGATGTTGGCGTATGACAACGCGCGCGCCGTGCTGCGGCAGGCGCGCACCCTGGTCGCCACGCTCGACCCGTCTCCGAACTGACCGGTGGGGCCCCCTCCGCCGGCGATCGTCGCCTTCGGGGCGCGTGATCGGAGCCGCGCGCTCCTGCGAAAGGCCTTTCCGCGCCGGCGCAGCACCCTCACCCTGACGACTTCCCCCGCGGCGACCCTCGAGGCGCTGCAGGGGCGATTCACCGACGCGGTGATCGTCGACCTCGGCGCACCGGGGGAGCAGGGTAAAGAGGTCGCCGCCCTCTCCAGGGAGTTCCCCTCGATCCCCTTCTTCGCGCTGGGGCCGCTCCGGGCGACCGAGCTCCCCCAGGTCGCGCAGGGGTGCGCCGCCGGGGAGTTCGCCGATCTCTTGGTGGAGGGGATGGAGGACGCCCTCCAGCGGGACCTGATCGCCCCGCATGCGGTGACGACCCGCTTCGCGCGGGCGATGGCGCCGGCCGCCGAAGCGATCGGGCTGACGACCCCGCTTCAGCAGCAGGTCTGGGCGCTGATTGTGGGGCAGGGGGGGCGCGCGGTGCGGACCGAGGAGCTCGCCACCGCGGTCGGGCTGACGCGCGAGCACCTGAGCCGACGCTTCTCCGCGGGCGGCGCCCCCAACCTCAAGCGGGTCATCGATTTGGCTCGCCTGTTGGCCGCCGCCGATTTCGCCAAGAACCCCGGCTTCGATCTCCCGGACGTGGCTCGGGTGCTGGGCTTCGCCTCTCCCACCCATCTTTCGACCACCTGCGAGCGGCTCGTCGGGGTGAGAGGGGCGTCCCTGGCACGGTTGCGCGCCGAAGATCTCATGCGGCGCTTTCAGGGGGCGGGGGCGCGTTCGAGGGGCTGAGCCCCTGTTGCTTGCCTCGGCCTCTTGTGATTATTTTCACAAGCTGTATCTGAACCGGCTGCGCACCCGCGCGCCGCACGGCCTTCACCGCCTTTCCAAACTCCGCTCATGGCTTCCCAGACGGCGCTCCGCCCCGGCGAGATCAAGGACATCCTCCTCCGCGAGATCGAGGCCGCGGACCTCAGCGCCCTCGGCGTCGAAGAGGTCGGCTCCGTCCTCGAGGTGAAGGACGGCATCGCGCGCATCTACGGCCTCATGAACGCCATGGCCGGCGAGATGCTCGAGATCCGCTCCTCCGAGACCGGCGAGACGATCACCGCCCTCGCGCTCAACCTCGAAGAGGACAACATCGGCGCCGTCGTCCTCGGCGACTATCTCCGCCTGAAGGAGGGTGATGAGGTCCGCCGCACCGCGCGCGTACTCGAGGTCCCCGTCGGGCCGGCGATGATCGGCCGCGTCGTCGACGCCCTGGGGCGCCCGATCGACGGCCAGGGCCCGATCGCCACGACGATGACCCGCAAGGTCGAGTCGGAGGCCCCCGGCATCATCGTCCGTCAGCCCGTCGGGGAGCCGATGCAGACCGGCCTCAAGGCCGTCGACGCGATGATCCCGATCGGCCGCGGCCAGCGCGAGCTCATCATCGGCGACCGCGGCACCGGCAAGACCGCGATCGCGATCGACACGATCATCAACCAGAAGGGCCAGGGCGTCATCTGCGTCTACGTCGCGATCGGCCAGAAGGCCTCGACCGTGGCGAGCGTGGTGGAGCGCCTCAAGGGCGCCGGGGCGATGGAGTACACCATCGTCGTCGTCGCCTCGGCCTCCGACCCGGCCCCGATGCAGTACATCGCCCCCTACTCGGGCGTCGCGATGGCCGAGTACTTCATGTACCACGAGGGGAAGCCGACCCTCGCCGTGTACGACGACCTCACCAAGCAGGCGGCGGCGTATCGCCAGCTCTCGCTCGTCCTCCGGCGCCCGCCGGGTCGTGAGGCCTTCCCGGGTGACGTCTTCTATCTCCATAGCCGCCTCCTCGAGCGCGCCGCGAAGCTCTCGAACGACCCCAAGGTCGTCGACCACAAGACGATCTTCGCGCCGGGTGGCTCGCTGACCGCCCTCCCGATCATCGAGACGCAGGCTGGTGACGTGTCGGCCTACATCCCGACGAACGTCATCTCGATCACCGACGGGCAGATCTTCCTCGAGTCGGACCTCTTCTTCGCCGGCGTCCGCCCCGCGATCAACGTCGGCATCTCGGTCTCGCGCGTCGGTGGCGCGGCGCAGATCAAGGCGATGAAGTCGGTCGCCGGGCGTCTGCGGCTCGACCTCGCGCAGTACCGGGAGCTCGAGGCCTTCGCCGCCTTCGCCTCCGACCTCGACGCCGTCACCAAGCGGCAGCTCGAGCGCGGCGCGCGCACGGTCGAGATCCTCAAGCAGGGCCAGTACCAGCCGATGCCGGTCGAGCAGCAGGTCATGATCATCTTCGCGGTGACCAACGGCTTCATCGACGACGTCGAGGTGAGCCAGGTCCGCGAGTGGGAGGCCGGCTTCCACGCGTACATGAAGGCGCAGTTCCCGAACATCGGCGAGGCGATCAGGCGCGACAAGCAGATCTCGAAGGAGCTCGAGCCCGAGCTCCGCCGCGCGATCGAGCAGTACAAGCAGAGCCGCTAAGGCGAGCCGCTCATGGCCAAGGGCAGAGAGCTCAAAGGGCGCATCAAGTCCGTCGAGAACACCCGCAAGATCACGCGGACGATGGAGATGGTCGCGACCTCGAAGATGAAGCGGGCGCAGGATCGCGTCGTCGCGGCGCGGCCGTACGCGCGCGCGCTCGGCGAGGTGATCGCGAGCCTCTACAGCCCCGAGCTCGCCGAGCGCTTCCCGCTCCTCCGGCAGCCGGAGCGCGAAGGGCGCGCGGCGGTCATCCTCCTCACCTCGAATCGCGGCCTCGCCGGCGCCTTCAACGCCAACCTGATCAAGGAAGCGCGGACCCTCCTCGCCCGGCTCGAGTCGGCGGGGACGACCGTCGAGCTCCATGTGGTCGGCAAGAAGGGCGTGGGCTACTTCGGCTACGTCGGTCGCGCGCTCGCCACGACCCGCACCGATCTCACCGATCGGCCGACCGCCGCCGATGCGGCCTCGCTCGTCGACGGGTTGATCGGTCGCTTCACCACCGGCGAGCTCGACGCCGTCTACGTGGTGGGGTCACGCTTCAACTCGGTGCTCTCCACCCCGCCGACCGCCGACCGCATCCTCCCCGTCACGCCCCCGGCGGCGACCGGGGCGCAGAAGGACTACCTGCTGTTTCCCTCGGCTGAGACGATCCTCACCGAGTTGCTCCCCTCGTACGTGCGCAATGCGGTCTACCGCGCGCTCGTCGAGACCGCGGCGGCTGAGCAGGCCGCCCGCCGCACGGCGATGAAGAGCGCCACCGACAACGCCGGCGAGATGCTGAACCTCCTCCGTCGCACCTACAACCGCGCCCGCCAGGCGCAGATCACGCAGGAGATCGCCGAGATCGTCGGCGGTGCCTCCGCGCTCCAGGGCTGACCCACATGACTACCGCCACCGCCCCCTCCGTCGGCAAGATCGTCCAGGTCATCGGACCCGTCCTCGACGTCGAGTTCCCCGCCGGTCACCTTCCCGAGCTCTACAACGCGCTCGAGATCACGGCCACCTCCGAGAGCGGGCAGGCCATCCGCGTCGTCGCCGAGGTGCAGCAGCACATCGGGCGCAATCAGGTCCGTGCCGTCGCGATGAGCACCACCGACGCCGTCGTGCGTGGGATGCCCGTCAACGACACCGGGAGCGCGATCACCGTCCCCGTCGGCGCCGCGGCGCTCGGTCGCATCCTGAACGTCCTCGGCGAGCCGGTGGACCAGGGGGCCGAGATCCCGGCATCGACGGAGCGCTGGCCGATCCATCAAGGTCATCGACCTCTTCGCCCCCTTCGTGAAGGGCGGGAAGATCGGGCTCTTCGGCGGCGCCGGCGTCGGCAAGACCGTCGTCATCATGGAGCTCATCAACAACGTCGCCAAGGGCCACGGCGGGAAGTCGGTGTTCTGCGGCGTGGGGGAGCGCACCCGCGAGGGGAACGACCTCTACCTCGAGATGCAGGAGTCGGGGGTGCTCGACAAGGTGGCGCTGATCTACGGTCAGATGAACGAGCCGCCGGGTGCGCGTCTCCGCGTGGGGCTCTCGGGCCTCACCGTCGCCGAGTACTTCCGCGACCAGGAGAAGGCGGACGTGCTCGTCTTCATCGACAACATCTTCCGCTTCACGCAGGCGGGTTCGGAGGTCTCCGCGCTCCTCGGCCGCATGCCGAGCGCCGTGGGCTACCAGCCGACGCTCGCGACCGAGATGGGTGAGCTCCAGGAGCGCATCACCTCGACGCGCGACGGCTCGATCACCTCGGTGCAGGCCATCTACGTGCCCGCCGACGACATCACCGACCCGGCGCCGGCGACGGCCTTCGCCCACCTCGACGCGACGGTCGTGCTCTCGCGCGCCATCACCGAGCTCGGCATCTATCCCGCCGTCGATCCGCTCGCCTCGGGCTCGCGCATCTTGGATCCGCAGTTCGTCGGCGAGCGCCACTACAAGGCGGCGACCTCGGTGCAGCGCATCTTGCAGCGCTACAAGGAGCTCCAGGACATCATCGCGATCCTCGGGATGGACGAGCTCAGCGAGGACGACAAGAAGATCGTCGGCCGCGCGCGCCGCATCCAGCGCTTCATGTCGCAGCCCTTCCACGTGGCGGAACAGTTCACCGGCCGCCCGGGGAAGTATGTGAAGCTCGAGGAGACGATCAGCTCGATCGAGCGCCTCGTCGCCGGCGAGTTCGACCACCTCCCCGAACAGGCCTTCTTCATGGCCGGCGGGATCGAGGACGTCGTCGAGAACGCCAAGGCGCTGAAGTGAGTCGCGCGCTGAAGGTCTCCGTCATCTCCCCGGAAGCCACCCTCTTCGAGGGGGAGGCGCCGTCGGTCATCGCGCCGGCGTTCGACGGGGAGGTGGGGATCCTCCCGCAGCACGCACCGATGGTCACCACCCTCGGCCGCGGCGTGTTGCGGGTGGGGGAGGGCACGACCCGCTTCCAGATCGAGGGCGGGTTCCTCCAAGTGGTCGACGATGTCGTGCGCATCGTCACGGAGCACGCCACGAAGGTCTGAGAGCGCGCCGTCTTTAGGTGAGCGACGTGGCGCTGGTCGGGGTGATGAGCCCCTCGACCAGCGCCACTGATCGTTCGGCGGCCCCGAGCCCCGAGTTCACGACCCCCTGCGCCGCGGCGCCGGCCCCTCCCCGCGTATCGGGCTCCGTGAGGAGGATGCGCAGCGCGCGCGAGAGCGACGCGGCATCGGTCACCGCCTCCGCGGCGCGCGCCGCGAGCAGGCGCCCCGCATCTCGACTCCGCCGATGCTGCGGCCCGAAGAGCACCGGGACGCCGAACGAGGCGGGCTCGATCACCGAGTGCAGCCCGGCGGCGTGAAACCCACCCCCCACATACGCCGCATCGGCGAGCGCATAGAGCTCGTGCAACACGCCGACGCGATCGACGAGCACCACGTCATCGTCGGCTGAGGCGTTCGCGAGGCGAGCACAGCGCACGCCGGCCTCGGCGGCCCAGCGCTCCAGCGGCGCGAGATGTCCTTCCATGGGCTCATGCGGTGCGAGGATCAATCGCGCCCGAGGGACCTCCGCGCGGACCGTGGGCCAGGCCGCCTCGAGCACCGTCTCATCACTCGGCCAGGTGGAGCCGGCGACCACCGTCGGCCGATCGCTCACGAGCGGCGCGAGGAGCGCGCTCGTCCGATCCGTCGCCGCGGTGCGCGCGGCGCACTGATCGTAACGCGTGTCCCCCGTGACGGTGATCCGCTCGCGGTGCACGCCCAACGCCACGAGGCGATCGGCGTCGGTGGGATCGACGGCACCCACCGTATCGAGCGCGGCATAGGCCTCACGCAGCAGCGCCGCCGCGAGTGCACCCGACCGACCCGAGCCCTCGCTCAGCGTGGCGGAGATCATCCCGAGTCGCACCCCCCGCGCATGCGCGCGCTCGGTGAGCCGCGGCCAGAGATCGAGCTTGGAGACCACGAGCGCGGTGGGCCGCAACGCGTCGAGGAGCGCTTCGGCGGCTCGGGTGGAGTCGAAGGGGAGGGGGCCGGCGAACTCGACCGGGAGGCGCGTGGCGAAGCGCGCGGCGCTCGGGGAGAAGTAGGTGTAGACGATCTGCCATGAGGGATGCGCGGTGCGGAGGGCGCGGAGCACCGGCTCCGCCATCAGCCCCTCCCCGACCGATGGGGCGTGCACCCAGAGAAGGGGACGCGTCGGGTCGCGATGGGCCCTCCCCCAGTCCACCAGCCGCGCTCGGGCATCGCGGCGGTCCCGCAAGGAGCGGACGAGCTTGCTCTCCCCCGGGAGGGGGAGGAGGGTCAGGAGGGTCGCGGTGCGCGCGACCCCTTCATAGAGGGGGGAGAGGAGGGGGTGCATCGCGGGTCGGGTTGCCGGGGGAGCGATGCGCCGTGCGGTCAGCGCGCCCCGGGGGCGCCGCCACGGGGCGCGGCCTTGGCCTGCTCCACGAGCGCGGCCTCGATCGCCCGCTGGAAGGCCTCGTACGGCTGCGCCCCGACCAAGGGGCGCCCACCGATGAGGAAGCTGGGTGTGGACCCCACCCCGATCTGGGTGGCCCGTGTGTAATCGGCGTCGACGAGCACCTTCATCTCGCGGCTGTCCATGCAGGTGGCATACCGCCGCTGATCGAGGGCGATCCCGCGGGCGAGCGAGTCGAGGACGACCCGGATGTCCCGCCGCGCACCCCAACTCCGCTGCGTCCGAAAGAGGGCATCGGCGGCGGGCCAGAACTGCTCCTGCTCCGCCGCACACATCGCGAACTCGTGGGTGGCGGGGGCATTGGGGTGCGTGCTCGGGATCGGGAAGTTCATATACGCGATCTGGGCCTTCCCCGTCCGCACGTAGTCCCGCTCGATCTGCGGGAGGGTCTCCTCGTGCCACTTCTTGCAGAAGGGGCACTGGAAGTCGGAGATCACGACGATCCAGAGGGCGTCGCTCTTCCCGCGGACGCGGCCCCGGTCGGCGCGGGTGAGGCGCGCATCGCGATCGGCGGTGGGGGAGGGCGCGCTGGCGCTGGCGCTGGCGCTGGCGCTGGTGCTGGCCGGTGCCCTGTTGGTGGAGGTCGTCGGGGCGGGGCGCTGCGCGTCCGCCACGAGGGGGGCGAGCAGGCTCGCGAGGAGGAGCAGGCGGATCATGAAAGGGAAGCTAACGCGGGTTTGTGACGGAATCGTGGCAGGCGAAGTAGAACAGGTGGACGGCGAATTTCATTTGTGACATTTGTCACAAGTGAAATTCGCGATCGGCAGGGGTGGTGGAACAAAGGTGGCGGTCGAGGGTTGCGCGGTTCTTGACCCCACCGTTACCGTTTCGTCACTCTGGATCCCCGGCCATCCGGCTGGGGCGCAGGTGTTGTGTGCAGTCGAACCCCCTTTCACAGAGGTATGCACATGCAGGGACGCAACGGGATGCGGAGGCTCGCCGCCTCCATCCTCGCGCTGATCCTCTCGGTGGGCTCGGCCTCGGTGGCTGTCGCGCAGGGTAGCGCGACGATCACCGGCCGGGTGACCACTGAGGCGGGTCAGCCGCTCTATGGTGCCAACGTCACCATCGAGGCGCTCGCCATCTCGGTGGGCTCGAACGAGGAAGGTCGCTTCACCATCACCATCCCGGGCGCCCGTGCGCGCGGGCAGCAGGTCGTCCTCCGGGCGCGTGCCATCGGCTACGTCCCGGCGGTGAAGACCATCACGGTCGCGGCCGGCTCGCAGACGCACGACTTCCAGCTCAAGCAGGACGTGAACCGCCTCAGCCAGGTCGTCGTGACCGGCGTGTCGGGCGCCACCGAGGTGAAGAAGCTCCCCTTCACCGTCGCGCAGGTGACCGCTGAGGACATGCCGGTCCCGGGCTCCAACCCCCTCGCCCAGCTGCAGGGGAAGGTGCCGGGCGCCAACATCGTCTCGGCCTCGGGTCGCCCCGGCACCGCGCCGGCGGTCATCCTCCGTGGCCCCCAGTCGATCAACGCCTCGGGCCGTGGTCAGGACCCGCTCTACATCATCGATGGTGTGATCTCGCAGGGCGGCATCCAGGACATCAACCCGCAGGACATCGAGAACGTCGAGGTCGTGAAGGGGGCGGCTGCCTCCTCGCTCTACGGGTCGCGCGCCGGCAACGGCGTCATCCAGATCACGACCAAGTCCGGCAAGAATGCCGGTGAGGGCGTGCGCTTCCGCTCGCTGATGGAGTATGGGCAGTCGGATATCGAGAACGAGTACCTCTATCCGCGCACCCACTTCATGCTGATGAACGAGGACTACTCCCGCTACTGCGTGACGGCCGCGGGTGCGCCGGATTGCGCGCGCACGGTCGACATCGAGCAGGAGGCCTACCGGGTCAACGATCAGGGCACCTTCTCGGCGCTCACCCCGGCGAACTTCGTGAACGACGCCGGCATCGCCCGCAACCCGGGGGCGCTCAACGCCCGTTCGCTCTACCAGACCACCCCCTTTGTCCGCTCGTACAACCCGATCCAGCAGGTCCTGACCAATGGTAAGACCTGGAACGGGACCTTCGATGCGACGGGGCGCGTCGCCCGCACGAACTTCTTCGCGTCGGCGAACCAGTTCCGGCAGGAGGGTGCGGTCCGCTTCATGCGCGGCTACACCCGTACGGCGCTCCGCTTGAACGTCGACCAGCAGCTCGCCTCCTCCTGGAACTTCTCGGTGCGCACCAACTACACCGACGCGCAGGACTGGAACTCGGGCTTCAACTGGTTCCGCGTGACCCGCCAGCCCGCCAGCGCCAGTCTCCTCCGGCGTGACTCGCAGGGCCGCCTCTTCATCCGCACGAACGTGATGCAGCAGGGGGCGCAGAACGAGAACCCGATGATCACCGCGGAGCAGTTCCAGCCGCTGAACCGCATCGGTCGCTTCCTCGGGCAGGTCACCTCCCGCTGGCAGCCCCTCACCTGGGTCGACGTCGAAGGGAACTTCGGCTTCGACACCCGCTCCAACCACTCGGAGTCCAAGACCGAGAAGGGGTATCGCTGCACCACCTGCGCCGCCGCGAACGTCGGCAGCATCGGGGTGAGCTCCAACCGCTCCTACTCGATCAACGCCTCAACCGACATCACGGCGCGCGGGGCCTTCTTCACCGATCGCCTCAACGCCCGCCTCTCGTTCCGCGGCCTCTACGAGGCGCAGGACGACCGTGGCGTCTCGGGCTCTGGCTCCACGATCGTCGTGCCGGGCCTCAACACGATCAACTCGACGCTCGCCAGCACCCGCGGCGCGTCGAACTACAACCAGACGGTCCGGCAGATCGGCATGTTCGCCAATCTCGACCTCGACTGGCAGGGCAAGTATATCCTGAGCGGGCTCGTCCGCCGCGACGGCGCCTCCCTCTTCGGTTCTGCGAACCGCTGGCAGACCTACGGCCGCGGCTCGGTCGCGTACCGCCTCAGCGAGGAGTCGTGGTTCGGCCTCGACTTCATCTCTGACCTCAAGTTCCGTGCCTCGGTCGGTCAGGCGGGGAACCGCCCGCCGTTCGGCGCGATCTTCGAGACCTACTCCCTCTCCGCTGGCCAGATCGGCGGCCTCGGGCAGATCGGCAACCCGAACCTCGCCCCGGAAGTCTCCACCGAGACGGAGATCGGGTTCGACCTCGAGCTCTTCAACAAGTACGGGCTGACGGTCACCAACGCGAAGAACGTGATCGATGGGCAGATCATGCCGGTCCCGGTCCCCTCGATCGGTGGCTTCACCTCGCAGTGGTCGAACGTGGGTGAGCTCTCGAACAACACCTTCGAGGTCTCGCTCAACATCCCGGTCATCCAGACCCGGGACCTGAACTACTCGGTTCGCCTGAACTACGACCGCACCACCTCGGAGATCAGCCGCCTCGACCTCCCGGAGTTCTTCTACAGCGCCGCCGGCCAGCAGGGCTCGGAGACGATGTTCAAGATCTTCCAGGGCGGGCGGATGGGTGAGATCTTCGGCCGTCGCTTCGCGAAGAGCTGCTCGGAGCTCCCGGCTGGATTTGCCGAGCAGTGCGGTGGCCCGGGGTCGCAGTACCAGACGAACTCCGACGGCTTCATCGTCTGGACGGGTGGCGCCTCGCTCGACGAGGGGATCACCAAGAACCTCTGGTTCACCCGCCTCGCCGCGGCCAGCGCCCCCTGGGGCGGCGGCACCGGGAAGGAAGCCCTCAACTGGGGTCTCCCGATCCTCGTCCGTGACGCCACCGGTGCGGTGCCGGTCCAGTCGGTCGGCCAGGCCCTCCCGCGGTATCGCTGGTCGGTCTCGCAGCAGGCGTCGTACAAGCGCCTCACGGCCTACGCCCTCTTCGACGCCACGATCGGCAAGTCGGTCTGGAACGAGGCGCGGCAGTGGTCGCTCGGTGACTTCATGCACCGCGATGCGGATCAGGCCGGCCGCGGCGTCGCTGACGCGAAGCCGATCGGCTACTACTTCCGCGCCACCGCGACCGGCGGCATCGGCGGGCTCTACGACGTGCTCGCGCCGAACAACAACACGGTCGAGGATGCCTCGTTCGTCAAGCTCCGCGAGCTCTCGGTCGGCTACCGCATCGGCCGTCTGGCCGGCGTCGGCGACTGGGCGCTGACCCTCGTGGGTCGCAACCTCCTGACCTTCTCCGATTATCGGGGCTTCGATCCCGAGGTCGGGGTGAGCGGCGGTGGCCTGGGCTCGGGCGTGCTGAACGCGATCGATGCGTACGGCTTCCCGAACCTCCGTACCATCTCCGTGCAGCTCAGCACCAGCTTCTGATGCGGTCCCCCGTCTGGTCGGTGTGAGCCGACCGGACGGGCCCCCAACTTTCCTGAGGAATGAGAATGCGATTCAACACTCGAATGGTCAGCGCCGCCGCGCTCCTGGGCCTCACGGCCTGCGGGGACGGTCTGAACGTGCGCAACCTCGATGTGCCTGACGTGGCGCGCGTGCTTTTTGACGCCGCCTCCGTGGAACAGGCCGTCGCGGGGCTCGGGCCGCAGCTGAACAACACCCAGCGTGCGTCGGAGTCGGTGAACACCCAGGCCAAGATCATGGCCGACGAGAGCTTCGCCACCGTCGCGAACTTCGGTATGGCGTCTCGCGTCGCCAACCGCTCGCTCATCTCGAACGAGCTGGGCAACGACAACCAGGTCGGGAACCGGGCGAACTTCGACCAGTTCCACCGCGTCCAGCGCCTGGCGTTCAACTCGATCACGGCATACAAGAACCTCCGCGCCGCGGGGAAGGCAGGGCTCACCGCTAACGACGAGAACCGGATGCGCGCCTTCGCGTATCTCATCGCCGGTCAGGCGGTCGGGTACCTCACGTTCGCGTACGACTCGGTGGCCGTCGGCTACGAGGGGATGAGCACGACCGAGATCCCCGGGTTCCTCGGCGCGGCCGCCGCGAATGCGAAGGCGGTCGAGTTCCTCGACTCGGCGGTCACGATCGCCGGGCGCGGGATGACGACGATGCCGAACGTCTGGATCAGCGGCAACGCGCTGACGCAGGCGCAGTTCATCCAGCTGGCGCGGAGCTACCGCGCTCGCATCCGCGCCGGCGCGGCTCGGACCCCGGCGGAGCGCGCCGCGCTCCCCTGGGCGACGATCATCGCCGACGCGACCAACGGGATCACCGCCGACTTCACCATCTCGATCAACGGGACGACGGGGTGGGGCGCCGGGTTCGACGCCTCCCAGATCTACACCCCGGGCGGGTGGCACTCCATCCCGATGTCGTACGTCGGGATGGCGGACACCTCGGGCGCGTACCAGGCCTGGTATGCGACGGCGGCGGCCAGCCGTCGCGCCTTCCTCGTGACCACGCCGGACAAGCGCTGGCCGCAGGGGACGACCCGCGGTGTGGCCTGCACCGTCGCCGCCAGCTGCACCGGGCAGCAGACGATCAACAACATCCTCCCCGCGGGGCAGTACATCCGCAACCGGGCGCCGGGTGACGACGTCGTCGCCGCTGGCTCGGGGGAGTCGTTCTACGACCATCGCCGGTATGGGCTCGGGCAGTCCAACACCTCGGTGGCCAGCAACTACGTCGAGATGTCGAAGACCGAGATCGACATGCTCGCCGCCGAGGGGTACATCCGCACCGGGAATACGGCGGCGGCGGTCACCCTGATCAACGTCTCGCGCGCTCGCGCGGGGCTCGCCCCGGTCACCACGACCGGTGCTCCGGCCAACACCGCTGGGAGCAACGACTGCGTGCCGAAGCTCCCGAACGGGACCTGCGGCTCGCTCCTCGAGGCGATGAAGTACGAGAAGCGCATGGAGACGATGATGACTGGCTACATGATCTGGTTCACCGATAGCCGCGGGTGGGGGGATCTCCCCCAGAACACGGCGACCGAGTGGCCGGTCCCGTACCAGGAGATGCAGGCCCGTCTGCAGCCGTACTACAACGGCAGCCTGAAGCAGACGGCCGCGTCCACCTACGGGTTCTGATTGCGGCGGCATGATGCGTGACCTCCGTGACCGGCGGGTGGGACTCACCCGCCGGTGCACGGCCGGGCTCTGCGCGGGGCTCCTCGCGTTCCAGCTCGGATGCCACACCTACCTGCCCACGCAGGAGCTGGTGCCGGTCGCAGGTCGCGAGGTCGCGGTCGAGTTGAATGACCGCGGACGCCTGATGGTCGCAGGACAGTTGGGCGAGTCGGTGCTGCGGGTCGACGGCACGGTGGTCAGCTCCACCGATTCGATGATCACGATGAGGGTGTCACGGACGGTGCAGGTGCGGGGATCGACTGCGGTCTGGGCCGGGGAATCGGTGCAGATCCCGCAGGCCGGGGTCCGAGGGTATCGGCTCCGGGAGTTCTCGCGAGGAAGGTCGGTGGCGTTGGCGGTGGGGATCGTAGGGGTCCTCGTCTTCCTGGCGACATCGATCGACCTGTTCGGTGGCGGGAGCGACAAGCCCGATCCCACCGATCCCTGTCCGCCAAACTGCACGAACGACAAGTAGGCGGCCCCGTGCCGCGCTCATCCCCAAGGTTCGCTCACTCCATGGAGTTCTCTCTGATGCGTCTCTCTCGTCTCTCTCTCCTCGCCGCCCTGCTTCTGGGCGCGGTCGGATGCAAGGAAGCGGATCTCGCGCCGGTCGTGGCGAAGATCCCACCCCTCGCCTTCGTCCGGTATATCAACGCGGTGCCTGACACGCTCAACACCACGGTCCGCTGGATCGACCAGGTGGAGTTCACGCCGCAGAGCTTCACCAACGTCCCCTTCCGTGGGATGGGCCAGGGTGGGTACCAGGGCTTGGAGGCTGGGGCGCGCACGCTCCGCGTCTTCACCTATGACCCGAACCTGAACTCGTCCACGAACGGGCTCGGGGCGGAGACCAAGCTGCTCACCGAGCTGACCCAGACCTTCGAGGCAGGCAAGTACTACACCCTCCTCCACCTCGGGTATGCCCGGACCGGCTCGACCCCGGCGCAGCGCGTCATCGTCATCGAGGACCAGCTCCCGGCGGCGAGCACCAGCGTCTCGATCCGCGCGATCCACGCGGGGCTCGGGATCGCCAACGTCGACCTCCACGCGACTGCCGCGACCACGACGACGCTCGTCGGGTCGACCCCGGCCTTCGCGAACGTGGGGCTGACGAACGGCACCGCCGGCATCTCGGCGTACGCCGCGCGTGCGACGGGCGCCTTCGCGATCCAGGCCGCTGCGGCCGGCACGACGACCTCGCTCGTCGCCGCCGCTGCGCCGGCCGGTGTCGCCGGCACCACGACCGCTGACCCGATCGCGGGCGCCACGGTCGCGGGCTCGGTCATGACCGCGATCGCCTTCCCGGCCGCCGTGGCTGGGTCCAAGGCGGCCACCGCGGCCACGCCGTCGATCGTCTTCTTCCTCGATCGTCAGCCGGCTCGCACCACGCCGTAACCTGGAAGGGTTCGCCCTTGCGACCAGCGGCCACCGACCATTGACTTGGTCGGTGGCCGCTGGGTTTTCCCCCTCTGAGCATGTCGCGTTTCCCCCACTTCCCCTGGTGCCGGTCCAGCCCCCGCCTCGGGGCCTGTATCGCTGGCGCCGTCGCGCTGCTGGTGGCGCTGGCGGGTCTCGCCGAGGCGCAGCTGTTCCGGGGGACGGTGCGCTCCATCACGACCGCGATCCCGATCCCCGAGGCCCAGGTCACCGTCCGCGACTCGCTCGATGATGTGCTCGCCTCCACGGTGAGCGATTCCGCGGGGCGCTTCACACTGCGCCTGCGCCGAGTCCCGACCGGGAGCGTCATCGTCCAGGCCCGCCGGCTCGGCTACGAGGTGGTCCGCACCGGGGAGGCGCGGATCGGCCGCGGGGATTCGGTCGAGGTCGAGCTCCTGATGACCGAGGTGGCGGCGACCCTCGACGCCATCACCGTGCGCGGGATGGCCACCCTCAACGAGAAGCGCCTCGCCGACGCCTATCGCCGCGGGTGGCAGGTCTATGAGCCGGAGCGGGTGGCGCAGCACCAGAGCCGCGCCGCCGACATGATGCAGCTCCTCCGCTCCATGGGGACGCCGAGCCTGATCCTCCCACGGCGGATCGATGATTGCGTGCGCAACACGCGCACCGGGGAGTGCATGACCTGGGTCCTCGATGGACAGATCGTGGGCCCCAGCGCCTTCATCCTCCCCACGGACGTCTACTTCTTTGCCGTCCTCTCGCCGTCCGAGGCGCGGGTGGAGTACGGGAACCGGGCGCCCAATGGGGCGATCTCGGTCTATACCCGCTCCGCGACCGACCGCCCGACGCGACGTCCCTAGGCGGGTCGTTAGGTTGCAAGGATGATCGACCGGGTGCGTGGGTTCCTCCTCTTCGGTGCACTGCTCGTGGCTCAGGGGCTGTCGGCACAGTCCGCGCCCCCCATCCCGCGCCCCCTCGGACGGGTGAGCGACTTCGCGAATGTGATCGCCGCCGAGGACGAGGCGCGGATCACCCAGCTCATCGAGCAGGTGCTGGCTGGCTCGCGTGGGGAGATCGCGGTGGTGACGCTCCCGGATCTCGCGGGACGCGAGGTGGGGGATGTCGCGCTCGCGATCGGGCGCGAGTGGGGGGTCGGCGCGGCCGCGGACGTCGGCGACCGTGCGCGCAACGCCGGGGTGGTGGTCCTCCTCGTCCCGCGCGAGACGAGTCAGGATGGGAGCGGACACATCAGCATCCAGGTGGGGCAGGGAGCGGAAGGGTTCATCAACGATGCCGTCGCGGGGGATATCCGCCGTGAGGCCACGCCGCCGCTTCGCGATGGCGCATATGGTCCCGCGATCGCGTTGATCACCGCGCGGCTCGCCGAGCGCTATGCGACGGAGTTCGGGTTCGCGCTCGACTCGACGTTGGTGCCGCCGCGGCGGTCCTCGGAGGAGGGGAGCCGCTTCCCGCTCGTCATCTTCCTCCTCCTCTGGCTCTTCATCAACGGGATGGCGCGCCGGCGGCGTGGGCGCGGCGGCATGGTGGTGGTCCCCTTCCCGATCGGCCGTGGCGGGTTCGGTGGGGGCGGGTTCGGCGGCTTCGGTGGGGGTGGCTTCGGTGGGTTCGGTGGTGGGGGTGGCTTCTCTGGTGGCGGCTCGAGCGGGAGATTCTGACGATGGCCAAGGTGACGATCACGCAGGACCAACTCACGCCGCGGCTCCAGACGGCGCTCGGCGCCGACCTGGTGGCGGTGGTGCTCTACGGCTCGGCGGCGCGGCCTGCGGGCGCGACGGGCGATGCGACGACCGGGGCGACCTCCGCTGGTGGGGTGGCCCCGTCGGGCGCGCGGAACATCCTCGTCCTCGTGCGCACCCTCACCCCGAGCGCGTTGCGGTCGGTGGCGCGCACCACGCATGAGTGGATCGCCGCGGGGCACCCCGCGCCGCTCATCATGACCGAGGGCGAATGGCGCACGAGCCGCGACATCTTCGCGATCGAGGTCGCGGACATCCTCGAGCGGCATGAGGTGCTCGTCGGCGCACTCCCGACGGGGGTGGCGGCGGTCGATCCCGCCCATCTGCGCCATCAGCTCGAGTTCGAGGCGATGGGGAAGCTCCTCGCCATCCGCCAGGGGATCCTCGCCGCCGATGGCGATCCCGCCCGTGAGTTACAGCTCCTCGCCGCGACCAAGTCGGCGGTGCTCGTCCTCTTCCGCACCCTCCTCCGGTTGCATGGCGAACCGATCCCGGCGGACGCCGCCGAGGTCGTGCGCCGCGCCGCCGGTCGTGCGGGGTTCGATCCCGCCCCCTTCATGCGGGTGCTCGCGCATGTCACCGGGACGGCGGCGATCCCCAAAGGTGACGCCGATGCCGTCCTGACGGGGTATCATCAGGGGATCGAGCGGTTCGTGGCATTCGTTGATGCTGGAAGCTGAAGACCGAAGGATCATCTGCCCTGTCCCCTGACCCCTCTCCCCTGAGACCTGACCCTATGAAGCGCCTCCCTCTCATCCTCCTCGCCGTCGTCGCGATCCTCGCCTTCCTCGGCATCGGTGCCTACAACTCGATCCAGACCAAGGACGAGGGCGCCGCGGCGGCCAAGCAGCAGATCGAGGTACAGCTGCAGCGCCGTGCCGACCTCATCCCCAACCTCGTCGAGACGGTGAAGGGGTTCGCGAAGCAGGAGATGACGATCTTCACCGAGGTCGCCGAGGCGCGCGCGGGGCTCGCGGGCGCAGTGCGCGGGGGGAACGTCGGGGAGATGGCGCGCGCCAACGAGGCGATGACGGGGGCGCTCGGGCGGCTCCTCGCGATCGCTGAGAACTATCCGCAGCTCAAGAGCGATCAGAACTTCCTGCGGCTCCAGGACGAGCTCGCGGGGACGGAGAACCGGATCGCGGTCTCGCGCACCGATTACAACGCCGTGGTGCGGGACTACAACACCTACATCCGGCGCTTCCCGGCGGTCATGGTCGCGGGGCTCGCAGGGGCCGCGGCGCGCGAGTACTTCGAGGTCGAGTCGGAGGCGGCGCGCGAGACCCCGAAGGTCGCGTTCTGATCCGCACGCGGTTCACCTGATGCGCGAAGGGCTCGGCCAGTGGCCGAGCCCTTTCGTTTGGTGCCTCTGGACGTGGTGCTACGGCGTGGCGTCGTCGGGGAGGACGAAGGTGAGCGGGTCGACCGGGCGTCCGTTCACATGGATCTCGTAATGCAGGTGCGGGGAGGTGGTGAGCCCGCTGTTCCCGACGGCGGCGATGAGTTGGCCACGCGTGACGCGCTGGCCCCGTCGCACGCTGAGGCTCGCGCAGTGCGCGAAGCGGGTGCGGATCCCATGCCCATGATCGATCTCGATGGTACGTCCGAAGCCGCTGTCCCACCCCGAGTAGACCACCACCCCGGCGGCCGGCGCGACGATCGGGGTGCCGATCTCCGCGGTGAGATCGATCCCATTGTGTGGGCGGTTCTCGTGCAGGATGGGGTGGAAGCGGCTCTTGGCGAACTCGCTCGAGAGCCACCCCGAGGTCGGCATGATGCTCGGGAGCGCCTTCACGCGCTCCGATTGGAGCTTGAGGGTATCGGTGACCTCGTCGAAGCCCCGTGCGAGCGCGGTCGCGCGCTCCATCAGGCGGTCGAGGCTCGGACGCGCGCTCCAGCCGAGCCGCCCGAGGAAGGGGCGCCGTCGGTCGCCCGACCCACTCGCGACGGTGCCGCCTAGGGTCGCGTTGAGGGCGGGGGCGTCGTCGGTGAGGGCAAGCTCCTCGCCAGTGGCCTCGATGGTCGACTCCGCCGGGGAGAGACCCGCGAGGACCCGCATCTCCCCCTCGCGCTTGGCGAGCGCACTCACCGTGTCCTCGAGGGCGAGGAAGCGCTGGTCGGCGGCGGCGAGTTCGCGCCGGAGTTCCGCGTTCTCGGCGGCGACCATGCGAGCCCCCGGTGTCCCCCACGGGGTGATCAGGAGGGAGGCCGCCGCGAGCACCACGAGGGCGGCGGTCGCCACCCCGCCGCCGAGCCACCGCATGCGGCGACGCGAGAGCCAGAGCTCGCGCGTGCGTCCCCCCTCGGGGGGCATGATGACGATGGTCCAGCGCCGACGGTCCATCCCTCAAGCTACCGACCCCACCCCCCTCCGGTTCCCAAAGGGACCCCGAATCGGTCCGGCTCGGTCAGGGGGCGGTGGTCGGCTCGGGGCGGGGGAAGAGCCCCTCCCCCTTGGTCACCCGCCACCCGGTGCAGTCCAGCGCGTCGGCGGTGGCGAAGGCGGTCGCTGCGGCGGTCCCAGGGCCCCCCAAGGCCGTCCAGAGGGCCTCGGCCTTCCCCGGCATGAACGGGGCGAGGTAGACCGCCTGGCGGGCCAGCTGGCGCACGAGGGAGGCCAGCACGCGCTCGAGCTCGGGGCGGTTCGCCGGGTCCTTGGCGAGGACCCAGGGCTTGGCGTCCTGGATCGCCTGGTTGGCGCGGCCGATCGTGCGGACGATCGCGGCGAGCGCCTCGTGGAGCGGGTAGCCATTCGAACCGTCGAGCGCCGCGCGGGCCTCGGCGTAGTCGGCGAGGTCGGCCGCGTCCTCCGCGGTCCGCGCGCCAGCGGGCACGACGCCGTCACAGTACTTCTCGACCATCGCGGTGGTGCGGCTCGCGAGGTTGCCGAGTCCGTTGGCGAGCTCGGCGGTGTAGACCGCCTCGAAGCGCTCCCAGGAGAAGGCGCCGTCCCCATCGAAGGGGATGTCGCGGAGCAGGTAGTAACGGAAGGCATCGGGGCCGAGGCGCGCGATCGCCTCGCTGAGCTCGAGCTTCACCCCGGCCGATTTGGAGAAGCGCTCCCCGCCGAGCGTGATGAAGCCGTGCGCCCAGACCTGCGCGGGGAGGGGGAGCCCAGCGGCCATCAGCATCGCGGGCCAGATCACCGTGTGGAAGCGGGTGATGTCCTTCCCCACCACATGCACGGACGCGGGCCAGGGCGCACGCGAGCCCGGGAAGAACTGTGCGGTCCAGTAGTTGGGGAGCGCGTCGAACCAGACATAGGTGGTCTGCGTCTCGCCCGTGGAGATCGGCCGTGGGAAGGGGACGCCCCAGGCGATGCGGGCGCGACTCGCGGAGATGTCCTCGAGCCCCTGTTCCAAGAGCGAGAGGATCTCGTTGCGGCGATGCGCGGGCTGCAGGAACTCGGGGTGCGCGGCGAAGTGGGCCTTGAGGCGCTCGGTGTAGGCCGAGAGCCGGAAGAACCAGTTGCGCTCGGTCACCGCCTCGAGCGTGCGCGTCGGGTGCAGCGCGCACCGCCCCTCGTGGAGATCCGCGGCCTGCTTGAAGCTCTCGCACCCGACGCAGTACTCCCCCGTGTACGAGCGCTCGTAGAAGGCGTCGGGGGTCTCGGCGAAGATCCGCTCGAGCAACGCGGTGACGGCGGCGTGATGCGCGGCGTGCGAGGTGCGCATGAACTGGTCGTGCGAGATCCCGAGCGTCGCCCACATCGCGGTGAAGCGCTCGGCGACGCCGTCGACGAACTGTTGCGGTGCGACGCCCGCGGCCTCGGCGGTCTGCGCGACCTTCTGCCCATGCTCGTCCATCCCGATGAGGAACCAGACGTCGTCCCCGAGCTGGCGGTGGGCACGGGCGATCGCGTCGGCGCCGATCTTCTCCAAGGCGTGGCCGAGGTGGGGATCGCCGTTCGCATAGTCGATGGCGCAGGTGATGAAGAACGAGGACATCGCGTCGGTCAGGTGGAAGGGGCGTCGCCGCCGGCCGCACCACCAGTGCTGCCATCGCCCCGTCCACGACGGCCACCGCGGCGACCGCGGCGGCGCTTGGGACGACGCGGGTCATCGCCCGACTCGGGGGGCGTGCGCTCTGGTGTCGGCGGGGCGGGGGCGGCGGGACGCTCGGCGGGGCGCGGACGCTCCGGCGCGCGGGGACGCTCGGGAGTTCGCGGGCGCTCCGGCGTGCGAGGACGCTCGTGCGAGCGCTCCCGCGGTGTGGCGCGCGCGAGTGACACGACCGGGAGGCGCTCCTCCTCGTGGTCCTCCCCCTCGTGGTCGTGCTCGGTCGCCTCGTCGGGCTCCGGCATCGGCCCTTCGCCGAGCTCATGCCGGAGCAACGCGAGCGCGATGGTGCGGTATTCCCCGGCGACGGTGCGGAGCGTCACACGCTCGCGGAAGATGTCGTTCGAGATGACCTTCTCCTCACCGACCGCGGTGGTGAGGAGCTTCCCCTCCTTGGGGAAGCGCTTGCGCTGCTGCACGTAGAACTCGTGCTCGTAGCGCAGGCAGCACATGAGGCGGCCACAGGTGCCGGAGATCTGCCCGGGGTTGAGCGTCGAGAGGCGCTGATCCTTCGCGGCGCTCGACTTCACGGGATTGAGCTGGGGGAGCCAGGTGCTCGAGCAGAAGGGGCGACCGCAGCGGCCCACGCCATCGAGGCGCTTGGCCTCGTCGCGCACCCCGATATGCCACATGTACACCCGGGTCGAGAAGCGCCGCTCCATCTTCCGCACCAGATCGCGGAAGTCGACGCGCTCCTCAGCGGTGAAGTAGATGGTGAGCCGCCGTCGATCCCACTGCCATTCGGTGTCGGAGACCTTCATCTCGAGCTTCAGCTCTCGCACGAGCTCGATCGCGGCGCGGCGCACCGCGTCCTCGTCGGCGCGGAGCCGGACCGCGGTGTCGATCTCCTTCGAGGTGGCGAGCCGAACGATCGTGGGTAGGGTCTCGGGGGAGGCCTTGCCGTGCGTGGTCCCTGCCTTCCGCTTCTCCGCGAGTTCACCGGTGCTGTGCACGCGCGCGAAGTCCTCACCGCGCTCCACCTGCACGATCACCGGGGTGCGTGGCGCCGGGGCCGTCTCTCCCGACCAGGAGTAGAAGGCCCGACGATTCCCCTTGAACTCGACCTCGACCAGATGGGTCGCCACCGCCACCGTCACGTCGTGAAGCTCCCCATGCGGAGGTACTTCTCGCGGCGCTTGCGGACGAGCTTGTCGGGCTTGAGCCGCTTGAGCTCGTCGAGGTGCCGGAGGATCACATCGTGGACGGCCTTCGCCGTGGCCTCGTGGTCGGCGTGGGCGGCGCCCGAGGGCTCGGGGATCACCTCGTCGATCACCTTGAGCGCCAGGAGCTCAGGGGAGGTGATGCGGAGCGAGCTCGCGGCCTTCTCGCGCATCTCGGGGCTCTTCCCATCCTTCCAGAGGATCGCCGCGCACCCTTCCACGGTGATCACCGAGTAGACGGAGTGCTCGAGCATCAGCACGCGGTCGGCGACGCCCAAGGCGAGCGCGCCCCCGGAGCCCCCCTCACCGATCACCGTGGCGATGATCGGGACGGTGAGCTGGCTCATCTCGAGGAGGTTCCGCGCGATCGCCTCCGACTGGCCACGCTCCTCGGCGCCGAGTCCGGCCCAGGCCCCCGGCGTATCGATGAAGGTGAGGACGGGGACCTGGAACTTCTCCGCGAGCTTGAGGAGGCGGAGCGCCTTGCGATACCCCTCGGGGTGCGGCATCCCGAAGTTGCGATGGATGTTCTCCTTGGTATCGCGCCCGCGTTGCTGCCCGATGATCATCACCGTGTCACCGTCGAGTCGCGCCCACCCACCGACGATCGACGGGTCATCGCGGAAGGCGCGGTCGCCGTGCAGCTCGATGAAGTCGCTGAAGGCGAGGCGGATGTAATCGAGGGTGAAGGGACGGCGCGACGAGCGGGCCACCTGCACGCGCTGGAGCGGGGTGAGGTTCTTATAGGTATCGCGACGGAGCTCGGCGAGCCGCTCCTGGAGCGGCGCGATCTCCGCGGAGAGATCGAGCTTCTGTGCCTCCGCCTTCTCGCGGAGCTCCTGGATCTGGCGCTCCAACTCGGCGATCGGCTTCTCGAACTCGAGCAGCGAGGTTCCCACGGTCAGCCTCCACGGACGAGGCGCACCCGCTCGTCCCCGAGCAGTGCGCGAAGTTCTCCCAGCGCGGGGCCGGCGGCGGCCACCTTGAGGGAGGTCGAACGGAGTCGCGCCGGGAGCCCGTCGCGACCTTTCCAACGTAGCTCCAGCGGCGCCGACCCGGGATGGGCCTCCGCCACCGCGCGGACATCGCGGACCACGTCGGCGGGGAGCCCCGCCTCGGCATCGAGCTCCAAGGCGATGGCGAACTGCCCCGTGGCCCGCAGCTCGGCCAAGCGGGTGAATTTCTCGACGATGAAGGTCGGGTTCTCGGCATCCTGGTCGCGACGTGAGTAGCCGCCGGTGATCAGGACGGGGACATCGACCTGCACGCGATCGCCGATCGCGGCCCACGCCTCAGGGAAGACCAGCAATTCAGCGGAGCCAGCGAAGTCCTCCACGGTGAGGCGCGCGAACTCGTTCCCCGACTTCTTGCTCACCTGCCGCTTGATCGCGGTGATCACGCCGGCCAGGGTGATCGCCTCCGAGGTCCAGCTCCCGAGCTGCGCGACGGTGTGCGACGCGAGCAGCTCGCACTCGGCGCGGAACGGCGCGAGCGGATGCCCGGAGATGTAGAAGCCGAGAATCGCCTTCTCCTGCGTGAGGCGCGCCGACTCCGAGAGGGGGGGGATGTTGGGGAGGACGGGGAGCAACGGCGCCTTGGAGGCGCCATCGGCCGGGGCATCGGCCACGTCGCCGAAGAGCGACCCCTGCCCGGTGGCGATCTCCGCCTGCGCGAGCGAGGCTGATTGGATCGCCCCGTCGAGCGCGGCGATGTACTGCGCGCGGTGTCCGCCGAGCCCGTCGAGGGCGCCGGCGTGGATCAGCGCCTCGAGGACGCGCTTGTTGCAGGTGCGGAGATCGATCCGTTCGCAGAGGTCGTAGAGCGAGGTGAAGGGCTGGGTCGCGCGCGCCGCGAGGATCGACTCCACCGCGGAGTGTCCCACGTTCCGGATGGCGCCCAAGCCGAAGCGGATCCGCGTGTCGCCGATGACGGTGAACTTCCATCCCGACTCGTTCACGTCGGGGGGGAGGATCTCGAGCCCGAGGTCACGCGCCTCGTTGATGTACTTCACCACCGCGTCGGTGTCGCCGATGCAGGCGGAGAGGACCGCCGCCATGAACTCCGGCGCGTAGTGCGCCTTGAGGTAGGCGGTGTGGTACGAGAGGATCGAGTAGGCGACCGAGTGCGACTTGTTGAAGCCGTAGCGGCCGAAGGTCTCGATCTGCCCCGCGATGTCGTCGATCACCTTGGGCGGGAAGCCGTTGGCGACCGCCTTCTCCGTGAACGTGCCGAGTTCCTGTTTGATGAGCTCGGCGTCCTTCTTGCCGACCGCCTTGCGGAGCACGTCGGCTTCGGCGAGGGAGATCCCCGCGAGCCGCTGCGCGATCCGCATCACCTGCTCCTGATAGGTGATGACGCCGTAGGTGGGGGCGAGGATCTCCTCGAGCTCGGGGAGCTGGTACGCGACCGGCTCCTCCCCCCGCTTGCGGCGCTGATAGACCTTATGCATCCCCGCGTCGAGCGGACCGGGCCGCATCAGCGCGTTGGAGGCGACGAGGTCGTCGAACCGGTCGGCGCGCATCGCGCGCACCATGTCGGTGGCGAGCGGGGATTCGAACTGGAAGACGCCGGCGGTGCGCCCCG
The DNA here is from genome assembly GCA_021298395.1 of Gemmatimonadota bacterium. Classification (GTDB taxonomy): domain Bacteria; phylum Gemmatimonadota; class Gemmatimonadetes; order Gemmatimonadales; family Gemmatimonadaceae; genus Pseudogemmatithrix. Next base: position 58,275 of record JAJTFH010000014.1, on the reverse strand, counting down.
CGCGGAGCATCCGGTAGGTGGGCTCGTCGTCGAGCGGGAGGGCGTCGAGGTCGATCGTGACCCCGCGCCGCCGCTGGATCTCCGCGACCGCGTCGGTAAGGATCGTGAGCGTGGTGAGGCCTAGGAAGTCCATCTTGAGCATCCCGGCCTTCTCGAGCGCGACCATGTCGTACTGCGTGACGACGACGCGCTCCTCGCTCCCCCCCCCGCTCCCCTTGGACTCCGCGGTGCAGACGGGGACGTAGTCGTCGAGGGGGCCCGGGGCGATGACGATCCCCGCCGCGTGCACGCCGGCGTGCCGCGAGAGCCCTTCGAGGGAGATCGCGAAGTCGAAGAGCTGGGCGTGCCGCTCATCCTGCGCGTAGAGCTTCCGGACCTCGGGGACCTTCTCGATCGCCTCGGCCACGGTGAGCGAGAAGTTCGGCTGGTTCGGGATCAGCTTCGCGATCGCGTCGGTCTCGCCAGGAGTGAAGCCGAGCACACGCCCCACGTCCTTGATGCAGGCACGCGACTTGAGCGTCCCGAAGGTGATGATCTGCCCGACCGACTCACGGCCGTATTTCTCGCGCACGTACTCGATCACCTCGCCGCGCCGCTCCTCGCAGAAGTCGACGTCGATGTCGGGCATCGAGACGCGCTCGGGATTCAAAAAGCGCTCGAAGAGGAGGTCGAACTTGAGCGGGCAGACGTTGGTGATCCCGGTGGCGTAGGCCACGAGGGAGCCCGCGGCCGATCCGCGCCCCGGTCCCACGGGGATCCCACGGTCGCGCGCCGCCTGGATGAAATCGGCGGTGATCAGGAAGTAGCCGGCATAGCCGGTCGTGGTGATCACGCCGAGCTCGTAATCGAGCCGCTCCTTCACCTCGGCGGGGAGGGGGGTGCCGTACCGCCGCTTGGCCCCGGCGGTCGCCAGCTTCACCAACAGGTCGTTCTCGCTTTTGACCCCCTTCGGGAGGGGGAAGGCGGGGACGAAGTACTTCTTGTCGAAGACGACGTTCACCTGGTCCGCGATCGCGACCGTCTGCTCGAGGACGTCGGGACGGTCGGGGAAGTGGGCGCGCACCTCGTCGGCACTCTTGAAGAAGAGGCCGTTGTCGTAGCGCATCCGGTCGGCGTCGAGCCGGTCCTTCTTGAGCCCGATGCAGAGGAGGACGTCGTGCGCGTCGTGATCCTCGGCCGTGAGGAAGTGCGCGTCGTTGGTGGCGAGGACGGGGAGGCCGAGGTCCTTGCCGAGGCGGAAGATCTCCGCGTTGAGGCGGCGTTGGTCGCCGGCCTCATGCGCCTGCACCTCGAGGTAATAGCGGTCCTTGAAGACCTCGGCGTACCAGGCGGCGACCGCCTTGGCCTCGTCGTAGTGGTCCTCGAGGAGGTGGCGTGCGACCTCCCCCGCCATGCAGGCGCTCGAGACGATCAGCCCTTCGTGGTGCCGCGCCAGGAGCTCGCGGTCGACGCGTGGCTTCCCGTAGAACCCCTCGGTGTAGGCGAGGGAGGAGAGCTTCACGAGGTTGCGGTAGCCGGTCAGGTCACGGGCGAGGAGGACGAGGTGGTAGTAGTTCTTCTCCCCCTGCTGGGCGCGCGTCTTCTGTCGGCGGTCCCCGGGGGCCACGTAGGCCTCCATCCCGAGGATCGGCTTGATCCCCGCCTTCTTGGCCTGCTCCTGGAACGCCCAGGCGGCGTGCAGGTTGCCATGGTCCGTGATCGCGAGGGCGGGCTGCTCGAACTCCTTCGCCCGGGCGATCAGGTCATCGATCCGGTTCGCCCCGTCCAGCAGGGAGTACTCGGAGTGGCAGTGCAGGTGCACGAAGGACATGGGAGACGAAGGATAGCGCCTCAGGGGTCCCCTCGCGATCTTCCACTCTATGGTTGTGGTATCGGGGGGGTGGCGACGGTGGCGGTGGGGACGGATCCTCCTCGGGGGGCTCGTCGGGGCCCTCCTCGTGGGGGCGGTCACCCCCTTGGGGTGGTTCGTGATCCGGGCGGGGTGGGAGGAGGCCCGGATCCTCTGGCGGCGGGAGCCGATCGAGGCGCTGGTCGCCGAACCCTCGGTGGACGCGGCCACGCGGGGGAAGCTCCGGTTGGTGCTCGAGGCCCGGGCCTTCGCGGCGCTCCGTCTGGGGCTCCCCACCGATGGGGCCTTCACCCAGTACGCCGATATCGGGCGCGACACCCTGGTCTTGGTGCTCTCCGCCGCCGAGCGGGATCGGCTCGTCCCGATGACCTGGTGGTTCCCCATCGTCGGGACCGTCCCATACAAGGGATTCTTTCGCTGGGATGAGGCGACGCGCACCGAGGCGGGACTCCGGGCGGCGGGCCTGGACACCTATCTGCGACCGGCGCCGGCGTTCAGTACGCTCGGGTGGTTCGAGGACCCGGTGCTCAACACCACGTTGCAGGGCGATTCGGCGTCGATCGTGGAGACGGTGATCCACGAGCTGACCCATGCGCGGTATTTCCCGAGGGACGCGGTGCCGTTCAACGAGTCGTTCGCGAACTTCGTCGGGGCGCGTGGGGCGGAGCAGTTCTTCCGTGCGCGGGGCGATGCGGTGAACGCTGACCGCGTGGCGGCGCGCTGGGCCGATGAGCGACGGCTCGCGGAGTTCTGGCGGCGGCTCTACGGGGCGATCGACTCCGCCTTCGCGTCGGAGCCGGGGGAGGCACGGCGTGATCGGCGGCTGGCGCTCCGGGATTCACTCTACGGCGTGGCGCGGCGGGAGCTCGTCGACTCGGTGGCGCCGCTCTTTCAGGCGATCGACCCGCGCTATGCCGAGCGGGTGCGATTGGACAATGCCGCGCTGATCGCACGGCGGATCTATCTCACCGACCTCGAGGGGTTCGAGGGGGCGTATGCCCAGGCGGGGCAGGATCTGGAGCGGGCCATGGCGGCGATCATCCGGCGGCACGCCGCGGGGCGGCGGTAGCGGCGCAGTCGCTGGGCGGGCGCGCCTCATTGCGATCTGGCTTAGGGATGCGCTTCCGGGGCGTTCTAGCCCGAGCGCTTGGCCGGTGCCATGTTCCCGGGGCCCGTTCCACCTCAGGAGATTCCCGCATGCGTCGATTCGTCCTTGCCTTCGCCGCCCTGTTCACCGTGGGAGCGCCATCGCTCCTCATGGCCCAGCGCGATTCCGTCCTCACCGTCGCTTCCTATCTCGACCTCGAGACGGTGAGCGACCCCCAGCTCTCCCCCGACGGGAAGCAGATCTGGATCATGGACGCCGATGGCGGCCGGCAGCGCTTCCTCACGAGGGGGAGCGGTCCCCGCTGGTCCCCCGATGGGACCCGGATCCTCTATCTCGCCGCCGGGGAACCGGCGGGGACGCAGCTCTTCGTGCGGTGGATGGACGCCGAGGGAGCGACGAGTCAGGTGACGCGTCTCGACGAGACGCCGAAGGATCCCAAGTGGAGTCCGGATGGCAAGTCGATCGTCTTCGGACGCTTCGTCGCGACGCCCTCGCGCTGGTCGATCCCCTTGCCCGCCGCACCGGCCGGCGCGCGCTGGGACGAGGGACCGCGGGTGATCGAGGATCTGCACTACCGCCAGGATTACGCGGGCTTCATGCGTCGCGGCTTCGTCCATCTCTTCACCGTCCCCGCCGAGGGTGGGAGTGCGCGTCAGCTCACCTTCGGGAACTGGAACGTGGGGTCGCGCTTCGATGGGCTCGAGGCGGCGGTGAACTTCGACTTCACGCCTGACGGTCGTACGATCGTCTTCGACGGCTGGAAGGGCGATTGGGACGCGGTCTATCGGCGCTCGCACCTCTACGCGCTCGACGTGGCGAGTGGCGCGGTGCGGCAGGTGACGCGGACCGAGGGGAACTGGACGAGCCCCACCGTCTCCCCCGATGGCCGACTCGTCGCCTTCCTTGGCTACCCCGAGGCTCCGGACACCTATTCGCAGCCCGATCTGCAGGTGGCGCAGCTCGATGGGAGCAATCAGCGCAACCTGAGCCGCGTGCTCGACCGGCTCGTGAGTGACCTACGCTGGTCACCGGACAACAGCGGGATCTTCGCGAGCTATACGAATCATGGGACGACCAATGTCCGGTTCTTCCCGCTCACGGGGGCCTCGCGAGAGGTCACCACGGGGCAGCATCTCCTCGGGCTCTCGTCGATGGCGGGAGGGCGTGATGGGTTCGGCGTCGGGGTACGATCGGCGCCCGATGCGCCCTCGGATGTGGTGCGCTTCTCGCTGCGCGGGGGGATGCCGGTGCAGCAGCTCACGCGCGTGAACGACGATCTCCTCGCGGGCCGGACGCTCGGGGCGCAGGAGGAGCTCTGGTTCACCTCGAAGGATGGGACCAGGGTGCAGGGGTGGATGGTGAAGCCGCCGTTCTACGATCCCGCCAAGCGCTACCCGATGATCCTCGAGATCCATGGCGGCCCCTTCGCCGATTACTACGCGCGCTTCAACTTCGATTATCAGGCGTGGGCGGCGCTGGGCTACGTGGTGCTCTACACGAATCCGCGCGGCTCGACGAGCTACGGGGAGGCCTTCGCGCGTGGGATCAACTTCCGGTACCCCGGTGTCGATCATGAGGACCTGATGGCGGGGGTCGATGCGGTGATCAAGACGGCGTCGATCGATACCGATCGCCTCTATGTGGGTGGCTGCTCGGGTGGTGGTGTGCTCTCCAGCTGGGCGATCGGGCACACCGATCGCTTCGCCGCCGCCGCGGTGCGGTGCCCGGTGATCAACTGGATGAGCATGTTCGGCCAGACCGACATCCCCTTCTTCACGATGAGCTTCTTCAAGCAGCCCTTCTGGGAGGATCCGTCGCGGTGGCTTGAGCAGTCCTCGATGATGCATGTGGGGAAGGTCACCACGCCGACCCTGCTCATGACGGGGGAGGCCGATCTCCGCACCCCGATCGCGCAGACGGAGGAGTACTACGCCGCGCTCAAGTACCGTGGCGTGCCGGCCAAGATGCTCCGCTTCCCGGGGCAGTTCCACGGGACGGGGACACGGCCGTCGAACGCGATGCGCACGATCCTCTACATGCACGACTGGTACGACCAGTGGGCGCGCAGTGGCGGGAAGGCGCAGTCGCGCCGGACCAAGTGACGCCCGCGCCGTGAGGCGCGGGGCCTGACCTAGACGGTCAGGTGATCGACGGAGCGGGGGAAGCGCTGGAAGACCTCCCCCCACGCGGCGATCACCGACTCGCGTACCAGACGAGGCAGGGCGGGGGGGATCGCATCGGCGGTTCCCCCCGCCCTGCGTTCCATCTCCGCCGCTACCGAGGTCATCTCCACATCGGCGATCCCGCAGGGGACCATGAGGTCGAAGTACGAGAGGTCGGTGGTCACATTGAGCGCGAACCCATGCCAGGTGACCCACTGCCGCGCATGCACGCCGATGCTCGCGAGCTTCCGCCCATTGGTCCAGATCCCGGTCTTCCCTGCGATCCGCTCCGCGACGATTCCGAACGGTACGACCGCGCGGATCAACACCTCCTCCACCTGCCGCAGATACCAGTGCAGGTCCTGCGTATGCTCGGTGAGATCGACGATCGGGTAGCCGACGAGCTGACCCGGACCATGGAAGGTGACGTCGCCGCCTCGCTCGACCTCGAAGAGCTCCACGCCGCGAGCGGCGAGGAGCTCGGGCGACACGAGGAGATGCTCCTGCTTCGATGACCGCCCGAGGGTGATCACCGGCGGATGCTCCACGAGAAGGAGGACGTCATGCGGGATCGCCTTGCTGATCCGCTGCGCCGCTACCTCCCGCTGGAACGACAAGGCCTCCGCATAGCTGCGGAGGCCGAGGTCGTGCACCAGGAAGTCGGTCACTGCAGTGATGCTGCGCGCTTACGCGTGCAGCATCTTCCCCATCGAGTCGAGCACCGCCTCGGCGATCGCCTCGCTCAAGGTCGGGTGCGCGTGGATCGCGAGGTCGATCTCCTCCACCGTGTACTCGTTCTCACGGGCGACGGCGAACTCGTGGATCATCTCGGTGGCATGCGCCCCGATGATGTGCGCGCCGAGGATCTCGCCGTGCTTCTCGTCCCGGATGACCTTCACGAAGCCCTCGGTCTCCCCGCTGGTGCGCGCGCGGCCGTTCGCCGAGAAGGGGAACTTCCCGACCTTGTACGTGAGCCCCTTCTCCTTGCACTGCCCCTCGGTGAGGCCGATGCTCGCGACCTCGGGGTGGCAGTAGGTGGCGTTGGGGATGTTCCCGTAGTTCACCGGATGGTGCGTGTGCCCGGCGAGGATGTCAGCGACCACATGCCCCTCCCGCGAGCCCTTGTGCGCGAGCATCGGCGGGCCAGCCACATCGCCGATCGCGTAGATCCCCTTGACCGAGGTCTCGAAGCGCTCGTTGATCCTGATGAAGCCGCGCTCGGTGGTCTGCACCCCGGCCTCCTTGAGGCCGATCTGTTCGATGTTCGGCGCACGCCCGGCGGCGACCAAGACCTTGTCGAAGGTCAGTTCCTTCTTCTCGCCATTCACCTCCACGGGGATCGTGACGTTGGCCTTCCCCTTCTTGATCGTGCCGAGCTTGGCGCCGGTGAGCACCTCGATCCCACGCTTCTTGAACGACTTCCCGAGTTCCACCGAGCAGTCCTCGTCCTCGACGGGGAGGATCCGCGGCATCACCTCGAGGAGCGTCACCTTGGAGCCGAAGGCGTGGAAGACATCGGCGAACTCGCACCCGACGGCGCCGGCGCCGATCACCGCGAGGGTGGCGGGGGCCGTATCGAGAGTCAGCGCCTCATCCGACGAGAGGACGAGCGACTTGTCGAGTTCGAGCCCGATCTGCGGGAGTCCCTTCACACGCGAGCCGGTCGCGATGACCACGCCCTTGGTCGCGGTGTGGGTCTCGACGGTGCCATCGGCGGCGGTGACCTTCACCGTCTTGTTCGCGCCGAGCACCCCCGTTCCCTTGAGCCAGGTGATCTTGTTCTTCTTGAAGAGGAACTCGACCCCCTTGGAGTTCTGGGCCGAGACCTGACGCGAACGCTTCATCGCGACGCCGTAATCGAGCGTCACCTTCTCCGCGGTCACGCCGAACTCCTTTCCCTTCGCGACCTTCTGCGCGATCGAGGCGGCCTCGAGGAGGGCCTTGGCGGGGATGCACCCCCAGAGGACGCAGGTGCCGCCGAGTCCTTCGCGCTCGACCACCGCGACTGACTGCCCGAGCTGGGCGGAGCGGAGGGCGCCGACGTAGCCGGCGGGGCCGCCGCCCAGGTAGATCACGTCATAGTTGGCCATGGTGAGACAGGTCTCAGGTAGGAGGTGTCAGAGGTCAGAACGACAGCAACAACGGGTTCTCGATCAGGCGGCGCAGGGTCTGCAGGAAGGCCGCGCCGACGGCGCCATCCACGGCGCGATGATCGCAGCTCATCGTGACGCGGAGGCGGGGCTGCGTGATGAAACCGCCGTCCGGACCGACGACGACCTTCTCCTCGATCGCCCCGATGGCGAGGATCCCGACCTCGGGGGGGTTGATGATCGCGGTGAACTGATCGATCTGCATCATCCCGAGGTTGGAGACGGAGAAGCTCGATCCCGTGAACTCCTCGGGCCTGAGCTTCCGCTCACGCGCCTTCTTCGCGAGGGACTTGGACTCGGCCGAGATCTCGCGGAGCCCCTTCTGGTCGGCGTCGAAGATCACGGGGACGATGAGCCCGTCGTCGGTGGCGACCGCCATCCCGAGGTGGACACCACCGAAGCGCCGGATCCGGTCGCCGAGCCAGTGCGCATTCACGTCAGGGTGCTGCGTCAGGGCGGTGGCGACCGCCTTCAGGATCACATCGTTGAACGAGACCTTGAACGCCTCGCCGAGGGCGAGCGCCGCGGTGCGCATCTCGGCGACCCGCGAGAGGTCGAACTCCGCGGTGAGATAGAAGGTCGGGATCGGCCCGATCGACTCGCTCAGGCGCTTGGCGATCGTCTTGCGGATCTGCGTGAGCGGGATGTCCTCGAACGCCTCACCGGTGCGGACGGGGGCGGCGGCACGAGCTGGCGCCGCCGGAGCAGAGGCCACGGGGCCACGCGCGAGCGCGGCCTCGATGTCGCGCTTCACGATGCGGCCACCGGGGCCGGAGCCCTGGACCGCCCCGAGGCTGACGCCCGACTCATCGGCGAGACGCCGCGCGAGCGGGGAGACGAGGGCACGGCCGGCGGGGGCCGCAGGGGCAACAGGAGCCGGAGCCGCTGCACGCGGGGCAGGGGCCGCTGGCGCGCTCGGAGCGGCCGCCGCTGGGGCACTCGCCGCAGGTGCCGCGCTGGTCGCCCCGCTCGGTGCCGCACCGCCGAGCAGTGACGCGATATCCTCGTCCGCCGCCGCGATGATCCCCACGAGCGTCCCGACCGCCGCGGTGGTCCCCGCCGCGACGACCTGGGTGCGCAGCACGCCATCGCCGCGCGCCGTGAGCTCCATCACCGCCTTGTCGGTCTCCACCTCAGCCAAGACCTCGCCGCTCTTCACCGCATCGCCTTCCTGCTTGAGCCAGGTGACGAGGCGCCCTTCTTCCATCGTGGGGCTCAACGCCTCCATGAACACTTTGGTCGCCATGGGATTTCTCAGTCGAGGTACATGACCTTCCGGACCGCCGCGATCGTCTTCTGCAGATCGGGCTTGGCGAGCTTCTCGAGCCCCTTCGCGTACGGCATCGGCACGTCGGCCTGATGGACGCGGATCACCGGGGCATCGAGGTGATCGAAGCACTCGCGCTGGATGTAATCCACCACCTGCGCCCCGATCCCCGCGATCTCCCACCCCTCCTCGAGGACGACGGCGCGATTGGTCTTCTGCACCGAGGTGACGATCGCCTCGACATCCATCGGCCGGACGGTGCGCAGGTCGACGACGTCGACGCGGATCCCGTCCTTGGCGAGCTGATCGGCGGCGTTCATCGCGACGAGGACCATCTTCCCGTTCGTGATGATCGAGCAGTCGCTCCCCTCACGCTTGAGCTCGGCCTTGCCGATCGGCACGATGTAGTCGTGCTCGGGGACCTCGCCCTTGGTGTTGTAGAGCATCTCCCCTTCGAGGACGATCACCGGATTGTCGTCGCGGATCGCCGCCTTGAGGAGTCCCTTCGCGTCGTACGGCGTCCCTGGGGTCACGACCTTGAGCCCCGGGATGTGCGCGAGCCACGACTCGAAGGCCTGCGAGTGCTGCGCCGAGAGCTGGAGCGCCGCCCCGTTCGGACCACGGAAGACCATCGGCATCGGGTACTGGCCGCCCGACATGTAGAGCATCTTGGCGGCCGCATTCACCACCTGGTCGATCGCGAGCAGCGCGAAGTTCCAGGTCATGAATTCGATCACCGGGCGGAGGCCGACCATCGCGGCACCCACGCCGACGCCGGCGAAGCCGAGCTCGGTGATCGGGGTGTCGACGACGCGCATCTCGCCGAACTCATCGAGGAGGCCCTTCGAGACCTTATAGGCCCCGTTGTAGACGCCGACCTCCTCACCCATGAGGAAGACGCGGTCGTCGCGGGCCATCTCCTCGCGGAGGGCCTGATTGAGGGCTTCGCGGTAGGTGATGATCGCCATGATCAGCTCACCGTGTCCACGAGGACATCTTCATAGAGCGCCTCGGCCGAGGGTTCAGGGCTCGCATCGGCGAAGTCCCAGGCATCCTGGCAGAGCGCCTTGATCTCGCGCTCCATCTCCGCGACATCGGCCTCGGTGCAGTCGCCGGTCTCGAGCATCCGGGCCTTGAGCATCAAGACGGGGTCGCGCTTGAGCTGCTCATCGAGCTCCGCCTTGGTGCGATAGGTGCCGCTCACCGCGTCGGACATCGAGTGGCCCATGAAGCGATACGTGCGGATCTCGAGGAGCGCCGGCCGCGACTCCTTCCGGCAGATCCCGAGGGCGCGCTCCGTGGCCTCACGCACCGCGAAGACATCCTGACCATCGACGGGCTCGCCATGCATCCCCTGATACGCATCGGCGCGACGATCGAGGTCCTTGATCGCGGCCGCGCGCTCGACCGCGGTCCCCATCCCGTACTTGTTGTTCTCGATGATGAAGAGGCAGGGGAGCTTCCAGAGCGCCGCCATGTTGAGCGCCTCGTGGAAGGCGCCGGTGTTCACCACCGACTCGCCCATGAAGCAGACGATCACCTGATCACCCCCGCGATACTTGATCGCGAAGCCCACGCCGGCCGCGACCGGCACATGCCCACCGACGATCCCGTGGCCGCCGAGGAAGTTGAGGTTCCGATCGAAGAGGTGCATCGACCCCCCCTTCCCGCGCGAGCACCCATCGACGCGCCCGAAGAGCTCGGCCATGATCGCGCGCGGCGTCATCCCGCGCGCGAGCGCCTGCCCGTGGTCACGGTAGGTGGTGATCACATAGTCGTCGGGGCGGAGCATCGAGAGGACGCCGGTCGAGACCGCCTCCTGGCCGATGTAGAGGTGGCAGAAGCCACCGATCTTCCCGAGCGCGTACGCCTCGCCGACCTTCTCCTCGAAGCGGCGCTGGAGGAGCATCGAATGGAAGAGCTCGCGGCGCAGGGCCGGATCGCCGGGGAGCGTACGGCTCTCAGCGCGTTTCTTGGTGGCCATGATGGGGGGATGCGTTGGGGGGAAGCGAACTCAGGACTCGACGCCTGCCGCCTGCACCTGCTCCCAGGCGTGGTACGACGAGCGGACGAGCGGACCTGACTCGACATGCTTGAACCCCATCGTCATCCCCTGGTCGTAGAACAGGCGGAACTCGTCGGGGGTGACGTAGCGGTCGAGACGGATATGGTCGTCCGAGGGCCGGAGGTACTGGCCGAGGGTGAGGATGTCGACGTCGACCTCGCGCAGCTCGCGCATGGTCTGCAGCACCTCTTCATTGGTCTCGCCCATGCCGAGGATGATCCCCGTCTTGGTGGGGATGTCGGGGGCGAGGCGCTTGCTGAGCCGGAAGATCTCGAGCACGCGCTCATACCGGCCGCCGGGGCGCGCCTTCTTGTACAGGCGCGGGACGGTCTCGGTGTTGTGGTTGTAGATCTCGGGGCGCGCCTCGAGCACGGTGCGGATCGCGTCGGCATCCCCCTGGAAGTCAGGGACGAGGACCTCGACCGAGCAGCCGGGCACCGCCTCATGCACCTGGCGAATGGTCTCGGCGAAGGCCCAGGCCCCGAAGTCGGGGAGGTCGTCGCGGTCGACACTCGTGATGACGAGGTGGCGGAGGTTCATCTTCAGCGCCGCCTCGGCCACGCGGCTCGGCTCGGCGGGGTCGAACTTCGGGGGACGCCCATGGGCCACGGCACAGTAGGCGCAGTTCCGGGTGCAGACGTCGCCGAGGATCATGAAGGTCGCGGTGCCATGCTCCCAGCACTCGCCGACGTTGGGGCAGTGGGCCTCCTCGCAGACCGTATGGAGGTCGAGCTCCCGCATCAGCTTCTTGAGGCGCAGGTAGTTCTCGCCCCCGGGGGCCTTCACCTTGAGCCAGGAGGGCTTCCGCTCCGGGAGGGGCTCGGCGCGATGCCGACCCATGATCTGATAGAGGACCTCAGCCACGACTCACCTGCCGCTCGAAGGGGGGCGGAACCGCATGGTGGGGAGGATAGGGGGTGGAGAGAGGGAACGGGAGGGATGGTAACCGTCAAAATATACTTTTGATGGGTACCCATAATTTCCTCCCTCGATTGGTTCGCGGGGATCGGCCGGGGAGTCTGCTCGGGGGTGGCCGGCCCGGAGGTGGGGGGTGAAACCCCTCGGTCGATGGTATCGTAGGACTGGGTACGCTCCCACCACCCTCACCCGCCTATGCTCAAGACCGTCGTCGTCCTTGGCGTCCTCGCCCTCCTCGCCATCTTCGCCCTGAAGCTCCTCCTCGTGATGCTGGGCTTCGCGATCCCCGCGCTACTCCTCGGCTTCCTGATCTATGGGGTGCTGGTGGTCTTCGCGCCGGAGCGCGCGGAGCGTCTCAAGGCTCGGATCGCCGAGATCTGACCCGCGGGTCTGGCTCGGGTGCCGCGGCCGGCACCCGAGCCGAACGCCCCCGGACGCCCTGCTCGCTCAGCCGGCGTCGAGCGCCTCGGCGACCGCCCAGCCGAGGAGGGGGATCATCAGCTCGTGGTGCCCGGTGACCTCATAGCCGATTCCCCCGGCCAGCACCGGGCGCTGCACCACATTCATCCGCGGCCGATAGTGCCGCTGCATGTCGAAGTCGACCGTCGTGAACTCGATCGGGCGACCCGCCCCGAGGTTCCGCGCCACGGTGAGGGCCTTGAGGAAGACCTCGGGCATGATCACCGCGCTCCCCAGGTTGAGCACGACGCCCCCCTGATGGAGGTCGTCGCAGGCGGCGGCGAGACGGCGGAAGTCGCGATGGCTCGTGTCGCCGATCGCGGCGCCATCGGCGGCGGGGTGCTGATGGATGATCTCGGCGCCGAGCGCGGCATGCACCGTGACGGGGATCCACTGCCGATGCGCGGCGAGGATGATCGAGTGCTCGGGGTGCGCGAGTGACGGCGCCCCCTCGAGGGCGCGCGCGACCGACTCTCCCATCCCCCAGCCATGCTGCATCCCCTGCGTGAACGCCTCGTTGAGCCCACGCCCCGTCTCCTCCGCCATCCCGAAGGTGCCGTCCTTGAGCCCGGCGGCCACGTCCTCGGAGGTCCCACCGAAGCGGGCGATCTCGTAGTCGTGGATCGCGGCCGAGCCATTCATCGCGAGATGGGTGATCACCCCGCGCTGCATGAGGTCGACGAGGATCGGGCCGATCCCGGTCTTCACCACATGACCGCCGAGCATGACGATGACGCCCTTCTTGCGGCGCGCGGCGGAGACAATGGCCTCGACGATCGCGCGGAAGTCGTGCGCCTTGAGCGAGTCGGGGAGGGCGCGGAGGAAGGCGGCGAAGGAGCGATCGCTCCCCGGGGCGGTGGCGAACTCCTCGGCGCGCACCTTGTTGGGGCGCGTCGCGACCGGGATGGTGCGCACCTTGGAGAGATCCGCTTCGCGCGGCGGGCGACGGTCCTGGGTCATGGCGATGGTGTGCCTTGGATGGCGCCGGATCCATTCCGGCGGTAACTGCGCAGGAAGAGACTCAGGCTCCCCACCGACATCCGCGACTTCATCTGTACCATCATGCGGTCCTCGTCGTCGGTCATCCAGAGCTCGGCCTGCCCCCCTTCGGCGAAGATACCACGCGTCTTGATGATCGGTTGGATGACGATCGTGTTGAAGGTGCCGGCGGGGACCTGGATCCGCTCCCGCCGGAGCACGCGGATGATCACCGGGTTCCGGTCGGGCTTGAAGTAGCGATTGAACGAATAGGTGCGACCGACCTCGAGCGGGACGGTGCGGATGAAGTACAGGAACGAGCCATCATCGAGCGGGTCGCGCACCGAGGCGACCTCACGATTCTGCTTCCAGGTCTCCTGGAAGACGGCCCGCTCGGGGAAGATCTCGAAGACGCGTTCCCGCTCGCGCGAGCCCTGATCCTGATCCTGGCGGAAGCGCAGCGAGTTGAGCGTGGTGACGTCCATCCAGCTCTCGTACGCGTCGTTCACCTGATAGAAGAAGGTGCCGCCACGGATGTCGAAGCGGACGTGCCAGGCGTTGCGGTCGCGGATCGGTCGCACGCCCAGCACGGCAAGTCGCGCCGATCCGACCCTGATGGCGCCGAACTTCACGTCGTAGGTGAGCTGCTCACCGACCTCGAAGGGCACAGTGAGACGGCCGAGCTCGCTCCCTTGGGCCCCGAGCGGGGCGCGCCCCGACAGGAGGGCGATCACGAGGCCCACCGCGAGGCCGACGCCGCCGCGACGGCGCGCGGCGAGGCGGGGGATCACGCGACGGGTTGCGGGCGCGGGCGCCGACGGGCGGCCCACGCGGCGCGGGCGAGGGCCCAGGCGTCGGGCCAGGGGTCGCGGCGCGTCTCGCGCTCGCGGACGTCGAAGCGGGTGGCGACCGGCACCGCCTCGATCCGTCTGGCCTGCGCCGCCGCGGCCTGGAGCAGTTCGAGGTTCGCCTGCCACGGGGTCTCCGCGGTGGATGCGGGGCGATCGCCCCCCGCCTTGAGCATGTCGCGCACGACGGTGATGCGCAGCAGGCGGAAGGTCCCGAAGGGGTCCTGCACCCCAGGGACGGTGACCGCGGCGCGGATCGGCCAGAGCCGCGGGAGCCAGCGGACGAGGCCATGCAGCTTGCGGATCGACTCCGGCGCGGTCTCCGCCACCGTCCGCTCCGCGACCACCACGTCCGCCCCACCCTCGAAGCGCTTCACGAGCTCGGGGATCCCCTCGGGGAGATCGGTGAAATCCCCCTGCATGAGGAGGACCGCATCGCGCCGCGGATAGCGCGTGCGTTGCGAGGCCTCGCGGAGCAGGGCATCCACCGCGCGGGCATATCCGACGCGGGCCGAGCCGCCGAGCACCGTCATCGGCATGACCTTGGCGTAGGGCTCGAGCACCTCGCGCGTGGCGTCGGTGCTGGCGTCATCGTAGACCAGGACCTCGTACTCACGGGGATACTCCTGGAAGAGGGTACGGATCTTCCAGAGGAGTACCCCGATGGTGGGGCCCTCGTCGTGCGTGGGGATGCAGACGTACAGCATCCGTGAAAACTAGCGCCCCCCGCCCCTGAGATGGGGGCGGGGGGCGCGTATCGCAGGGACGAGAGTTACCTGACCCCGGCCATCATGCGGCGGATCGGGACGATCATCAGCCCGAGGATCAGCGTCGCCACGAAGAGGGCGATGGCGGTGCCGCTGAAGACCGCGGGGGTCTGCTCGAGCTTGGTCGGGTCCACATGGCCCCCGACGAGGCCGGCCACGAGGTTCCCGACGGAGGCGGCGAGGAACCAGATCCCCATCATCTGCCCCACGTAGCGCCGTGGGGCGAGGGTGGTCATCGAGGAGAGCCCGACAGGGCTCAGGCAGAGCTCGCCGACCGTCTGCAGCAGGTAGCTGAGGATCAACCACCACGGCGAGACGAGGACGGTGCCGTTGCTCGCGACGACGGCGTTCGCCGCGAAGACCATCAACAGGAAGCCGAGACCGGCGAAGCCGAGACCGAGGGCGAACTTGCTCGGGCTCGAGAGTTCGATCCCGCGCTTCGCCATCCCCACCCAGAGGGCCGCGAACACCGGCGCGAGGATGATGATGAACGCCGAGTTCACCGACTGGAACCAGGTCGCGGGCATCTCGAAGCCGAGGATGGTGCGATCGGTGAAGTCGTTGGCGAAGAGCTGGAGCGAGGTCGGAGCCTGTTCGAAGGCGGCCCAGAAGATCGCGGCGAAGACGAAGAGGACGAAGATCACCGCGACGCGCTTCTTCTCGTCGCCGGTGAGACCGCCGAAGAGGAACATCCAGGCGAAGAAGGCGACGGCGAGGCCGACGAGGACGAAGGTCATCGCGCCGCCGATCGCGACCGGATCGACGGTGACCACCCCGAGCGAGGCGAGGACGAAGAGGAGCGCGACGATCCCGACGCCCCCGAGGGTCGTGTTGCGCACCATCGACTCTTGGCGCGCCTGCACCGCGGGATCGGGGTCGCGCACGATATCCTGCCCGATCGGCCCCAACGTCGATCCCGCCTTGAGCCAGAACCAGAGGAGACCAGCGGCCATCCCGATGCCCGCGGCGCCGAATCCCATGTGCCAGCTGACGCGCTCCCCGAGGTACCCGGTGATCAGCTGCCCGAGGAAGGCGCCGACGTTGATCCCCATGTAGAAGATCGAGAAGCCGGCGTCGCGGCGGGCGCCGCCCTGCGGATAGAGATCGCCGACGATCGCGGAGATGTTCGGCTTGAGGAGCCCGGTGCCGAGCACGATCAGCACGAGCCCGAGGAAGAAGAAGGTCTGCGAGAGCGCGGCCCCCGCGAGGCCGGAGAGCCCGATCGCGAGATGCCCGCCGGTGATCAGCAGCGCGCCGAGGAAGATCGCGCGGCGCAACCCGAGCCAACGGTCGGCGATCCACCCACCGGGCAACGAGGCGAGATAGACGCAGGCCGCGTAGATGCCGACGATCGCCGAGGCCTGCGTCCGCTCGAAGCCGAAGCCGCCATCGGCGAGCGCGGCCGCCATGAAGAGGACGAGGAGGGGGCGAAGCCCGTAGTACGAGAAGCGCTCCCACATCTCCGTGAAGAAGAGGGTGGAGAGCCCGCGCGGGTGGCCGAAGAAGCGCGTGTCGTTGGTGTAGGGCGCGGCATCGGCCGCGGCGTAGGCGGCAGGACGATCGCTGGACTGGGCCATGGGAGCCGGGGTGGGGGGAGGGGGGACGATCAGGGCGCGGCCGGCGCGCCACTCCGACCGAGATACATCGAGATGACGCGCGACGCCAGTCTCTCGACCGCCGATTCGTCGTGCGAGATGAGCAATATCGAGAGCCCACGGGCGCGCTGGAGCGCGGCGAGGAGATCGAGGATCTGCGCGCGTCGTGAGGGATCGAGGTTGGCGACCGGTTCGTCGCAGACGAGGAGATCGGGGCGGGTCGCGAGGGCGCGGGCGATGGCGACGCGCTGCCGTTCTCCCGTGGACAGCTCGGCGGGGCGCACGGTCGCGGCGCGGGCGGGGAGGCCCACTTCGTCGAGGAGCGCTCGCGCCTGACAGCGTGCCTCGCCCCCGCGCGCGAGCCCATGCACCTCGAGCCCCTCGGCGACATGCACCTCGAGCCCCTCGGCGACCAGATCGTCGACGCGGAGATGCGGCGTGAGCGCGGCCCCGGCGTCCTGCGGGATCCATTGGAGGCGGCGTCGCATCCGGCGCAGCGCGCGGGCGTCGAGGGTGAGGAGGTTCGTCGTCTCGAGCTGGATGGTCCCGCGCGTGACCGGCGTGAGCCGGAGGATCGCGCGGGCGACCGAGGTCTTGCCTGAGCCCGAGGGGCCGATGAGCCCGACGACCTCGCCCCGATCGATCGTGAGGGTGAGGCCCTCGACGGCGCGGGTGCTCGTGTTCGTGTCGCGCACGACACTGGCGGCCGTATAGTCGACGACGAGGTCGCGCACGGTGAGCAGTGGTGCCCCCGCCTGTTCGGTGCGCGCCATCGTGGGTCGGACGGTCGGCGGTGTGAGCGGTGTGGGCCCATCGCTCGTGATCCTGCCCGCCGCCATGGTCAGGACACGATCGCAGCGTGCCGCCACGACGGCATGGTCATGCGAGATGAGGAGGACCGTCGTGCCATGCTCGCGGCGCAAGGCATCAAGTACGTCGAGCACGGTGCGGCGGAGCGCCGGGTCGAGCGCGGTCGTCGCCTCGTCGGCGATCACCACCTCGGGACGATGGAGCATCGCCATCGCGAGCAGGACGCGCTGCCGCATCCCACCGGAGAGCTCGTGCGGATAGCGCGTGGCGACCTGCTCGGGCTCGGGAAGTTCGAGCTGCGCGAAGAGCTCCAGTGTGCGACGCTCGGCCTCTTCCGGTGCGAGTCCATGCACCGTGCCTGCCTCGATCACCTGCGCGCCGACGCGCATCGTCGGATCCAAGGCGAGCAACGGTTCTTGGAAGACCATCGCGATCCGCCGGCCACGCACCGTGCGCCAGTCACGCTCCGTGCGGTCGTGCAACGCCGTCTCACCGAGCCAGAGCGCGCTCGTCGGCGTGCGTTCGAGGGCGGGCGAGAGGAGCCCCATCAACGCGAGGGCGACGGTGCTCTTTCCTGCGCCCGACGCTCCGACGATCCCGATCGCCTCCCCACGCATCGCCTCGAACGACACGCCCTCGATGAGGGAGGCGCCCGTTGTGCGAGCGCGCACGGTGAGGTCGCGGACGCGAAGCGCAGGGTGCGGTGTGCTCATCGACGCCACTGCCGCTCCATCGCATTGGCCAGTGCATTCGCCGCGAGCACGGTGCCAGCGATCATCACCGTGGGGAAGACGATCACCCACCAATGCGCCAGCGGCTGCGACTCGGCGTCCGCGAGGAGATTCCCCCAGCTCGGGAGCGGGGTGCGCACGCCGAGGCCGAGATACGACAGCCCCGATTCGAGCGGGACCGCGGCGGCGAACGCCGCCGTCGCCGCGACCGCGAGCGTCGGGAGGAGGCTCGGGAGCAGATGGCGCGTGAGGAGTCGCGCCCATGGCACGCCGAGTGCGCGCGCTCCCTCCAAGTGTGGTGTGGCGAGGAGTCGACCCGAGTCCTGTCGCACCACGCGCGCGGTCATCATCCATCCGGTGCTGCCGAGGAGGATCGCGAGGGGGGCGAACTCGAGGGTCCCGGCCCCTGCGACGACGAGGAGGAGCAGGAGGAGCCGCGGGATCGCGAGGAGGGCATCGGTGGCGCGCATGAGGAGCGCGTCGAGCCAGCGCGGGGCGAGTGCGGCCACGGCGCCGACGAGGGTGCCGAAGGTCAGCGAGACGGTGACCGCGAGGACCGCGATCCCCATCGTGGCGCGCGCGCCGAAGAGGAGGCGGCTCCAGACATCCCGCGAGTACGAGTCCGTGCCGAGCCAGTGCGCCGCACTCGGTGGCTGCCAGGCGAGCGCGACGGGATCGAGCTGCGCGGTCGGCGCATGCGTGGTGAGCCAGGGCGCGGCGAGCGCACCGACCCCCACCAGGGCGAGGAAGGCCGCGGCGAGGCGTACCCCCGTCTCACGAGACGCGTGCGCCTCCTTCATGCGTTCCGTTGCCGCGGGTCGGCCCAACGGATCGCGAGGTCCGCGACCATCGTACCGAGCACCGTGCCGATCGCGGCGACGAGGACCCCACCGGCGATCAGGGGATAGTCACGGCTCAAGACGCCGTCGTAGAGCAGACGGCCCATCCCGGGCCAGGCGAAGATCCGCTCGATCACCACCACGCCGCTGAGCGCGGCGGCGACCTGGACGCCGCCGTACGAGAGCACGGGGACGAGAGCGTTGCGCAGCGCGTGGCGCCAGCGGATCCGCCGCTCGGGGACCCCATTGGCGCGCGCCGTGCGGATGAAGGCCGCGTCGCGCACGTCGCGCATCGCGGCATGTTGGAGACGCGTCACCACCGCCGCGATCGGGAGTGCGAGCGCGAGCACGGGAAGCACGAGATGGTGCAGTCGGTCGACCAACCCGAGCAGACCCGTCGGACCGAACTCGGTGCGCGCGCCACCCACGGGGAAGAGCCCCCAGGCGAGCGCCGGCCCCATGACCGCGAGGAGAGCCAGCAGATAATCAGGGATCGAGAGGAGGAGCATCGCGCCGCGATCGATCCCGCGCGCAATCGGACGATCGGCGTGCCACCCACTCCACGCACCTAGGCTCACTCCCACCACGAAGGCGAGCAGCCCTGCGGTGCCCACGAGCAGGAGCGTCGAGGGGAGCGCGGTCGCGATCGCCTGGGCGACCGGCTGCCCGCGCGAGTGCGACCATCCGAGGTCACCACGTACGACGTTGCCGAGGTAGCGGGCGAACTGCTCGGGGATCGGACGATCGTACCCGAAGCGAGCGAGCTGCGCCGCGCGCACCTCGGCGGGGACGCTCGCCTCATCGAGAGCACGGAAGAAGGGATCCCCCGGCGCGAGACGGATCAGCGCGAAGCAGGTGGCGACGACGAAGAGGACGACGAGGGCGCCCTGCGCGAGCCGACCGAGGAGCGAGGCGCCCATCAGCGGATCAGGGGGCCGTGGGACGGGCGTCGCGCGCGAGGCGCGTGGCCGCCGGGTCCAAGCGCCACTCGCCGATCGTGCGCCACCAGGCATCGGAGCGCCACGCCGGCGTGACGAAGCGGCGGTGCACCCCCGCGACCTGCACCGGTTCGTAGAGCCAGATCGCGGCCGCGTCGTCGATCACGCGGCGATACGCGGTGCGGATCTGCGTGCGTGTGCGCTCGGGGTCGAGGGCGGTGAGCCCCGCCTCGAGCGAGGCATCGACGGTGGTATCGCGGAAGTTGCCGGCGTTCAGGCGGCCGTTCCCCGCTGGCGTGCGGCTCGCCCAGGTGGTGCGGAGCCCCCGCACGCTCGGCGTGGTGCCCACCCCATGGAAGACGAGATCGAAGGTGCCGGCATCGCGCGCGGCGCCGAAGGCCTGGCCCTCGAGCTTCTCGATGACGAGATCGACGCCGACGCGCCGGAGCTGTTCCTGCACGAGCACCGAGGCACGGACGCGGTTCGCGCTCGGGGCCGGCACCAAGGCGCGCAGTCGCAGCGGACGACCGCCACGCCGACGGATCCCGGCGCGATCACGCGCCGTCCATCCGAGTGAGTCGAGGAGACGATTCGCCGCCGTGGTATCGAAGGCCGGCGGCGCGAGCGTGGTGTCGGCGGTGAACTGTGCGCGGACGAAGGGGCCGAGCAGGGGGCGCGCCAAGGTATCGAAGAGGGCGCGCACGAGCTGCTCGCGGTCGACCGCGTGCGAGAGCGCGGCACGCATGGCGTGATCGGCGAGGAGGGGATGCGCCCGTGCCGTGTCCGACGGGTCGCGATAGTTGAAGGCGATGAAGGTGTAGTCCCACCCCGCGGCTTGGATCAGCCGCACCTGTGGGTGCGCGGCCGCTGCGGCGACCTCCGTCGGCGGGAGGTTGTCCCAGACATCGGCCTCCTCGGCCCAGAGCTTCGCGATCCCGGTGGCGGGATCGGGGGCGACCACGAGGGCGAGACGGTCGGGGCCGGGGCGTCCTCGATAGTGATCGGTGACGGCAGCGAACTCGGTGCGCGCCTTCGGCTCCCGCGCGACCAGGCGATAGCGCCCACTCCCCACCGGCTGCTGCGCGAAGGCGCTCGTCGCCAAGGCACCAGCGGGGATGGTGTCGATGAGGTGGGACGGGAGGGGCACCACCGCGGCGGCGGTGACGAAGGGTTCGGCGGTGCGACTCTTGAAGTGGAGAACCGCCGTGCGTTCATCTCGCACCGTCACCGAATCGAGGTCGGTGATCTCGCTCCGGATCGGGGACCCATTCGTGGGATCCATGATCACGCGGTAGCCAGTCACCACATCGGCGGCGACCACCGGGCGTCCATCGTGCCAGCGTGCGTCGTCGTCGAGCGTCATCGCGAGAGCGAGGGAATCGCTGTCCCAGCTCCAGCGGGCGGCGAGGCGCGGTTCGAAGCCGGCGTCGCCGAAGGGATTCAGCGTGGGACCGAGTTCGATCAGCTGATCGAAGAGGAGTTCGGTCACCATCCGACCCGTGACGGTGGTGCGGAGGGCCGGGATCAACGTCTCGGTGTCGGCAGGACTCGCGATGATCACGGTCCCGCCACCAGCACGGTCGGAGGGTCCGCAGCCGAGGGCCAGCAGGAGGAGCAGCGTCGGGCGGAGTCGAGCGAGCCGCGGCATCGGGGCGTCCAGGTCGCGAGAGGGGAGAGACATCAGCGTCGCCAGGTCCAGTTGGGGTCGGCGGTCGATATCAATAGACGCGCGAGCGACGGCCGAAGTGAGGTGGGATCGAGGGGGGACGGGACGGCGCCGATCGCGTCGGTGAGAGCGGCGACCAGGGCGTCGCGGACCTCGGCGTAGGTGACCGGCCGCCCGAGGGCACCGGTGAGGGTCGCCGCCGGGGCGATCGGGTGCTCTGGCGTACCTGGGGGGCGGAGCCGCGCGATCCGCGGCTGGTCGTCCCCGAGGAGGATCGAGCCATGCTGGAGTAGGGCCCCCTCCTCTCGCCACTGGGCCGACCCGACGAGCTTGGCCCCGCCGACCACGATCTCCCCCTCCCCCGGCTCCGCGAAGCAGGCGGCGCCGTCGGGGCGAAGGGCGCGGCGCTCCGCCGGGTCGCGTGCGATCGCGGTCGCGGCCACACCGAGGCGTGCGAGGGCATCGAGCAGGAGCGCGTTGATCGCGACATAGCTCTCGCGCAGGGTCATCGTCCCCACCGGGGCGGCGATGCTGTAGGTGATCTCATGGTCATGGAGGAGGGCACGACCCCCCGTGGGGCGCCGCACCACCTCGATCCCTTCCGCGCGGAGGGCGGGGGCGTGGATGCTCCCGCGCGCCCGCTCGTTCCGACCCAGCGAGAGGGTGGGGCGCGACCAGGCGTAGATCCGGAGCACTGCCCGCCCGGTCGACCGCGTATGCGCCAGCAGGGCGAGGTCGGTGGACATGTTCTCCACGCCAGCCGCTGGGCCGGAGTCGAGCAGCGACCAGGGGAGATCGAGGAACGCCGCGCAGGGGGATGCTGACACGGATAGGAATGTACGAGCGTCACCCCGCCCTTGTAGTTTTCCCTCGCGGTCCTTCATCCGATCTTCGAGGTCCCCCCACCGTGACGACCAGCGTGCATCCCAAGCCCGATACCTTCGTCTCTCGCCATATCGGCCCATCCGACGCCGATATCCAGGCGATGCTCACCGAGCTGGGGTACGCCTCGCTCGACGCCTTCATCGACGACACGATCCCCGAGACGATCCGCTTCCGGCGGACCCTCGCGATCCCCGGTGGCCAGTCGGAGCAGGAGGCGCTCGCCGCCTTCAAGGCCGAGATGTCGGCGAACGAGGTGCGTCGTTCCTTCATCGGGATGGGGTACGCCGACACGCACACCCCCACGGTGATCCAGCGCAACATCCTCGAGAACCCCGGGTGGTACACCGCGTACACGCCGTATCAGGCGGAGATCGCGCAGGGGCGCCTCGAGGCGCTGCTCAACTATCAGACCGTCGTGACCGACCTCACCGGGCTCCCGATCGCGAACGCCTCGCTCCTCGATGAGGGGACGGCGGCCGCCGAGGCGGTGACGATGGTGCACGGGATCGTCGGCAAGGAGGGGCGCGACGTCTTCTTGATCGCGGATGATTGCCACCCACAGACGATCGAGGTGGTGACGGCGCGCGCCGAGGCGCGTGGGGTCGCGGTCCAGGTGCTGTCGCCGAAGGCGATGCGCCCCGATGCGACCACCGCCGGTGTCCTCCTCGCCTATCCGAACACCTTCGGGTCGATCGAGGATCATCGTGCGCTCTGTGAGGCGGTGCATGCGGCGGGCGGGCTCGTGATCGTCGCGACCGACCTCCTCGCCCTCACCCTCCTCGCCCCGCCAGGGGAGTGGGGCGCCGACGTCGCCGTCGGCAACTCGCAGCGCTTCGGGGTGCCGTACGGCTACGGCGGCCCGCACGCCGCCTTCTTCGCCACCAAGGACGACTACAAGCGGCAGATCCCGGGTCGCCTCATCGGCGTCTCACGCGATTCGTCTGGCAAGCCGGCGCTGCGCATGGCGCTGCAGACCCGCGAGCAGCACATCCGCCGTGAGAAGGCGACCTCCAACGTCTGCACCGCGCAGGTGCTCCTCTCGGTGATGGCGGGGATGTACGCCGTCTGGCATGGGCCCGAGGGGCTCGTGCGGATCGCGCGCCGCCTGCAGCACTTCACCGAGCTCTTCGCCGCGGGCGTGCAGCAGCTGGGCCACACCCCGACGGCGTCGGTGCGCTTCGACACCGTCGTCGTGGAGGTCGGCGCGCAGCAGGGGACGATCCTCGCGGCGCTCGATCGCGCGCGGATCAACGTCCGCGTCATGAACGGGCGCACCCTCGGCGTCTCGATGGGGGAGACCACCTCACTCCGCGATGTGAGCGATCTCCTCGATGCGTTCAACGGGGGGCGCCCACACGGGCTCGACCTCGACGCCCTCGCGAAGACGATCGACACCCGCTTCGACGAGCGCTTCGCGCGCACCTCGGAGTTCCTCACCCATCCGACCTTCCATCGCTACCGCAGCGAGACCGAGATGCTGCGCTACATGCGGACGCTCGAGTCGCGGGACCTCTCCCTCACGCACTCGATGATCCCGCTCGGCAGCTGCACGATGAAGCTCAACGCGTCGGCCGAGATGTATCCGGTGACCTGGACCGAGGTCGGCGGGCTCCATCCCTTCGCCCCCCGCGAACAGGCCAAGGGGTACGCCTCGATGTTCACGCGCTTGGAGAAGGCGTTGGCCGAGGTGACCGGGTTCGCCGCGGTCTCACTCCAGCCGAACGCCGGCTCGCAAGGCGAGTACGCCGGGCTCCTCGTGATCCGCGCCTTCCATCGGGCGCGTGGACAGGGGCATCGCCACATCTGTCTGATCCCGCAGTCGGCGCACGGGACCAACCCCGCCTCCGCGGTGATGGCGGGGATGCAGGTGGTGGTCGTGACGACCGATGCGCAGGGGAACATCGATGTCGCGGACCTGCGGGCGAAGGCGGAACAGCATGCGTCGAACCTCGCCGCACTCATGGTGACCTATCCGAGCACGCACGGCGTGTTCGAGGAGAGCATCAAGGACATCTGCGCCATCATCCACGAGCATGGGGGCCAGGTCTACCTCGACGGCGCCAACATGAACGCGATGGTCGGGCTCTGCCGCCCGGGGGACATCGGGGCCGACGTCTGCCACCTCAACCTCCACAAGACCTTCTGCATCCCCCACGGGGGTGGTGGTCCGGGGATGGGGCCGATCGGCGTGGTGGCACACCTGGCGCCCTTCCTCCCGGGGCACGCCGTGGTGCGCACCGGTGGGGAGCAGGCGATCGGCGCCGTGTCGGCCGCGCCATGGGGGAGTGCGAGCATCCTCCCGATCTCGATGATGTACATCGACATGATGGGGGGCGAGGGGCTCGCGCGCGCGACCAAGGTCGCGATCCTCAACGCCAACTACATGGCGCACCAGCTCCGCGGGCACTTCGAGGTCCTCTATAAGGGGAAGAACGGCCGCGTCGCGCACGAGTGCATCATCGACACGCGTCCGATGAAGGCGTCGGCGGGCGTCGAGGTGGAGGACATCGCGAAGCGTCTGATGGACTACGGCTTCCATGCGCCGACGGTGAGCTTCCCCGTGGCGGGGACGATGATGATCGAGCCGACCGAGTCGGAGTCGAAGGCGGAGCTCGATCGCTTCTGCGACGCGATGATCGCGATCCACGGCGAGATCCAGGATATCGAGCGTGGGGTGTTGAGCCGCGAGGACAACCCACTCACGCACGCGCCGCACACGCAGGAGGTGGTGGTGAGCGACACGTGGACGCGTGGCTACTCGCGTGAGCGCGCCGCCTATCCGCTGCCCTGGGTGCGGGAGCGGAAGTTCTGGCCCGCCGTGGGGCGCGTCGAGAGCGCCTTCGGCGACCGTAACCTCGTCTGCTCCTGCCCGCCGCTCGAGGCGTACGCCTCGGCGTAAGCATAGGTCGGTAGTGGAGAAGCGACAGGGGCGCCGCGGATATCCGTGGCGCCCCTGTCGTCATCACATCAACGATGGCGGCGCCTCAGCGCGCCGCGAGGCGGCTCACTCGCCGAGGTGCGCCTTGTAGGCGTCGGCCGACATGAGGCCGGCGAGCGCACCCGCATCGATCTTGAGCTTGATCATCCAGCCGCCGCCATAGGGGTCGCTGTTCACGAGCGCCGGCTCGCCATCGAGGCGCGGATTCACCTCGACCACCGTCCCCGCCATCGGCGAGTAGAGCTCCGAGACCGCCTTCACCGCCTCGATCGTGCCGAACACCGCGTGGTCGCCGAAGGCGGCCCCTGCCTTGGGGAGGTCGAGGAAGACGATGTCGCCCAGCTCGCCCTGCGCGTAGTCGGTGATGCCGACGATGACCACCGAGGGGTCATCGGTCCGCTTCACGTACTCATGGTCCTTGGTGTACTGCAGGTCGGCGGGGATCGAAGACACGAGCGCTCCAGAGTGGTGAACGATTAACGCACCGTCGACGAAGGCTACCCCGTCAACGGAGGGTGGTCAAGCTGGTCCGATGGCGCGGAGTGCGGGGATGAGCGCATCGACCTGGTCGGCCAGCATCGCGCGCGTCCCATCGTTCTCGATGATCCAGTCGGCGCGGGCCCGCTTCTCCTCGGCGGGCCACTGTGCGGCGATCATGGCCTCCGCCTCAGCCGCGCTGAGTCCACGGTCCCGGACCAGGCGTTCCCGGCGGAGGGTGACCGGAGCATCGACGAGGAGGATCCGGTCGACTGACGCCGTGAGGCCTGCCTCGAAGAGCAACGGGATGTCGAGGATCATCAGCGTCTCCCCGCGGGCGGCGGCCTCGGCGACCCGCACCGACCGGAGACGCTCGATCGCCGGATGGGTGATCGCCTCGAGCGCGGCCCGTTCGGTGGGATCGCCGAAGACGATCGAACGGAGGACCGCACGATCTAACGTCCCATCGGCGATCAGCACGCGCGGCCCCCATCGCGCGACGATCGCCGCGAGCGCCGGCGTCCCCGGCGCGACGACCTCCCGTGCGAGCGCATCGGCGTCGATCACCGTGAGCCCATGGGCGCGTAGTCGTTCGGTGACCGCCGATTTGCCCGCGGCGATGTTCCCGGTGAGGCCGATCGTGTGCACCGGGATACCGATCAGGTAAGGGAGAGCTGGCGGCCACCCGTCGGCGGCGCGACGTCGTGACAGGCGCGGCACCGCGCCTCATAGCTGTCGGCGCCACCGACCATCACGACCGGCGAATCGTACGCGGCCGGTCGACCATCGATGAGCCGCTGGTTCCGGCACGCCGGCGCTCCGCAGCGCACACAGATCGCGTGCAACTTGTCGACGACCTCGGCCACGCACATCAGCTGCGGCATCATCCCGAAGGGTTCGCCACGGAAATCGGTGTCGGTGCCGGCGAGGATCACGCGGCGCCCACGCGCGGCGAGGTCGTTGGCCAGCGCGACGATCCCCTCGTCGAGGAACTGCACCTCATCGACCGCGATCACCTGCGCCATCGGGTCGAGCCGGAGCGCGATCTGCCGAGCGGAATCGACGGGGATCGCCTCGATGGTGCGGCCATCGTGGCTCCCGACGGCGTGGATCCCGCCCGCGTAGCGATCATCGAGATGTGACTTGAAGACCTGCACGCGCCTCTTGGCGATCATCGCGCGGCGCACGCGCCGGATGAGCTCCTCGCTCTTCCCGCTGAACATCACGCCGGCGACGACCTCGATCCACCCGCCGGTGAGTTGGAGTGTCCCACTCATCGCGGGCTCCTCGGGCCCCCACGCGGCGGGCCACTGCGGGGACCGCGGGGGCCATCACCACGCGACGGCCCGCCACGTCCGGGCCCGCCACGTCCGGGCCCGCCACGGGGCCCGTCGCCGCGAGGTCCATCGCCACGGGGGGGGGCACTGCGAGGCGGACCACTCCGCGGGCCGCGCGCCCCGAACCCACCGGGCTTCGTTCCGCGATCGCGTCCCTCACGCCCGTCACGTCCCCCGCGCGGCTCACGCTCGCGCTCGGCGGTGCGGGCCGCCTCCTGTTGCTGCTGATGCTGCTCGCGCACGCGGCGGACCGCGGCCTGCACCACCTCGTTCTGCGCGGCACGGGTCTGCTCCAACAGTCGGAGCGCGGCGGCCGCGATCTCGGTGCCATCGTGCGAGGCGAGCAGGGGCTCGAGCGCGAGGATCTCGCGCGCCGGGAGCCCGGTGCTCAGGATCGTCCGCAGCTCGCTGCGCACCCGCGCTTCCGCGGTGCGCGCCCGTTCGATCGTCCCGGCCGCGCCGAACGGCTGCAGGCGCATCGCACCGACCACCTGCTGCAACGCCCGCTGCTGACGCGGCGCGATCACGACGACCGTCTGCGCCGGGTGCGCGGCGGTCACCGCGGCCCAGCGCGAGCCCGACGGGAGGCCGAGCACGATCACGAGGGCGGCGTTCGGGGCGATCTCCCCATCGGTCACGGTCACGAGCGCGCCATCGGTGTAGCCGAGCGATCGCACGAGGTGTCGCGCCCGATCGGCACATGCGGGATCATCGGTCACGACCGCCGTCGAGGGAACGTCGATCTCATCGAGGACCAGCGGGAGCGTCTCCTCGGGGGCTCCGACGGTGGTCAGCACCAGGGTCGATCCCTCGGTCAGGCTCGCCGTCGCCTCTGCAGCCGGCATCAGGTCGTCGGTCACGCGCCGCGCCTTGTGGAGATGGCGCTCGATCAGCAGCTCGACGTTCGGTGTCGCGGCGAGTGCGGTGAGCCAACGCGAGGCCCCCTTCGGGACCTCGGCCAGGACCGTCGCGAGCGCAGGGTCCTCGGGATCGAGCTCATCGGCGGCGATGAATCCGACCGCGGTCACCCCAGCCAATGATGCGAGCGAGGCGGCGAGCGCCTCGGCGATCACCGCCGGCGCCCCGATCACGACCGGGGCCGGACCGGCGCCCAGGAGTCGACGCGCACGGGCCGGTGTGGTCGCCGCGACCACGCGGTGGCCATGGGCCGAGGCGTGCGGCGCGAGGGCGCGCGCGAGCGCGGTGGCTGCGTTGGCATCGGGGACCAAGAGGAGGAGCTGCGTGCCCGTCGCCTCGGCGGTGAGGCGTTCTAGCGCGGGCAGGGCGAGCTGCGCGACGCGGGCCCAGTCGGCGGGAAGGAAGTGCGCCACGTGGGCGGAGCGGACGGCACCAGCCGTCTCGCGTGGGGAAGGGGTCACGGCAGACTCGGTTTTCAATGGCGCCACGAGGGGCGCGTGTGGTACACTCAGGCGAGCGCGGAATATAGCGATTTCGTGCTCGACTGGTTCGGCTCCCTCTTCCCGCGTCCCGTCACGGAGGTCGTTCGTGTCCACCCCCCTCGTCTTCCACCCCTCGGCGAACATCGTGGCGCTCCGTGAGTCGGCCACGATCGCGGTCTCCCAGCGGGCGAAGGCGTTGAAGGCGCAGGGGCGCGAGATCATCGACCTCGGGGCGGGGGAACCCGACTTCGACACCCCGGAGCCGATCCGGCGTGCGGCGCAGGCCGCGATCGACGCAGGAGCCACCCGGTATACCGCGACTGAGGGGATCCTCCCGCTCCGCGAGGCGATCGCCGCCGACGCGAATCGCGCGTACGCGGGTCCCGATCGCGTCACGGCCGCCGATGTCGTCGTCTCGACGGGCTCCAAGCAGTCGCTCTACAATGCCTGCCTCGTGCTCTTTGGCCCGGGTGACGAGGTCCTCATCCCGACGCCGAGCTGGACGAGCTATTACGAGATGGTCGGGCTCGCGCGCGCGAACGCGATCGAGGTGCCTGGCGATCCGGCGCGTGGCTTCAAGGTCGACCCCGACCTCCTCGCGCGCGCGGCGACGCCGCGCACCAAGGGCGTGATGCTCAACTCCCCGAGCAATCCGACGGGATCGGTCTACTCGCCGGACGAACTGCGCGCGATCCTCGATCTGGCGGCGGCGCGTGGGTGGTGGGTGATCAGCGATGAGATCTATCGGCGCATCGCGTACGATGCGCCGGCACCGAGCGCGCTCGACGTCGCCGCGCATCGTGATAATCTCATCGTCGTGAATGGGGTGGCGAAGGCGTATGCGATGACGGGGTGGCGGATCGGCTGGACGGTCTCGCCCACGGCGGTCGCGAAGGCGATGAATGCGCTCCAGTCGCACACCACGTCGAATGCCGCAGCGGTCTCGCAGCACGCCGCGCTCGCGGCGCTCACGATCGGGGAGCCCGTGGAGGCGGCGGTCCACGCGATGGTCGCGGAGTTCAAGCGCCGGCGCGACGCCGCGTTGCCGATCCTCCGCGAAGCGGGGCTCCGCGTGCTCGATCCCGCCGGTGCCTTCTACTTCTACTTCGAAGCCCCCGGTGCGGGGACGGTCCCCGATGCGGGGGGCGCCTTCTGCGCGCGGCTGCTCGACGAGGCTGGGGTGGCGATCGTCCCTGGGTCGGCGTTCCGCACCCCCGATTGGGTGCGCGTCTCCTATGCCGCCGATCAGGCGCAGGTCGTCGAGGCCTGCCATCGCATCGCGCGCGTCGCGCGCGCCATGCGTGCGTGAGTCGGTGAGCCTCCGACGACGGGCGAGGTGAGCGGGCGTGCGCCTCGTCCATCTGTCCGATCTCCATCTCGGCTTCCGCCAATACCATCGGCAGACGCCGGCTGGGATGAATCAGCGCGAGGCCGACGTCGCCGCGACCTTCTCGCGTGCCGTCGACCAGATCATCGCGCTCGCGCCGGCGCTGGTGGTGATCGGGGGCGATGTCTTCCACACCGTGCGCCCGACGAACACCGCGATCCTGCACGCGGTGCGGGAGTTCGGTCGGCTGCATGCGGCGCTGCCAGAGACGGTGGTCGTGATCGCGGCGGGGAACCACGACATGCCGCGCTCCACCGAGAGCTCGGGGATCCTGCGGCTGCTCGAGCGCGCCGATCGGTGCATCGTCGCTGATCGTGAGGCGGTCCGCATCGCGCTTCCTCGCTGGGACTGCGCGGTGCTCGCGGTCCCCGATCTCCCGCCGGGGACCGTCCAGCTCGCGCCGGATCCGGCGGCGCGGCGCAACGTGCTCGTGATGCATGGCGAGGTGCCGGGGATCGTGCCGGCGGGTGCGGCCGCCGATCGTGCGGCGATGCAGATCCCGTTGGCGGAGGTCACGCGCCCCGGATGGGATTACGTCGCGCTCGGGCACTATCACGTCTATCGCCGCATCGCCGATCACGTCTACTACTCGGGGTCGATCGACTACACGAGCACGAACCCGTGGGGAGAGCTCGCCGAGGAGCGTGCGACGAAGCTCCCGGGGAAGGGGTTCATCGAGCGGGATCTCACCACGGGGAAGCAGACCTTCCATCCGCTGGCGCCGGCGCGACCGGTGCTCGATCTCCACGCGATCGATGGCCGCGGGATGTCGGCGGAGGGGCTCGACGCGGCGATCCAGGGGGCGATCGCGCGGATCCCGGGTGGGATCGACGGGAAGATCGTGCGCGTGGTGGGGCATCAGGTGCCGCGCCACATCGCCCGGGCGCTCGATCACCGGGTGCTCCGCGAGTTGGCGCGACGCGCCACCCATCTCCACCTCGATCTCCGCCGCCCCGACCTGGTCCGTCCGCGTGCCGCGCTCACCCCGGGGCGTCGCCCCTCGCTGGACGAGACCCTGCGCGCCACGCTCCTCGCGCGCGCGCTCCCCGCGGGGATCGAGCGCGAGGCGCTCGTCACGCTGGGGATGCGCTATCTGGAGGCGGCGGAACCGATCGAGCCCGTCCAGCGCCTTGTCGAGGAGGAGACGTGAGACTCCGTCGACTCCGCCTGCAGAACTTCCGCCAACATGTCGAGAGCGAGCTCGTCTTCTCGGCGGGGCTGACCGGGATCATCGGGCCCAATGGGGCCGGGAAGTCGACGATCCTCGAGGCGATCGCGTGGGCGCTCTATGGCAGCCACACCGTGCGCGGGGGGAGCGACTCGCTCCGCTTCGCGCGCGCGGCCCCGCGGGCCGCGGTGCGCGTCGAGCTCGAGTTTGACCTCGCCGGCCATCGGTATCGCGTGGTGCGCGGACTCACGATGGCCGAGCTCTATCTCGATGAGGGCCCGACGCCGATCGCGAACGCCGTCTCCACGGTCACCGAGCTGCTCCAGCGGCGCATCGGGATGACGCGCACGGAGTTCTTCAACACCTACTTCACGGGGCAGAAGGAGCTCGCCGTGATGCAGGCGCTCTCCTCGTCCGAGCGCGCGCAGTTCCTCTCGCGCGTCCTCGGCTATGAGCGCCTCCGGCTCGCGCAGGACGCGTGCGGCTTGCGACGGCGCGACCTGACCCACGAGATCGCGGGGCTACGTGCCGGGCTGCCAGACCGCGCCGCGGTCGAGGCGACGGTGGGAGAGGCAGAGGCGACGCTGGCCGGTGCGGAGGTCGCGTGGCGCGAGGCCACGGAGTCGGTCGCGACGACCCAGGCGGCGCTCGATGCCGTCGCGCCGCAGTGGCTCGCCGCCCAGCAGGGCCGCGAGGCGCGGCAGCGACTCGAGACGGAGCAGGCGACCCTCGATGGCGAGCTCGTCGCGGTGACGCGGGAGCTGGAGCGCCTCACGCTCGAGCAGACGACCCAGGAGCGCCGACTCGCCGAACTCGATCCCACCGCCGCGGAGGCGACCCCCACCGACCGACGGGAGCGGGTGGCCGCGCTGCAGGCCGCGATCACGACGCAGCGTGCCGAGCTCGCGACCCTCGAGGAGGAGATCACGCAGCGACGCACCGCGTGGGTCCGCGAGCAGCAGGAGGTCGAGACCCGACTCCGGGCGCTCCGGGCCCAGTACGGCGAGTTGCGGGACCAGCGCGATCGCCTCCTCTCGCTCGGGGAAGATGGGGATTGCCCCACCTGCACGCGACCGCTGGGGACGCACTATCGCGATGTCCTCGATCTGCTCGAGCGGCAGATGGAGACCGTCGAGGCGGATGGCGCCTACTTCCGCAGTCGCCAGGGGCAGCTGCAGGAGATGCCGGAGGAGCTCGCGACGCGGGAGGGGAGACGCCGCACCAGGCGCGAGCAGGGCGAGGTCGCTGGATGATGCCGCCCTGCGCGAGCGGCATGAGGCCTGCGCCGCGGCCTTCGCCGAGTCGAGCACCCGCGCAGCCCGTGCGCAGGCGACCCGGGAGATGGCGGGGGCCGCGCTCGCGCGGGCGCGGGCGGAGCGGACGGCGGTGGCCGAGCGACTCGCTCGCGTCGAGACCCTCGAGCAGGAGCGACTCCTGCACGACGAGCTCCATCGCACCTACTCCGACCTGCGCACCGACCTCAACTATGCGCTCCGTCCCGAGCTCTCCGAGATCGCGTCGCGACTCCTCAGCGAGCTCACCGATGCCCGCTATAGCGAACTCGAGCTCGATGACCGCTATCGGCTCGTGGTGTTGGAGGAGGGGATCCCCAAGCCGGTGATCTCCGGCGGCGAGGAGGATGTCGCCAACCTCGTGCTGCGCCTCGCGATCTCGCAGATGATCGCGGAGCGCGCGGGGCAGGCCTTCTCGCTCCTCATCCTCGATGAGATCTTCGGCTCGCTCGACGCGCAGCGGCGCGACGCCGTGCTCGCGCTCCTGCGCGGCCTGCAGGCGCGCTTCGAGCAGGTGATCGTGATCAGTCACATCGATGATGTGCGGGATGGGTTGGATCAGGTCTTCTCGGTGGGCTTCGATCCCGAGACCGGGGCCGCCGTCGTCACCGCCGCCGAGGGGCCGCGGCTCGGCTCCCTCCCGCTCGCCGAGGTGGTGGGATGAGCGCGCCGCGCGTCCGACTCAGTGGGCCCGAACCGATCGCGGTGGACGAGATCCCCGCGCTCAACCTCGTCTTCAGCGACGCCTTCAGCGAGCGCTACCGGCGCGATGGGATGACCGGGGTGCGCGTGCCGCCGCTCCATCCCGTCCTCTGGCGCTTCGCGATCGAGGCGGCGGGTGCGGGGGCGATGTGTTGGCGGGATGCACAGGGGCGCATCGCCGCGTTCAATCTGGCGCATGTCTCCGGCCGCGAAGGGTGGATGGGGCCGCTCGTGGTGCGCGAGGATCTGCAGGGGCAGGGGGTGGGACGCGAGATCGTGACCGCGGGGATCCGTCGCCTCCTCGACGCGGGGTGTGACACCATCGGGTTGGAGACGATGCCGCGCACGATGGATAACATCGGCTTCTATGCCCGGCTCGGCTTCGTCCCCGCGCACCTGACGATCACCGTCACCCTCGATGCGGGGTCGCCAGCGGGACCGCGACCGGAGCGGCTCAGTGCGCATCAAGGGGTGCTGCGAGCGCGCGCGATGACGGAGATCGCCGCCTGTACCGATCAGGTGCGTCCTGGCGCGGATTACGCACGTGAGATCGAGGGGACACTCCACCATGGCGTCGGGGACTGCGTGGTCGTGCGCGATCCGGGCGGGGCCGTCAGCGGCTTCGCGCTGGTGCATGAGGTGCCGCTCGTCGAGGGGCGCGTGCTCGAGGAGCTGCGCGTACTCAAGCTCGTCGTGCGGGAGGCCGAGGTGCTCCCGGGGTTGATCGAACGGCTCGGGGTGGCGGCGCGTCAGGCGGGGGCGTCACGGGTCGCGGTGCGTCTCCAGGGCGCCTATCCCGACCTCCTCCGGCAGTGCGTCGCGACCGGGGCGCGGGTGCGCTGGACCGATCTGCGGATGACCCTCGCCGGCTACGGGGAGCCGACCCCGACGCGCGGGATCGTCCTCTCCAACTGGGAGCTCTGACTCAGCGCTTGGGCGCGCGATCCGCGGTGCGGGCCCGCTCGGCACGCTTCACCGCGCCGAACACCACGAGGAAGGTGCCGAGGGTCAGGAAGGCGTGGATGACGCCCGGGGCGTCGAGCAGGAAGGTCGCGATCGCCCAGAAGACGAGCATCACGACACCGACGAGGGAGAGGAGATCCATGGTGCGGGAAACAACGCGCATTGACGCTCCGCTGTCCAGTCTCGTAGCTTTGAAGGAGATGATGACGGGACGGAGAGAATTCACTTTTTGAGCCGATAAGTCCTCCGAAGCGGATCTAACATCTCTGCCGACGCCATGCCCGGATGCCGGGAAGACGGACGTAGGGTGAGGGCCTCATGCATTCGACAGGGCTTCAAAAACCTCTCTTCGCTCCCACCTCTGCCGGGGCCTCGTTCCAGTGGGACGGGGCCCCGGCGCTCTTCCCCTCACGGAACCTCGATGCCGCATCGGGGATTCATGAGGGAGCGGGCGCACCGGCCCGTTCGTCCCTTTGCCCGATCTCCTAGCCATGGCCGTCGTCCAGATCACCCGCATCGTCCGCTTCAACGCCGCGCACCGCGTCTTCAATCCGACGCTGAGCGACGCGGAGAACCAGCGGCTCTTCGGGAAGTGCAACAACCCGAACTGGCATGGACACAACTACACCCTCGAGGTGACGGTGGAGGGGGGGATCGACCCGATCACCGGGTTCGTGGTCAACCTCCGCGACATCAAGCAGGTGGTGGAGCGCGAGATCGTGGAGCATGTCGATCACAAGAACCTGAACCTCGAGGTCCCCTTCATGACGGGGATCATCCCGAGCACGGAGAACTTCGTGCTCGCCATCTGGCGCGTCCTCGCGCCCGCCGTCGCCCCCGCGCGGCTCGCACGCCTCAAGCTCTGGGAGACGGAGAATCAGTATGTCGAATACGACGGCCGGTAAGCCCGCGGTGCACCCGATCAAGCCGATCACCGGCTCGGATCAATTCGAGGCGGCGCCGCCCATGGCCGCCGCGCGGATGGCGGAGTTCGAGGGGATCATCCGGCGCGAGCTCGAGCTCGTGGGGGAGGATCCCGCGCGGGAAGGGCTCGTCAAGACGCCGGAGCGTGTCGCCAAGGCGATGTCCTGGCTCACCCGGGGGTACGGGATGGATGTCGCCGATGTGGTCGGTGATGCCGTCTTCGCGGAGGAACACGCCTCGATGGTGATGGTGCGCGACATCGAGTTCTACTCGCTCTGCGAGCACCATATGCTCCCCTTCTTCGGGAAGGCGCACATCGCCTACATCCCGAATGGGCGGATCGTCGGGCTCTCCAAGCTCCCGCGCATCGTCGAGGTGTTCGCGCGACGGTTGCAGGTCCAGGAACGCCTCACGCAGCAGGTGGCGGAGGCGATCGAGGAGGTGCTGCGCCCCGAGGGGGTCGGCGTCGTGATGGAGGCCTCGCACCTCTGCATGATGATGCGCGGGGTGGAGAAGCAGGCCTCGAGTACGATCACCTCGGCGCTGCGGGGGAGCTTCAAGGACGACGCCAAGACGCGCGACGAGTTCCTGCGACTCGCCTACGCACACACGTCGTCCCGATGACGCGCGCGCTCGCCGGCCGCACGGCGCTCGTCACCGGGGCCTCGCGCGGGATCGGTGAGGCGACGGCGCGCGCGCTCGCCGCGCTCGGGGCGCGCGCGCTCCTCGTCGCACGGCATGCGGCGGCGCTGGACCGCTTGGCGGGGGAGCTGGGCCATGGGGCCCTCGCGCTCGCGACCGATCTGACCGAGTCCGGTGCGACGGAGCGGCTCGCGGCGCGGGTGCTTGCTGCCCTCGACGGGGCCCCCGACATCATGGTGCATGCGGCAGGGAGCTTCCCGCTCGCCGCGGTCGAGGCCACCACCGACGCCGATCTCGATCTCGCGCTCGCCCTCAACGTCGCCGCCCCGCTGCGGCTCACGCGCGATCTCCTCGGGGCGATGCGCGCTCGAGGGTCGGGGGATGTCGTCACCATCGGCTCGGTGGCCGATCGCACCGTCTTCCCGGGGAACGCGACCTACGCGGCCTCCAAGCATGCGGTGCGTGCCGTCCACGAGACGCTCCGCATGGAGACGCGTGGCTCGGGGGTGCGCGCGACCCTCGTCTCCCCCGCCGCGACCGATACCGCGCTCTGGGATCCGCACGATCCCGACGCGGCGCCGCATCTCCCCTCGCGCACCGAGATGCTGCGCGCCGCCGACGTCGCCGATGCCGTGGCCTGGGCGGTCACCCGTCCCGCGCACCTCGACGTCGAGGAGATCCGGCTCGCGCGCAGCTAGTCTCGCGCCGCTCGCCTCGCGCGCTCGCCAGCGTCCGACTCGCGCTCCCCCCATGCGCCTCGAACTCGCCGAACGACTCCAATGTCCCGCGGATCACCGGCCGACTCCCCTCGTGGTCGTCGCGTCGGAGGTGATCGACCGTGACCTGCGCCGCGGGACGGCGGGGTGCATGCAGTGTGGACGCGAGGCGCGGTTCCGTGAGGGGGATCTCTGGTGCGACACCGACGGCGCTGTGCCGGCATCCTCCAACGAGGGATCCAAACGCGATGGGAGTGAAGCGACGCCGGCCCCATCGCCTACGCTCGAGGCCCTCGATCGCCTGCAGGCCCTCCTCGGCCTCGCTGAATCCGGTGGCGCGGTACTCCTCGGCGGTCGCTACGCGGCCTACGCCGCCGGCCTCCAGGCTCGGCTCGACCTGATGGTGATCGTCGCGGATCCCGACGATGCCCTCTTCACCTCCGCCGCGCGCGTCATCGGCTGGGCCGATGCGGTGCCCTTCACCGAGGGGACCTTCCGGGCCGCCGCACTCGATGAGCCGCGACTGATCGAGGCCGCGGTCCGCGCGGTGCGCGTCGGTGGACGGCTCGTGGCGCCCATCGCCTGCGCTCGCCCGGCGACGATCTCCCTTCTCGCGGCCGATGCGGTCGAGTGGGTGGGGGCGCGTGTCGCCACGCCCACCGTGATCCCGCTCCAGCGCGCCTCCCCGAGCTGAGTGAGGTCAGGCTGACCCTCCGCGGGTGCGGTGGGATCAGCTCTTCGGGGCGATGCGGACCCAGAAGCGGACCGGACTCCCCGCCACCGGACGGCCATGTCGCCTCACCTCAGCGACCACCTGGAAGCTGTCGGTCGCCACCGGGAGCCGATTCGAGAAGACCCGAAGTCGTCGGATGGAGGTCCCACTGGTCGAGGTGGTGTCGACGACCCCCCGACGGCCGGCGCTGCTCTGGAGCACGGCGAGCGTCGTATCGCTCGGCGACAACGTGTCGCCTCGGTAGACGAGACGCCAACGCACCGGCCACCCCGTCACGTTCGCCGGAGTCGAGGTCGGGCCAGGCAGGTGGCGAACCGAGACGCCGATGTCACCGGTCAGATTCGCGGCGCCATCGGGGAGCACGTAGTCGAGGGTGAGGCGCGAGGTGCCCGTCGCACTCACGGTATCAGGGCGGGGTGTCACGACGATCGTCCGCCGCGCACTCTGCAACGCGCCGAGCGAGGCGAAGACGCGGATCACGCCGCTCGCGCGGGTCGTGGTGAGGAATCCCGTCGCGCCGATCGTGACGCCGGTATCCGGCGAGAGGAAACGGACGTCGGCGCCGGGGATCACGGCACCACGCCCGTCGTAGGCCGTCGCCTGCAATGGCGCGGCGACCCCGAGCGAGTCCCGGAGGGTGTCGCCGATGATCACGGCGGGGAAGGGGATGCCGGAGAATTCGATCGCATTGAGCTCCCCCTCCGAGCCCACCGGGGTGTCACACCCAAGCAGGAGCGCGAGGGTGAGGAGCACGGCGCTCTGACGGCCCGTGGCGCGTCGGCCCCCTGGTCCGTGCGACCCCATCAGTACCCCAACCGTTCGGCCAGGCGCGTCGCGAGGTTCACGTACGCCTGCGAGGCGGGATCGGCCGGCGTGCGCACCACCACCGGTTGGCCTGTCGCGAACGACTCGGCGACCGCCGGGCTCCGTGGGATCACGAGATCCATCATGAGATGCGCGGGGACCTTCTGCCGGATGTAGTTCGCCGTCGTCTCACAGGCGGGGTTCCCCGCCTCATACATCGTCAGCAGGATCCCGTCGAAGACGAGCCGCTCGTGCTGCGTCACGATGTCCTGGATCCCGCGCAGGATCTGCGGGGTGGTCTGGAGCGCGAGGGGCTCCGCCTGGAGCGGGACGATGACGCGGTCGGCGCAGGTGAGGGCGGCGCGCGTGACGGGGCCGAGCCCCGGCGGGGTGTCGAGGAGGACGATGTCGCACCGCTCGCTCGCCTCGTCCAGCATGCGCGCCAGGAGGTCGGAGGAGGCGATCCCCTCCTGATACGCCGTATGATCGGCCGCCTCGGTCACGCTCCCGGCGAGCATCACCCGCAGCCAGGGGAGGGTGGTGGGGAGGAGGATCTCGCGGAGCCCGCGCAGCCCCATGAGGTAATCGGCGAAGCCGTATTGCGGATGGCCCTGCCGAAGGCCCACCCCGAAGCGCACCGAGCCCTGCGGGTCGGTGTCGACGAGGAGGGTGCGGAGGCCACGGCGCGCGAAGGCGGCGGCGAGGTTGACCGCGGTCGTGGTCTTGCCGACACCCCCCTTCTGACTCACGATCGCGATGGTGGTGCCCATCTCAGCTCCGGGCCGGCTCACCCGCTCCACCGCTCGCGCCATGGAGCTGATCGAGCGTCGCCCGGGCATGCGCGATCCAGCGGTCGGCATCGTCCGCGCTCGGGGGATGGGTGAGGAACGCCTCCAGATGCGACGCGGCCCCGGCGGCATCCCCGCGCTTGATCAGCAGGAAGGCCAACCCATAGTGCGCCCCACTCGCCGTCGCATCGACCTCGATCGCCCGACGGTAGGCGCGGATCGCCTCCTCCACGCGCCCCACCTTGGTGAGCGCGATCGCCATGTTCTGGAGGATGCGGAGATCGGTCGGGTGCTCCCGCAGGGCCAGGCGATAGCTCGTCACCGCCGCGTCGAAATCCCCCTGACGCTCCAACACCAGCGCCTCGTTCAGATAGTCGAGGCGCTGCCGGGCGAACGTGGACTCAGAACGGCCGCCGAAGAGGCGGTCCCAGAATGCCATAGCGTGTCGAGAGGGGTCCGGCTCAAGCTATCCGAACGGCGAGGGGCCAGCAACCGCATCGAGGGGGTATCGAGACCCCTCAGGCGAGCTCGTCCAGCGCGTCCTCGTACCCGACGCCCTCGGTGATCCGCTGGTACACATGGGCCATGACCTCGGGGTTCCCCACGAGGAATCGGCAGTCGGTCGCCCCGCTCGACCGACAGCTGACTTCCATGCACCCCACCGGGGCGTCGGCGACGCGGCCCAGCAGGTCGGCGAACATCCCGGCCGTGTAGTAGCACGAGGGGTAGGGCATGGGGGCGTCGGGGTCTGCCTCGGCCCAATCCGCCGAGTCGATCGCAAGGACCGCATCGCCCAGCGAAGTGACCGTGATCTGGCCCCACCCCGCTTCGGCGAGGAAGCGCGCGAGTGCGGCATGGAAGGTCTCGATCGGCAGGGTCGCCGGCGCCGCGAGCCCATGCCGGCCGCACCACGCAGCGAAGGCGTCGAGGACCGAGGCCCCCCCGGCGAATCCGGCCTCTTGGAGGACACTCGCGAACCCGTCACCGAGGTCCCGCACCAACGCGGAGCGCAGGGCGCGCAGCGAGGTGTGCGGGACCGAGGTCAGGGCGAGGGGATCGGGCGAGGAGGAGGGCATCGGCGCGCAGGAAGGAACGGTCAGCGGCCGAGGCGGCGCAAGAGTTCCGCTTCGTCGATCACCGGGATCCCAAGGGTGGTCGCCTTCTCCAGCTTGCTCCCTGCCTCCTCGCCGGCGACGAGAAGATCGGTCGCCTTGGAGACGGCGCTGGTGACCTTCCCACCGGCCCCTTCGATCAGCGCCGTCGCCGCACCGCGAGCGAGGGTGGGGAGGGTCCCGGTGAGCACGACCTTGAGTCCCTTGAACGGCCCGTCGGCCACGGCGGCCTGTGGTTCATCCATGCGCACGCCGGCGCGCGTGAGCTTCGCGAGGAGGGCACGGATCGCCGGGTCATGCCCCCAGGCATGCACCGCCTCCGCCATCGTCCCCCCCACGCCGTGCGGCGCCTCGAGCGCCTCGACCGAGGCGTGGGTGAGCGCGTCCATCGTGCCGAAGGTGCGGGCGAGGAGCTTCGCCGACTCCGCCCCCACATGGCGGATCCCGAGCGCATGCAGCAGGCGCGAGAGCGGTTGCGTCTTGGAGGCTGCGATCGCGGCGACGAGTTGCTCGGCGCTGCGATCGGCGAAGCGCTCGAGCGCGCCCACCTGCTCGGGGGTGAGGGTGTAGAGATCGGCGACATCGGAGACGAGTCCTGCCGCGATCAACTGCTCGAGCCGCTGATAGCTCAGCCCCCGGATATCCATCCCGTCGCGCGAGGTGAAGTGCGCGAGCGCCTCGAGCCGCCGGCCGGGGCAGGCGACGTTCGGGCAGCAGATCGCGACCTCCTCCTCGTCGCGCACGACGGCGGTCTCGCAGATCGGGCAGCGATGCGGCGCCCGCACCGCGCGCTCCGTGCCGGTGCGCCGCTCGGGGACGGGGCCGATCACCTGCGGGATCACCTCGCCGGCGCGCTTCACCTGCACCACATCACCGATGCGGAGGTCCTTCTCGGCGA
This sequence comes from Gemmatimonadota bacterium, assembly GCA_021298395.1. Classification (GTDB taxonomy): domain Bacteria; phylum Gemmatimonadota; class Gemmatimonadetes; order Gemmatimonadales; family Gemmatimonadaceae; genus Pseudogemmatithrix. The sequence goes on along the minus strand of JAJTFH010000014.1, from coordinate 17,959 downwards.
TGAGATCGAAGTTGTGGAGCGTCGCGTAGGTGATCGTGGCGCCGCCGACCTCGACCGGGGCGAGCACGGCGCGCGGGGTGAGCGCCCCGGTGCGTCCCACCTGGACCTCGATGTCGAGGAGCTGTGTCTCGGCGAGGTCGGGGGCGAACTTGCGTGCGGTCGCCCACCGCGGCACCCGACCGCCGATCACGCCCAGCTCGGTCTGCAACGTCAGCGTATTCACCTTGACCACGCCGCCGTCGATCGCGAAGGGGAGGGTGGGGCGAATCTCACGCTCCAGCTCGCGCGCCCAGGTGTGCACCGCCTCGAGCGAGGGGCAGTGGCGCCGCGCCGGCGCGACGGGGATCCCCCAGGTGACGAGGGTCTCGAGCAGCTCCCACTGTGACTGGAAGGGGAGGGGTGCCGCCCCCGGCACGGCGAAGGCGTAGCCGAAGAAGCGGAGCGGACGCTTGGCCGTCTCGCGCGGATCCTTCTGGCGGAGCGCCCCCGCAGCGGAGTTCCGCGGATTCGCGAAGACCGCCTCCCCAGCGCGCACCCGCTCGGCGTTCATCCGCTCGAACCCCTCGAAGGTCATGTAGACCTCGCCGCGGAGTTCGATCAGCGGGGGCCACCCGTCGCCGGCGAGATGGCGCGGGATGTCGGGGATCGTGCGCACGTTGGCGGTGACATCCTCGCCCACGCTCCCGTTCCCACGCGTGGCGGCCGTGACCAGCACGCCGTCACGGTAGGTCAGCGAGATCGCGGCGCCATCGATCTTGAGCTCGCAGCAGTAGCCGGCGGTATCGACCGCGCCGCCGGTCAGCTTGCGGAGCCGGCCCTCCCACTCGGCGAGCTCGGCCTCATCGAAGGCATTGTCGAGCGACCCCATCGGCACCAGATGCGTGTGCTTCGCGAGATGGCTCTCGGTGACGGCGGCGCCCACGCGCTGGGTGGGGGAGTCGGCGTCGGCGAGCTCCGGGTGATCGCGCTCCAGCGCCTGGAGCTCGCGGAAGAGCTGGTCGTACGCCGCATCGCTGAGCGACGGGCGATCGAGCACGTAGTAGGCATGCGCCGCCTCCTCGAGACGGCGGCGGAGGAGGCTGGCGCGGGTCGTCGGGGTCTCGGCCGCGCTCACAGCCCGCGGAGTCGATCGGCGGCGAGCCGCTGATAGGTCCTGTCGTTGTATTCGCGCGCGGTCGCCCGGGCGATCCATTCATACTGCGTACGGGCGCCGGCGACATTGCCGCGGTCGGCGAGGATGCTGGCGAGATCGAGCCGATGCGTGATGCGATCGGGCTCGATCGCCACGGCCCGCTCGAGGGCACGCTGGGCCTTCTCCCAATCGGCCTCGCCGAAGACGGAGGCGCCGAGGAGCGTCTTGGCCGCGAAGCGCGCCACGGGGTTGAGTCGGAGGATCTCGGCGTGCCACATCCCGAGCACATGGTGCGCGCCGGCGTGGTCCGGGGCGATCGCGAGCGCAGCGAGGACCTCGTTCCGGACGAGGACGGCGTATTGCACGCGGTCGCGCGGACCAAGGGAGAGCGCCTTGCGGCCCGCCGCGATCGCCTTCACCACCCGCGCGTCGGGGTCGCGGGGCGCCAGCCGCGCCGCGGAATCGGCCCAGCGCGCCGCATCGGCGTAGAGGCGCGTCTGTCGCTCGGGCGTCGCGAACTGTCCTGAATCCACCGCGGCGATCGCCGCTTTCCAGAGGGTGGCCGCACTCCTACCTTCCTGTGCAGGCAGCGGGACGCTCGCGAGGAGCATCATGAGCGTCACCAGCGCCATCAATCGTCCCCGCCTCATCGTGTCGTTCTCCTGTCGATCGTGCGCGGGCATCGCGCGTCCCCGTCGGAACCTACTTCGCCTCCCCTCATGGGTCCAATGCGATTCCTCGAACTGATCGCGCGCAAGCGAGACGGCGGCCGGATCCCCGACGACGCCTGGCGCCCGATGATGCAGGCCTACGCCGCCGACGAGATCCCTGACTACCAGATGGCCGCGATGGCGATGGCGATCGTCCTCCGGGGACTCGATCCCGCGGAGATCGAGGGGCTCACCGCCGCGATGCTCGAGAGCGGGGCCCGCTTCTCGCTCGGGCATCTCCCGATGGCCCGCGTCGACAAGCACTCGACCGGCGGGCTCGGGGACAAGGTCTCGCTCATCTTGGCCCCGCTCGTCGCCGCGTGCGGTGTGGCCGTGCCGATGATGTCGGGGCGCTCGCTCGGGCATACCGGCGGTACCCTCGATAAGCTCGAGGCGATCCCCGGCTTCCGCACCGGGATCTCGATCCAGGAGGCCGAGGCACTGCTGGTGCGTCACAACTGCGCGATGCTCGGACAGACGGCGGAGATCGCCCCAGCCGACCGAAAGCTCTACGCGCTGCGTGGGGCGACGGCGACCGTCGAGGCGATCCCGCTCATCGCGGCGAGCATCATGAGCAAGAAGTTGGCCGAGGATCTGAATGGGCTCGTGCTCGACGTGAAGACCGGGGCCGGGGCATTCCTCCCCGACCAAGCGGACGCCCTCGCCCTCGCGCGTACGATGATCGACATCGGGGAGCGGCGGGGGTGTCGCACCGTCGCCCTGCTCACTGACATGGATGCACCCTTGGGCGAAGCGTGTGGCAATGCGCTCGAGGTCGCGGAGTCGGTCGCGGTGCTGCGCGGCGGCGGCCCCGCCGACGTGCGGGAGGTCACCGTGGCCCTCGCCGCCGAGATGCTCGTCTTGGGTGGCGTCGCGCCCGACCGCGCGGCCGGGCGCACGCTGGCGACCGCGGCACTCGACGACGGGCGCGCGCTCGCGCGCTTCCGGGTGATCGTCGAGGCGCAGGGCGGGGATCCCCGCGTCGCCGATGACCCCTGGGGGGTCATGGCCCGCGCGCCGATCACCCAGACCATCGCGGCGCTGGCGGCGGGGGTGGTGCAGCGGGTGGAGCCACGGGCGATCGGGGCGGCGATCATCGCTCTCGGCGGGGGGCGGTCACACACCGATGACGTGATCGACCCGGCGGTGGGGGTGATGGTGCAGGTCCGCCCGGGGCAGCGGGTCGAGGCCGGGGACCCCCTCCTCGTCGTGCATGCCTCGGAGAGCCAGCGGCTGGCGGCGGCCCTCGAGATCCTGGCGGCCGCGGTCCCCATCGGGGCCGCGGCCCCGCCGAAGCGCCCCCTCATCTCGCACCGGGTGACCGCCGGGGGGGTGGAGGAACTCCCCGGTACCCTGCCACATTGATACCGTATGAACTTCGACAAGATGGCCGCCCTCGGGGCGCAGGGAGTCGCCGGCGGGACGATCGTCGCCTGGCTCGCATTCGTGTATGTCACGCGCCCGGTCTCCTCGGGCGGGATCGACGGGGTCCTTCATCTCTCGCTCGCGGCGGCGAGCTTCGTCCCCTTCGCGATGATCTCGGCGACGCATGCCTGGTTCGCGCAGCAGCTCAAGGCAGGGCGTAGCGTCATCCGCGGCTGATCGACCGACCCTGATGTGAGACGGGGGGCGCATCCAGATATGGATGCGCCCCCCGCTCGCGTGCCGACCCCGGTCGACGTCAGATATCGAGGTTCGACACGAACTTCGCGTTCGCCTCGATGAAGACGCGCCGCGGCTCGACCTCATCCCCCATCAGGGTCTGGAAGATCTCGTTCGCTTGGAACGCATCGTCCATCGTGACCTTGAGGATCGTCCGCGTCTCGGGATCCATCGTCGTCTTCCAGAGCTGGTCGGGATTCATCTCACCGAGGCCCTTGTAGCGCTGGACCATCAGCGCCGCCTTCCCCTCGCCGGTGCCCATGCGCTCGGCGATGCTATCCCGCTCTCCGAGATCGTAGGCGTAATACTCCTCCTTGCCGCGCGCCACCCGGAAGAGTGGGGGCTGCGCGATGTAGATCATCCCGGCGTCGATCAGCTCCGGCATCTGCCGGAAGAAGAAGGTGAGGAGGAGGGTCCGGATGTGGGCGCCGTCCACGTCGGCGTCCGTCATGATGATGATCTTGTGGTACCGGACGCTGTCGAGCTGGAATTCCTCCTTGATCCCGGCGCCGATCGCCGTGATGATCGTGCGGATCTCCTCGTTGGAGAGGATCTTGTCGATGCGGGCCTTCTCGACGTTGAGGATCTTGCCGCGGAGCGGGAGGATCGCCTGGAACATGCGGTCACGCCCCTGCTTGGCGGAGCCACCGGCCGAGTCGCCCTCGACCAGGTAGAGCTCGCACATCGCGGGGTCGGAGAGGGAGCAGTCGGCGAGCTTGCCCGGGAGATTGCCGACGTCGAGCGCCGACTTCTTCCGGGTGAGGTCGCGGGCCTTGCGAGCCGCCTCGCGCGCGCGCGCCGCGGAGAGCGCCTTCTCGAGCACGATGTTCGCGACGCGCGGGTGCTCCTCGAGGTAGGGGGCGAGCCATTCGTTGACCGCCGTCCGGACGATCCCCTCGACCTCGGAGTTGCCGAGCTTCGTCTTGGTCTGCCCCTCGAATTGCGGCTCGCGGACCTTCACCGAGAGGACGGCGGTGAGCCCTTCGCGCACGTCGTCGCCGGAGAGCTTGACCTCCTTGTCCTTCTTGGCGAACGACGACTTGTCGAGGTGCTTGTTGATCACGCTCGTGAGGGCCGACTTGAAGCCGGTGAGGTGGGTGCCCCCCTCATGCGTGTTGATGTTGTTGACGAAGGAGAAGACGTTGTCGTTGTAGCCGTCGTTGTACTGCAACGCGAGCTCGATCCCGACGTCGTCGCGCTCCGCCTCGAGGTAGAGGATGTCGGGGTGCAGGGACTTCGCCTTCGCGTTCATGAACCCGACGAACTCCTTGAGCCCGCCCTTCGCATGGAAGGTCTCCGCCTTCTCCTGCCCAGGCCGCTCGTCGGTGAGGGTGATCGTCACCCCCTTGTTCAGGAACGAGAGCTCGCGGAGGCGACTCGAGAGGGTCCCGTAGTCGTAGACGAGTTCGGTGAAGATCTGCGCATCGGGCTTGAACCAGACCTTGGTCCCGGTGTCCTTCGGCTTCACCGTGCCGAGGACCGTGAGCTGGGTCGTGGTGTCGCCGCGCGCGAAGTCCATGTAATGCTCCTTCCCGTCGCGCTTCACCCAGACCTTGAGCGTCTCGGAGAGGGCGTTCACCACCGAGACGCCGACACCGTGCAACCCGCCGGAGACCTTGTAGGTGTTCTTGTCGAATTTGCCGCCGGCATGGAGCACCGTGAGCGCGAGCTCGAGCCCGGGGAGCTTCTCCACCGGATGGATGTCCACCGGGATCCCGCGCCCGTTGTCCTCGACCGTGATCGAGTCGTCGGGGTGGATCGTGACCTGGACGGTGTCGCAATAGCCGGCGAGCGCCTCGTCGATCGAGTTGTCGACCACCTCGTAGACGAGGTGATGTAACCCGCGATGCGAGGTCGACCCGATGTACATGCCGGGCCGTTTGCGAACGGCTTCGAGCCCCTTGAGGACTTGGATGCCGGAGGCGTCGTACGAGGACTCGGAGACGTCGTTGGTCTTGGCCATTGCAGGGGTGGGGAGGGAGACCAAGAAAGTTACCCGAACCGCCCCCCCGCTAGCAACGCGTCGGACCCCCCATTTTCAGAGGGAAAACACCCCGTGCAGGATCAGCGCAGGAGCTCCCAGCGGAGCCGCCGTACCGGGTGCGTCACGGCAGCACCGGCGAGGCGCGCGAGGAGCTGCGGCTCCATCAGCGAGAGCTCCGTCATCCACGCATGGGTGCGCACCCCCACCACGAGCGTCCCATCCTCGGTCAGGAGCCGCGGCTCCGTGACGGCGGCGATCCGCGCCCCCACGGCGGTCGGCCAGGCCGCCATCGCTTGGGCGCGCGCCACCGCCTCGGTCAGCCCCGCGGCCGCCAACGCCTCAGGGAGCACCTCGCCGATCGTGCGAGGACGCCCCCCACCGGGCTCGTCGCCGCGCCGCCTCATGCTGCTGGGGCGAAGGCGCCCGCGCGCACCGTCCACCGCGCGAGCCGGGTGAACCGCGTCGGGATCTCGTCCGCGCGCGGGACGCAGACCAGATGCTGCCCATCCCCGATCCCATCGAGGAGCGCGAGGATCCGTTCGGTGCGGCCGCGATCGAGTTCCGCGAAGGGATCGTCGAGGAGGAGCAACGGCATCACCCCCGTGGCCCCCTGGTGCGTCGCGGCCTCCAGTAGTCGGAGCACGATCGCGGCGGTGCGCTGTTGCCCCGCCGAGCCGACGACGCGCAGGTCGTGCCCGTCGAGGGTGAGCGCGAGGTCATCGCGATGCGGCCCCGTCTGCGTGAGACCGCGCCGCACATCCAGGGCGCGTTGCCGCTGCAGCGCCTCGAGGAGCGACTCGGCGCTCGCGTCCTCGGCGAAGGTCCCCGCGTATCGGAGGCCGGTGGTCGCCGTCTCCCCGATGGCGGCGCACCGCGCGACGAACTCCGCGCTCCGCGATCGCACCCAGGCCTGCCGTTCGGTGATCAATGTCGCCCCGTGCTGCGCCAACGCCGGCTCCCACGCAGCCACCGCCGCGAGGTCGGTGGTGCTCCCGCCCGTCCGCGCGGCCTCGCGCAACGCGGCGTTCCGACGGCTCAGCGCCGCGCGATAGTGTCGCAGCGCCTGCAGATAGCGCGGCGAGGTGAGGGCCAACGTGATGTCGAGGTAGCGCCGCCGCTCCTGCGGTCCACCGGCCACGAGGTCCACATCGCGCGGGGAGAAGGTCACCGAGGGGAGGGCGTCGAGCGCCTCGGTGAGCCGCTCCGGCTCGCGCCCGTCAAGCGTCACCTTCTTGCGGCCCTGGCGATCGACCGCCGCGGTGACGCGCGTCGCCGTCACCCCCTCGAGCGACGCACTCAGATGGAACGCCGCGGCGCCATGCTGGATGCAGTCGCGGTCACGCGCCCCACGCCCCGAGCGCAGCAGCCGCAGATACCCGATCGCCTCGACGAGATTCGACTTCCCCTGCCCATTATCCCCCACCACCACGATCCCCTCGGAGGGGAGCGTGAGCTCGGCCGTCGTCACGTTGCGGAAGGTCTGCAGCGCGAAGGTGCGGAGCCGCGCCGGTGGGGCGCTGACAGGCACTCAGGCCCCGCGGAAGGTCGGGGCGCGCTTCTCGAGGAAGGCGGTCGTCCCCTCGCGCATGTCGGCGGTGCGGCCGACCGCACCGAAGTGCTCCGACTCCAAGGCGAGCGCCGCCTCGAGCGGGAGCGCCGCGCCCCCGGTCACCGCCGCGATCGCATGGGCCAGGGCGAGTGGGCCGTTCTTGAGCATCGCCTTGGCCAGCGAGCGCGCCGCCTCGGGGAGCATGTCAGGGGCGACGACCTCGTTCGCGATCCCGAGGCGTGCCGCCGTCTCCGCGTCGACCTGATCCCCGGTGAGGATCAGCTGCAGGGCGCGCCCCTGCCCGATGAGGCGCGGCAATCGCTGCGTGCCGCCGTAGCCCGGGATGAGTCCGAGTCGCGCTTCCGGCAGCCCGAACTTCGCGTGCGTGCTCGCGAGGCGCACATGGCAGGCGAGCGCGAGCTCGAACCCGCCGCCGAGCGCGAAGCCGTTGACCGCGGCGATGACCGGCTTCGCGAAGCGCTCGATCCGCGTGAAGACCGCCGACCCATGCGCGGCGACCCCCTGCAATCCCGCCGCCGTCCCCGCCGCCTCGGCGATCTCCCCGATGTCCGCCCCCGCGACGAAGGCCCGGCCCGCCCCGGTCAGGATCACCGCGCGCACATCGTCGCGCGTCTCGAGGTGGGCGAAGGCCTGGCCGAGCTCATCGATCACCACGCGGTTGAGCGCGTTGAGTTTGTCGGGTCGATTGATGGTGAGCGTCGCGATCTGGTCGGCGACGTCGAGGATCAGGGTGGCGAAGGGGGTGACCATGGGGGCGTCCTCACTGCTGGAGGGTATGGAGCGCAATCTATACGTTTCCCCGATGGCCTCGATCCGCCCCCGTGCGGTCCTCGCGCTCGATCAGGGGACCACGAGCTCCCGCGCCCTCGTCGTCGGTGCGGATGGGCGGATCCTCGGCCGCGCGCAGGCCGAGTTCCCGCAGCACTTCCCGCGACCGGGGTGGGTGGAGCACGACCCCGAGGATCTCTGGCGCACCACGCGCGATGCCGCGCGGGCGGCGATCGCCCAGGCGGGGATGATGCCGGAGGCGATCGGCATCACCAATCAGCGCGAGACGGTGATGCTCTGGGACCGTCGCACGGGGGCGCCCGTGGGACCGGCGATCGTCTGGCAGGACCGGCGTACCGCGCCGCGCTGCGCCGAGCTGCGCGCGGCGGGGGAGGCGGAGACGCTCTATCGCATCACCGGGTTGGTCCCCGATCCCTACTTCAGTGCGACCAAGCTCGAGTGGCTCCTGCGTGAGGTCGCGCGGCCGCGGGGGATCGCGCTGACCGATCTCGCTGCGGGGACCGTCGACAGCTGGTTGATCTGGCGACTCACCGATGGCGCGGTGCACGCCACCGATCACACCAACGCCTCGCGCACCATGCTCTGTGATATCGCGGCGCGGGAGTGGAGCGCCCCGTTGCTCGAGCGCTTCGGCATCCCGCGGGAGCTGCTCCCGGAGATCCGGCCATCGGCGGGGACGTTCGGCGTCGCGGCCGCGGAGCATCTCGGGGCGGCGTTGCCGATCCTCGGCGTCGCCGGCGACCAGCAGGCCGCGCTCTGGGGGCAGGGGTGCTGGCGCAGCGGGGAGGGGAAGAACACCTACGGCACCGGGGCCTTCCTGCTGTTGAACACGGGCCGCGCGCGGCCTGCCGGTGGACGCGGGATCCTCACCACGTTGGCGTGTGATGCCGAGGGGGCGCCGGTCTACGCGCTGGAGTCCTCGATCTTCGTCGCTGGGGCGGCGGTGCAGTGGCTCCGCGATGGCCTCGGCCTGCTCGATGCAGCGCGGGAGAGCGAGGCGATGGCACGTGCGGTCCCCTCCACCGATGGTGTCTACTTCGTCCCGGCGCTCACCGGGCTTGGGGCACCGGCGTGGGAACCGGAGGCGCGCGGGACGATCGTGGGACTCACGCGCGGCACGCAGCGCGCGCATCTCGTGCGCGCCGCGCTCGAGGCGATGGCCTATGGGACCGCCGATGTGCTCGAGACGATGCGCAGCGTGAGCGGGGCCTCCCTCGACCTCCTCCGTGTCGATGGCGGCGCGACGTTCAACGATTGGCTGATGCAGTTCCAGGCCGATGTGCTTGGCGTCCCCGTGGAGCGTCCCGATGAGATCGAGACGACGGCGTTGGGCGCCGCGGGGCTCGCCGGGATCGCGGCTGGGGTCTGGCCGGATGCGGCGGCCTTCCTCGCGGCGCGCCGCTACCAGCGTTTCGCGCCCACCGGCGGAGAGAATCCGGCGCGCGCAGGCCTCGGCGGATGGCGCCGCGCGGTCCGCGCGACGGTGTCATGGGCCCGCGACCGCGACGGGTGATCGATGGAGTGGCTCCTCGTCTTCTCGCTCGGGGCGGCCCCGTTCGGTCGCGCTTCCGCGCCATCACCCACGCCTGAGGATCGCTGGTTCGCCGTTGATAAGGCGAAGCATGTCGCCGTCTCGGCTGCGTTGCAGAGCGCGTCCCATCGGGTCCTTCGTGCGAACGGGCATGACTATCGCTCCGCGTCCTGGAATGCGGCGGCCCTTACGATGACCGTCGGGGTGGGGAAGGAGCTCTGGGATCGGCACCGCGGCCGGGTCTTCTCGTGGAAGGATCTGGGCGCCGATGCGGCGGGCGGTGCGGTGGGGGCTGTGCTCATCCGGCAGTTGGCACCCTGATCTGGGCCCACGGGTATATTCCACGGATAACCCAGAGAGGGAGCAGGTATGCATCCGCGCACCAAGTTCATCATCGGCGGGGTCGTCGTCCTCGGGACGGCGGGATTCCTCATGGCCGGCAGCATCCAGGACACGGCCGTCTACTTCCTCACTCCCCAGGAACTCGAGGCGAAGGTGCTCGAGGACCCGAGCATGCGCGGGACCGGGGTGAAGGTCGGGGCGCGCGTCGTCGCCGGCACGGTGGTGCGTGATTCGAGCGGGAAGGCGGTCACCTTCCAGATGACCGATGGCCACGCCACCTACCAGGTGGAGTACCGTGGGTTGATCCCCGACACCTTCAGCGACTCCGTCGACGTGGTCGTCGAAGGGCGGCTCGGTGAGGACGGGGTCTTCCGTGCCACCACCCTCCTCGCCAAGTGTGCCTCGCGGTACGAGGCCGCCCCAGAGGGCTACTCGAAGGAGACCCGCGAGGGCTACAGGACGGTGGCCCCGGCCGCCGCAGGTGCGGAACCCCCGACCCCATGATCCTCGTTGGCGAGCTGTCACTCTGGATCGCGCTCCTCATGTGTGCGTGGTCCGCGACCCTCTCCTTCGCGGGAGGGCGGCTTCGACGGACCGATCTGATCGTCTCGGGGGAACGTGGGCTCTACGCTGGCTTCGGCTTCGTGGTGCTCGCCTCGGCGGGCCTCTGGACCGCCCTCCTCACGAGCGACTTCTCCCTGCGCTATGTCGCCTCATTTACGAGCGCGAATCTCCCGGCCATCTACAAGATCTCGGCGTTCTGGGGTGGCCAGGCGGGCTCGATGCTCTTTTGGTGTCTCATCCTTGGCGGCTACGCGGCGCTCGCCACCTGGGTGAATCGGCGGGACAATCGCGTGCTGATGCCCTGGGTCACCGGCACGAACGCCCTCGTCCTCCTCTTCTTCGTCGCGACCACCGTCTTCGCCTCCAATCCCTTCGAGCGGCTCGAGTGGGTCCCCGCCGACGGTCGCGGGTTGAATCCGCAGCTCCAGAACCCCGCGATGGCGGTCCATCCACCGCTCCTCTACCTCGGCTATGTCGCCACCGCGATCCCCTTCGGCTTCGCGATCGCGGCGCTCTTCACGCGCCGACTCGACGCCGAATGGCTCGGCGCGGTCCGGCGCTGGTCGCTCGTGAGTTGGGTCTTCCTCACCCTCGGCATCGTCCTCGGGATGTGGTGGGCGTATGTGGAGCTCGGGTGGGGGGGCTACTGGATGTGGGATCCGGTCGAGAACGCCTCGTTGCTCCCCTGGCTCACGGGGACGGCGTTCCTCCATTCGATCATGATCCAGGAGAAGCGCGGGATGCTCCGGAAGTGGAATGTCACCCTCGTGGTGACGACCTTCCTGCTCAGTATCCTCGGCACCTTCATCACCCGCTCCGGGGTGATCCAGTCGGTGCACTCCTTCGCGCAGAGCTCGGTCGGTCACTGGTTCGCGACCTTCTTCGTCCTCGCCCTCGTCGCGACGGTGGTCCTCGTCGCCCTGCGCCTCAAGGACCTCGAGTCGCCGGCCCAGCTCGAGGCGATGATCAGCCGCGAGGCCGCCTTCCTCTACAACAACCTCGTCCTCGTCGGGATCGCCTTCAGCGTCCTCTGGGGGACCCTCTTCCCGATCCTCAGCGAATGGGTGCGCGGGACGAAGATCACCGTTGGTGAATCGTTCTTCAACGCGGTGAACGTCCCGCTCGGGCTGCTCCTCCTCGCGTTGACGGGGATCGGTCCGCTGATCGCCTGGCGGCGCGCCTCGGTGGCGAACATCCAGAAGCAGTTCGCGGGGCCGGCGGCGCTCGGCGTCATCGCCGCGGCGGCGCTTTTCACCCTCGGCATCCGTGAGCTCTATCCCCTGATGACCTGGGGGCTCGCCTCCTTCGTCGCGGGGACGATCCTCCAGGAGTTCTGGAAGGGGATCGGGGCGCGCCGGACGATGTACGGCGAGGGTGTCCCGACGGCACTGATCCGTCTCGTGGCGCGCAATCGCCGTCGGTACGGCGGCTACATCGTGCACGCCGGGATCGTAATCCTCTTCTCGGCCTTCGCCGGGATGGCGTTCCGCAAGGAGTACGACGTCACGCTGCGCGCGGGGGAATCGACGACGGCGATCGATCCCTTCGGGCGGCGCTGGACCTTCACGAGCGAAGGGCTCTCCGAGTTCAAGGCGCTCAATCGTGACGTGCTCACCGTCGCGCTCCGACCGACGGTCGATGGGCGGCCCCTCCCGATCCTCACCAGCGAGAAGCGGCAGCATCGCGATTCTCGTGGGCAGCCCACCTTCCAGCCCTCCACCGAGGTGGGGATCCTGTCGCAGCAGCGTCAGGATGTCTATCTCGTCCTCGCCGGCGCCATCGGCGACCAAGCGGAGATCCGGATCAACTTCAATCCGCTCGTGGCCTGGGTCTGGCATGGCGGGATCCTCATGGCGATCGGTGGGTTGATCGTGATGTGGCCCCCCTCGATGCGGCGCCGTCGGCAGGAGGGCTATGTGGCCGAGTTGGCGCCACAGGCCGTCGCGGTGTCGGCATGAGCGAGGTGGCCTCGCGTCGTCGCTTCATGCAGGCACTGGTGGTCGGGGCCGGCTCCCTCGCGGCCGCGCCGCTGGGGTCGCAGTCGGGGGCGCAGTCCAGCACGGAGATGTCCACCGATGCGTATCGCCCGGTGCTGCGCGCCGCCAAGCCGGGCGCCACGCCGCAGGTGACCGACGAGCAGCGCGACGCGCTCGAGCACCGGATCAAGTGTCAGTGCGGCTGCATCCTCGACGTCTACACCTGTCGCACCACCGACTTCACCTGCTCGACCTCGCCGGCCATGCATCGCGACGTGCTCCGGCTGATCGCTGGTGGCTACACCGAGCAGGAGATCCTCGATGCCTTCGTCGAGACCTATGGTGAGGTGGCCCTTACCGCCCCGAAGAAGGAAGGGTTCAACTGGGCGGGGTACGTCGCGCCCGGGGTGGTCCTCGCCATCGGGGGGATCGCGCTGACCGTCCTGCTCCGGAAGTGGCGAGCCGAGGCCCAGCTCGCGGCGGCGCGCGCGCCGATGGCCACCGGTGGTGCGGCGCTCCCCCGGGTCAGCGCCGACGAGCTGGCGCGCCTCGATCGCGCGATCCGCGAGGACGGCTGAGATGATCCCCCTCCTCGTGGGCAGCCTGCTTGCCGTCGTGGCGTTGGCGTATGTGCTGCTCCCGATCCTCCGCACGGAGAGCGGGGGCGCGCGCCCGCTGGTCCAGACGAGCCCGACCCTCGTCGGCGGGACCGACGAGGGATCGAGCGCGATCGAGGCGTTGCGCGAGGTCGAGTTCGACCGCGCGACCGGGAAGCTCTCGGACGATGACTACGCGATCCTGCGGGCGACCTACGCCCCGCCGGCCCTCGCCGAATTGCGCGCTCGTGAGGGCAACGGGACGGCGACCGCCACGTCTGCAGCTGCTTCGTCCGATGCCGCCGAGCGTCTCATCGCACGGATGCGCACGCGGCGCACCGCCTGTGGCGGGTGCGGGCCGCGGCCGGAGCCGGACGCGCTCTTCTGCTCGTCGTGCGGAGGCTACCTCGAGGCGACCTGCCTCCGGTGTCAGGCCCCCGTCCCCTCGGGGGATGCGCGCTTCTGTGTGAGCTGCGGCGAGTCGCTCGCCGCCTGATCAGCGCGGCGCGGCCCCGAGATAGTCGAGCGCGAGCGCGCTGAGCGCCCGTACCCCGGCCGGCAGCGCCGACTCATCCGCGAAGAAGTACGGCGAGTGGTTCGACGGCGCCTTCGTGTGATCCTGGTCGCGCGGCGTGACCCCGAGGAAGAAGAACACCCCGGGGGCCTTCCGCTGGAAGAGGGAGAAGTCCTCGGCCCCCGTGATCATCGGGGCGAGGTGCACACGTTCCGTCCCGACCGCCCGACGCAGCGTCGGCATCATCCGCTCGGTGAGCGCCGGATCGTTGTCCGTCACGGGATAGCCGGAGTCGATGGTCATGAGCGCCGTCGCCCCCGCGCTCGCGGCGATCTGCGTCGCGATCCGCTCCACCGACGAGAAGACCAGGCGCTTCTGCGGCTCGCTGAAGGTGCGGATCGTCCCGCCGAGCACCACGGTGTCAGGGATGATGTTCTCGCGCACCCCACCATGGAACATCGCCACCGTCACGATCGCCGGGAGCTCGGTGATGTTCACCTGACGGCTCACCACGGTCTGCAAGGCATTCACGATCTGCGCGCTCACGACGATCGGGTCCACACCGGCCCATGGCGCCGCGCCGTGCGACTGCCGGCCACGGACCGTCACGTGAAAGGAGTTCGAGGCCGCCATCGTCGGGCCACCGCGCACCGTGATGTCACCGGCGGGGCCAGGCCAGACATGGAGCCCGAAGACCGCGTCGACCTTCGGGTTGTCCATCGCCCCGTCGCGGATCATCGGCTCGGCGCCACCCGGGCCCTCTTCCGCCGGCTGGAAGAGGAAGACCACCGTACCCGAGATCTGCGCGCGCATCCCAGCGAGCACCTCGGCCGCCCCCATGAGGATCGCGACATGGTTGTCATGCCCGCAGGCGTGCATCACCCCCGTCTCCTGACCGTTCCAGACGGTGCGGACCTTGGACCGGAAGGGCAGGTCGACGAGCTCGGTGACCGGGAGCGCATCCATGTCGGCGCGGAGCGCCACGACCTTCCCGGGCTTCCCGCCCTTGAGGACGCCGACCACCCCCGTCCCACCGACCCCCGTGCGCACCTCGATCCCAAGCTTCCGGAGATGGTCGGCGACGAGCGCCGCGGTACGCGTCTCCTGCATCCCGAGCTCTGGATGGGCATGGATGTCACGCCGCCAGGCGACCACCTGCGGGTTCACTGCCGTGACGCGACGGTCGAGCTCGTCATAGAGGCGTGCTCCCTGAGCCGCGCCTGGCGTGGTGATGGTCGCGAGGAGGGCGAGTAGCAGGACGAGACGAGACATCGGAGCTCCGCAGAAGGAAGGGACGAGCATTCAATCCTGCGCCCCTCGGGGCGTCAGGGGAAGGGTGCGGGGTCAGGGGGTGCCGTCGATGTGCGCGACGACCTTCGCCGCGGTCGCCGTCGCGCTCTCGAGCAGCGGGATCCCCGGCCCGAGATACGATCCGCTGCACCAGAGGCGGCGCCCTGGTTCGGCGTGGAGCTCGTCGACGATGCGCGCCCCCTCGAGGGCGCGCGCATTCACGACCGGCCGCTGGAAGCTGGCGCGCGTGTAGACGCGCGAGGCCTCCGGCTCCACGATCGGGTTCCAGGTCTGGAAGACGGGGGAGCCCCCTGCGAGCGAGGGCTGCACGCGGTTCATCCAGATGGTCGCCATCGGGCGATCCCCCTCCGGATCGATCACCATGTTCACCGGGGCCCACCGCCACCGATCCCGCGGCGCGAGTCGCGCATCGGTGTGCACCACGACCTCACTCGACTCGTAGCCGAAGTGCTCGAGCGCCTCGCGTTCACGCGCGTATCCCGTATCGAGCAGGCGCGCCGCCTGGTTCGCCTGCGTCGCGAGCACCACATGGTCGAACCGGCCTTCGCCCCCGTCCCACTCGATGCGCACCCCGTCATCCACCGGCGCGATGCGCCGCACTGCGACCCCGCACCGGACCTCGGCCACGGGCTCGGTCAGACGGCGCACGACCTCGCGCGTGCCCAGCACCACCCGACGCACCCCGCCGAAGGTGAGTCCGCGCGTGAGGTAGTCGAGGATGATCCGGGCCGGGTACGCCCGGACCGCCGTCGTCGAGCAGGTGCAGACCGCCGCGAAGGTCGGGATCAGGAACCCATCGGTGAAATCACTGCCAAGACCGGCGCGATCGAGCCAGCTCCCGAGCGGCTCCTCGCTGGCACCGAGGTCGGCGAGGGCCGTTGGGGCCATCCGATAGAAGCGCAGGAGGTCGCGAGTGATCCGCAGCGCGCGCGCGCCCAGCGGCAGGGCGGGCACCGGGACCGAGCGTCCCCCGACGATCCAGTTCGCGTACCGGAAGTAGGTCGCGCCATGCAACGTGCTGAACGAGCCCGCGTAGTTGGTCCGCTCCAGTTGGACGCCGAGGGCGTGATAGAGCCCGATGAGGGTCGGGTAGTACCCCTCGTAGATCACACGCAGGGGGACATCGATGCGCGCGGTGCGGCCGTCGTGCGGGAGATCGAGCGAGTGCGCATCCATCCCGACCACCGGGTGCTTCTCGAGCAACGTCACCCGATGGCGCGCGCTGAGGCGCCACGCCGCCGAGAGGCCGGCGATCCCCCCGCCGATGACCGCGATATCGAGTCCGGTACGCATCAACTCGAATAGTAGCTCGCGTTCTCCTCGATGTATCCCTTCGTCAGGTCGCAGCCGTAGGCGGTGGCATCCGCCGGCCCCACCCCGAGGGCGATCTCGAGGTCGACCACCTCGGCGGTGAGCGCCTGCCGGACCGTCGCATCATCGAAGGGGAGGCGTTCGCCACCCCGCACCACCTGATACCCATTGATCCAGGCATCGGTGCTCGCCGGATGGATCGCACAATCGAAGCACTTCCCGACCGCCATCAGCAGGCGCCCGACGTTCGGATCGGCCCCATGGACCATCGTCTTGACGAGCGGGGAGTTGAGGACCGCCTTCGCGATGACGCGCGCCTCGCGATCGTCGCGTGCCCCACGCACCTGGACGCGGAGGAGGTGTTCCGCCCCCTCCCCGTCGCGCCCGAGGATCTCCGTCATGCGGACGCATCCGGCGGTGAGGGCCTGGAGGAACGCTCCCTCATCGACCGGACCGGCGAGCCCATTGGCGAGGATCGCGCAGGTGTCCGAGGTGCTGGTGTCGGTGTCGACGCTCAGCATGTTGAACGAGCGCCCGATCGCTGTGCGGAGCATCTCGTCGAGGGTCTGGGCGGGGATCGCCGCATCGGTGAAGATGTAGGCGAGCATCGTCGCCATGTTCGGCTCGATCATCCCCGAGCCCTTCGCGACCCAGGTGATCGTCGCCTCACCCACCGTGCAGGAGATCGCCTTCGGGTGCGTGTCGGTCGTCATGATCCCTTCCGCGCCGATTAAGGGATCGTCTTGCAGGTCGCCCGACATCCCCCGCACTCCCGCTTCGATCTTCTCCACCGGGAGCTGCACCCCGATCACCCCGGTGGAGCTCACGAGCACCTGCTCGGGAGTCGTGCCGAGCTCGGCCGCCGCCGCGGCGGCCATCCGCCGCGCGTTGGCGACGCCCGCCGCGCCCGTGGCGACGTTGCTCACCTTGCTGTTCGCGATGATCGCGCGGAGCACCCCCCCACGAATCGTCTCGCGGCCCACGATGATCGGGGCGCCCGGGAAGTGATTGCGCGTGAAGACCGCCGCCGCGGCGGCATCGACCTCGCTCACGAAGAGCGTCAGGTCCTTCGCTTCCGGCTTGAGGCCGACGTTGCGGCTGGCGCAGCGGAAGCCGCGTGGGAAGCGAGCGGTGGGGTGGAACGCGGTCATCTCGGCCTGGGGTGAGCGGGACAGGAAGATAGGGGGCGCTGGACCTCGGCCGCCATCGGCTTAACATCCTATGGGTTCGGAGCGTCTTCTCTGGCAGAGCGGCGCCTCCGCCGCCGTCCTTCCTCTGGAGCCAGACATGATCACCGCACGTCGCCTCGTCTTCACCGTGGCCCTCACGACCGCCCCGGTTCTCGTCGCCGCGCAGCGTCCGCAGCCGCCCGTGCCGCCCGGCGCCGTGATGTCGATGGAGATGCCGATGGCCCCCGGGATGCAGGGGCGCATGCCCGGGCGCATGCCCGGGCGTCTGGTGATGATCCGAGAGCGCCAGATGGGGCGCGGCCCCGGCGCGGGGCTGCAGCTCGGCGTCACCCGCCTCCTCAATCTCCGCCGTCAGCTCGAGCTCACGCCTCGGCAGGTCGCACAGCTCGATTCCATGGAGCGCGGACTCTTCACCGAGCGCAAGGCGCTGATGGAGCGGATGCAGGGGCAGCGGCGTGCGCTCCAGCAGCCGGGGCCGCAGGGGCGCCCGATCGCCCCGGACTCGATGCGCGCCCGGATGCAGCAGCTCCAGCCGCAGATGGCACAATGGCGGCAGCGCGACTCTTCCGCCCTCGCCTCGGCGGAGCGGCTCCTCACCGAGCCGCAGCGGCAGAAACTCCGTGAGATCCGTGCCTATGCGCGCGGGCGTGCCGATGCCATGCGGCAGTCGCGTGGGCCGCGCGACGGTCAGCGGATGCCCCGGATCGAGATGCGGCCCATGCAGGGGATGCCGCGCGGTAACCAGGAGGTCGACGTCGAGATCCGTCGCGACCGTCC
>JAJTFH010000013.1 GCA_021298395.1 Gemmatimonadota bacterium | reverse complement strand
ATCTTCCCCCCCTCGCTCCCGACGAGGTTCGCCACGCAGCAGAAGACCCCATGCTCCTCGGCG
Organism: Gemmatimonadota bacterium; assembly: GCA_021298395.1. Classification (GTDB taxonomy): domain Bacteria; phylum Gemmatimonadota; class Gemmatimonadetes; order Gemmatimonadales; family Gemmatimonadaceae; genus Pseudogemmatithrix. The sequence continues at coordinate 30,326 of JAJTFH010000013.1, read as the reverse complement.
AGGTCGCGGCTCAGGCGCTCCCAGCGCGCGACGCTCGCGGGGCCGGGGACGGTGTCCTCGCGCGGGGCGGTCCCACGCGCCGGCGCCGCGGCGAGCACGAAGACCATCTGCGCGCCATCCAACGCGGCGATCGTACCGGTGAGGGAGTGCCAGGCGTCCTCGCAGACGAGCATCGCCGCGCGTCCCCACGGGGTGTCGAAGGCGCGGACGCCGTACCCCCGCTCCACGAAGCGCTCCTCATCGAAGAGGGCGTAGGTGGGGAGGAAGTTCTTGCGATGGACGTGCACGAGGGCGGCCGGCGCATCCCCACGGAGCGAGAGGTAGGCGGCGCTGTTGTGCAGGGTGCCGTCGAGCGTCTCGTAGAAGCCGAGGACGAGGTCGATCGGCGTGCCGCTCGGGACGGCGGCGCGGTAGCGCGATTCGATCTCCGTGCGCAGCGCCTCGGCGGTGAGCGCGACCTCGCGGACCCCACCCTCGAGGAAGTAGCCGGAGAGGACGGTCTCCGGGAGGACGAGGACGGCGGGGCGGGGCTCGAGGGCGACCGCCTGCGCGAGGAGGGCCCCCACGCGGTCGAGATTCCCCGCGAGGTCCCCCTTCCGTGGCCGGCACTGGGCGATCGCCATCGTCAGCATCCCTGAAAGGTGCCCCCCCGACTCCCCAGAGGGAACGGGGTGTACAATTGAGGGTCCCATGCGTCTCAGGCTCCTCCTCGCCCTCCTCCCCGCCGCGGCCGGTCTCGGCCGCGCGCAGGGGGTCCCGTCCCCTGCGCCCCAGGCCGCCCAGCCGGTGGCGATCGGGGAGGCGTGGCGCATCGTCCGGCCGACGCAGTCCTCCCAGGTCTTCGCGCGCGAGGGGACCCTGATCGGGGAGATCGGCCGCGAGTGGCGCACCAGTGTCTCCCTCGCGGCCCTCCCGCCCTATGTGGCGCAGGCCTTCATCGCCGTCGAGGATCACCGCTTCTATCAGCACGACGGCGTGGACGTGGTGGGGATCGCCGCGGCGGTGAAGGACAACCTCCTGGGTGCCTCGCGTGGCGCGAGCACGATCACGCAGCAGCTCGTGGGGAACATGCATCCCACGATCATCGACCGGTCCGATAGGAGCTTGGGGCGCAAGCTCCGGGAGCAGGCGGCGGCGCGCGAGATGGAGCGACGCTATTCCAAGGCGCAGATCCTCGAGGCGTATCTCAATCAGATCCACTTCGGGCGGCAGTATTACGGGATCGAGACGGCGGCGCGGTACTACTTCGGGAAGTCGGCGGCGCGGCTCACCATCGCGGAGGCGGCTTCGCTCGCGGCGATGCCCAAGGGGCCGGCGCTCTTCGATCCGATCACGCACCCCGAGCGCAATCGCGACCGTCGCAACACGGTGCTCGCGTTGATGCGCGACCAGGGGTACCTCACCGCGGCGCAGGTTCGGGCGGCGCGGGCCGAGCCGGTGCGCACCGCACCCGACGTCACCACCGATCTCCAGGTGCGCTACTACCTCGACGTGGTGCGCGTGCGCCTCGAGCGCGCGAACATCCCGGTGGGGAATGGCGGGTATCGCATCACGACCTCGCTCGACCCGGCGCTGCAGCGGTCGGCGGTCGCCGCGCTCCGCGACGGCCTGCGGACGGTGGAGCTGCAGCGTGGGTATCGCCATACGACCTTCGCCGAGCGCCCCAAGGGGTCCACCGACTTCCTGCAAGGTGCGGTCGTCGCGATGGAGTCCGCGACGGGGGATGTGCGCGCCCTCGTCGGCGGTCGTGACTACCAGACCTCGGCGTTCAATCGGGCGGTGAACGCCACGCGCCAACCGGGGTCGTCGTTCAAGCCGATCATCTACGCGCGCGCGCTGATGGACTCCGTCCCACCGACGGCGATCGTCTCCGATGCGCCGATCACCGTGCGCTACGATCGCACGACCTACTCGCCCCAGAACGCTGACGGCACCTTCCTCGGCGACATCACGCTCCGCGAGGCGCTCGCGCAGTCGCGGAACCCGGTGGCGGTCCGACTCTGGGAGCAGCTCGGTGCCGACTCGATCGTCGCCCTCGCCCAGCGGATGGGGATCGATGCCCCGATCGCGAAGTTCCCCTCGAGCGCGCTCGGTGCCTCGGCGGTCCGCCCGATCGACCTCGTCGCCTCCTTCACCGCCTTCGCGAACCTCGGCGCCTCGGTGGAGCCGCGCATCGTCCTGCGCGTCGATGATCCGTCAGGACGACAGATCCATAGCGAGCCCGTCGTGATGAATGCGCCGGCGATGGACAGTGCGGTGGCCTGGGTGACGCGTGATCTGATGCGTGACGTGGTGGAGACGGGGACCGGCACGGCGGTGCGCCGCGCGATCCCCGCGACGATCCCCGTCGCGGGGAAGACGGGGACCACCGATGCCAACACCGATGTCTGGTTCATCGGGATCGTCCCGCATCTCGTGGCGGGGGTCTGGATCGGATTCGATCGGCCGAAGACGATCACCCCGTTGGCGGCGGGCGGGACCTTCGCGGCGCCGATCTTCGGCCAGATGCTCGCGCGCTGGGGGGGACTCACTCCCGATGCGTGGGATCCCCCGTCGACGGTGATCACTGCCGAGCTCGATCGCGCGACCGGGAAGCTCTCGGAGCCTGAGACACCCGCTGAGCGGCGGGTGGTGGAGCACTTCGTGCCGGGGACGGAGCCCGCGCCATTGCGTGTGGATGCCGTCGATTGACGACGGCGCGGAGCGCCACGCGCGATGCCGTCGTCGAGCGGGCGCGGGCGCTCTGGGAAGGGGAGCTGCAGGCGATGTCGGACGACATCACCCGGCATCCGGAGATCGGATTCGAGGAGCGTCGCTCGGTCGGGATCCTCGTCGACTGGCTCCGTGCACATGACTTCGAGGTCACCGTCGGGGTCGCCGATCTCCCCACGGCGTTCCGCGCGACGTACCGCAAGGGGACCCCCGGGCCACAGCTCGGCGTCATCGTCGAATACGACGCGCTGCGTGGGACGGTGCGGGACTATCATGGCGATCAGCACAGCGCGCAGGGACCGATCGGGCTCGCGGCCGCGGTGGCGGTGGCGGAGTTCCTGACGCGGACGGGGACGCCGGGGACGGTGACGGTGATCGGGACGCCGGCGGAGGAGATGATGCCGCCTCCGTCGAAGACGGTGATGCATGAACGCGGGGTCTTCGCGGGACTCGACGTCGCGGTCCGGTCGCATTCGAGCACTGACACCCAGCGTCCCGCGCCGGGATTCGGCTCCTGCTGCCTGAACATCGATGGGGTGAAGTACGTCTTCAGTGGGGCGCCTGCGCACCAGATGATGCCGTGGGAGGGGCGCGATGCGCTGACCGCGGTGGTGCGCTTCTTCACGAACGTCGACGGGATCCGGAAGAACATCCGGCCCGAGGCGCGGATCCAGGGGATCATCACCGAGGGAGGGAAGGCGCCGAACGTCGTCCCCGATCGCGCGGTGGCGGACTTCTACATCCGCTACCCCGACGAGGTCTACCTCGCCCAGGTGCGCCAGATGGTGGATGACGCCGCGCGAGCGGCCGCCCTCGCCACGGGGACACGGGTCAGCATCGAACCGTATGGGAGCATGCGTGACGGGATCTCGGTGGGGGCGCTCAACGAGGTCGCCTTCGCCTATGTGCGGCGGTACGGTGGCACGCGCGTCCGCGAGGCGCCGCAGAAGCCGCAGGGGTGGGAGGAGACGGGGAGCGTCTCGCGCGATCTGCCTGGCGTGGGATTCAGCGCCTACTCCTCGAGCGGGGGATTCCACACCTATGAGATGGAAGCCGATGCGCTGAACGACATCGGACACACCGGCTTCCGGATCGATGCGATGGCGATGGCCGCCCTCCTCCATGATTTCGCGACCGATGCCCCCTTCCGCACGAAGGTGCGCGAGGAGTTCGCGGCGACGAAGGCGCTCTTCGGTGACTATCTCACCGCGCTCCGCTCCGCGTATCCGGTACCGGTGGTGCGCTGATCCTCGGCGCGGGGCCGGTCAGTACGCGTAGCCGAAGATGATCCCCATCTCGTCGGTGCTCTGGAGCCCGAAGCGGACGGTCGCGGCGGTGGTGTTGTTGTAGGTGACGATCGACTTGAGTCCCTGCCCGGGACCGAGACGCACCGGCTGCGGGAGGAGGAGGAAGGCGGGGTGCTCCCAATCGGTGCTCTCGTAGACCACCTCCCCGTCGCGCGCGCCCCCGACGACCTTGATCACGAAGCGCTCGCCGAGCCGATGCGTGTGCGAGGTGAGGGCGATGATCGTCGTCGAGTCGGTGACGGTGAAGGTCCGCTCGAGCGTCGTGCGCTGCCCGGCGGGGAGGGTGATCGATTGGTTCCCCCAGTTGAGCGTGCGCGCGACCTTCGTGACCTGCGCGAGCGGGATGGTGTGGAGGTTCACCGCCGCCTCCCCGCTGATCGGGGCCTCGGTGTGGTTCGCGTAGTGCACGTTGAGGTCGAGCCCGGTCCCCGCGGGGATCTTGAGCGCGACGCCCGGCGGGAGCTCGTAGGCGAACTCGGGTTGCATCGCGCCGCCGAAGAAGGTGTGGTACCCCATCGTGACCATGTTGGTCGTGTTCATCGACCCATCGGGGTTCCGGATGTCCCGCACGGCATCGTACGCGGGGACGAGGAAGCTGGGGATCGTCGAATTGAACCCGTAGATCACGAAGTGATGGCTATTGGGGCGCATCCGGAAATGGATGCGACGCACATAGAGATCGGTGGTGGTCGCGGCGCGTCGATGGACGAAGAGCTCGCGCTCGAAGTGCTTGGCGACGGTGAAGGGCTCGACGCGCAGTTGGATCCCGGTCCCCGCCGCCGGTGCGACGAGCGGCTGGAAGGCGGCCTGCGTCTGCGCGGTCTTATCGGCGAGGAGCGCCGCATCGGCCACTTCGCCGCGACGCGGGGCGCCGGCGGCGATCCACTGCAGGAGGTATTCCACCTGTCCCGCGGTGAGCGGGGCCCGGCCCTCGGGCATCACGGGGCCGAGGTCGATCGGCAAGGGATGCGTCGGCGCGAGGAGGCGGAGATAGAGGAGCGAGCTGTCGGGGCGTCCGGGGACCACCCGCTTGAGTCCGGCGAGTCGCGCCCCGGGATGCGTCGGGGTGGCGTTCACGAGCGCGTCGTAGGCGCCAGCGCCGCTCAGGGCGACCTGACCCGACCCGCTCACGTGGCATCCGCTGGTCGCGCAGGACGGGGAGAGGACCTCGTTCACGATCCGGGCGAAGCTCCCGTCGACCTCGATGGTGCCCGCGGGGGAGCCACCCTCCCCGCAAGCGGCGAGGGCGAGGGTCAGGGCGAGGATCGCCCCACCACGGCGAACGGGATGACCCAAGGGAATCCGGCGAGGGTAGGACATGGCGTGATGTTACGGTCGCGTGCGGAGACACGAAAGCCCGACGCGGCATCCTCCCCCCCACGCATCCGCTCCCCCATACTTTTCCTCATGACCCTCGACCGACGATTCCCCTCCCCCGCCGTCCTCGCTGTGGGCGGCCTGCTCCTCTTCACCGTCGCCTGCGGGAAGAAGGCCGACGCCCCCAAGGACGGGAGTGCGACGCCGACGATGCAGGCCGCCCCGGACGACCTCGTCCCCGAGAGTGCCGCCGTCTCCGACACGACGCCCGGGGCTCCGGTCGCGCCGTCGACCGCGCCGAGTGTGGGGAAGGCCCCATCCGCCAGCCCCCCCACGGGTGGCGCGGTCATCGGCTACGACTCCGCCTTCGGGCCGAGCTATGAGCTCGATTCCGCCGGCCGTCCGATCCCCCTCAAGAAGCGGAAGCCATGATGCCGCGCACTCTCGCCCTCGCCGGCGCGCTCGGTCTGTTCGTCCTCGTCGGGGGGTGCACGGACTCCACCGCCCCTGCGGCGACGAATGACACGACCTTCGACATCGATCTGCGGTGGGTCGGGACCAAACCGACGGGCACCGTCGCCACCGCCTTCGACGCCGCCGCGGCGCGCATCGAGGAGATCATCCTCAATGACCTCCAGGCGGCGAAGGTCGGGAGCAAGGAAGCCCCCTTCGATCTCACCAAGTGCAGCGCCTCGATGACCGGCACCTCGGCACTCGATGAGATCGTCGACGACCTCGTCATCTACGCCAAGGTCGAGGCGATCGACGGGGTGGGGAAGACGTTGGGCTCGGCGGGCCCCTGTCTCACGCGCGTCACCGGCGGACTGACCGTGGTCGGGATCATGCGCTTCGACAGTGCCGACCTCACCGATCTCGCCAACAAGGGGCGCCTGAATGCCGTCGTCCTCCACGAGATGTTGCACATCGTGGGGGTCGGGACCCTCTGGCGGCGGCGCGGGATCCTCGCCGACAGCGGGCTTGCGACGGTGCGTGTCACGGGGCCGCTTGCCGCGACGGCGTGTGTGAGCGACCACGGCGGGACGACGGCCTGCCAAGGCGGCGCGGTGCCGGCCGAGAACTGTCTCGATCTCGACGCGGCCCTCACCTGCGGGGTGGGGACGATCGACTCGCATTGGAAGGAGAGCGTCTTCCAAGGGGAGCTCATGACGGGGTATCTCCAGACGAACAACCCGCTCTCCAAGATGACGCTGCAGTCGCTCGCCGACTTGGGCTACATCGTGCGTCTCACCACGGCTGAGCCCTACACCGTGCCGACGCCACCGGTCGCGATCGGGGCGGGGGCGATGGGCGCGTCGCTGCGCGCCGCGTCGGAGGAGCTCATCGTGCTCGGGGCGCCGATGGCGCCGCGCTTCGTGGTGGACGAGCTCGGCCGCACCACGCCGATCCGCTATCGCTGAGGGGTGGGCGCGCGGTCGGCGCGCCGACGTGGGTCAGCGGCGTGCGTCAGCGGCGTGAGCCGGTCCAGATCGCGACGAGCCCACAGCCCTGCGCCATCCGACCTCCCGCCACCCGTTGGAGTTCGGCGGGCACGGCAGCGGCGCTCCCATAGACCTCGATCGCCGCGATCGACTGCGCGTTGATGATCTCATCGATCGACCCGAGCGAGGACATCGGCGGGGGACTGGGATTCCCCACGGCTTCCTCGTAGGTCCCGGTGAGACGCTGGCCATCGAGGAGGATCGTCATCGCGCAGGCGATCCCACGTCCCATCAGCACCGCCTTGCCGTTGTACGGGGTGACCTTGACCATGCTCTCCCCCGCGAGCACCTGCGAGAGACGGATCGGATTGCGCAGATCCATCTCCTCGGGGGTGATCATCCGTGCGGAATACGAGCCACGCTGGATCCGCTCGACGCGATCGTAGAACCCCGTGCGCGCGAGCGGGGTGTCACGCCGCCCGGCGATCGTCACCGGATCGAGGGTCCGTGGGAGCGGGATCAGATCGACCACGAAGGCCCCGCTCTCGTTGCGCCGCTTGGTCCACCCGGAGAAGGGATCGAAGCCGATGCGTCGCACCTGGAGGTTCAGCGAATCGGCGTTCTTGACCGAGAAGACCGCGCGCCCCGAATCGTCGGCCACGCGGCTCACCCCCTTGGTGATCTGCACGAAGGCGAAGGGGATCGCATTCCCCCGCACATCGGTGACCTGGATGGAGACGCGGTCCGCCTGCGCGTGGAGCGCGGAGGAGCCAAGTGAGACGCCGAGGAGGAGGACCGAGAGGGCGACGAACGCACGACGCACGGATGAGACTCCGAGGTGAGGGACGGGGACCTCGCCTCCACCGGCGCGATCCCCCTCGATGATACTACGCCACGACCGCCAGCGGTTCCCCGGTGGTCCGACCTGGTTCCGGGAGGAGCGCGATGGCCAGGACCTCGTGCAGCGACTCCACGAAGTGGAAGCGCAGCTTCCCGCGGGCCTCTTCGGGGACATCCTCCACATCGGCCTCGTTCGCCTTGGGGAGGATGATGTCGGTGATCCCGGCGCGGAGGGCGCCGAGGACCTTCTCCTTCACCCCCCCGATCGGGAGGACGCGACCGCGGAGGGTGACCTCACCGGTCATCGCGAGGTCCTTCCGGACCGGACGTCCGGAGAGCTCGCTCGCCAATGCGGTCGAGATCGCGACCCCCGCCGAGGGCCCATCCTTGGGGATCGCGCCCGCCGGCACATGGATGTGCGTCTCCACCGCACCCAAGCGGGTGCGCGGGATCCCCAACTGCTCGGCGTTCTTGGTGACGTAGGTGAAGGCGGCGCGCGCCGACTCCTTCATCACGTCGCCGAGCTGGCCGGTGAGGATCAGCGAGACCGGGGCGCCCCCTTCGCCGGCGCTCGAGGGCGCGGCGATCGAACGGACCGAGGCTTCGACGAACATGATGTCGCCCCCCATCGGTGTGTAGTACATCCCGGTCGCCATCCCCACCTCGTGGGCGACGTTCGCCTTCTCGGGGTGCACGCGCGGACGGCCCAAGAGCTCGCGCACCTCGTCGGCGGAGATGACGCCATCACTGGTGGGATCGGCGCCCTCCTTGGTGGCGATGCGCCGCGCGACCTTGCGCGCGACCTTGCCGACCTCGCGCTCGAGCTGTCGCACCCCGCTCTCGCGGGTGTACTGGCTCACGAGCGAGGCGACGGCCTCGTCGCTGAAGACGACCGCCTTGTCGCCGAGCCCATTCTCCTCGAGCTGGCGCGGGATCAGGTATGTCTTGGCGATCTCCTGCTTCTCGCGCTCGGTGTACCCCGCGAACTCCACGACCTCCATGCGGTCGAGGAGAGGCCCGGGGATGTTCTGCACGAAGTTCGCCGTCGCGATGAAGAGCACCTCGGAGAGGTCAAAGGGGACCCCAAGGTAGTGATCGGTGAAGGAGTCGTTCTGCGCGGGGTCGAGCACCTCGAGGAGGGCGCTCGAGGGATCCCCCTGGAACGACTGCCCGAGTTTGTCGACCTCATCGAGGAGGAAGACGGGGTTCTTGGTCCCCGCCTGCTTCATCCCCTGGATGATCCGCCCCGGCATCGCGCCCACATAGGTGCGGCGGTGGCCACGGATGTCGGCCTCGTCGCGCGCGCCCCCTAAAGCGACGCGCACGTACTCGCGGCCGAGCGACTGCGCGATCGACTTCGCGATCGAGGTCTTGCCGACGCCGGGTGGGCCGGTGAAGAGGAGGATCGGCCCCTTCGCCATCGCGCGCGCCTTCTTCGACTTGGTCTCGGCGTCATCCGTCGACTCGGACGCGGCAGCCTGTGCCGCGCGGAGCTGCCGCACGGCGAGGAACTCGAGCACCCGGTCCTTCACGTCGGTGAGGCCGTAGTGATCCGCATCGAGCTGCGTGCTCGCGCGCGTGAGATCGAGCTGATCGTCGGAGACGGTGGTCCACGGGAGCTCGGCGATCCACTCCAGATAGGTGCGGATGACCTGCGCCTCCATGGACTCGCGCCCTGCGCGCTCGAGGCGGCCGAGCTCACGCTCGACCTCGGTGCGCGCCTGCTTGGGGAGATCGAGCGCCTCGAGCGTGGCACGGAGCTCCTCGATCTCCTTGGAGGCGTCGTCGTCGCCGAGCTCCTTCTGGATCGCCTTCATCTGCTCGCGCAGGAACATCTCGCGCTGCCGCTCGCCGAGCTCCTCCTGCACCTGCGTCTTGATCTCCTCCTGCGCCTCCAAGAGGGAGATCTGGCGCTGCACATGGACGAGGACCTTTCGGAGGCGATCCTCGATGGAGAGGGTCTCCAAGAGCCCCTGCTTCTCAGGGACGGGGAGCTCGATGTAGCCGGCGACGAGATCGGAGAAGCGCCCCGGCTCGGTCACGGAGTCGAGCACCTGGTGCACGACCTCCTCCGGGAGGCCGCGCCGCTCACCGAGTTCGGCGGCGCGCTCGCGGATCTCCTTATGGAGGGCGACGAAGGCGGGATCCTTCTCCTCGACGGGCGCGAGCTCCTCGACGGGGACGATGACCGCCGAGAGGTACCCCTCAGTGGTGTTGTACTGGAGTGCGGTGGCGCGCTGCTCGCCCTGGAGGAGGAGCTGCACCCCGCCCAGACCCCGTTGCACCTGTCCGATGCGGGCGATCACGCCCATCGAGTAGAGGATGTCGGGGTCGGGCTCCTCGGTGTTGTCGCGCTGGGCGACGGCGAAGACGAGGCGGTCGCCCTTGAGCGCCGCCTCGATGGCGCGCAGGGTCCCGGGCCGGCCCGCCGCGATGGGGGCGGTGAGGCCGGGGAAGATGACGGTGCCCCTGAGGGGGAGGACCGGGAGAGTCTGGCGCGTGCTCACGATGGGGCTGCTGGTTGGGACGGGAAGATTCGGTTCCATGTCAGACCCTCAGGTGCAAGGTCCGTTCCGTGTGGAATTACGACAGGGTGGCGGGGGGCGCTAGGGAAGGCGCCGAAATGGCGGGGGAGGGAGACAGAAATGCAGGGATCAGGGGACGGGGGTTGGGGGACGGGGGTCTTTGGGGGACCGATCCCAGTCCCAGTCGACAAAAACCCCCGAATAGGAGGCGAAAAGTCTGGCGAAATGCCTGGAGTGGTGTATCCTTGTAATGCCCTCTCAACGCTGAGAGGACACGCGCTGTCATCTCTTTGTATTTCATGGCTTTATGGCAATAGAACTCGAAGTGCCGATCCCGGTGGTGACCCCGGTCTCGATATTCGCGCCCCCGCCTCCTCCCCCTCCTGCGGTCGATTTTCCGCTGGAATGGGTGCTCAACAATGCGGCATCACCGGTGCAGTATCGCGCCATCACTGAGGTCGCGAGGCTTGGCGGTCAGGTGACGCCGGGGTGGAGCAACCTCCCTTATACCTATCGTCCGGCCATCGAACTCGCCCTCCAGGCCGACGTCAACGGGGTCTGGAATCAGTCGATCCTCACCACCCCCTCGGCGCGTGCCGCGCACTTCGAAGGGGTCGGGACCGTCCCGGCCTTCCGCCGGCTGACCGAATACGGGTGGGACAAGGAGTCGCCGCCGCTCGTGCACTCGCGGCGCGTCCTCTTCCGGCTCCTGCAGGAGGACGTCGATCGCGCCAATCTCTTCGAGCTCGCCCCCACCAGGGCGAAGGTCGAGGAGGAACTCCTCCTCGCGCATCGTCGAACGGTGCGTGAGGCGGCGGGTGCCGCGCTCGCCGGTGCGGGGTTCGAGGGGGATCCGCGTCTCCGCGGTCTCGCGCGTCGCACCATCGAGCGGATCGCCGAGTTCCTCCGCTCTCCGCTCGCGGAGAAGCCGTGGATCCGCGTGGGGAACAAGCAGGTACTCCATCCGGAGGCCGCACCCCCGACCTTCCACGCCCTCCATCTCATCGCGCATATGCCCCTCTTCCAGGGGGAGTATCACGAGGCGATGGAGCTCCTGTACGCCTATCTCAGCCGCCCGCTCCCGCGACAAGAGCCGGTGCAGCTCGTCGGCACGCAGCTCGTGAACGTCCCGCACGTGGTGCTGGGTGATCATCTCCCGCACCGCAACGCCGTGGAGCAGGACATCCCGGCGGCGCTCGCCTGGCTCGAGCTCATGGCGCGCCTGGGCTTCCTCCGGCGCAACGAGATCTGGACCAAGATGTACGAGCGCTTCGTCGACGACTGCGATCGCCGTGGCATCTGGCACCCGCACAACAAGGGGACCACACTCCCCAAGACCTCGAATCCCTACGTCTGGCCGATGTTCCCGCTCGAGCAGGTGCTGGGCGGTGAGGAGCGGTGGAGCGATGTGACCTTCCGCATCGGCCTCATCGCTCGGCTCTCGGGACGTCCGGTGGAGTTGATCTAACGGATGAGCACGGGATTGACCCTCGCCCAGGCCGAGGCGAGCACAACCGAGCTCACCTTCGCGGACCTGGGGCTGAGCGCCCCGATGCTCGCCTCGCTCGCGCGCGCCGGCTACGAACGGCCCACGCCGATCCAGGCCCAGGCGGTCCCGCTCGCCCTCAAGGGGCGCGACCTCATGGGGCTCGCGCAGACCGGCACGGGGAAGACCGCGGCCTTCACCATCCCGATCATCGAGCGGCTGCTCGGCGGGCCCAAGCGCACGCGGGCGTTGATCCTCACCCCCACGCGTGAGCTCTGCCAGCAGGTGGAGGCGAGCTTCCAGAAGTACGGGGAGGGGACCGGGCTCGACGTGATCTCGATCTATGGCGGCGTCGGCTACGAGCCGCAGACCGCCGCGCTCCGCGCCGGGGTCGACGTGATCGTCGCCACGCCGGGGCGGTTGATCGATCACCTCGAGAAGCAGCATGTGATCTTCGATGACCTCGAGGTGCTGGTCCTCGACGAGGCCGATCGCATGCTCGACATGGGGTTCGCCCCGCAGATCAACAAGATCGTCGCCCAGATCCACCCCTATCGGCAGACCCTCCTCTTCTCGGCCACCATGCCCCCCGAGGTCGAGGCGCTCGCGCGAAAGTATCTGCGCAAGCCGCAGGTGGTGCAGGTGGGGCGGCGCTCGCAGGCGGCGGCGACGGTCCGGCACTACGTCTATCCCGTCCCGAAGCACAAGAAGACCGAGCTCCTCGTGCATCTCGTGCAGTCCCTCGACGCCGAGGATTCGGTGCTGGTCTTCACGCGCACCAAGCATGGCGCCGACCGCGTGGTGCAGCATCTCGCCGAGGCGGGGTACAGCGCCGATGCGCTCCATGCCGACAAGTCGCAGGGGCAGCGCGAGCAGGCGCTCGCGCGCTTCAAGGCGGGGACGACCAAGATCCTCGTCGCGACCGACATCGCACAGCGCGGGCTCGACATCTCGGGGATCACGCATGTGATCAACTATGATGTGCCGCAGCAGGCCGAGGACTACGTCCACCGGATCGGGCGCACGGGGCGCGCGGCCAAGGAAGGAGATGCCTTCACCTTCATGTGCGCGGATGAGATCGGGATGGTGCGCACGGTGGAACGGGTGATCGGGCAGGAGATCCCACGGATCTCGATCCCCGGGTTCGACTTCGGCACCTGAGGCGTCCTCGGCCACGCCCCACGCGGGGGTGGCCACTCCTCACTCTCACATCACTGCCAACTCGCCCGGACCCGCCCGAGCCGACTCACCACCAGGGTGTCGGCGCGTCGCCCGCGCGAGACGACGATCGTCGTGTTGCTCGCCCCGTGGCCGAGGCCGGTGGGGGCGAAGGTCAGGGTGTCGCGCGAGGCGCGGAGGGTGACCCCGTGCGCCGCCCCCACAGGCCACCGACGGAGGGTGTCGGTGGCGTGGCGGAGGTGGATCGACCCACCCGTCTCGTCGATGATGACCCGCGTGTAGCCGGCGCGATGGATGGCGGCGCTCCGCCCCAGCGAGAGTGCGGCCCAGACCTCGTGGGCCGCCTGACGGACGCGGAGGTGATCCATCATCTGCGCCCCCTTGGGGAGCGCGATGCTCGCGAGGATGCCGATCAGGGTGCTCGTCATCACGAGCTCGACGAGGGTGAAGCCGAGAGGCGCCCGAGGGGGCGCTGGATGCAGGCGAAGAGGAATCATGACGCGATGTTCGGTAGATTCCACGCGGAGTCCGCACCGATCCCCCGCCACCCGGTACCGAATCATGCCGCGTTCTCGGATCCTCGTCGCCGTCGTCGCCGTCGCGCTGACCGGGGTCAGCTGCTACCAGGACCCGAAGGCCGCGCTCGATGCGATGGAGGAGACGCTCGCGCTGCAATCGACGCTCGAGGAGCTCGGGAGCCGGACCACCGAACTCCAGTTCGCCGTCGATTCGCTGCGTGGGGTCGTCGCCCGGCAGGACACCACGATCAAGGCGCTCGCGAATCTCGCCGGCGTGCGCTACGCCCCCTGACCTCCCACTCGACCGCACCCATGCGTCTCACGATCGAATACTGCACCGTCTGAAACTACGAACCACGGGCCGTCGGTCTGGCGGCCGCGCTGCGGGAACGGTGGCCCGACGCCGAGGTGGGGATGATCCCCTCCGGCGGCGGGGTCTTCGAGGTCACGCTCGATGACGCGCTGCTCTTCTCGAAGAAACGTCTCGGTCGCCACGCTCAACCGGGAGAGATCCTGCGATTGATCGAGGCGGCCCTCTGACCCCTGTCACCTGACCCCTGCCCCTATGCGAATCGCCATCTCCACCGGCGGCGGCGACGCCCCGGGCCTCAACGCCGTCATCCGAGCCGCCACCCTCTCCGCCCTCTCGCGGGGATGGAGCGTGCTCGGGATCAAGCGTGGCTACTACGGGCTCCTCGGGGAGGATGAGGTGGTCCCACTCACCGCGGACTCGGTGCGCGGGATCGCTCATCAGGGGGGGACGATCCTCCGGACCACGAATCGCGGGAATCCCTTCGCCTTCCCGGTGCAGCGCCCCGACGGGAGCTGGGACAGCATCGATCGCTCCGACGAACTGATCGAGAACGCGCGGAACCTCGGGATCCAGGCGATGATCTCGATCGGCGGTGACGGATCGCTCGCGATCGCCCAGCAGCTGGTCGACAAGGGGATGCGGATCGTCGGGGTGCCGAAGACGATCGATAACGATGTGGCGGGGACGATCACCACCTTCGGCTTCGACACCGCGGTGCAGACCGCGATCGAGGCGATCGACAAGTTGCAGACGACGGCGGAGAGCCACGATCGCGTGCTCGTGCTCGAGGTGATGGGACGCGAGGCGGGGTTCATCGCGCTGCATGCCGGGCTCTCGGGATCGGCCGATGTCATCCTCATCCCGGAGATCCCATGGCGCCTCGACCAGGTCTGCGAGGTGGTGATGGAGCGGGACCGGAGCGGTCGCAAATTCGCGATCGTCGTCGTCGCCGAGGGGGCGATCGACGAGCATGGCGAGACCTCGCTCATCGGGGAGTCGATGCCGGGGCAGGCGCCACGCATCGGCGGGATCGCCCATCGGCTGGCCAAGTCGATCCAGCAGCGGACGGGGAAGGAGTGCCGCGCGCTCGTCCTCGGGCACCTGCAGCGTGGGGGGATGCCGACGGGATACGACCGCTTCCTCGCAACGCGATTCGGGGCGGCGGCGACGCAGGCGGTGGCGGACGGGAAGTGGGGCCAGATGGTGGCGCTGCAGAGCCCCCACATCGTCACCGTCCCGATCCGCGAGGTCCTCAAGGCGCCGAAGCGGGTCGATCCCACCCACGATGCGGTCCTGACCGCCCGGTCGTGCGGGATCAGCTTCGGGGACTGACCCGTTGACCTGGCGAACCTCCGCGTGTCTCTTGGGTAGGATGGAGCGTCACCTACCGATTCCTCCCGTGCGCCTTTCCCTCCTCTCCCTCCTCCTGCTCGGGACCACCTCCCTCGCGGAGGCCCAGGTCCGCCCTGTCTCCGTCAGCGTCCCGGCGAAGCCGGTGGCGCCGTCCGCCGCCCCCGCTCCCGCCGTCCCCGTCTCGATGCTTCCCCCCGCGGGGCTCTGCCGCATCTGGATCCATGAGGTCCCGGCCTCGCAGCAGCCCGCGCCCACCGACTGCGCCACCGCGCTCCGACAGAAGCCGGCCAACGGGACGATCCTGTATGGCCCCACCGAACGCGATGCGATGGGAGAGCGATTCGAGGAGCAGGCCCGGGCGCGTCGTGAGTCGGCGTCTCGTTCGGCGGGCCCCGCGGCATCGCCGTCCGCCAAGCGACCGGCGGCCCCGCGTGAGCGGAAGCCGCGCGAGGGCACCCCGTAACCCCCTCGGGCGAACCGCTCCGCGCGGTCCGCGACCCCTATCTCCCTCCCGACCACGAGGCCTTCGTCCGGTCGGGGGATCCGCGCGGGCGCCTCATCATCATCGCGCCCACCCGCGCCGCCTGTGAGACCATCGAGCTCGGCTTCGGGCTCGACATCGAGACCCTCCTCTGGTCGACGCGCGGCCCCGAGCTGACCGCGCTCGCCGAGCGGATCGCCGTCGCTCCCGAGCGCCCCCGTCCTGGCTTCGGGATCGTCGCTGGGACCGGCACCGGGAAGACCCTCGCCGTGCGCCCGATCGCGCACGCGCTGCTCGACACGACGACGCTCCGCGTCGGCGTGGTGAACCGCGAGCGCGAGGCCACCCCTGAGACACCGAGTTGGAACGTGGTGATCGTGACCACGGGGATCGCGCGCCGCTGGTTCCAGGAGGGCGACATCCGCCCGCACGACACCCTCGTCATCGATGAGATCCATCAGACCTCGGCGGAGCTCGAGCTCTGTCTCGCCTTGGGCAAGCGTACCGGGTGCCGCTTCATCTGGCTCTCCGCGACGGTCGATCCCACCTTCTACGCGCGCTATCTGCATGCGGCCGCGGTGATCGAATCGAGCGCATACGATCCCGCGAAGGCGGCGAAGGTCGTCGTCGAGCGGAAGAAGCCGACCTCGTTCCTCGATGACCGCTTCCTGCAGCAGGCGATCAAGGAGCGGCGTGGGATCGGGGTCTTCCTCCCGACGCGCGCGGGGGTGGAGGAGGTCGCGGCCGACGTCGGCGCGCGCTATCCGAAGATGCAGGTGGCGTTCTATCACGGTGGGGAGCCGATCCGCGTGATCCGCCCCTTCCTCGAGGGGGAGGTCGAGAAACCCTTCCTCCTCGCGATGACCGCCGCCGGGCAGAGTGCGCTCAACGTGCGCGGGCTCGACACGGTGGTGATCGACGACACGCGCTTCACGAACCTCGTCGAGCGCGGGCGGAACGTGCTCACGCGGCTCCATCTCGGGGCGAACGAGATCCTGCAGATGGCGGGGCGCGTGCATGGGCGCGTCGCGGGGGGACGGGTCTTCATCCTCTCCGATCGCGACATCCACTTCCAAGATCTCACCCCGACGGCGCCGGAGTTCCAGCTCGCGGGCGATTCCGAGCGCGTGGCCCTCACCTGCGCGGCACTCGGCGTGGCCGCGGATGCGCTCGACCTCCCCATCCCACTCGATCGCCGGTCGTATCGCGATGCGGTGCAGTTCCTCGAGTCGCGCGGGATCATCGATGGCGGGCACCTGACCGAGTACGGGAAGAAGGTCGAGGCGATGCCGGTCGACCGCCCCTGGGCGGAGCTCCTCGTGCACTGCGATGACGCCCTGCTCCCGTATGTGGCGGTGATGGCGAGCGTGGAGTCGCTGCATCGCATGACGCGCGAGGACCGTGACCTCCACGGGCTCATCGTCGCCGGGTCGGATCACCTGACCACCTACAATGCCTACGCCGAGGCATTCGAGACCTGCGGCTTCCTCGGTGAGGTCTATGGGCTCCCGCGGCAGCTCTTCGACGAGAGCGTGCATCGCTGGGCCGAGGGGCGTGGGGTCTTGGTGAAGGCGATCGAGGATGCGGCGCTCGCGATGGCGAGCATCTATCGGTCGGTCGGGTTGCCGCTCCCCACGACGATGCCGCGGACCACGCCGGCGATCGAGCGCCGCTTCATCGAGCTCGTCGCGCGGATCATGCCCTTCAGTCTGGTGATCGACGAGGAGACGGTCACCGGCGATGAGGCGCGGGTCTCCAAGACGAGTGTCTGCGGGAGCTGGGGCGCGGTCGCGGGGACGCTCCGGTACTTCGCCGACAAGTTCGGGATCCCGCGCGCCGCGATCGAGGGGACGCAGCTCCCGATGGATCTCGTACGGCGCTTTGCGACACGGGAGGCGCCACGCGTCTCGTACGATCCGAGCAAGCGGGAACGTCCCCTCGCCCTGGAGCGAGGGCTCACCTACTTCGGCTTCGCCCTCGAGCGGGAGCGCGAGCCCCTCGACGACTTCACCCCCGAGCTCGCCCCGGCGATCCGGCGCGTACTCGCCGAGGCGCTCGCGCGTGGGGAGGCGCGGCATCAGGCGGTGCCGCGCAATCGGCAGGGGATCGAGGAGGTGCGCGAGGTCTGGCGCCGCTCCGGTGGGATGACGCCCCGTCTGCAGCAGGCCGAACTCGCGGCGTGGTACGAGCGGCAGCTCGCGGAGGTGGAGGACCTGCAGGGGTTCCGCACCGCCGGGCTGCGATTCGATCCCGATCGTGTCGTCTCGCGTGAGGCACGCGCGCGGTGGATGACGTTGCCGGGCGCAGTGGAGATCCGCGATCGCACGATCGCGCTGCACTACGAGGTGGAGGAGTCACCCGAGCGCGGCGCGTACGGTGTGGTGCGGTTACAGCTCCCGGAGAAGGTGGCGCGCACCCTCGTGGAGGAGGAGCTCCCCGAGCTCGATCGTCCGCTGCGGTTCGTCGTGACGCGCGGAGCGCGGGGATCGGTGCGCGGGGATTCGCTCGCCGAGGTGCAGGAGGCGCTGCGGCAGCCCTGGTCGCCGGAGGAGCGGCCATCGCGCGATGGACGTGGCGCGCGGGATGGGCGCCGCCCTCGCGAGGGCCGATTCCCCGGCGGGGGTGGTGGACGAGGGGATGGTCGCGGCCCCCGACGTGGTCCCCCCGGTCCAAAAGGGCGCGGTGGGCGCCGTCGCCGGTAGGCTGTACTTCCGGTACTAATCGGACCGAATTCCTTAGGAATTCGCCACGAAAAGTGGGCTGGTCCGCCGTATTGTCCAGATCATAAACATCTGTGAAACAATAAGTTACATCATCCTGTCCAATTTGCCCTTGCGGTTTGGACCGACCGGTCCAATATTGTCCGGGTGACTCAGCGCAGAATCCAGATCCTCGACGCCGCGGCTGAACTCATCGCCGAGAAGGGCTTCACGCAGACGTCGGTCGATGACGTCATCGCGCGCGCGGGCCTCAGTGGCAAGAGCCACTTCTATCACTACTTCAAGTCCAAGGACGCGCTCGGGCACGAGGTGCTCGCGCGGCAGTTCGATCTCCTCGGGGAGCGCGGACTCGCGATCCTGCGCGAGAGCTCGCTCGATCCGATCGAGCGGCTGCAGATCTTCATCGACTCGGTGGTCGCGATGCAGGTCGAGCGGGGGATGAAGGGGGGCTCGCCCTTCGGCGCCCTCGCCTCCGACATGGCGGAGCAGGACGAGGGGTTCCGCGTGCGGATCGCCCGGGTCTTCCGTGGATGGATCGACGAGATCGCGGGCCTCCTCGCGCAGGCAGAAGACCGTCTCGAGGAGGGAACCGATCCCTTCCGGTTGGCGCGGTTCATCGTGGCGGCGCTCGAAGGGGCGACGACGATGGCGCGGATGAAGCGCGATGTGAGCCTCATGCATGGGGTGGCCTCGGACCTCAAGCGGTTCGTGACCTCCCATGTGCGGGGCGCGGTGACGAGGTGAGTGAATCCATGGTGGAGCGATCGGATATGACGATGATGGCGATGCCGCTCGACCCGTTCGGGCTCGAGCGACGGATGGTCTCGCTCGACGAGGCGCAGCGGCGTGCCCGCTTCGACGCCGAGGCGATGCGACACCTTGATGCGCTCTATGCCTTTGCGCTCAAGCTGACCCGCGCCCGTGACGAGGCGGAGGATCTGGTCTCCGACACGATGCTCCGCGCCATCCAGCGCTGGGAGCAGTACCGCCTTGGCACCAACATCCGCGCCTGGCTCTTCACGATCCTCTATCACGCCTTCGTCAGCCGGAAGCGGCGCGTCGATGCGCGTGAGGTGCAGCCGCTCGAGGACGAGGAGGGTCGGATGGTGTTCGAGGCGGTCGGCGAGACCGATCCCGAGGGGACCTTCTACGATTCGTTCCTCGATGAGGAGATCGTCGGGGCGATCCAAGCCCTCCCCGATGAGTACCGCCTCGCGGTGGTGATGAGCGACCTCCACGGGCTCAAGTACGCGGAGATCGCGGGGGTGCTCGGCGTCCCCGAGGGGACGGTGAAGTCGCGACTCTTCCGTGGGCGACGGATCCTACAGGGGCAGCTCCGCGGCTATGCCGAGGAGATGGGTTACCTCAAGCCTGGCGCTGACGCCGCCGTCGCGCTTTAGCGCGGTTCCCACACCCCCGCATCTCGCACCAGCGGCGCGTGCGGGAGCGGGTGTCATCGGCGAAGTGGCGGCCGCAGCGCCGCCCGGCGCAGGCGCGGATCCGATCGAACTCGCCGCGGATGAAGGAGTCCATCGCCGACTCCACGATCGGGATCACCAAGCCACCGAAGGCATCGCCCCCCGGGATGAAGCGGCGCACATAGCGCCCCTCCTCCGTCCGATCGATCCGCCGCGTACCCACCGCGCGACTCAGGATCCGGTTCAACTCGGCCAACGTCGCCTCGCGTGTCACGGCGGCCGTGGCGCCATTCCCCTTCTCCGCGAGGGCGCGGAGCGCGGCGCGGAGGCGTCGCACCTCGACGAGCGCGGCCGCCGCCCCTGAGGGCTGCTCGATCGCGCGGCGCTGCAGCGCCTCGGCGCGGTCGGCATCGATCACCCCGGCGGTCAGGAGCCAGGCCACGAAGCGGTCGAACTCCCCGATGGTGTCGACGCGCACATCCTGCCGCACATCGTCGGTGTTCACGAGATCGAGCCAGAGCCGTCCGCCGAGGAGGGTGAATCCCGGCGGGGTGGGGGAGGGGGCGGCGCGAGGCATAGGGGCGAAGTTAGCGCGGCGATAGATTCGGCGGATGCTGACCGACGTCCGACAGGTGGCGGTGGGGTCCGGGAATCCGGTGAAGCTCGCGGCGGTGCGCGCCGTACTCGGCACCCTCGTCGATGTGGCGGCGATCGCGCCGGTGGTGGTGGCGAGTGGGGTCCCCGATCAGCCGGTCGGCGATGACGAGACGATCCGCGGCGCACGCACGCGAGCCCGCGCCGCGCGCGAGGCCGCCGACGCCGACCTCGGCGTCGGGCTCGAGGGCGGGATCGTCGATGGCCCTGAGGGGATGCGCACCTGCGCCTGGTGCGTCGTGGTCCATCGCGACGGACGTGAGGGGGTCGGCGGCTCGCTCGCGATGCCACTCCCCGATGGGGTCGCGACGCTGATCCGCGCGGGAGCAGAGCTCGGGCATGCGATGGACACCTTTGCCGCCACGCGCGGGACCAAGCATGGGAAGGGCGCGGTGGGGATCCTGACCGCGGATCGCATCGATCGGCAGGCGGCGTACGAGGTCCTGGTGACCTACGCGCTCGCCCCCTTCCTCACGCCCGAGCTCTACGCACGCTGAGCGATCGCTGAGTGATCGGCTGAGCGCCCGGCTGAGCGCCCGCCGCGCGGGAGCGCGGACGGGGCCCAGACCCGCATGGAATCAGTTGGTCGGCGGGCGCAGCACGAGGACGGGGCGCCCCGACGAGCGGAGGAGCTTGTCGGCGACCGAGCCGAGGAAGACGCGCGAGAGGCCGCGTCCCTGCGTCGCGATCGCGAGGCAGTCAGGGTTCAGGTCCTTCACCTCGTTCAGCAGGCTCCGCGTCGGTGAGAGATCCACTCGCACCGTCGTGGTCACCGGGATCCCGCTCCCCCGCAGCTGCCCGGCGATCTCTTCGAGCGAGGTCTTGGCCGCGAGCGTCTCGGCGTCGACGCCAAAGGGATCGGGGCGGTCCGCCGTGAGATGGGTGACCACATCGCCGGGCACGTAGGGTGCGACGACGCGCACCAACTCGACCGCCGCGCTCATCGTGACAGCAAGGTCGCGGACGATGGGAAGGATCGCCTCCGAATGCTCGCTCCCGTCGAGGGTGACGAGGATCTTCTTGGGGGCGAAGGGCCGCTCCGGGTGCGCGTCGTTGGCCGGGAGGGTGAGGACGGGCCGGCGCGAATGCCGGATGACGGCGTCGGCCACCGAGCCGAGCCAGTCGGGGGCGAACCCACCGGCGCCGTGCGTGGTCATCACGATGAGGTCGGCGCGGATCCGATCGGCGAGATCGGTCACCAGGCCTGCGGGGCTCCCGTCCTCGGAGATCGGCGTGACGCGGATCCCCCACTCACCGGCGACCTTGGTGGCGAGCGCGGTCACATATCCCGCGGCCCGCTTCCGGATCGCCTCATCGGCGGCGAGCATCTCCTGCGAGAAGAGCGCGCCTTCCGCGGTCGCACCGACCACGGCGATCGGGACGTGGGCTCGGACCAGATGGACGGCGCCCCCGGTACGTCGGGCCAGTTCGCAGGCCACTGAGATCGCGCGCTCGGCGAGGGCCGAGCCGTCGAGGGGGACGAGGATGGTGCGCAGCATGGGGTCTCCAGGTCGGTAGGGGGAGGGGCAAGACCCCTCCATCGTCAGATTACCATTCACCCTCATACCCCGCCGTCCGCTTTTCCCTCCATCACCGTCAGGGGGACTCCGTCCGTGACGAATAACGCCTCGACCATCTTCCCCTTCGCCGTCCAGGAACGCGTCCGGTGGAGCGACTGCGACCCGCTCGGGATCATCTACTACGGGACCTATATCCGCTTCTTCGAGGCAGCGGAGCACGAGATGTTCCGTCGGGCGGGGCTCCCCTACGAGCTGATGCGGGTGGAGCGAAAGGTCCAGCTCCCGCGGAAGGCGTTCCAGGTGGAGTTCCACTCCCCGGCGGAGATGGATGAGCTGATGGAGATCCGGGTGGGGATCGCCACGATCGGGACGACCTCCTTGACGCTGCGGTTCGAGGCCTTTCGGGCCCGAGATCTGGTGCATCGGGCCTCGGCCACCCTGACGGTGGTCTGCGTGGAGAAGGAGACGATCGCCAAGCAGCCCCTCCCCGACTTCGTGAAGACGGCGCTGACCCCCTTCCTCCTCCGGGCCGCCTGACCGGGGGCGGGGAGTATCTTTCTACGATGGCTGACGAATCGACCTACTTCCGGAAGGGCTTCGGGCTCAAGGCCGAGGTCCAGCAGACGCTGACCGCCGATTATGACGGCCGGTTGGTCGATCTCCTGTTGGCGCGGGACCATACGCTATTCGCGGGCCCCGTGACGATCCGGCTCGCGAAGGAGTTCGGGTTCTGCTACGGGGTGGAGCGCGCGGTGGAGTACGCGTACCAGACGCGGGCGAAGTTCCCCGAGCGGCGCATCTACCTGGCGGGGGAGATCATCCACAACCCGCATGTGAATGCGAAGCTGAAGGAGATGGGGATCGTCTTCCTCGCGCCGAGCGCGACGGGATTCGACTACACCCAGGTCGCCAAGGAGGATGTGGTGATCCTCCCGGCGTTCGGGGTGACGATCCATGACTTCGAGACACTCCGGGCCAAGGGCTGCATCATGGTCGACACGACCTGTGGCTCGGTCCTCAATGTATGGAAGCGAGTCGAGGTCTACGCGCGCGATGGGTTCACCTCGCTGATCCACGGGAAGTACTACCATGAGGAGACCCGCGCGACGGCGTCGCAGGTGGAGAAGTATCCCGGTGGCACCTACCTCGTGGTGCGCGACATGGCGCAGGCCGAGGATGTGATGGCGTATATCGAGGGGCGCTTCGAGGGAGGGCGAGACGCCTTCCTCACCAAGTATCGCCATGCGGCGAGCCCGCACTTCGATCCTGATCAGCACCTCCAGCGGATCGGCGTCGCGAATCAGACGACGATGCTCGCGCGCGAGTCGTTGGCGATCGGCGAGGCGGTGGGGCAGGCGATGGCCCGCGCGCACGGCGCGGCGCATCGCGCCGAGAACTTCCGCACCTTCGACACGATCTGCAGCGCGACCCAGGATCGGCAGGATGCGGTGAATGCCCTGTTGACCGAGCCGCTCGATGTGATGGTGGTGATCGGTGGCTACAACTCGAGCAACACCATCTCCCTGGCGGCGCTCTGCTCCGAGCGGGTCCGCACCTATCACATCGAGGATGCGCTTGGGATCGATCCGGGGCGCGGGTCGATTCGCTATCGCGATCTGGCCAATGGGCAGGAATCCGAGGCGTGCGGGTGGTTCCCGATGGAAGGGGCGGTGCGGGTCGGGGTCACCGCTGGTGCGAGCACGCCGAACAACAAGATCGGCGAGACGGTCGCGCGCATCCTGGCGACGCGCGGGATCGACGTCGCGTCGATCCTCTGACGCCCAGATGACCACCGCGGCGTCGACGGTGGCGGCGAGGTCGGGGACCGCGCTTGCGGTCCTGCTCGACGGATTGATCGATTACGCGGGGCTCTTTCCGCCGGCCGCGCTCTCGATGCCGGCCGCGGTTGCAGCCTATGCGCGCTATGCGATCGGCACCGACCGCGCGATGCTCGGGCGCTTCGTCGTGCCGGCCGCGCGCCTCGCCGAGTTCACGGCGGCGGTCGATGCGCTCCCGCATGGCGCGCCGACGCCGCGTGCGCCATGGCGATTGAGTGTGCTCGCCGCGGCGAGCGAGGCGCCCGCGCTGCGCGAGTGGTCGGCAACCTATGGTGCGTGCCTGATGATCGATACCGTGGAGGCGAAGGCGGGGTCGATCGACGAGATCGCCGCGCTCGCCGGTGCGTTCGGGACGGGGGTGACGGTGTACGTCGAGCTCCCGGTGCGCGAGGATCCCACCTCGCTCGTCGCCGCGCTCGCCGCGTATGGATTGCGCGCGAAGATCCGCACGGGTGGGGTGACGCCCGATGCCTTCCCCACGCCGCCGGCGATCGTGCGCTTCCTTGCGGCCTGTGCGCGCGCGGGTGTGCCGTTCAAGGCGACGGCCGGGCTACATCATCCGCTCCGGGGTGAATATCCGCTCACCTATGCAGCCGATGCGCCACGCGGGACGATGTATGGCTATCTGAATCTCTTCCTTGCGGCGGCGTTGCTCTGGACGGGGGTCGCCGAGGACGAGGTGTCGCCGCTCCTCGAGGAGCGCGAGGCGCGAGCGATCACCGTCGAGCCGACGCGGATCACCTGGCGCACGCATCAGCTCGATACGGCGACGCTGACACAGGTTCGCTCTTCGTTCGCGGGTTCGTTCGGCTCCTGTTCCTTCGAGGAGCCGGTGCAGGAGCTCGCGCCCCTCATGACGGCCGGGAGTCGTTGACGATGCTCGACCAGACGCATGATCTCGCGCTCACCTCGTGGGTGTCGTCGGCGCAGGCGGCCGGCACCGACTTCCCGATCCAGAATCTGCCGTTGGGGGTGTTCGCGGCCGCCGATGGGCGCATCGGGGTTGGCGTGGCGATCGGGGATCAGGTGCTCGATCTCCGCGTCGCGCGTGATGCGGGGCTCCTCACGGACCTCTCCGCTGCAGTCGCGGCGACGCTCGAAGGGCGTTCGCTCAACGCGTTGATCGCGCTCGGACGTCCGGCGCTCGCGGCGGTGCGCGCGGCGGTGCAGGGAGTGCTCCGCGCCGACACCGAGGCGGGGCGCATGGCACAGCGGGTGCCAGCGCTACTGCAGACGATGGCGAGTGTGCAGATGCAGCTCCCGGTGGCGATCGGGGACTACACCGACTTCTACGCGAGCGTCGATCACGCGACCAACGTCGGATCGATGTTCCGCCCCGACAACCCATTGCTCCCGAATTACCGACATGTGCCGATCGGGTATCATGGGCGCGCCTCATCGATCGTCCCCACGGGAACGCCGGTGCACCGTCCGATGGGGCAGGTCAGTGCGAAACCCGAAGGCCCACCGACCTTCGCGCCCACGGCGCGTCTCGACTACGAGCTCGAGGTGGGCGCGGTGATCGGGGTGGGGAATGCGCTCGGGACCTCCGTCCCGCTCGCCGAGGCCGAGTCGCATCTCGCGGGGCTCGTGCTGGTGAATGATTGGTCGGCGCGCGATGTGCAGGCGTGGGAGTATCAGCCGCTCGGGCCCTTCCTCGCGAAGAACTTCGCGACGACGATCTCCCCCTGGGTGGTGACGCTCGATGCGCTCGAGCCCTATCGCGTGCCGGCGCGTGTGCGGACCGCCGAGGAGCCATTGCCGCTGCCCTATCTCACCGATGCGGGGGATCAGGCGCATGGCGGGTTCGACCTCACCCTTGAGGTCTGGATCCGCACCGCTCGCATGCGTGAGGCGGGGACACCGGCGGAGCGCCTGAGCCATGGCAGCTTCGCGCAGATGTATTGGACCTTGGGACAGATGCTCGCGCACCATGCCAGCGGGGGATGCAACCTGCGCCCCGGCGATCTGATCGCGAGCGGCACCGTCTCCGGGCCGGAGAAATCGTCGCGCGGCTGTCTCCTCGAGCTCACCTGGCGCGGGGCAGAACCGGTGACCTTCTCCAATGGCGAGACCCGCGCCTTCCTCGCCGATGGGGACGAGGTGATCGTGCGCGGATGGTGTGAGGCGCCGGGGCGCGCGCGGATCGGGTTCGGGGAGTGCCGTGGCGTGGTGGTGGGCGCATGAGACGCCTCCTGATGCTGCTGGCCTTCGCCACGAGCTCGGCCATGGCGCAGGGGGGGAGCGATCTCTATGTCGCCTCGTTCCACGAGGTCGGCACGCATGTGGCGATCGGGCGCCCGGTGAACGTCACCAATCGCGTGGGCTATGACAATCAGCCCACCTTCACCGCTGACGGGCGCGCGCTCCTCTTCACCAGCATCCGCGAGGATGCGCAGGCCGACATCTGGCGCGTGACGCTCACGACCGATGCGGTGGAGCGGGTCACCCACACGACCGAGAGCGAGTACTCTGCCACCCGCACGCCCGATGGCCTCGCGCTGAGCGTGATCCGCGTGGAGCGTGATTCCACCCAACGACTCTGGCGCTTCCCCTTCGATGGGAGCGCACCGACGGTGATCCTCCCGGCCCTCCGTCCGGTGGGCTACCACGTCTGGGTGAACGAGGCGAACCTCGGGGCCTTCATCCTCGGGGAGCCGAACGCGCTCGTGCTCGCCGATCCGCGCACGGGGCGGGTCGATACGCTCGCGCGTGACATCGGCCGAGCGCTGGTGCGTGTTGCCGGACGCGAGGCCTTCACCTTCGTGCAGCTCGCCCGCGATACCAGTTGGATCAGCGAGGTCGATGTCCGCACCCGCACCGTCCGGCGCGTCGCGCCACTCCCTGCGGGCGCTGAATACCACATCTGGACCCCATCGGGGCAGCTGATCATCACCAGCGGCACTCGGCTCCTGGTACGTGTCCGCGACCAGTGGGATGTGCTGGCTGACTTCGCCCCGGTCGGGGTGCGGGGGATCTCGCGCATCGCGCTGAGCCCCACCGGCGACCGGATCGCCTTCGTCGCGGCGGACGCGGGCGTGCGATAGGATTGAGTCATCCCTCCCCCTGATCCCGATGCCTTCCAAGTCCGCCCCCCGTCCTCCTGCCCCCTCCGATCACCCGGTGCGCGATGCCGCCGATGCCCTCTGTCGCGCCGCGCAGGAGAGCTCGCATCAGCACGACCGCTTGGCGCGCGTCCTCAAGCATGGGCTCGATGACCTCGAACTCGAAGGCGTGGCCGAGGTCGTCGATCTCTGTGACGGGATCCTCGTGAAGGCGACGGCGCGTTACGAGATGGTCGCGGCCGATGGTCGCGCGCGTGATGAGGCGTGGTGGCGCGCGGCGAATGCGCTCTGGATGGCGGCGCGTGAGTACTGCCGGCGGCATGCGCAGAGCGATGCCGTCGCCACGCGCCTCAAGAAGCATGGCACCAAGGAGCTGAGCGAGATCAGCGTGGAGTACGAACTCGAGCTCTCGGCGCGGATGGCGCTGCGCCAAGCTCTTGCGGGCTACCTCGCGATCAGGCCCGAGGCGGCGTAGCCACCAGTTCCGTCGCCTCGGCCCACGCGGCCATGGCGGCATCGAGGGCCGCGCGCTCCTTGGCGAGCGCCTGATCGAGGCGAGCGGCCTCGCGCGCCTTCTCCGCACTTCCGTCGTACAGCCCCGGCTCGGCGAGTTGCGCCTCGAGTTCCGCGACCTTGGCCTCGTGGCGCTGTACGGCACGCTCGGCGTCCTCTGCGGCCCGCTTCTGCGCGCGTCGCGCCGCATGCTCGTCTTCCTGGCTGGACTCGTTCCGCTTGGCCTTGGACTTCTCCGCCGCGCGCTTGGCCTCGGCGGCGGCCGCATCGGCCTTGGCGGCATCGGCGACCCGTGTGGCGCGGTCGGCCTCCCACTCGATGAAGGGACCATCGTAGTCGCGGAGCCGTGTGCCATCGAACCACCAGACGCGCGTGGCAACCTCGCGGAGGAAGGCGCGGTCGTGGCTGACGAGGAGGACCGTCCCCTCGTATTCGTCGAGCGCATCCTCGAGCGCCTCGATGTTCTCGACGTCGAGGTGGTTGGTCGGCTCGTCGAGGACGAGAAGGTTCGCGTGCGAGAGGGTGATGAGCGCCATCGCCATGCGCGCGCGCTCGCCGCCGCTCAACGTCCCGATCTCACGGAAGACCTCGTCGCCGCTGAAGCCGAAGGCGCCGAGGTGGTTCTGCACCGCGCCACGGCTCCAGAGTGGCCGCTGATCGAGGATCGCGTCCATCAGCGATTTGCGGAGCGGGAGGTCAGCGAGGTCCTGTCGGAACCAGGCGGGGGTGATCGATGAGCCGACCTTGGCCTCACCGGCCGCCGGCGTGCGATCACCGAGGATCGTCGAGATGAACGAGGTCTTCCCCGCGCCATTGGGACCGACGAGGGCGACGAAGTCATTGCGGCGGATCACCGCGGTGAAATCCTCGACGAGGGTGCGGTCGGGGACCTCGACGCGGAGATCCTTCACCGCGATCACCTGGTCACCACCGCGCTCCGCGGGCTCGAACCGCAGCGACATCGCGGCGGGATCGCCGGGGGGTGGGGCGAGGCGGGGGAGGCGCTCGAGGCGCTTCCGCTTCCCCTTGGCCTGGAAGGAGTTCACGCCGGCGAGGTTCCGGCGGATGTACTCCTCCTCCTTCTTCACGTAGGCGATCTGCTTCTGCAGCTCGCGCTCGCGCGTGAGTCGACGCTCGGCGCGCTGCGGGACGAACTGCGAGTAGTTCCCCCTGTACCATTCGCCGCTGCGTCCTTCGATGTGTAGGACGTGCGTGCAGATGGCATCGAGGAAGGCGCGGTCGTGGGAGACGACGAGGATCGTCTCATCACACTCGCGGAGCCAATCCTGCAGCCAGGTGGTGGTGTCGAGATCGAGGTGGTTCGTCGGCTCGTCGAGCATCAGGAGGTCGGCAGGCGCGATCAGCTGCGCGGCGAGGCCGACGCGGCCGCGCTCCCCGCCCGAGAGCGAGGCGACGAGGCGGGTCTTCGATTCCTCGGCGTCGAAGCCGAGCCCCTGGAGCACCGCATCGACGCGGGCGTGATAGACGTAGCCCCCGAGATCGGCGAAGCGCTCTTGGTCCCGACCGAACTTCTCGAGGAACTCGTCGGTGACCGACTCCCCCATCTCCCCGAGCTGCATCGCCTGATCGGCGATCGATTGTTCGAGGGCGATCACCTCACGCCAAGCCGCGGCGGCGGCCTGCCAGACCGTGGTCGCGCCCTCGAAGGCACGGTGCTGGTCGAGGAGGGCGTGTCGGAGTCCCGGCTTTCGCGCGACGTTCCCTGCGGTGGCGGTCAGGTCACCGGTGATGACCTTGAAGAGCGAGGACTTCCCGGCGCCGTTGCGCCCGATGATCCCCCAGCGATCGCCATCCCCGACGGTGAAGGTGATGTCCTTCAGGAGTTCGGTGGCGCCGAAGGAGATCCCGACGCCGGACATCGAGAGGACGCTCATGTATCCGTCGGAGTAGGGACGGTGAGATCGCCGGTCGCGAGCGCGCGGGTGGCGATCGCACGAGCCGCATCGTCGGCGTTCCGCTCGAGTGCCCGGATCGCCCGACGTGTGCGCCGCATCGCCATCGGGATGAAGAAGCGGGCGACCTCGAGGTCCGCCGCGGCCTCCTTCTCGCCTACGCGTCCGATCACCGCGGTCACGCGCGAGAGGACCGCCGTCGCGAGGTAGATGTCGATCGCCGCATTCGCCATCCGCTCGTGCAGGAACTGCCGCTCGATGATCGTCTTGCCATGCTCGATCAACGCCTTCTCCACCGCAAGGGCGAGGGCGTGGATGTTCTCCGCCACGAGCTCCCCTTCCTCGGCGAGGGTGGGGTGGACCTTCGTGAAGCTCGGCTTCACCAGGGTGCGCTTGACGCGCCCCGTGAGGTAGCTGGAGATCGCGCCCAGGGAGTGGAGCGGATCCTTGAACGCCTTCCCCACCGCCTTGAGCTCCTCGCCGGGCTGCTGCAGTCCCATGAGCGCGATGAGGGCGCGGAGGACCTCGTTGGTCCCCTCGAAGATCATGTTGATGCGGGAGTCGCGCAGCGCGCGCTCGTACGGATACTCCTTGGAGTAGCCGATCCCGCCGGCGATCTGCATCGCCTCGCTCGCGGTCCGGAAGGCGAGCTCCGACGCGTAGATCTTGCACGCCGCGGTCTCGAGGGAGAAGTCGACCCCACCACGGTCGACCATCCCCGCACAGAGCATCCACGCTGAATCCATGGCGTAGCAGTCGGCGGCAGCGGCGGCGAACTTCCGCTGGATCATCTCGAAGGAGCCGATCGGGCGTCCGAACTGCTCCCGCTCCTTGGCATGCGCGAGGGCTAGCTTCATCATCTCGCGCGTCCCGCGCGTCGATCCGGCCGAGAGGCCGAGGCGACCGGAGTTGAGGATCTCGAGGGCGATCTTGAAGCCGCCGCCGACCTCACCGAGGAGGTTCTCTGCCGGGACCCGCACGTTCTCGAAGGTGATCGTGCGCGTGTCGCTTCCCTTGATCCCCATCTTCTCCTCGATCTTCCCGAGGGAGATGCCAGGGGCGTGGGCATCGACGATGAAGGCGGTGACGCGCTGCTTCACCACGCCATCGATGGTGACGGGGACCTTCGCGAAGACGGTGAGGACGCCGGCATAGCCCGCGTTGGAGATCCAGATCTTGGCGCCATTCAGGAGGTAGTGCGACCTATCCTCGCTG
>JAJTFH010000012.1 GCA_021298395.1 Gemmatimonadota bacterium | reverse complement strand
TCGCTGGCGACTAGAGCGTAGGGGCCACACTCGTTCCCATCCCGAACACGATCGTTAAGCCCTACAGCGCCGATGGTACTCCGACCGAGAGGTCGCGGGAGAGTAGGCCGTCGCCGGCACCCTTGGAAGCCCCTGTCGTTCACTCGGCAGGGGCTTTCTCTTTGCCCCCCACTCCCGTCACATTCCCGTCGTGATCCCACACCCCCGCGCCCGACTCGTCCCCGTCCCGCTCGTCAGTACGCCGCGCCGATGACCCGCGCCGGCTTCGTGACCCTCGTCGGGCGCCCCAATGCCGGCAAATCGACCCTCCTCAACCGGTTGGTCGGCACCCGACTCGCCATCGTCTCCTCCAAGCCCCAGTCGACCCGGGAGCGGGTCGTCGGGATCCTGACCGATGACGAGGCGCAGCTGATCTTCCTCGATACCCCAGGGCTCCTGGAGCCTCGCTACGCGCTCCACAGGGCGATGCAGTACGCCGCCCAGCAGGCGATCGGCGATGCCGACCTCGTCGTCCATCTGGTCGATGCCACGACCGACCGCCCGGAGGACCTCACCGCCCTCGCGCAGCTCCCCGCGCCGCCGAAGGCTCCTGTCCTCGTGGTCCTCAACAAGATCGACCAGCTCGCCCCCGCGGTCCGGGACGCGCTCCTCGCCGAGTGTCCGGAGGCGGTCGGGATCTCCGCCGCGACCGGCGAAGGGATCGAGGCGCTCCTCGCCGAGATCCGTCGGCGGATGCCCGAGAGCCCCTATCTCTATCCTGCGGACGACATCTCCACCCAGCAGACCCGCTTCTTCGTCTCGGAGTTCATCCGCGAGGCGGTGATGGAGCAGCTCGAGGAAGAGGTGCCCTATGGCGTGGCGGTCGAGATTGACGAGTTCCGCGAAGGGAGCTCGCCGCTCTACATTCGGGCGGTGCTGCATGTGGAGCGTGAGAGCCAGAAGCGCATCCTGATCGGGGCGGGGGGGAGTCGGATCCGCGAGATCGGGCGCGCGGCCCGCGAGCGGATCGAGACCCTGGTCGAGGAGCCGGTCTATCTCGATCTCTGGGTGAAGGTGCTCGCGAACTGGCGTCGGAACCCCGCCGCCCTCGCCCGTCTTGGTTTCCAGGTCCCCACCGAGGAGTCCCGTCCGTGACCGTCCCGCCGATCCCGCCCGCCATCCGTGAGATCCTCGCCTGTCCGCGGTGCCATGGGCCATTGCTCGACGCGCCGGCCGAGCGCCCCGAGGAATCGGCGACGCTCCGGTGCACGCCCTGCGCGCTGCGGTTCCCGGTGCGCGATGGGATCCCTGTCCTCCTCCTCGATCAGGCGCGGTCGGTGCAGGGATGAACGTCGGCTGCTGGTCGTGCCGAGCGGTCTATCGCGTGGATCCGGCGCTGCTGCCAGCAGCCGGGGTCACGGCGCGGTGCTCGGCGTGCGGGGCGGCGATCGTGGTGTCGGGTGGTCATGCGCGCCACTCGGCGGAGGCTGAGGATTGGTTTGCCGAGGAACGTCGCGCGCAGCACCGGAAGGCACCCGACACTCCGTACGAGCACCGAGCGGGTGGGCCCTCTCAGGACGACTGGTTCGCGGAGGAGCAGGGCACCACGTGGGGCAGCGATTGGCACCGCGCCCTCGAGGAGTCGGATGCGGCGGCCGCGCCTGAATTCGAGGTGCACGATCGGTCGATGGGTTCCCGGCCGGTGGCCGATCGGACGTCGGTCACCTCGTGGGTCGAGCCGAGCCCTCGCCCCATCGCGGCGCCGGTGACGAGCACCCGGCACCCCTTCCTGCGTGTCACCCCGCATGAGCGCGCCCAGCGTCTCGCGCGGGCCCTGGTCTCCGACCTGATCGCCTACCACCCGGGGCGCCGCGAGGCCGCCCGCGCCTCGGGGACGCTCCGGATCGCCTTCCGAGAGGAGATCGCCCGATCGTACGCGGTCTACGCGGCCGAGGTCGGGCGGGAGATGGCGGAGGGGACGAGCTACTTCCAGGAGGCGCTCAACGAGATGGTCGCCCAGGGGCGCGCCCTGTTCTGACCTGCGGGATCCGCTATCTTTGGAGGGCACGCGACGCGAGCCGGCACCCATCGTGGGGCCGGCTCGCCACGCATCCGCCCCGGACCCGACCGATGGCCGACTCCGAACACCTCGTCTCCCTCCGGCACGACCAGACCCGTCTGGACGAGCTCCGGAGGTACCTTTGACCTCGATCGCAAGCGCGAACGCCTGACCGCCCTCGAAGGGGACATGTCAGACCCGGGCTTCTGGAATGCGCAGGAGCGCGCCCGGGAGGTGGTGCAGGAGGTGAAGACGCTCAAGGGGTGGATCGACCCCTACGAGAGGCTCGTCGGGCGCACCACGAGTGCGATCGAGCTGGCGGAGCTCCTCTCGCTCGAGCCGGACGCCGAGATGGAAGCCGACGTCGCGCGTGAGGCGAAGGCGATCGGCGAGGAGACGGACGCGTATCGCCTGCGCTCGCTGTTGCAAGGACGGGATGACTTCCGTGACGCGCAGGTCGAGATCAGCGCCGGGGCCGGTGGGACCGAGGCGCAGGATTGGGCGCAGATGCTGATGCGCATGTACACGCGCTGGGCGGAGCGGAAGGGCTACACCGTCGACCTCCTCGACCTCTCGGAGGGCGAAGAGGCGGGGATCAAGGGGGCGGTGCTCGAGGTAAAGGGGGAGTACGCCTTCGGCTTCCTCCGTCCTGAGACGGGGGTGCACCGACTCGTGCGCATCTCGCCCTTCGACTCGCAGGCCCGTCGGCACACGAGCTTCGCTTCGGTCTTCGTCTACCCGGTGGTGAACGAGGAGATCAACATCGAGGTGCGCGAGGAGGACCTACGGATCGATGTCTACCGTGCCTCAGGTGCCGGTGGGCAGCATGTGAACAAGACCTCGTCGGCGGTGCGCATCACGCACTTGCCGACGGGGATCGTCTGCGCCTCGCAGCAGGAACGCTCGCAGTTCAAGAACAAGGCGACGGCGATGAAGATGCTCAAGAACCGGCTGTACAATCTCGAGGCGGAGAAGCAGGCGGCGGCGAAGGCGGCGCTCGATGCGACCAAGCAGGACGTCTCGTTCGGTAGCCAGATCCGCAGCTACGTCTTCCAGCCCTACACGATGGTCAACGACCATCGCACCGAACTCAAGATCACCGATGTGCAGAAGGTGATGGACGGGGCGATCGACCCCTTCATCGAGGCGTATCTGAAGCAGAGTGGCGCACCGGCCGCCGCGGGGGAGACGATATGAGCGACGAACTCAACTTCGTGATGCAGGCGCGGCGCGAGAAGCTCGGCGCGCTCGTCGAGGCGGGGGTCGTCCCCTTCGCCTACCGCTACGACCGCACGCATCACTGTGGGTCGGCGGCGGGGGTCCTCGGTGCGGCGGAGGAAGGCCCGACGGTGCGGCTCGCGGGGCGGATCGTGGCATGGCGCGGGCATGGGAAGACGATCTTCGCGCACCTCGCGGACGACACGGGGCGGCTCCAGCTCTACTTCCGCCAGGATCAGCTCGGCGCGGAGGCCTTCGCCCTCCTCTCGCAGCTCGACCTCGGCGATCTGCTCGGGGTGGCAGGGCCGCTCTTTCGGACGCGCACGGGCGAGGTCACGGTCCGGGTGGAGTCCTGGACCCTGCTCGCCAAGTCCCTGCGGCCCCTCCCCTTCGGGAAGGAGGAGCAGGTGGAGGGGCGGACGGTGCGCCACTCCGGCTTCGCCGATGGGGAGCAGCGGTCGCGCCAGCGCTACGCCGATCTCGCGGTGCATCCCGAGGTCCGGCGGCACTTCGCGGCGCGCTCCAAGATGACGACCGCGATCCGACGCGCGCTCGATGCCTGGGACTACCTCGAGGTCGAGACCCCGGTGCTCCAGCCGCTCTACGGTGGCGCGGCGGCGCGGCCCTTCACGACGCATCACCAGGCACTCGACATGCCGCTCTTCCTGCGCATCGCCGATGAGCTCTATCTCAAGCGGCTGATCGTCGGGGGGTTCGAGCGGGTGTATGAGATCGGGCATGATTTCCGGAACGAGGGGATCGACCGCACGCACAACCCCGAGTTCACGATGCTCGAATTCTACGAGGCCTACGCCGACTACTCGGTCATGATGGATCGGGTGGAGCAGCTCCTCGTCACCGCCGCGACGGCGGTGCGTGAGGCGGTGGGCGATGCGCCGCGCCTGCGCCATGACGGCTCCGAGGCGGGGCCGGTCCCGATCGTCGCGACCCCGTTCCCGCGGATCCCCTGGGTGCCGGCGCTCTCGCAGGCGCTCGGGGTCCCCGATGTGATGGCGCTCGAGGATGCGGCGCTGCGGCGGGCGGCGGAGCAGGCCAAGGTCGCCGACGTGGCGAAGCTCTCGCGGCCCAAGCTCCTCGACGAGCTCTTCCAGGCGCACGTGGAGTCGCAGATCGTCGAGCCGACCTTCGTCGTCGATTATCCGGTGGAGCTCTCGCCGTTGGCGAAGCCGCATCGTACGCTGGCGGGGCTGACCGAGCGCTTCGAGCTCTTCGCCAAGGGGAAGGAACTGGCGAACGCCTTCTCCGAGCTCAACGACCCGATCGACCAGCGCGCGCGCTTCGAGGCGCAGGCGCGGCTCAAGGCGGCGGGGGACGAGGAGGCGACGGGGGTCGATGAGGACTACCTGCGCGCGATGGAGTACGGGATGCCGCCGACCGGCGGCGTGGGGATCGGGCTCGATCGGCTCTTCATGTTCCTCACCGACACCCCGCACATCCGGGATGTGATCCTCTTCCCACTGATGCGGCCGGAGTGAGTCGCATGGCCGGGACCCGCGCGCTCGAGCTGGCGATCGCCTGGCGGTATCTCCGGAGCCGCCGCGGGTCCCGTCTGCTCTCGTTCATCAGCGTGATCGCGGTCGCTGGCGTGACCGTCGGGGTGAGCGCGCTCATCATCATCATCGGGGTGATGAACGGGCTCCAGACTGACCTCCGGGAGAAGATCCTCGTGGGGAGCCCCGACGTGCGCGTGCTCACGTATGGCGAATCCCTCCGCATGGACGGGTGGCGGCGTGCGGCCGCGCAGGTGGAGTCGCTCCCTGGCGTGGTGAGTGTCGCGCCCTTCGTGGTGCATCAGGGGCTCGCGACGCTGGGCTCCACGTATTCCGAAGCGATCACCGTCGCGGGGATCGCCCCCCTCGACGCCGGGGCGGTCCCCGTCACGCGGATCCGCGAGCACGCGACGAGTGGGGACTTCACCTTCACCTCGCGAGACGGTGGCCGTCGTGGCGCGGTGGTCGGCTCGCTCCTCGCCTC
Source organism: Gemmatimonadota bacterium (assembly GCA_021298395.1). Taxonomy (GTDB): domain Bacteria; phylum Gemmatimonadota; class Gemmatimonadetes; order Gemmatimonadales; family Gemmatimonadaceae; genus Pseudogemmatithrix. The sequence continues at coordinate 23,884 of JAJTFH010000012.1, read as the reverse complement.
GCGCCTCGGGGCGTATCCGGGCGCGACACTGACCCTCGTCACCGCGAGCGGCGCCTCACTCAATCCGGTGCTCGGGGCCGTCATCCCCCGTTTCATGGAGTTCGAGGTCACGGGGGTCTTCACGACGGGGATGTTCGAGTACGACAACGCGTACATCTACGTCGACCTCGAGGTCGGGCGGGAGTTCGCGGGGCTCGATACCGCGGTGACGGGGCTCGAGGTCCGGACCAGCGATCGCTGGGTTGCGCCGGCCATCGCCGCGCAGATCGACTCCACCCTCGGCTATCCCTATCGCACCGTCGATTGGCAGCAGCAGAACCTCTCGCTCTTCCGCGCCCTCAAGCTCGAGAAGCTCGGGATGGCGGTGATCCTCGCGTTGATCGTGATGGTCGCGGCCTTCAACGTGGTGAGCACCCTCACCATGGTGGTGCGGGACAAGACGCGGGAGATCGGGATCCTGCGGGCGATGGGGCTCCCCACCGATGCGGTGCGCCGGATCTTCCTCTGGCAGGGGGTCATCATCGGCGCGGTGGGGACCGGGGTCGGGTCTCTCCTCGGCGTCGGGCTCGGGATGACGATCGACCGGTTCCGTCTGATCGCCCTCGATCCCTCGGTCTACTTCATCGAGTATCTCCCCGTGCAGCTCGAGGTCGGGGACACCCTGCTCATCCTTGCGGGGAGTCTCGCGGTGACCCTCCTCGCGACGCTCCATCCCGCCTCGAGTGCGGCGCGCCTCTACCCGATCGAGGCGATCCGCAGCGAATGACCCCGGACCTGCGCGGGCCGGTGCTCGAGGCCACCGGCGTGACGAAGGGGTATCGCGGCGGCGATGGCTCGCTGCTGCGGATCCTCGATGGGGTCGACCTGACCGTCGCGTCCGGGGAGATGGTCGCGGTGGTCGGCGCGAGTGGGGCGGGAAAGAGCACCCTGCTCCATGTGCTCGGGGCGCTCGACCGCCCCGATGCGGGCGAGGTTCGCGTGGTCGGCCAACCGACCGCGAGGCTCTCGGACCTCGAACTGGCCGCCCTCCGGAACCGGTCGATCGGGTTCGTCTTCCAGTTCCATCATCTCCTCAAGGAGTTCTCGGCGCTCGAGAATGTGATGATGCCGCTGCGGATCGCGGGGGTGGGGGACGGCGAGGCACGGGGCCGGGCGACGGCCCTCTTGGAACGGGTGGGGCTCGCCGCGCGTCAATCCCATAGGCCCGCCGAGCTCTCGGGGGGGGAACAGCAGCGGACCGCGGTGGCGCGCGCGTTGGCGATGCGGCCGAGCCTCCTGCTCGCCGACGAACCCTCGGGGAACCTCGACGCGCAGAATGCCGAGCGGTTGCACGACCTGCTCGCGGAGTTGACCCGGGAGACCGGGGTCGGGGTGGTGGTGGTGACGCACAATCGCTCGCTCGCGGCCCGCGCGACGCGGGTGCTGCAGTTGGCGGAGGGGCGCCTGCGCGCCGAGGCCGCGGACGACGGAGGGAGCTGATGGTGTGCGATCAATGTCGGGAGCGCGATGCCGTGGTGCATCTGACGCAGATCGTCGGACAGACGGTCGCGCAGGTGCACCTGTGCGAGAAGTGCGCGGCCGAACGGGGGATCGAGACCACGGTCGCTGAGCCGACGCATCCGCTCGGGGATTTCCTGCAGGCGGTGCAGCAGCAGGCGGCCCAGCTGCCGGGGGATGCCGCGCGCTGCGCCTACTGCGGCACCTCGCTCCGGGATTTCCGCGCGAGCGGCCGGCTCGGCTGCGCGCAGTGCTACGGGGCGTTCGACCAGAGCCTGCGGGAGCTCCTGCGACGGGTGCATGGGTCGACGCGACATGAGGGGTGGCGGTATGAGCCGCAGGACGCGTCCGAGGGGACGGCGCCCGATCGTGAGGGGACGCTCCGCGCGCTCCGCGACCGTCTGCAGCGGGCCATCGCCGATGAGGCGTTCGAGACCGCGGCGGCGATCCGTGATGAGATCCGGGGGCTCGAGTGACGCTCGACCTCTCCCTGTTGCCCGATGGGGGGCTCCACTGGCTGATCGCCTCGGGCGACCACGCCGGGATCGTGATCTCGTCGCGGATCCGGCTCGCACGGAACCTCTCGGGCTTCGCCTTCCCGGCCCGGGCGCGCGAGGGGGAGCGGCTGCGCATCCTGCAGGAGGTGCGCGAGGCGATGCCGCGGCTCGCCTCGCTCCGCGACGGGGCCTTCGTCCGGGTGGACGAGTGCTCAGCGCAGGAGCGGCTCCTGCTCCATGAGCGGCATCTGGTGAGTCGCGAGCTGGCCGGGGTCGAGCGGAAGGGGGCGATCCCTGGCGCGGGCGGGGTCATCGTGACCGGGGACGCCGGGGTCATGGTGAACGAGGAGGACCATCTCCGCGTGCAGAGCTTCCGGTCGGGATTCGACATCGCGGGGGCGTTGCGCGATGCGGAGCGGATCGACCGGGAGCTCGGCCAGGTGCTGCCGTATGCGTGGCACCAGGAGTTCGGGTTCCTGACCGCCTGCCCGACGAACACGGGGACGGGGATGCGGGCCTCGGTGCTGATCCACCTCCCGGGGCTCGTGCTGACACAGGAGGTCCAGAAGGTGCTCCAGGGGCTTCAGCACATGGGGCTCACCTACCGCGGGCTCTACGGAGAGGGGAGCGACGTCGTCGGGAACTACTTCCAGATCTCCAATCAGACGACCCTGGGCCGGACCGAGGACGAGCTGGTGGACCAGCTGATGCGGGTGGTGCGGCGCGTGATCGAGCGGGAGGAGGAGGCGCGTCGGGTCCTACAGCGTGACGCCGGCTATATTATCGAGGACAAGCTGTGGCGCGCCTACGGCACGTTGCGGCATGCGCGCAACCTGCCGGCCGAGGAGGCGATGACGCTCCTCAGTGCGGTACGGCTCGCGGCGGGGCTGAACCTGTTGTCCGGGCTCAGTGTATATACGCTGAACAAGCTGTTGATCTTCAGCCAGTCGGCGCATCTGGCGCAGGCGGAGGGGCGGCCCCTCACCGAGGGGGAGGCGAACCTCGCGCGCGCGAAATACGTGCGACAGGTCTTGGCGAACGAGGCACGACACACCGGGTGACCCACACGACGGGTCGTCGAGGCGATCAATGAACGGATACAACTTCACGGAACGGGTGCGGAAGGTCCTGGCGATGGCGCGTGAGGAGGCGGCACGGCTCCATCACGAGTACGTCGGCACCGAGCACATCCTGCTGGGCCTCATTCGCGAAGGCGAAGGGGTCGCGGCGGCGGTGCTCAACAACCTGAGCGTCGACCTCGAGGAGATCCAGCAGAAGATCGAGGAGACGGTGAAGAAGGGGAAGGCGGCGCAGGCCGCCGGCCCCGACCTGCCGTATACGTCGCGCGCGAAGAAGGTGCTCGAGCTCGCGATGGGCGAGGCGCGCGAGCTCAATCACAGCTATGTGGGGACGGAGCATCTCCTCCTCGGGCTGTTGCGCGAGGAGAAGGGGATCGCGGCGCAGGTGCTGACCGATGCCGGGGTGAACCTCGAGGCGGCGCGCGCGGAGACGCTGCGGCTCCTCGGGACCGAGATGCCGTCGAACGGCGAGGCGGCCCCCGCCGCCGCGGGGGCCGCCCCCGCCGCCTCCACCGGCAAGGGGGAGAAGAAGTCCAAGACCCCGGCCCTCGATCACTTCTGCCGCGACCTCACGGTGCTCGCCGCCGAGGGGCAGCTCGATCCGACGATCGGGCGCTTCAAGGAGATCGAGCGGGTGATGGAGGTCCTCTCCCGCCGGAAGAAGAACAATCCGGTGCTCATCGGGGAGCCGGGGGTGGGGAAGACCGCGATCGTCGAAGGGCTCGCCCAGATGATCGCGACGAACAACTGCCCGGACTCCCTGCGCGACCACCGCGTGCTCTCGCTCGACATGGCGGCGGTCATCGCGGGGACCAAGTATCGTGGGCAGTTCGAGGAGCGGCTCAAGGCCGTGATGAACGAGATCGCGCAGAACAAGCAGATCATCCTCTTCATCGACGAGCTCCACACGTTGGTGGGGGCGGGCGCAGCGGAGGGGGCGATCGACGCGAGCAACATGCTCAAGCCCGCGCTGGCGCGTGGCGAGTTGCAATGCGTGGGCGCCTCGACGCTCAACGAATATCGCAAGCACATCGAGAAGGACGGGGCGCTCGAGCGCCGCTTCCAGACGGTGGTGGTCGACCCGCCCTCGATCGAGGAGACGGTGGAGATCCTGAAGGGGCTCCGGTCGAAGTATGAGGAGCACCATCGCGTGACGATCCCCGACGAGACGCTGCTGATCGCGACGAAGCTCTCGGAGCGCTACATCACCGACCGCTTCCTGCCGGACAAGGCGATCGACGTGATCGACGAGGCGGGGGCGCGGGCGCGGCTCGCGTCGCAGGTGCCGCCCCCGGAGGTCGCCGACCTCAAGGCGAAGCTCGAGCAGGTCAATCTCGAGAAGGACGCGGCGGTCCGGGACCAGAACTTCGAGTTGGCGGCCTCGTTGCGGGACAACGAGCGCGACCTCCAGGGCCAGATCCGGGCGCGGCAGGAGGAGTGGGAGGAGCGCCGTCAATCGATGCGTCCGGTGCTCGGGGAGGAGGAGATCTCCTTCATCGTGAGCCGCTGGACGGGGATCCCGGTGACGCGGCTGCAGGAGGCGGAGACCGCGCGGCTGCTGCGGATGGAGGAGGAGCTCCATGGGCAGGTGGTGGCACAGGACGAAGCGATCAAGGCGGTCGCGCGGGCCATCCGGCGCAGCCGCGCCGGCCTCAAGGATCCCCGTCGCCCGATCGGCTCGTTCATCTTCTGCGGCCCCACGGGGGTCGGGAAGACCGAGCTCGCGCGGGCGCTGGCCAAGTTCCTCTTCGCGGATGCCTCGGCGCTCATCCGGGTGGACATGAGCGAGTACATGGAGAAGTTCTCGGTGTCGCGGCTCATCGGGGCCCCCCCGGGCTACGTGGGCTACGAGGACTCGGGGACCCTCACCAAGGCGATCCGGCGCAAGCCGTACAGCGTGATCCTCCTCGACGAGATCGAGAAGGCTCATCCGGATGTGTTCAACATCCTCCTGCAGGTGCTCGATGAGGGGCATCTCACGGACAACTACGGTCGCGTGATCGACTTCAAGAACACCGTCGTGATCATGACGTCGAACGTCGGGGCCAAGGACATCACGCGGAACCGGAGCCTCGGCTTCGGGGCGGCAGACCAGGCCTCGGACTTCACCCGGATCGCGGACAAGGTGAAGGAGGAGCTCCAACACGCCTTCAATCCGGAGTTCCTGAACCGGCTCGACGACGTGATCGTCTTCCATCCGCTCGGGCGGGAGCATATCGCGCAGATCGTCAGCATCCTGCTGGCCGATGTGCAGAAGCGGCTCGGGGACGAGGAGCTGACCCTCAAGCTGACCGAGGCGGCCGTCGACTTCCTCGTGAAGCACGGGTACGACCAGGCCTATGGGGCGCGGCCGCTCAAGCGGGCGATCCAGAAGTGGATCGAGGACCCCCTGTCGGAGCGGATCCTCCTGGCGGAGTTCAGCCGCGGGGACGAGATCGAGGTCGACGTCTCGGAGGACGGGGCGCGGCTCTCCTTCCGGGCCCCGGTCCGGAGCGTCCCCAAGGCCTGACCCGCCGATGATCGCAGGGCGCTCCACCGGCCCCCTCGACCCCCCTCCTGCCCCCCGAACGGACCCCCGAACGGACCCCTGGGCGGAGGGACCGTTGAGGGGGCTGGTTGTGTATATTGCAAGGATGCGTCGACTTTCCTCGGTGGCGGCCGCACTGCTCCTCGTGGGCGCCCCGTTACAGGCTCAGGAGCCCGCCGAACTCTCTGGCCGCTGCCTTACCCCCGACTCGATCGCGGTCCGGGGGTCAGGGCGGGTCTCGCGGGAGTCGATCCTCGCCACGAGCGGGATCGGGGCGGGGCAGACGCTCAACTTCCCGGCGGTCCAGCGCGTCCTGCGCGACCTCTATGCCACCGGCGATTTCGAGACCGTCGCCGTCACCTGTGATCTCTCGGTCGCGCGGAAGACGATCGTCGTCCTTGCGGTGACCGAGCGGCTCCTCCTGCAGACGGTCGATGTCGCCGGGCCCAAGCGCCTCTCCCAGCGGAGTGTCGAGGATCGGGTCGAGCTCCTCGTGGGGCGCCCGGTCGATCCCGCCGCGCTCGCCAACTCGATGCGCCGGATCGATTCGCTCTACCAGGCGAACGGGTTCTATCTCGCTCGGATCGTGCCCGAGACCACCATGGTCGGGGACCGCGTGAAGCTCACCCTGCGCGTGGACGAGGGGCGCCGGCTCGCTATCGCGGGGATCGACGTGCTCGGGAACTCCCTCGTGAAGGATCGCGAGGTGGTCGGGGCGATGAAGACCAGGCCCGAAGGGTTCTTCTTCTTCCGGCGCGGGGAGTTCAACGAGGACACCTATGCGACGGATCTCGGGGAGAAGATCCCCAAGCTCTTCGCCGATCGCGGGCACGTGGATTTCCAGATCACGCATGACTCGCTCACGATCGACCGGGAGCGGGGCAAGGCGTTGCTCTCGCTCGAGGTGCAGGAGGGGCCGCAGTATCGCGTGAAGGCGTTCGAGGTCGTCGGGAATCGTCGCTTCTCCACGGAGGAGATCGCGGCCCGCTACCCGTTCACCACGCGCGACCCCTCGCTCACGGAGCGGGTGCAGGGACTCGTCAAGCGCCGCGCCCCCGCCACCGACATCTTCGATCGGTCGCGCTGGGATGAGGCGACGCAGCAGATCAGCACCCTCTACAGCAACGAGGGATACATCTACGCCCAGGTGCGTCCGGTGATCGAGCGCGATCCCTCGGACAGCTCCGGGTACGTCCGCCTCCGCTGGGACATCCAGGAGGGGACCCCCGCGATCATCAATCGCGTCGACATCCTCGGCAACGACTTCACCGTCGAGAATTGCATCCGTGATCAGTTGGTCATCATCCCGGGCGATGTGTTCAATCAGGAGCGGATGATCCGGAGCTGGCGGAGCATCTCCAACCTCGGCTTCTTCGAAGCGCCGCTCCCCTTCCCGGACGTGCGGCCCGCGAATCAGGAGGGGGATGTCGACATCGTCTTCCGCGTGAAGGAGAAGCGTACGGGGAACGTGAACTTCGGCGCTTCCGTCGGGCAGGGGGTCGGGCTCGGCGGGTTCATCGGCCTCGAGCAGCCGAATCTGTTCGGGAAGTGCAAGCGGGGCTCGCTCCAGTGGCAGTATGGCCAGTTCATCAACGACTTCAACTCGTCGTACGTGGATCCGCAGATCCGCGGGACGCTGATCTCGGGTCAGGTGAACGCGTACCGATCCCAGGCGCGGTTCCGGATCGCTGACCTCGGACGGACGACGCGGACGGGGGGGACGCTGCGTGTCGGATTCCCCTTCCCGCGGAGCCGCTTCGCCCGGGTCTTCGTCTCCTACGGGTTGGAAGGGGTCCGCTTCGGGACCGATGGGCTCCTCGGGACGGTCACGACCGACCAGTGCGCGGGGTGCATCCGGAGCACGGTGGGGGTCGACATCAGCCGTGATACGCGGCTCGATATGCCGTTCGCGACCGAAGGGCAACTGCAGTCGTTCAGCGCCGCCTTCAACGGGGGCCCCCTCGGCGGGACGGCGACCTATCAGCGCTATACGACCGAGTTCCGGAACTACACGATCATCGGCCGCCTCGGTGGGACCAAGCCAGGGACGCAGCCGCTGCGCCTGACCTTCGGGCTCTCGACGCGTGCCGGTGCGGTGTTCGGGGACCCGGGCCAGTTCTTCTGGTCCCAGCAGTTCTCTCTGGGCGGCGTGCAGTTCGGCGAGCCCTTGCGCGGCTATCCGGAGTTCTCGATCACGCCGGACGGCTTCACCACGGCGACGGGGACCTTCAACGCGCAACGGGAGTCGTTCGGGAGCGCCTTCTTCGTGAGCACCGCCGAGGTCGGTCTGCGTTTCAATCAGTCGGTGTACATCAACCTGTTCTACGATGCTGGTAACCTCTGGGCGCGCCCACGGGACTTCGATCCCACGCGGCTCTTCCGGGGGTCCGGCATCGGTCTCAGCACCGTGACGCCGCTCGGCCCCTTGGGCATCGATTATGCCTATGGATTCGATCGGCGTGACGCGTTCGGTCGTCCCGACCCGAAGTGGCAGCTGCACTTCCGGCTCGGTCAGGTCTTCTAACCCTTCGGAGTGTCCTCACCCATGATCGTCCGTTTCCGCGGCCTCATCCTCGCCGCCCTCACCGTCGCGGCCATGGCCGCCCCCGCTGCCGCCCAGACCAAGGTGGCCTTCGTCGACACGCGTAAGATCCTGCAGGAGATGCCAAGCCGGAACCAGATCGAGGCTCGACTGCGGACCGAGATCGACGCGCTCGGCTCGCGCGAGAAGGTGATGGTCGACTCGCTCAACGCGATGCTGAACTCCTTCCAGAAGGACTCGGCGACGCTGTCGCAGGCGGATCGCACCAAGCGCTTCACCGAGATGCAGGCGTTCGACGCCCGCTACCGCGACACGCTCGAGGTGCTGCAGCAGGAGGCGCAGGCCAAGCAGGCGGAGGCGATGCAGCCGCTCTTCGATCAGATCCGTGAGGCGCTCGAGATGGTGCGGGCCGCCGAGGGGTACGCGATGATCTTCGACATGGGGGCGCAGGCGAACCCGGTCGTCGCGATGGACAAGAACCTCGATCTCTCGGATAAGGTGATCGCGCGGATCCGCACGATGCCGCAGGCCCGTCCGGCGGCGCAGCCGACGCGGCCGCCCGCCGCCGCACCGGCGACGCGTCCACCCGCGTCGGGACCGACGGGTCAGCCCGCCGGCGTCCGTCGCCCGTAATCTCGACCTCGGGCCACCCGAGATCGCGGTCATGACCGCGCCATCGTCCGGCCCCCTTCGGGTCGCTGACATCGCCGCCCTGTTGGGCGCGACGATCGTCGGCGACCCGTCGGTCGTTGTGACTGGGGTCGCGCCGCTCGATCGGGCGGGGCCGGGGGAGCTCTCCTTCCTCGCCTCGGCGCGCTACCTCGAGCTCTTCGCCACGACCGCGGCCAGCGTGGTCATCGTCGCGCCGGAGCTCGCGGAGGTAGCGGGCGCCTGTGGGACGCGGCTCGTGGTGGCCAAGCCGCACGAGGCGGTCCTCACGGTGATCGCGCGGATGCATCCGCGGCCGGTCCCCCCCTTCGTCGGGGTGCATCCCACGGCGGTGATCGCGACCGAGGCCGTGGTCTCGCCGGGGGCCTGTGTGGAGGCGTTCAGTGTGATCGGCGCCGGGGCGACGATCGCTGCGGGAGCGTGGATCGGACCGCACTGCGTCATCGGGGCCGGGAGTGCCATCGGTCCCGAGACGCGGCTGATCGACCACGTGACGATCTACCCGGGGTGTCGCGTCGGTGCCCGCAACCTGTTGCACGCCGGCGTCCGTGTGGGCAGCGATGGTTTCGGCTTCGTCCATCGTGACGGGGCCCACCAGAAGATCCCGCATGTCGGCGGGTGTGTGATCGGGGATGACGTCGAGATGGGCGCCAACTGCACGATCGATCGGGGGAGCATCGACGACACGGTGATCGGTGAGGGCACCAAGCTCGACAATCTCGTGCACATCGGGCACAACGTCCGCGTGGGGAAGCACTGTCTCATGGCGGCGGGCTGCGTCGTGGCGGGATCGGCGCGGATCGAGGATCTCGTCTCCCTCGGCGGTCAGGTCGCCGTCGGCGGGCATCTCACGGTCGGTCGCGGGGCACGGATCGCGGCGAAGTCCGGCGTCGTGAAGGATGTACCGGCGGGTGAGACCTGGAGCGGATTCCCGGCGCGGCCGCATCGCGAGGAGCTGCGGCGGGCGGGCGCGACGGCGCGTCTCCCACGGATCATCGCGGCCCTCGAGCGCCTCGTGGGTGGCGGGACGGACACCTGATGGGGCGGCGGAGCATCGCGCGACCGATCACGGTCTCGGGGGTGGGGCTCCACCTCGGTCGTCCCTGCGCCCTGACCTTCGAACCGGCGCCCGTCGGCCAGGGGCTCCGGTTCCGTCGGACCGATCTCTCCGGCGCGCCGATGATCCCGGCGCATGTGTCGGTGGCGGTGGCGGCCGAGCGTCGGACGCAGCTCGGCGAAGGCGATCAGGCGCTGCACACCGTGGAGCATGTGTTGGCGGCGGTGGCCGGCCTCGGGATCGACGACCTGACCCTCGCGGTGGATGCGGCTGAGCCGCCCATCATGGACGGGTCGGCGGAACCATTCCGTGCGGCGCTGCTTGAGGCAGGCGTCGTCGATCATGGCGGCGAGGTCGACGTGGTGCGGCTCCGCGAGCCGGTGCGCGTGGTCGATGGGGAGTCGAGTTACGTGGCGATGCCGGCCGAGGGGCTGGAGCTGGACGTCCGGATCGACTTCCCGCATCCGCTCATCGGGACACAGGCGGGCCGGTGGCGCGTCACCCCCGAGAGCTTCAGGACCGAATTGTCGGCGGCGCGCACCTTCGGCCTCCTGAGCTGGGTGGAGGAGCTGCGGGGGAAGGGGTTGATCCAAGGGGCGTCGACGGCGAACACGATCGCGCTCGATGCGACCGGGGTCGTCGAGACGACGCTCCGGTGGCCGGACGAGTTCGTCCGGCACAAGGCGTTGGATGTGGTCGGCGATCTGGCGCTCGCCGGCGGACGCGTGGCCGCGCACATCACGGCGACGAAGCCGAGTCATCGTGGGACCGTCACCCTCGTGCGCGCGATGCTCGCACAGGCGGCAGGGCACTCGAACAGGGAGCTACCGGTGGACATCGAACAGATCATGCGCATCCTCCCGCATCGCTATCCGTTCCTGCTCGTGGATCGGATCGTCGAGATGCAGGAGAAGACCCGCATCGTCGGGATCAAGAACGTCACGATCAACGAGCCTTTCTTCCAGGGGCACTTCCCGGGGCACCCGATCATGCCGGGCGTCCTCATCGTCGAGGCGATGGCGCAGGTGGGTGGGGTCCTCTTGATGGGGACGGTCGACGCCCCCGAGACCAAGGTCGTCTACTTCATGTCGCTTGACAACGTGAAGTTCCGTCGGCCGGTGAAGCCGGGGGACCAGCTCCGCATCGAGGTCGACATCGTCCAGCTCCGGAGCACCATGTGCCGGATCAAGGGGGTGGCGAAGGTGGATGACGTCGTGGTCTGTGAGGCCGACATGGCCGCCGTGGTGCGCGACCGATGAGTACGCGCATCCATCCCTCGGCGATCGTCGATCCCGGCGCCCAGCTCGGGACCGATGTGGTCGTGGGCCCCTGGGCGATGATCGGCCCGCACTGCACCGTCGGCGATGGCAGCGTGATCGAGACGCGCGCCGTCCTCGAGGAACAGGTCCATCTCGGGCCCCGGGTGACCGTCGGGATCGGCTCGGTGCTCGGCGGCAAGCCGCAGGATCTCAAGTTCAAGGGCGAGGTCACGACCGTCGAGATCGGGGAGGGCACCACGATCCGCGAGTACGCGACGATCAATCGCGGGACCTCGGAATCGTACAAGACGACGGTCGGCAAGCACTGCTTCCTGATGTCGTATGTGCACCTCGCGCATGATTGTCATATCGGCGACGGCGTGATCATCTCGAATGCCACGCAGCTCGCCGGTCATGTGAAGATCGATGACCGCGCCATCATCTCGGGACTCTGTGCGGTGCATCAGTTCGTGAAGATCGGCCGCCATGCCTTCGTCGGCGGGATGTCGCGTGTGGCGAAGGACATCCCGCCCTATGTGAAGGCGGTGGGGAACCCGGTGAAGCTCTACGGGCTCAACTCCGTCGGGCTCCAGCGGAGCGGGTTCGCCGAGGAGACGGTGGCGGAGCTCAAGAAGGCCTATCGGTTCTTCTTCCGGTCAGAGGAGAATATCTCGCAGGCGCTCGAGCGCGCGCGCGCGGAGCTCAAGCCGCTGCCAGAGGTCGAGGCCTTCATCGCCTTCGTCGAGGCGAGTGGGCGTGGGGTCGTGGTATGACGCGGCCGCCCGTGCGTGTCGGCGTCATCGGGGCGGGGAGCCTCGGCTTCCATCACGCCCGGTTGTTGCGCGGCGTGCCCGGTGTGGCCTTCCACGGGATCTACGAGGCGAATGCCGAGCGCGCCGGCGTGGTCTCCCGCGAGCTGGAGATCCAGGCGCACCCCACGCTCGATGCGCTCCTCGCGGAGGTGGATGCCGTCTCGATCGTCGTGCCGACGCCCCTCCACCATCAGGTGGCGATGGCGGCGCTCGCGCGGGGGAAGCATCTGCTGATCGAGAAGCCGATCACCGTGACGTTGGCCGAGGCGGACGAGCTGCTCGATCTGGCCGACCGCCAGGGCGTGGTGGTGCAGATCGGGCATATCGAGCGATTCAACCGGGCGGTGCGAGCCGCGCTCCCGTATGTGGATCACCCGCTCTTCATCGATAGCGATCGCCTCGCCCCGTTCAATCCACGTGGGAGCGATGTGGCGGTGGTGCTCGATCTCATGATCCACGACATCGACTTGGTGCTCACCCTCACCGGATCGCCGGTCACCGAGGTCTCGGCGGCGGGGCTTCCGGTGCTGACGCCCTCGATCGACATCGCCGATGCGCGGCTGCGGTTCGCGAGCGGGGCGGTGGCGACGATCACCTCGAGCCGCGTCTCCAAGGACCGGATGCGGAAGCTCCGCATCTTCCAGCGTAATGGGTATCTCTCGCTCGACCTCGCGGCCGGGACGGGGGAGATGTATCGCCTGCGCGGCGATGTGGACCTGGCGACGCTCGCGCAGCAGGCGCAGCCGCTCGAGGCCTTCGTGGAGCGTGTGCCACTCGAGGCCCCCGAAGGGGAGCCGCTCAAGCTCGAGCTCGAGAGCTTCGCCGCGGCCCTGCGCGGGGAGGCGCCCGTGTCGGTGACAGCGCGCGCGGGGCGCGATGCGTTGGCGGTGGCGCTGCAGATCGTCGCCGACATCGAGCGGGGCTCCCCGCTCGCTGCGCTCAGCGCGCGGGCGTGACGGCCCCAGGTGCCGACGCAACCGGTGCGTGAGATCCTGATCCTCGCCGGCGAAGCGTCCGGCGACCTGCATGGGGCGCTGCTCGCCGAGCCGTTGCGGCGGTTGCGACCCGATCTCGCGCTGACGGGGACAGGGGGCGCGCACATGCGGGCGGCAGGGGTGGAGCTCCTCACGGAGCATACGGGGGTCGTCGGCTTCGTCGAGGTCATCCGTCATATCCCGGCGCATCTGCGGCTCCTACGCCAGGTGAAGGCGCGGCTCGCGAGCGGGCGGGTCGCGCTGGTGATCTGCATCGACTATCCGGGGTTCAACATGCGGGTCGCCGCCGCGGCCAAGGCCGCTGGGGTGCCCGTGCTCTACTACATCACCCCGCAGGTCTGGGCGTGGAAGGCGGGACGGATGCGCGCGATGGCCGAGACGTTCACCAAGGCCGCGGTGATCCTCCCCTTCGAGGAGCCGCTCCTGCGCGCGGGCGGCGTCGATGCCACCTTCGTCGGGCATCCGCTGTTGGACCGGGCGGCGGCGATGCCCGATCGCGCCGAGGCGCGCCGTCGGTGCGGTCTCCCGGAATCGGGTGAGGTGCTCGCACTCTTCCCTGGGAGTCGGGCCGAGGAGATCCGGCGGCACCTCGCCGACTTCGTCGCGGTCGCACGGCGGTTACAGGCGGTGCGACCGGGATTGCAGGTGGTCCTGAGTGCTGCGCCGACGATCGAGTTCGCCCCCGGCGAGATCCCGTTCCCCGTGATCCGCTCGGCGAGCTTCGACGTGCTGCGTGCCGCTGACGTGGCGCTCTGCAAGAGTGGGACGACGACCCTCGAGGCGGCGGTGGCGGGGTGTCCCTGCGCGATCGTCTATCGCACGAGTCCCATCTCGTATGCGATCGCGCGACGGCTGGTGCGGATCCCGCACATCGGGCTGCTGAACATCGTGGCGGGGCGGGAGGTCGCGCCGGAGTTCGTGCAGGATGCCTTCACGCCCGAGGCGGTGGCCGCGGCGCTCACGCCGCTCTTCGAGGCGGAGGGACCTGCGCGTCGTCGGATGCTCGACGGGTTGGCCGAGGTGCGTGGGCGACTTGGCACGGCCGGGGCGAGTGCGCGCGTGGCGGCGATGGCGGCGGAGCTGGTGCGATGAGCGATGGGGCAGCCGTATCCTCCGAGTCGGCGGACGTGGACCGCGCCGAGCGACGGGAGCGAAAGGTCCGGCGCACCGAGCGACTCGTCTCGTTCGTGGTCGGCCTGCTCGCTCCGACCTGGCGCCTCGAGTTCAGTCGGACCGATCAGCTGCCATGGGGGGCGTCTCCGACGCGCCCCGTCATCTTCTCGATGTGGCATGGGGAGTTGCTGCCGATCATCTGGGCGCATCGTGCGAAGGGGATCGTCGGCATGGTGAGCGAGCATGGGGATGGCGAGTTGCTCGCCCGTATCATCTCGCGATGGGGCTATCGTCTCGTCCGAGGGTCGACGACCCGTGGCGCGGGGCGGGTCTTGCTCGCCTTCGTCCGCGAGTTGCGGGCGGGGCATGTCGGGATGCTGACCCCCGATGGTCCCAGAGGACCCGCGGGGGTCCCGCAAGCGGGTGTCCTCCTCGCCTCCGTGCAGTCGGGGGCCCCGATCATCACGGTGCGGTGCGAGGTGTCCCGCGCGTGGCGGCTCCGGAGCTGGGACCGCTTCATGATCCCCAAGCCCTTCGCACGACTCCGGATCGTGTATGGCGAACCGTGGCGGCCCGAGGGAACCGATCAGCCGGCGCTCGAGGCGTTGGCGCGGCGGATGGGGTCCCCCTGATGGACCGTCGATTCACCGCGGCGGTGGAGCGCTCGTGGCGTGCGGGGGGCGTGCTCCCGGTGCTCCTCGCTCCGATGGCGTGGCTCTATCGTGGCGGGGTCGCGGTGCGCAACGCGCTCTTCGATCGCGGCCTCCTCACCAGCCATCCCTTGGGGCTCCCCACCATCAGCGTCGGGAACCTCACCGTCGGCGGGACGGGGAAGACCCCGATGAGCGCCTGGATGGCGCAGGAGATGCTCCGGCGCGGGATCCGACCGGCGATCCTGCTCCGTGGCTATGGCGGCGATGAGCCCGCGGTGCACCGAACGTTGACCCCCGAGGCGGTGGTGATCGCCGATGCCGATCGGGTCCGCGGCGCGACCGCGGCGCGTGCCGCTGGGGCGCAGGTGATCATCCTCGACGATGGATTCCAGCATCGTCGGGCCGCGCGCGATCTCGACCTGGTGCTGGTCGCGGCGGAGCAGGGCGTCCCCACACGGCTCCTGCCGGCGGGTCCCCTTCGGGAGCCGCAGCGGGCCATGGCGCGTGCGTCCCTCCTCATCGTGACCCGGAAGTCGGCATCTGTGGCGCAGGCGACCGAGGTCGCTGAGGCCTGGAGTCACTTCACGCGCCGTGCGCCGGTCGTGCTCGTGTCCCTCGTGCTCGATGCGGTCTGCCCCATGGCGAGCAGCATGGCAGAGCCGCTCCCACTGCGCGCCCTGTCTGGCCAGCGGGTGCTCGCGATCGCCGGCATCGGGGACCCAGCGGCCTTCGCGCGACAGATCGAGGGGGCAGGGGCGCGCGTCGACCTCGCGGCCTTTCCCGACCACGCCCTCTTCTCGGAGGCCGATCTGACCGCGTTATCGACCCGAGCCCGCGAGGCCGATCGCGTCGTATGTACCCTCAAGGATGCTGTCAAGCTGGGGGATCGCTGGCCTCGCAATGCCCCCCCGCTTTGGTATCTTTCCCAACGTGTCGTCATCGAGCGTGGCGGCGAGGGGCTTGCCGCCCTCCTCGACCGGGCGGTGGCGACGCGTGATGGGTGATCTGACGTTCCCCCCAACCGCCGGTTCTCGGACCGGTTCTGCCCCCTCCGGACATGCCAGACCTTCGTCTGCCCACTGATACGATCGTCCTCCCTGACAAGGATCGTTTCCTCAACGAGGAGAACCCCTTCGAGGCGATGATGTCGCGGTTCGACCGCGCCGCGCAGCTCCTCGACCTCGAGCCCGGGATCTACAAGGTCCTCCGGCACGCCGAGAAGGAGATCACCGTCTCGATCCCCGTGATGATGGATTCCGGGGAGGTCGAGGTCTTCACGGGGATCCGCGTGCTGCACAACACCTCGCGCGGCCCCGCCAAGGGGGGCATCCGCTTCGACATGAACGTCTCCCTCGACGAGGTGAAGGCGCTCGCCGCCTGGATGACCTGGAAGTGCGCGGTCGTGAACATCCCGTTCGGTGGGGCGAAGGGCGGGGTCATCTGTGACCCGCACAAGATGTCGGTCGGCGAGCTCGAGCGCGTCACGCGTCGCTACACCTCCGGGATCATGGCGACCCTCGGGCCGGATTCGGATGTCCCAGCGCCCGACGTGAACACCAATGAGCGGGTGATGGCCTGGCTCATGGATACCTACTCGATGCACAAGGGCTACACGGTCAACGCCGTCACCACCGGGAAGCCGGTGGAGATGGGGGGCTCGCTCGGGCGTCGCGAGGCGACGGGACGGGGCGTGATGCTGACCGCGCTGCAGGCGCTCGAGCATCTCAAGATGCCGGTCAAGGGGGCGACGGTCGCCGTGCAGGGCTTTGGCAACGTCGGCTCGATCGGCGCGCAGCTCCTCGCCGAGGCCGGGTGCAAGGTCATCGCGATCAGCGACCGGACCGGTGGGTGGTATTACCCGAAGGGGTTCGACGTCCCCGATGCGATGTCCTACGTCAAGCAGCACAAGACCCTCGAGGGGTACGGGAAGGGCGACGCCATGACCAACGAGCAGCTGCTCGAGGTCGAGGTCGACGTGCTGGTCCCCGCCGCGCTCGAGAACGTGATCACGACCAAGAATGCCGAGCAGATCAAGGCGAAGATCATCTGTGAGGGCGCGAATGGCCCGACCACGGCGGCCGCCGATTCGATCCTCGATGCCAAGGGGATCTTCGTGGTACCGGATATCCTGGCGAACGCCGGCGGGGTGACGGTGAGCTACTTCGAGTGGGTGCAGAATCGCGGGGGCTATTACTGGACCGAGCAGACGGTGAATGACCGCTTGCGTGAGATCATGGTGAACAGCTTCCGCGAGGTGCTCAAGCTCTCGCAGCAGCACAAGGTCAACATGCGGACCGCGGCGTATATGGTCGCGATCAGCCGCGTGGCCACGGTGCACCGGCTCCGCGGCATCTACGCGTAAGGCGTCGGAGCGCGCCTCGTGGGCGTCGGCGTCTACGTGGTCGGTCGGCCCCGGGACGCCGCCCTCGGGGCCGCGATCGCGGAGTATGAGCAGCGCGCCTCCCGCTACTGGGACCTCGAGGTGGTGGAGGTCAAAGGGGGCGGGGCGAGCGGCGGGGACGGACCCGAGGTGGTGCGGCGGCGCGAGGGCGAGCGACTGCTGGAGCGGATCCCCGCGGGCGCGCAACTGGTGCTCTGCGATGTCGGCGGCGAGGCGCTCGACTCCGAGCAGTTCGCCCGGTGGTTGCTCGAGCGGCGGGATCTGGCGCAGACGGTGGCCTTCGTCATCGGAGGCGCACACGGGGTGAGTCCCGAGCTCCGCGCGCGCGCGCGGCGGCGGATCGCCTTGGCCCCGTGGACCCTTCCGCACGAGCTCGCGCGTTTGGTGCTGGTGGAGCAGCTCTATCGCGCCGGGACCATCGGTCGCGGCGAACCGTATCACAAGTGAGGATGGCGCCCGTGGAGGCTGTCGAGGGATTCTGTCGCTGTCGGGCGTCGCGTCGGAGGGAGGCGTGAGCGCGCCGCGCGTCGTGACCGAGGCCCTCGGCGGTGGGGCGCTCTCGCGCGCGATCCAGGCGGGGGCCGTGCCGGCCGAGTGGGTCGCGCCGGTGCCGCGCCGGGTCGCGGAGTGGCGGGCCCACGCGCATCAGGTGCAGGGGCGTGTTGCGACGGGCGCGTGGTATGCCGCGTTGCAGCCGGCGTTCGCCGCGACAGGGGCGGCCGCGGCGCGCCTCCAGCGGGTCGCTGAGGCGGGCGGGGTCGTCGTCACCACGGGGCAGCAACCGGGCCTCTTCGGCGGGCCGCTCTATACCTGGCTCAAGGCGCTCTCCGCGCTCGCGCTCGCGGATCGCATCGAGCGGGAGACGGGGATTCCCGCCGCGCCGGTCTTCTGGGCCGCGACCGATGATGCCGATTACGCCGAAGCGTCATGGACCGCCGTGGCGACCGAGCTCGGGGTCCAGCGCCTCTCGCTCTCGACGTCGGGACGCGACGGGCTCGTGATGGCCGAGACCCCGTTGGGGCCGATCGAGGCGGCGCTGGCGGAGCTGGCGGCCGCGGCGGCGTCGGCCCCGCATGGGGAGATCCTCGAGGCCCTCCGCGCTGCCTACGTCCCCGGGGCGACGGTCGGAAGCGCCTACGTGCACTTCCTGCGATCGGTGCTCGAGCCCCTCGGGATCGGGGTCCTCGATGCCTGGCATCCTGCGACGCTCGCGGCGGCGCGGCCCACGCTGGTCAGCGCATTGCAGCGGGCGGCGAGCATCGACGAGGCGGTCTCGATGCGGAACGTCGCGATCGAGCGGAGCGGCTACCGTCCGCAGGTCGCGCGCATCGCCAAGCTCTCCCTGGTCTTCCGCGCGGAGGACGGGGTGAAGGCGCGCGTCCCGGTCGCCGAGGCGCAGGCGGTGGCGAGCGATACGACGGCCACACTCTCCGCGAACGTGCTGCTCCGGCCGGTCGTCGAGCAGGGGATCCTCCCGACGGTCGCATATGTGGCGGGTCCGGGTGAGCTCGCGTACTTCGCGCAGGTCGGCGCGGTGGCGGAGGCCCTCGGGGTGCCCGCGCCGGTGGCGGTCCCACGGTGGTCGGCGAGCATCGTCGATCCGCAGACCGATCGTCGCCTCGGACGGTTGGGACTCGTGATCGAGGATCTGCGCGATTCCCACGCGGCGGAGCGGCGCCTCGGGGATCGTGCGATCCCGATCCCGCTTCGAACCGAGCTGGAGTCGCTGCGCGCCGAGGTGCAGCGGCGGATGCAGGCGATGCTCACGGCGAATGCGGCCGAGGGCGAGCTGATCGCCGAGCGGGTCCTCGAGGGGGCACGGCAGCAGATCTTCCATCGGCTCGACCGACTCGAGCGGCGCATCCGGACGGCGGCACGCGGGCGTGAGACCGAGGCGATGGCGGATCTCGCCGCGGTGCGCGCCATCCTGATGCCCGAGGGCCATCGGCAGGAGCGGCGCCTCAACCTCGTGCCCTTGCTGGCCCGCCATGGGGAGACGCTGCTCGCGCAGTTGCGCGCGGGGGCCGCCATGCACGCGGGGACCCTGGTCGTCCCGTGAGGAGCGGCGCGGGGGCGCGGCTCGTCGCCGCCGGGATCTTCCTCAGCCGCCTCACCGGCCTCGTCCGGCAGAAGGTCTTCGCGTTCTTCCTCGGCGATGGGCTCGCCGCCGATGCGCTCAGCGCGGCGTTCCGGATCCCGAACCTCCTGCAGAACCTCCTCGGGGAGGGGGTCCTCTCCGCCTCGTTCATCCCGGTGTACGCTCGGCTTCGCGCCGAGGGGCGTACGGAGGAGGCGGGGCGCGTCGCTGGGGCGGTGGCCTCGATCCTCGCGCTGACGAGCCTCGTGGTGGTCTCGATCGGGATCACGTTCACGCCGGCGCTCGTCGATCTGATCACGCCGGGATTCGCGGGTGCGCAGCGCGCGCTCACCATCCAGCTCGTGCGGCTGGTCTTCCCGGGGATCGGGATCCTGGTGTTGAGCGCGTGGTGTCTCGGGGTACTCAACTCGCATCGCCGCTTCTTCCTCTCGTACGTCTCGCCGGTGGTGTGGAACGGGGCGATGATCGCGGCGGTGCTCTTCTTCGGTCCCGGTGCATCGTCGGATGACGTCGTCGTCACGATCGCCTGGGCGAGCGTCGTGGGGAGCGCGCTGCAATGCCTGATCCAGGTGCCGAGCGTCCTGCGACTCGACCCTGGTCTGCGCTTCGCCCCCTCGCTCGTGCTCACGGGGGTGCGCGATGTGCTCCGACGGTTCGGCGTGGTGGTGCTGGGGCGTGGCGTGGTGCAGATCAGTGGGTTCATCGATACCGCCATCGCCTCGCTGGTGAGCGTCGGTTCGGTCGCGACCCTGCAGTACGCCCAGGTGATCTCATTGCTCCCGGTCTCGCTCTTCGGCATGTCCGTCTCCGCCTCCGAGCTGCCCGCGATGGCGAGTGAGGTCGGGGAGGTGTCGCAGGTGGCGGCGGCGCTTCGCCAGCGTCTCGATCGCGGGCTCCAGCGGATCGCCTACTTCGTGATCCCATCGGCGGCGGCGTTCCTTCTGCTCGGTGGGGTGCTCGCGGCGGGGCTGTACGAGGGTGGGGCCTTCTCCCGGCAGAGCGCGGTCTGGGTGTGGGGGGCGCTCGCTGGATCGGCCGTCGGTCTCTTGGCGAGCACGATGGGCCGACTGTATGCCTCGGGGCTCTACGCGCTGGGCGATACGACGACCCCGCTGCGCGCGGCGGTCGTCCGCGTCGTGTTGGCGGCCAGCACGGGGTGGTGGGCCGCTCGCGAGATCCCGTCCCTCCTCGGCATCGATGCGCGCTGGGGCGTCGGGATGCTCACCGCCGCGGCGGGGATCGCCGCCTGGGGGGAGTTCCTCTGGCTCCGGCGCGTGATGACCAATCGGATCGGGCGCACGGGGGTGCCGCTCACGCGGGTCCTCACCCTCTGGGCGATCGCGCTCCTCGCGGGGCTCGCGGCCGTCGGTGGGACGCGGTTGTTCCCCTCGCAGCCCGCCTGGCTCGTGGCCGCCGTGGCGGTCGCGATCTTCGCCGCGGTCTACCTCCCGACGACCCGTCATCTCTTGCCGTCCGATGCGCGCGCCCCCTGATCGCGTCGCCGAGGTGCTCGCGCATCTCCCCGACACCCCGGGCGTCTATCTCTGGAAGGATGCCGACGGGCAGGTGCTCTATGTCGGGAAGGCCAAGCGTCTGCGTCCGCGGGTTCGGAGCTACTTCGCCTCCGATCACGAGACGAGTCCCAAGACCCGGCTCCTCGTCTCGCTGGTCGCTGATGTCGAGACGATCGTCGTCCCCACCGAGGCGCATGCGTTGGTGCTCGAGGCGAACCTGATCAAGGAGCATCGCCCGCGCTTCAACGTGATGCTCCGCGACGACAAGTCGTATCCGTACGTGAAGGTCACGGTGCAGGAGCCCTATCCGCGCGTCTTCGTCACGCGACAGGTGCAGGGGGATGGGGCGCGGTACTTCGGTCCTTACACCGATGTCTCGTCGATGCGGCGGACGCTCGATGTGGTGAAGCGCGCCTTCTTCGTGCGGTCGTGTCGGTACGACATGCCCAAGGAGCTCCCCGAGCGGGCCTGTCTCGACTACCACATCGGGCGGTGCAAGGCGCCCTGCGTGGGGAAGCAGAGCCAGGCGGCCTATCGTGGGATGATCGACGATGTGGTGGCGTGGCTCGACGGGCGTACCGCCGAGGTCGCCAAGCGAATCGGCGAGGAGATGGCGCGCGCCGCCGAAGCACTCGACTATGAGCGCGCCGCCGAGCTCCGTGATGCGCTGCAGCGCCTCGGGTCGATGGAGGAGCCGACTGTCGTCCTGAATGTGGAGGGTGGGGACCGGGATGTGATCGGCTTCGCCCGGGACGGCGAGGACGCGATCGTCGCGGTGCTGCGCATCCGCGATGGGAAGCTGCTCGCACGGGAGCATCGCTTCCTCGAAGGGATCGAGGACGAGACGGATGGTGCGGTGCTCGGCGCGTATCTCGTCGGCTATTACCTCGCCGCGCCGGTCCGCGCGCGCGAGCTACTCTTGCCATTCGACTTCGAGGATCGCCCGCTTTTCGAGGAGGCCGCGGCCGGCTCGTCGCGTGTCGTGGTGCCGCAGCGGGGGACCAAGCGGGAGTTGCTCGATCTCGCCGAGCAGAACGCGCGGCACCTGCTCGAAGAGTTCAAGCTCGCGAGTCAGGAGGCCGATGAGCGCGCCGCCGACCCCGTCTACGACCTTGGACGCGAACTCCAGCTCGCCCGCCTGCCGCGCGCCCTCGTCTGCTTCGATAACTCGACGGGGCAGGGGACCGACAATGTCGGCAGCGTCGTCTGGTTCGAGAATGGGCGGCCCCGGCGGAGCGAGTACCGGACGATGAGGGTCACGACCGTCGATCCCGCCACGGGCCCCGATGATTTCCAGTCGATGCGGGAGGTGGTGGGGCGCTACTTCCGTCGCCGGCTCGACGAGTCGCGTCCCCTCCCCGATCTCGTCGTGATCGACGGGGGGAAGGGGCAGCTCTCGGCCGCGAGCGAGGCGCTCGATGCGCTTGGGCTCGACGCGCTCCCACTCCTCAGCTTGGCCAAGCGCGAGGAGGAGATCTTCGTGCGCGGGCGGGGCGAGCCGGTCCGGCTGCCGCGTCGCTCGGCGGCGCTGCGTCTCCTCCAGCAGGCGCGCGATGAGGCCCACCGGTCAGGCGAGCGCGGAGAGGTTGGTGGCCGCGCTCCGCGGTGATGCCTCATCCCCCTCATAACTCATCCGGGAACCCTATGTGGTCGCTCCACTGCAGTGCCTGTGCGTATGCCCAGCCGGACGGCACCAAGCTCGCCTCGCTCTGTCCTGACTGTGGCCAGCCGCTCCTCGTCGAGATCGCGACGCCGCCATCGCGTGACGCGATCACCGGCGACGCGAGTCTCTGGCGCTATCGCGCCGCGCTCCCGATGCGTGCCGATGAGACACCGGTCACCCTCGGCGAGGGGATGAGCCCACTCGCGGAGCTGCCGCACCTTGCCGCCGAGGTCGGGGTGCGGCGGCTCTGGGTCAAGGACGAAGGGATCAACCCCACCGCGAGCTTCAAGGCGCGCGGGCTGATGATGGCCGTCACACGCGCGAAGCAGCTAGGTCTCCCCGGTGTCTGTGTGCCGACGGCCGGAAACGCGGGGATCGCGCTCGCCGCATACGCCTCCGCTGCGGGAATGCCCTGCCGCGTCTATGCGCCTGAGACGACGCCACCGCCGATCCTTGGCTCGATCCGCGCCTTCGGGGCCGATCTGCAGCTCTTGCCGGGACATATCGGCGACGCGGGGAAGGCGACCCTCGCCTTCGCGCGCGAGAGCGGATTCTTCAACGTGGCCACGGTGCGCGAGCCGTATCGCGTCGAGGGGATGAAGACGATGGGCTACGAGGTCGCTGAGCAGCTCGGCTGGCGGCTCCCCGATGCCATCGTGTACCCGACGGGAGGTGGCGAGGGGACGATCGGGATCTGGAAGGCGATCAACGAGATGCTGTCGTGGGGATGGCTCCCGGCCGGTTCGCGCCGGCCGCGGATGATCATCGCGCAGGCGGCGGGGTGCGCCCCGCTCGTGCGGGCCTTCCATGCCGGCGAGGAGCGCGCGACGCCGTGGGAGGATCCCGTGACCTACGCGAGTGGGCTGCGCGTGCCGGGACCACTCGGTGATCGACTCACGCTCCGCACGCTGCGCGAGAGCGCGGGTGAGGCCGAATCGGTGAGCGAGGAGCGCATCAAGCACGGGACCTTCTTGCTCGCGTCGCGCTCCGGGATCGACGCCGCGCCGGAGGGTGGGGCCGCGCTCGAGGCGGTGCGCCAGCTCGTCGCCGCGGGCCGGCTCGCGGCGGACGCGGAGGTCGTGGTGTTCAACACCGGCTCGGGGGCGAGCTACCGGTGGTGACCGAGTAGATTGCTCGCCATGCGACGTATCGCGATCCTCGACCCGATGTCCGGCATCGCCGGCGACATGTTCCTTGGTGCGCTGATCGATGCCGGGCTCGACGAGACCTTCATCCGCGAGCTCCCGGCGACGCTCGGGCTCGACGGGGTCACGGCGGAGGTGACGACCGTGTCGCGCGGGCAGATCGCGTGCCGAAAGGTCGGCTTCACGATCCCGCCGCAGCCCCATGGGCGGCATCTCAAGCATATCCGGGCCCTGGTCGAGGCGACGCCCGCACCGGAGGCGGTGAAGGCGAAGGCGATGGAGGCCTTCACGCTGATCACCGAGTGCGAGGCCGCGATCCATGGCACCACGGTGGAGCGCGTGCATCTGCACGAGGTCGGGAGC
>JAJTFH010000011.1 GCA_021298395.1 Gemmatimonadota bacterium | reverse complement strand
TGCTCGATCTGATGTACCAGCGGCGCTGAGCGCGCCGCCGGTCGTCGGTGGCGCGCCTTAGGGTGTGATGAACTTCCACTGTGCGCGGTAGTCGCGCCTCAGCGGGGCATTCGTGAGTCGCGCCCGCACCATCTCGATCGGCATCCGCCCACCCTGCATGATCGCGTCGTGGAAGGCGCGATTCGTCATCCGCCCTGACTGGACGAGCTCCTGATGGAGCGCGCGGATCTGGAGGCCACCGAGCATATAGGCCGCCTGATAGAGCGGGGAGTAGGTGCCATTGAAGGAGCGCCGGACCTCGGCCTCGGCATTCGCCCGCTCATGTCCCACCCGGTTCACGAGGAGATCGACCGCCTCCTGTGGGGTCATCTGACCGAGATGGACCTTGAGCGAGAAGATGATTCGCGCCAGGCGATGTGAACGCCAGAAGAGGAAGCCCATCCGATTCTCTGGCGTCCGGGGGAAGTCGAGATCCCAGAGGAGCATCTCCCAATAGAGCGCCCACCCCTCGGTCCAGAAGGGGGTGCTGAAGGCGCTGCGATGCGGCTGGTACCGACTCGCCATGAACCCCTGCAGGTGGTGCCCAGGGATGAGCTCATGGTGCACCGTCGCGGAGGAGAAGTGTGGGTTGTTCCCCCGCATGCTCATCAGCTTGTCCTCATGCGCCATCGAATCGGTGGGATAGGAGACCTGGATCACCTCGCCGCCGAGGAAGAAGGGGGAGACGAGCTGTTGACGCGGGGAGAGCATCTCCATCCGCCAGATCTCCTCCGCGAGCGGGGGGACGGTGATGAGGTCCTTCGCCTTGAGGAAGGTGATCGCCTCTTCGGCGAGGGCCTTGATCAGGGCGGGCTGTTCCCCGGCGGGGACGTACTTCCGCTTCACCGCCTCGAGGGCGGCGCGCCAGTCGTCGCCGAATCCCATCTCACGTGCGGCGCGTCGCTGTTCCTGCTCGATCCACTTGAATTCGCGCTCCGCGAGGGCGATGAGCTGTGCAGGCTCGTAGGCGATCATCTCGGCGCGTAGATCCTCGGCCAGGCCTGCGGCGCCGATAGGATCCCCGATGATCGGTTCCTCTTCCCCCGCCTTCTGCCCGACGATCACCTCGCGGATCGCGGTCTGGTAGCGGGTCATCGCCGCGGTCACCCGCTTGTACGGATCCTCGGTCCACCAGGTGAAGAGGGGATGGTACCCCGCATAGAAGCGGTGCCAGTCGCGGAGGGTGCGTTGCAGGTCGTCGAGGTACGCGACGGTACGGAGCCCAACGATGCGTTCGGGCCGGCCGATGGTCGCGTTGGCTCTGGCGCGCACGACCCGCGTCAGACTGTCGATCTCCTTGGCCATGGCGGCGAGGGTCGCGCCACTCGACTGTGGGTCGATCGGGTTGAAGCGGCGTCGCGCCTCTTCGAATTCCGTGATGATCGGTGCGAAGGGGACGTAGGGCCCCATGTCCGTGGCCAGCTGCTCCTCGCGGGTGAGGCGATCGAGCTCGGCGGTGAGTCGCGTGTTCAGGAGGACGTAGTCGATGCGCCCTTCCTGACCGAGTCGGTCGAAGTCGATGCGGGCGAGCCGGCCCTGCCACTCTGTATGAAAGGCGCGGAAGCGCTCACGTCGCGCGGCCGCGTAGGCGACGGTCCATCGCCGGTTGAGGGCTGAGAGGTCGGTGGTGTAGAGCGAGACCGTGTCGCGGAGCTCGCTCTGCGCGGTGGCGGATGGCCCCTGACTCGTGGTGATGGTCGGGGTCGTCGCCATGATGGCGAGGAGGACGATCGGAGCCCAGCGGGGAAGGGGCATCATCGGCGCGATCCGGTGCGGGAGGCGGAGGGGAGGGAGTCGATACGAATGGCGGCGAGTGCCGTGGCGTCCGCCGAGAGTGGGGTGGTGCCCGCCGGCATGCGGAACTGCTTGAGGAGATAGGCGACCGCGACCAGGTATTCGTCCTCGGTGAGCGACCCCGGGTCGAGCTGTGGCATCTCGCGGCGCACGTAGCCGTAGAGGTCGGCGAGCGGGCGCCCGAACCACTTGGTGGTGGTCGCGGGGGTCACCAGCGCTCCCGGGAGGTGGCACGACTGGCAGACCTCCCGCCACAGGACCTCCCCCTCGGCGGCCTGCGCCGCGGTGTAGACGCCGTCCTTGGTGGTGCGCGCGGGGTCGTCGTGCAGGGGGCGCGCGGCGAGGAGGGCGGGGAGGATCAGGAGGAGGGCGGTCCGTCGCGGCATCGGATCGGGGTCGGGGGACGGGGGGAAGGTCGCGCCATTCGCGCTCTGAGGCCAGCGGGGTAGAATTGAGGCAACGTTTCCACCGACCCCATCCCCCACTTCTCGCCATGTCCCCTCGCTTCGCTCTGTCCCTCGTCGCGCTCGTGGTCCTCTCGACGGCGACCCACGCACAGGATCGGCTCCGGGCGATGCCGGGCTACGAGCGCTATGCCGCGATGGCGCCCAAGCTCGCGTCGAGCCTCAAGTCGGGCGCCATCACCCCGCAGTGGGCGGACGATGGGAGCTCGTTCGAGTTCACGCGCGACGGAAAGCGCTTCCGCTACACCGTGGCGACCAAGATGGTGACCGAGGCAGGGCCGCTGAACGGCGGGGCCGGTATGGGGGCCCGCCGGATGAACGCGCCAGCTCGCGGCCGCCAGTACACCGAGGCGTGGACGGCGGATTCGGCGATGAAGGCGGTCTATCGGGACAACAACCTCTTCATCTCGGCGCGCGATGGCTCCGGTGAGCGCCAGCTCACCACAGATGGGAGCAAGGAGCGGCGCATCAAGTACGGCACCGCGAGCTGGGTGTACGGGGAGGAGCTCGATCAGGTCACCGCGATGTGGTGGTCGCCGAACGGGAAGCAGCTCGCTTACTACCGGTTCGATGAGAACCCGGTGAAGGACTACTGGCTGCAGATGGACCAGACGGCGGTGCAGGGCGCGGTCATGATCGAGGCCTATCCCAAGGCGGGGACGCAGAACCCGATCGTCGATCTCTTCGTCTATGACCAGGTGACGGGGAAGACCGTCCGCATCGATGCGCGCGATGGGAAGCCGCTCACCGACGAGGTCGTCGGACACTACGTGTACGGGATCACCTGGAGCCCGGACGGGAGCGAGCTCCTGCTCCGCCGCACCAACCGCCGGCAGAACGTCATGGAGTTCGCCGCCTGCTCCCCGACCACCGGGGCGTGCCGCGTGCTCGTGCGTGAGGAGTGGCTCGCGAGTTGGACGGAGAACTCCCCGACCATCCGCTGGCTCGCCGACGGGAAGCGCTTCATCTGGGAGTCGGAGCGCACCGGCTTCAAGAACTACTACCTCTACGACCTCTCCGGGAAGCTCATCGCCCCGCTCACGCAGCACTCGTACGAGGTCGCGGGGATCGTGAAGGTCGATGAGGAGGCCAAGCAGCTGTGGTACTACGCGCGCAGCGGCGACAACTTCATGAAGCTACAGCTCCATCGCGTGGGGCTCGATGGCAAGGGCGACCGTCGCCTCACCGATCCCGCCGTCCACCATACCGTCACGGTGGCGCCGAACGGTCGCCACTTCGTCGATGTCGCGCAGTCCCACGCCATCGCGCCGGTGACGCGCGTGCTGGATGCCGCAGGCAAGATGGTCGCCACCGTCGCCGAGAGCGACCTCTCCGCCTTCACCGCCGCCGGATTCCGCGCGCCGGAGATGTTCACCTACACCGCGGCGGACGGCACCACCCCACTCTACGGGATGCTGCACAAGCCGTCGAACTTCGACCCGTCCAAGCGCTATCCGGTGCTCTTCTCGGTCTATGCCGGACCGGCGACCAACGGGGCGCGTGAGGTCTTCGGCCCGCCGATGGCGTGGACGGAGATGGGCTTCCTCGTCGTGACGCTCGACACCCGCAGTGCGGCGGGGCGCGGCAAGCGGGCGCTCGATGCGATCTATGAGAAGCTCGGCGAGGTGGAGATCGACGACCTCGCGGCGGCCTCACGCCACCTGGCGAAGCTCCCCTTCGTCGATGGACAGCGCGTCGGGATCTTCGGCACCTCGTACGGCGGCTATGCCTCGGCGCTGGCGCTCCTGCGGCATCCCGATGCCTTCCATGCCGCCTCGGCGTCGTCGTCGGTGACGAGCTGGCACCACTACGACACGATCTACACCGAGCGGTACATGTACACCCCG
Organism: Gemmatimonadota bacterium; assembly: GCA_021298395.1. Classification (GTDB taxonomy): domain Bacteria; phylum Gemmatimonadota; class Gemmatimonadetes; order Gemmatimonadales; family Gemmatimonadaceae; genus Pseudogemmatithrix. The sequence continues at coordinate 24,276 of JAJTFH010000011.1, read as the reverse complement.
CAGGCGAACCCCGAGGGCTACAAGAAGGGGAACGCGATGGAGTACGCGGCGAACCTGCGTGGCCGTCTCATGATCTTCTACGGCACCGCCGATGACAACGTGCATCCCAACAACTCGATGCAGTTGATCCAGGCGCTCCAGCGGGCGGGGAAGCATTTCGAGGTGCAGGTCGGCCCCGACGTGGGGCACGCCAGCATCAATCAGCAGCGGATGATGGAGTTCTTCATTCAGTCGCTCGTCCTCGAGCGGTAACGCGCGAGCCACTCGGCGCTCCACGAGGGGAAGCGATCCTCGCGGAGCGCCGTTCGTGCGTCTGCCATCAGCTGGATGAGGTAGGTCACGTTGTGGAGCGCGAGGAGCCGGAGGCCGAGCATCTCGCCCGCGGCGAAGAGGTGCCGCAGATAGGCGCGGTCGTAGCGCGTGCAGGCGGGGCAGGGGCACCCCTCCACCAACGGCCGCCGATCGGTGCGATGCGCCGCTCGCTTGATCTGCACCGTCCCGTCAGGCGAGAAGAAGGTGCCGTGCCGGCCCATCCGGGTCGGGGCCACACAATCGAAGAGATCGACGCCGCGCGCCACCGCTTCCACGAGATCATCGGGATGCCCGACGCCCATCAGGTAGCGCGGACGGTCGCGAGGGAGTTCGCTGTCGCAGACTTCGAGGGTCGCGAGCATCGACGGCTTGGGCTCGCCGACGGAGAGCCCGCCGATCGCGATCGCCTCCCACTCCCCGGTCTGCAGGATCCCGCGCGCGGAGGCGCGACGGAGCTCGGCGTGCACCCCGCCTTGGACGATCGGGAGGAGGAGCTGCGGGGGGGGCGCGAGGTCGCGCACGGGATCGTGCATCGCGAGCGGAGGGGCGCCGAGCGGGGCCTCGAGATGCGTGATCGGCGCGCGCCCCTCCTGCGAGATGCGATCGAACTCGATGCGGCAGCGCTCGAGCCAACGGAGGCTCCGCTCCATCGCGGCGCGTGAGGCGTCGACATCCGACCGCCCCTCGATCAACTCGTCGAGCTGCATGATGCAGTCGGCGCCGAGGTTCCGCTCGATGCGCATCACCGCCTCGGGGGTGTAGTCGTGCAGCGACCCGTCGAGCGGAGAGCGGAAGGTGATCCCCTGTTCGCTCACGGTCCGGAGCTGCGCGAGCGAGAAGACCTGGAACCCCCCGGAGTCGGTGAGCATCGGCCCCTCCCACCGCGTGAAGGCGTGGAGTCCGCCGAGGGCGCGCACCATCTGGTCACCGGGACGCAGATAGAGATGAAAGGCGTTGGAGAGGATCATCCGCCCGCCGGCGGTGGCGACCTCGTCGACGCTCAATCCCTTGATGGTGCCGTGGGTCCCCACCGGCATGAAGGCCGGGGTCTCGACCGGTCCATGTGGCGTGGTGAAGTGGCCGAGTCGGGCGGCGCCGGCGGGATGACTGGTCGAGAAGGCGAAGGCGGTCACGCCGGAAAGCTACCGACTCCCGACGCGCGACAGCACGGAGAGGGGGGCCGCGGCATGCAGTGTGACCCTCTGGAATCGTCGCGCGTGGGTGCAGGGGTCGTATAGCTTTCCGGCGTGACTGCGACCGTACTACCCCCCGAGGCGTCGCGACGGATCCTTCCCGCGCTCGCCACCTCGACGGCCCCGGACGTCTGGGTCCATCGCTTCGACGACCGCACCCACGGCTGGACCCTCGCTGTGGCGACGCACGCCGCGCCGGGCTCGAGCCAGCTCTCCCTCGGCGGGTTCCGGATCGCCCCGGATGAGCGCATGCGTTCTGAGGGGTTCACCCCAGAGCGCGAGGCGATCGCCCTCGCGATGGGGATGGAGGAGAAGGTCCGGTGGTCGCGCCTGCTCGGGGTGGGTGGGCCGCTCGCCAAACGGGACCTCTCGCGCATCGTCGGCGGGAAGTGCGTCCTCGCGCCGACGCCGGATGCGCGGGTGGGGCAGCCCAACGATCGGGCCCTCCTCGACTTCGCCATCGCGGGGTTTCAGGCGATCGAGCGCGAGTCGGGGATCTTCCTGGTGACGGGGCAGGACCTCGGCCATGGGATGCTGCACGATGGATCTGCGAGTTCGCTCGCCTATCTGAATGCGCGCTACCGCGGGAGTGTCGTCGCCGACACGTCGGGGCCGACCGCCGAGGGGAATGTGCAGGTCCTGCTCGGGATGTTGCGCGCCGCCGAGGTGCCGATCGCGCAGGCGACCGTCCTGCTGATCGGGTGTGGGAACATCGGGATGCACATGGTGGAGCGGTTGCGTCCGATGGGGGTGACGTTGCTCGTCTGCGAGTCGCGCGCCGAGCGGCGGGCAGAGCTCGCCGCGCTGGGGATCCGCGCGGTGGGGCCGGAGGGGAAGCTCGCGCTGTTGGCCGAGCCGGTCGATGCGGTGGTGGTGAATGCCGCAGGGGGCTCGCTCGATGCGGCGACGATCGCGGCCTGTGTGGCGAACCCGCGCCTGCAGGTGATCTGCGGGAGTGAGAACCTCGCGATGCCCGATCCCGCCGGAACCGACGCGCTCCGCCGTGGGCGGAAGTCCTCGTGTCCGACCGAACTCGGCGGGATGATGGGGTATCTCACCGCGGTCGAGGAGTATCTCGCCAAGGCCGATGGGGTCCCGTTCGACGTGGCGACGGTGATGCGCGCGGCCGCCGCGTTGGAGCCCGCGGCGTACGAGGCGTCGGCGCGTCAGCGCGCAGGCGGGTTCGCGGAGACCTTCGAGCAGGTGGTGGAGGGGATGACGCAGGGCTGAGCGTCATCCCCGGGCGTCAGGCGCGCGAGCGGAACTTTGCCAGCGCCTCCTTCGTGAAATCCGAGAGCACCATCCGCCCGCTCATCGCGGCACGCTGGCTCATCTCCGATTCCCACCCCTCGGTCCCACGCCAGAAGATCCGTTTCATCTCGCGCATCGCCTCTGGGTTCGCCGCCGCCAGGCGCGCCGCATGGGCCGCGACCGCCGCGTCGAGCGCGGCCTCATCATCCACGAGCATCGAGTAGAGCCCGTGCCGCTCGCACCACTCGGCGTCATGCCAATCGGCGTGCACCCCGAGGTTCATGAAGCGAGCGAGTCCGAGCTTTCGCTCGATGACCACGCCGACGACGAATGGGCCGATCCCCACCTGGAGCTCGCTCAACTTGGCGCGTGCGCTCTTCACGGCGATCGAGTAATCGCTCGCGGCGATCAACCCCAGCGCGCCCCCGGCGGCCTGTCCCTGCACCCGGGTGAGGACGAACTTCGTGGCCTCGACCATCGCGCGGATCACCTGCGAGAAGCCGGAGAAGAAGCGCTGGCCCTCCTCGGGGGTGGCGACCGCGAGGAACTCGTCGAAGGAGGCGCCGGCGCAGAAGGTCGAGCTTCCGGTGCTTCGCAGGACGATCACCCGGGCGGCGGGGTCCGCGCCGGCGGTGCGGATCGCCTGGGCCAGTTCGAGGAGGAGGGCCGAAGGAAGGGAGTTCCCCTTCGGGTGGGCGAACTCGACGGTGGCGATCCCGTTGGCGGTGCGGGTCTGGACGGTTCCGGCGGAGAGGGCGGCCTCGGACATGGATTGGACCTGACGAGATGGGGTGGGGCGGGGTGGCGCCGACGGCTACCCTGCGCGCCGGCCGGCTCTATAGTTTACCACCATGACCACGACCCTCCGCCAATTCCCTGCGGACGACCCGGAGCAGGTCGCCGCCTTCGAGGCCCGCATCGCGGCCGGTGAGAGCATCGAGCCGAAGGACTGGATGCCGGCCCGGTACCGATCGCAGCTCACGCGCATGATGTCCCAGCATGCCCACTCCGAGATCGTCGGGATGCTCCCGGAGGGGAACTGGATCACCCGCGCCCCCTCGCTGCGTCGCAAGCAGTCGCTGATCGCGAAGGTGCAGGACGAGGCGGGGCATGGGCTCTACATCTACTGCGGCACCGAGACCCTCGGCGTCGATCGCTTCGATCTCTTCAACCAGCTCCTCGACGGGACGGCGAAGTATTCGAGCATCTTCAACTATCCGACCCTTTCGTGGGCCGACATGGGCGTCATCGGGTGGCTCGTCGACGGCGCCGCGATCGTGAATCAGACGGTGCTCGCGAAGACCTCGTACGGGCCCTATGCCCGCGCGATGGTGCGCATCTGCAAGGAAGAGAATTTCCATAAGCGGCAGGGTTACGAGATCTGCACCGTGCTCGCCAATGGGACGCCGGCGCAGCGGGCGATGCTGCAGGATGCCGTCGATCGCTTCTGGTGGCCCTCGCTCATGATGTTCGGGCCGTCGGACACCAATTCGCCGAACAGCGGGGAACTCCTCCGCTGGAAGGTGAAGCGGAAGACCAACGACGAACTCCGTCAGCGCTTCGTGAACCTCACCATCCCGCAGGCGCAGGCGCTCGGGATCACGGTGCCCGATCCGGACCTGCGCTTCGACCCCGAGACCAAGAACTGGGTCTTCGGCGAGATCGATTGGTCGGAGTTCCAGCAGGTGATCGCGGGGAATGGGCCGTGCAATCGCGAGCGGCTCGAGGCACGTCGCCAGGCGCACGAGGATGGCCAGTGGGTGCGTGAGGCGGCCTCGGCCCATGCGGCCAAGCGCGCCCGGAAGACCGAGGCGGCGTGATGACGGAGTCCAACGGTCCCGCCGACAGCCACTGGCCCCTCTGGGAGGTCTTCACCCAGGGGAACGTCGGGGAACCGTTCGAGCATGCGGGGAGCGTGCATGCGACCGACGCCGAGCACGCGTTGCAAAATGCCCGTGACGTCTATGCGCGGCGCGGGGAGGCGGTGAACCTCTGGGTGGTCCCGTCGACGGCGATCACGGCCTCGGCGCCGAGCGATGCGGGACCATTCTTCGACCCTGGCAACGACAAGGCGTACCGCCATCCGCAGTTCTACAAGGCGCCGCGCGGCATCCGCGTCTTCTGATGACGAGTGCCCATGACGCCGATGAGATCGGCATCGCGGTGGGCGAGGCCAAGGCGGGGGATCGTCCGGTCGCCGGGCCTTCGCGCGGGCCGCGACTCGGGGCGCCGCTGGTCGAGTACCTCCTCCGTCTCGGTGACGATCGGCTCATCCTGGGGCATCGCCTCTCCGAGTGGTGCGGTCATGGGCCGATCCTCGAGGAGGACATCGCGCTCTCGAACTTCGCGCTCGATCTGATCGGCCAGGCGGCGTCGATCCTCCGACTCGCTGGCGAGGTGGAGGGCACGGGGCGTGACGAAGATGCGCTCGCCTACTTCCGCGATGGGGTGCAGTACCGCAATTGCCTGTTGGTCGAGCAGCCGCGTGGGGACTTCGGCGACACGATCGTGCGCCAGTTCCTCTTCGATGCGTACAGTGTCCTCCTCTGGGAGGCGCTCCTGGGGGCGCCACATGCGGGGCTCGCGGCGATCGCGGCGAAGGCGATCAAGGAGGATCGCTACCACCTCCGCCACTCAAGCGAGTGGGTGGTCCGCCTCGGCGATGGGACCGAGGAGAGCCATGCGCGGGTGCAGGGATCGCTCGACCGACTCTGGCGCTACACCGGCGAACTCTTCGAGGCCGATGCGATCGATCAGGCGGTCGGGGGGGAGGGGATCGTCGTCGATCATCGGGCGCTGCAGGCGCGCTGGGATCAGCTCGTCGATGAGGTGCTCGGGCGTGCGACGCTCACGCGGCCCGCCGATGGACCCATTCAGCGTGGGGGACGGGTGGGTCGGCACACGGAGCACCTCGGGCATCTCCTCGCGACGATGCAGAGCGTGGCCCGTGCGCACCCCGGTGCGCGGTGGTAGGGTGAACACCGCGCGCGCGTGGGAGGTCCTGGCGACCGTCCCCGATCCCGAGGTCCCCGTCATCAGCGTGGTCGAGCTCGGGATCGTGCGTGAGGTGCAGGTGGATGCCGACGGTGCGGTGGAGGTCGTGATCACTCCGACCTACTCGGGATGCCCCGCGATGTTCGAGATCGAGAAGGACGTGCGCTCGGCGCTCGAGGCCGCCGGCGCCACCGCCGTCTCGGTGCGGACGGTGCTCTCGCCGGCATGGACCACCGATTGGATCCCAGAGTCGGCACGTGAGAAGCTCCGCGCCTACGGCATCGCTCCCCCCGGCCCCGCCGACCGCGGGGGACTCATCTCCCTCGTGCGCGCACGGCCCCCGGTGCCCTGTCCCTGGTGTGGCTCGACCCAGACGACGCTCCAGAGCGAGTTCGGGAGCACGGCGTGCAAGGCGATCCATGTCTGCGGGAGCTGCCGCCAGCCCTTCGACGAGTTCAAGGCGATCTGAGATGACGAGGTTCGCCGATCGTCGAACGGCGGGCTGGATCACGCGTGGGTTGCTGGGCATGGGACTCGCGCTATCTGCGTCGATCGTGGGGGCGCAGATCGCGCCCGTGCTCGGTCCTGAGCAGGATCGACCCTCGGTGCGGTGGCAGGTGATCGAGGGGCGCCACGCGCGGGTGATCGCCCCGGTCGGCATGGAACGGGAGGCCCGACGCCTGAGTGCGACGATTGACCGCATCGCCCGAGCCGACACGCTGACCCTGCGGGCCCGGCCACCCAAGATCGACATCGTGCTGCGCGCGCAGTACGCGAACGCCAATGGGTTCGTCGCGCTCGCCCCGCGCCGATCCGAGCTCTTTCCGCAGGCACCGCAGTTCGATGGATTGCTCGGTGCGAATGATTGGCTCGAGCTCTTGGCGCTCCACGAGTATCGGCATGTCCAGCAACTCACCGCGGCGCGTCGCGGCTTCACCGGGGTGATGACGGCGCTCTTCGGCGAGGTCGCCTGGCAGACCTTCACCTTCTGGAGCCTCCCGTCGTGGTTCCTCGAGGGGGACGCCACGCTGGCGGAGACCGTCCTGACCTCCTCCGGGCGAGGGCGGATCCCACTCTTCGATGCCGATTTCCGAGCGCAGCTCCTCGCTCGCGACGTCCCGAGCTACCAGACGACGATGGTCGGGTCGCTCAAGGATCGGTGGCCCAGTCCGTACGTGCACGGGTATCACCTCCTCGCCGCGGGTCGTGCGCGGTTCGGTGCGGAGGTCTGGGAACAGGCGCTGGCGCGATCGACCCGCCGTTCGTTCATCCCGGTGGCGCTCTCGGGTGGCCTGCGGCGTACGAGTGGGGTGACCGCCGCGGCGTTGCATCAGCAGACGTTCGGTGCGCTACGGGACGCCGTGCGGGCAGGGGCGGCCCGTCTCGCGCTCACGCCCGTGGTGCCTGTGGGGATTCAGCCCATCATCTGGACCGCTGATGCCGCCCCTGGATGGGAGGATGACACGCGGCTCATCACGCACCGGGTCGGGCTCGATGCCTTTCCGCAGTTGGTCCGTCACGGGGGAGAGGAGGTGGAACGGCTCCAGTACCTCGGTCAAGCGACACCGGCCCCGCTCTCGGTGCAGGGTGGTACCGCCGCCTGGATCGAGGAGCGGTTCGATCCACGCTTTGCGCTCCGCACCTTCAACGTGATCATGCTGCGCGATCTCGCGAGTGGCGAGGTCCGACAGCTCGGCGATACCACGCGATGGATGAGCGTCGGTCTCTCCTCCGATGCGCAGCGACTGGTGACGATCGAGCAGCGCCCCGATGGTGGGACGTCCCTGCTGATCCTCGATCGCGAGGGGCAGGTGCGGCAGCGCCACGCGGTTCCCGATGGCGATCTCCTCGTGACCCCACGGTTCACGCGGGAGGGTGATGGAGTGCTCCTCACCCGGACGCGTCGTGGGGTCGGTCGCCGCGTGGAGCGGTGTGATCCGGCGATGGCGACCTGCGAGGGGCTCTCTCCGTGGTCCTCGCTCGCGATTGCCGCGCCCGTTGGTGACAGCACGTTGGTCTTCGCCTATGCGCCGATCGATGGGCGTGATCAGATCGTCGCGTGGCGCGCGGCCACCGGACGGTGGCATCAGGTCACGGTCCGTCCGGTCGGCGCGATCGACCCGATGCCCTCGCCGGATGGCACCCGATTGGCCTTCCTCGATCACACCGCGTCGGGGCGGCGCCTCGTCACCATGCCGATCGCACCGGAGCGGTGGCCCGAGGTGACGCTGGTGGCCGAGGATGCTGCGCCGCTCCGCGCGCTGATCGCTCAGGTCGGTGCAGCGCCCCTTGCAGAGCCGATCGCACCGGATTCCGCGGCGCCGCTCCGTGACTATGTACCCTGGCGCCATCTGCTCTATCCGACGGGATTCACCGTCTCACTCCCCCCACTGAGCCCGACGATCGGCGCGACGCTCAGCTCTCGCGACATCCTCGGGACCTTCGCCGCCGATCTCGGCGCGAGCTACGATCGGACCGAACGAACCGGTTCCGGCCGTATCGCCATCACCTCGGCGGCCTCTCCCGCGATCACCAGTGCGTGGGTCGGGGTCGGGGATCGTCGCGATGTCTATCCGGCGGCGACGGTCCGTGGCGAGGCTCAGCCCGCCGGGGAGTGGCGGTGGCGCGAGCAGACGCGCGGGGTGCGCGCCGAGCTTCCGCTCAACCTCACGCGCGATCATCGCTGGACGCAGCTCCGGTTCTTCGGTTCGCTTGAAGAGACCCGTGTCGAGGGGAGCACCCTGCCGGCCTACTTCGTCTCGGATGAGGGGAGCGTACGGCCCCTGACCGTGGGGGTCTCCGCGTACCGCGGGTATCAGTGGGTGCGCGACATCTTCCCGATCCGCGGTGTGGCTGCCAGCGCCTTCGTTCGGTCGACACCACTCGGTGGGACCTTCGATGGGCGGCAGGTCGCGGCGCGGGCGCAGCTCTTCCGATCAGGATTCGGCGCGCACCATGGGGTCCGTCTCGATCTCGGTGTCGACCGCCAGCCCTTCCGCGCGTCGGCGACGAGTGCGCCACCGTATCGCTTCGCCACCTCGCTCCCCTTCGCCCGCGGCTATCCCGCGGTGACGGCGCCTGTGGCCGTGCGTGGCGCGGTGGACTACGCGTTCCCATTGTGGTACCCGGATCGGACGCTCGTCAGGGCGATCCAGCTGCAGCGTGTGCGCGGCGCCCTCTTCGCCGATCTGATGCAGACCACCACGCGGCGCTTCGTCCAGGGCGTGGCCGTCGATGCGCAGACGATGTGGCGATCCGTCGGTGCGGAGCTCTGGTTCGATGCCGCCTGGTTCCACCCGGAGCTGAAGATCCCGGTGGGGGTGCGCTATGCGTGGCGGCTGGACGGCGCGCGCGGCGGGCAGGCGGAGTTCATCATCGGGCTCTGAGTTCCATCGCCGTGGCACCGTGCGAGCGAATGAGGCTCAGGCCCGGAGTGCGGCCTCGATCTCCTGTCCGATCCGCTCGACGTTCGGCAACACGGCATCAAGCAACACCGGGTGGTACGGCATCGGGATGTCCTCCGGCGCGAGGCGTCGCACGGGGGTATCGAGATGCCAGAACGCCTCCTGCGCCACGACGCTCGCGACCTCGGCGCCGAACCCGGCGGTCATGTTGTCCTCGTGCACGACCAGGCACCGACCGGTCTTGGTCACGGAGGTCAGCACGGCGGCGCGATCCCACGGCGCGATCGTGCGCAGGTCGATCACCTCGACGGCCGCACCGAAGCGCTCGGCGGCCTCCAGGCAACGATGCACCATCGCGCCCCAGGAGACGACGGTGAGGTCAGTGCCCGCGCGCACGACGCGGGCCTGTCCGAAGGGGAGGACATAGTCGTCGCCAGGGTAGGGCGCAGCCCCATCCCCGGTCATCAGCAACGAGCGATGCTCGAAGAAGACGGTCGGGTTCGGACTCCGCATCGCCGCGCGGAGTAGCCCCACGGCATCGGCGGCGTTCGACGGGATCGCGACCTGCCAGCCATACGCGTGTGCGAAGCGCACCTCGTCGCTCAGGCTATGCCAGGGATCGCCGACATCCTTCCCGAAGCCGCCGGGCATGCGCACCACCATCGGCGCCGCGAAGCGATTCGCGGTGCGCCAGCGCATCGTCCCGGTGTTGTTCAGCTGCTCCGTCGCGGGGTCCGCATACTTCCGGAACTGGATCTCGGCGACCGGCATCAACCCACTGATCGCGAGCCCTGAGGCCCGGCCGACGATCCCCTCCTCGGAGAGGCTCGTGTCGAAGACCCGCTCCGCGCCGAATTGCCGCTGGAGCCCCTCGGTGACGAGATGGACGCCCCCCTTCTTCCCGACATCCTCGCCGAAGACGACGAGCTTGGGATTCACCTCGAGCTCATGCCGTAGCGTGCGGCGGACGGCCTCGGCGAAGCGGAGCATCTCGCCGCCGTCCGCCGCCGTCGGAGCACCGCCGAGCGCGCGGCGTTCCGAGCGCGCGAGTCCGCCGAGTCCCGCCTCCGGCACATCATCGCGATCCTCGGCGTAGCGATGATCGCCGATCGTCACCGGATCCGGCATGGGCCGTGCGCGCGCCGCGGTGACGGCCCGTTCGATATCTCCTGCGACCTCGGCCTCGAGCGCGGTCCATTCCGCCGTGGTGAGCACGGCGGGGACGAGATAGTCGCGCAGGCGCGGCAGGGGATCGCGGGCCTGGTCCGCCGCGATCTCGGCGTCGGTGCGATAGCCCTTCTGGTTGTCGGGACCGGAATGGCTGGAGAGGCGCGGCACGGTGAGGCGCACGAGCGCCGGCCCCGCGCCGCGACGCACATGCGTCACGCACTCCTGGAGCAGCGTCGCGGTCTGATGCGGATCGGTCCCGTCACCGTTGCGCACGAAGAGATTGCCGAACGCCTCGAGATTGCGGGCGATGTCGCCGCCTGGCGTCTGCATCTCCCCCTTCACCGAGATCCCGAGGTTGTTGTCCTCGATGTAGAAGAGCATCGGGAGGGAGAGGGTCGTCGCCATGGTGAGCGCGGACCAGAAGCCGTTGGTCGCCACCGAGCCATCGCCACCGAGCGCGACGCCGATGGAGCCGGCCCATCGAGTGTCCTTGAGGACATCGCGATGATAGGTGATCGCCTGCGCCCAGCCGGCGGTCGGGGTGTACTGCGAGCCGACGTCGCCAGACATCGGGAGCACCACCGGTCCCGAGCGGTTCGGGAGATTGCAGACCACGCCGATATCGCGGCCATCGGAGAACCCTCCAGCGCGCCCGAGCGGGGAGCCCAGGGCATCATCGAAGGGGAGGCCTAGGGCGAGGAGGAGGGGGCGGCTCCGATAGTAGGCGCCCGCCGCATCGCGCTCCCCCGTCATCAGCGCACCCAAGATGCACTGCGCCACATCATGACCGCGCGCGGAGAACTGATAGAGGACGAGGTGCTCCTTCGGCACCGTCGCGCGGTTGCGGTTCGTCGCCTCCTCGAGGTCGTCCATCGCGCGGGAGGCGAGGACGTGGTAGGCGATCCGACGCCAGTCGAGTCCGGGGAGGGGGCGCTTGGGCATCTGAGGAATCTGGCGGGGGGCGGGCGACCGGGGAACCGTGCGTAGAGCCTCGCCGAACCGCTCCCCCCCGCCTGGCCGTCGGGTATCTTTGACCCATGTCGAGCGCCCTGGTCCTCCGCGAGCTCCGAGACGGCGTCCTCTTCCTGACGCTGAACCGCCCCGACGTCCTCAACGCCTTCACGCGGCCGATGGCGATCGCCCTGCAGGAGGGGCTGGCCGAGGCGGCGGCGAACCCGGCGATCCGGGCCGTGCATCTCACGGGGGCAGGGCGTGGGTTCTGCGCGGGGCAGGATCTGCAGGAGGTCCTCCCGCAGGGGGACGGCCCGATGCCCGATATCAGCGAGGTCGTGCGCGCGAGCTTCAACCCGATCATCCTCGCCATCCGGACCCTCGAGAAGCCGGTGATCTGCGCGGTGAATGGGATCGCGGCCGGCGCCGGGGCCAACCTCGCCTTCGCCTGCGATCTCACCATCGCCGCGGAGTCCGCGAGCTTCGTGGAGAGTTTCTCCAAGCTCGGGCTGATCCCGGACACGAGCGGGACCTTCTTCGTCCCGCGCCTCGTCGGGCCGCAGCGGGCGACGGGGATGTTCTTCCTCGCCGAGAAGATCCCGGCGCCGCAGGCCAAGGCGTGGGGGCTGATCTGGGATGCCGTCCCGGCGGCTCAGCTCACCGAGGTCTCCGAGCAGCTGGCGCGGACCCTCACGCAGCAGGCGACACGCGGCTTCGGGCTCACCAAGCGGGCGATGAACGCCTCGGCCGCCAACGGGCTCGAGGCGCAGCTCGAACTTGAGGCGCAGCTGATGCAGGAGGCGGGACGCACGGCCGACTACGAAGAGGGGGTGCGGGCCTTCCTCGAGAAGCGCGCCCCGCGCTACCGGGGGGCCTGACCGATGCGCCTGGATGGATCGACGATCGTCGGCGTCGTGGGAGCGGGTGCCATGGGGGCGGGGATCGCGCAGGTCGCCGCGGTGCGCGGCCATCGCGTGGTGATTGCCGATGCATCATCTGATGCGATCGAGCGCGCACGGCAGGGACACGCGCGGGCGATGGTGCGCGAGGTCGAGAAGGGGCGCTTGATGCGCGAGCATGCCGATGCGGTGCTCGCGCGGATCTCCTATGTGCCGGAGATGACGGAGGCGTCGATGCGGGCCTTCGCCGACTGCGGGTTGGTGATCGAGGCGATCATCGAATCGCTCCCAGCCAAGTGTGAGCTCTTCCGCGTGCTCGAGGTGGTGATCGACCCCTCAGCCGTTCTCGCGACCAACACCTCGTCCCTCTCCGTCGCGGCCCTCGCGGGGGGATCGCGGCATCCCTCGCGCATCATCGGGATCCACTTCTTCAACCCCGCGCCGGTGATGCCGCTGGTGGAGATCATCCCGTCGATCGTGACCGACGCGGTGATCACCACCGCGGTGCGAGCCCTCGTCGATGGCTGGGGGAAGACGACCGTCCTCGCGGCGGATACGCCGGGGTTCATCGTGAATCGCGTCGCGCGGCCCTTCTATGGTGAGGCGTTACGGATCCTCGAGGAGGGGGTCGCCGATGCCACGACGATCGATTGGGCGATGAAGACCCTCGGTGGGTTCAAGATGGGGCCGTTCGAGTTGATGGACTTCATCGGCAACGATGTGAACTTCGCGGTCACCTCCTCGGTGTTCGAGGCGATGTTCTTCGATCCGCGCTATAGGCCGGCGCTCACCCAGCGACGACTGGTCGAAGCCGGGTGGCTCGGCCGGAAGACCGGTCGCGGCTACTACGACTATCGGGACGGTGCCATGGTGCCGGCGCCACTGCTCGACACCGCCGTGGGCCAGCAGATCGTCGATCGCATCCTCGCGATGCTCGTGAACGAGGCGGCGGAGGCGGTGCATCTGCGGATCGCCTCACCGGCCGATCTCGAGACAGCGATGACCACTGGGGTCAACTACCCCAAGGGCCTGCTCGCGTGGGGCGATGGCATCGGCGTCGCGACCATCCTCGCGCGGCTCGAGGCCCTGCAGGCGGAGTATGGCGAGGATCGCTATCGCCCGAGCCCCTACCTGCGCCGCGTGGTGCGCACTGGGGGCACCCTGCTCGGTGGGGTCGCCTGATGGCAGGCGCCCACACCGGCCCCACGCGGACAGCGGAGGAGCAGCGCACAATCGATGCGCAGGCGCGATCCGTCGTCGACCGGATGATGACCCGCGACGCCTTCTCCCGCTGGCTCGGGATCGAGGTGGTGGAGATCGCCGAGCGTCGGTGTGTGCTCCGCATGACGGTGCGTCCGGAGATGGTGAATGGCTTCGGCACCGCGCATGGCGGGATCGTCTTTGCCTTCGCCGATAGTGCGCTCGCCTTCTGCACCAACTCCGACGGCGAGATCAGCGTCGCGCTCGATTGCACGGTGAGCTATCCCACGGCCGTCCGGCCAGGGGATGTGCTCACCGCGACCGGCGTACAGGAATCGACCACCAACAAGATCGGCTTCGCGCGGGTGATGGTGGTCAATCAGGACGAGGCCGTCGTCGGGCACTTCCGCGGCACGGTCTACCGGACCCGCAAACCCCTCCCGCTCTGAGCGGGGCGGGGGACATCAACCTTCTCTCGTCATGAACCACGCCTTCCTCGTCGATGGCATCCGCACCCCGATCGGGAACCTCGGGGGCTCACTCCGCGCGGTGCGCGCCGATGATCTCGCCGCCCATGCGATCCGCGCGCTCCTTGCGCGCCATCCCTCGGTGGATCCCGCCGCGATCGCCGATGTGATCCTCGGTTGCGCCAATCAGGCGGGGGAGGACAATCGGAACGTGGCCCGCATGGCGCTCCTTCTCGCGGGGCTCCCGGTCTCGGTGCCTGGTGAGACGGTGAATCGCCTCTGTGCCTCGGGGCTCAGTGCCGTGGCCAACGCCGCGCGGGCGATCAAGAGCAAGGAAGGGGATCTCTATCTCGCGGGTGGCGTGGAGAGCATGACGCGTGCGCCATACGTGCTCTCGAAGAGCGAGACCCCGTTCGGGCGGGATATGCAGCTCTTCGATACGAGCCTCGGCTGGCGATTCGTGAATCCCGCAATGCAGTCGGCGCATGGCACCGATTCCATGGGGGAGACCGCCGAGCACGTCGCCGCTCGCTATGGTGTGACCCGCGCCGACCAGGATGCCTTCGCCCTCCGCTCGCAGCAGAAGGCCGCACACGCGCGGGCGAATGGGCGACTCGCCGAGGAGATCGCGCCGGTCGAGATCCCGCAGAAGAAGGGCGTGGCGGTGCGGGTGGAGCAGGACGAGTTCCTCCGGCCGGACACCACGATGGAGACGTTGGCCAAGCTCAAGCCGGCCTTCCGCCACGATGGGCAGGGATCGGTGACCGCGGGGAACAGCTCAGGGCTGAACGATGGTGCCGCCGCACTGCTGCTCGCCTCTGAGCGCGGGCTGCGCGTGCATGGCCTGACGCCGATCGCGCAGGTCGTGACCGCGACGGCAGCCGGGGTGGAGCCGAAGGTGATGGGGATCGGTCCGGTGCCAGCGACGCGGCGCGCGCTCGAGCTCGCCGGTCTCACCCTCGACCAGATGGATGTGATCGAACTCAACGAGGCCTTTGCCGCGCAGGGGCTCGCCTCACTCCGTGAGCTCGGGCTCGGCGATGACGATCCGCGCGTGAATCCCAATGGCGGGGCGATCGCGCTCGGGCATCCGCTGGGGATGAGCGGGGCGCGTCTCGCGCTCACCGCGGCGCGTGAACTGCAGCATCGCGGGGGGCGCTACGCCCTCTGCACGATGTGCATCGGGGTCGGGCAGGGCTATGCCCTCATCATGGAGCGGGTGTGAGCTGCTACGCCTTCGATGACTTCATCCCCGTCGTGCACGAGAGCGCCTTCGTGCACCCGCACGCCGCGGTCACGGGGAATGTGATCATCGGGAAGGATGTCTACATCGGTCCTGGCGCAGCGATCCGTGGCGACTGGGGCGGGATCATCATCGGTGACGGATGCAATGTGCAGGAGAACTGCACGGTGCACATGTTCCCCGGTGTGACCGTGGTGCTCGAGCCGGGGGCGCACATCGGGCACGGCGCCGTGGTCCACGGAGCGCATATCGGAGCCAACGTGTTGATCGGGATGAACGCCGTCGTGATGGACCGCGCGACCATCGGGTCCGGGAGCATCGTCGGGGCGCTCTGCTTCGTGCCAGCCGAGATGCAGGTCCCCGAGCGGAGCGTGGTCGTCGGGAACCCGGCGAAGATCGTGAAGGAGGTGGGCGATGAGATGCTCGCCTGGAAGCGCGAAGGGACCGCCCTCTATCAGCGTCTCCCCGCCGCGATGCGCGCGGGGTGGCGCGAGGTCGAGCCGTTGCGCGAGGTGCCGACCGATCGGCCCGCGCAGGCCGCCATCCTCAAGACCTGGAAGGAGACACAGCCGCGATGATCAGCCGTCTGCAGAACTACGCGCTGGGCGAGTGGGTCACCGGCATCGGCAGTGCCACGATCCTCTACCATGCCGTCACTGGCGAGGCGATCGCCGAGGCCTCGAGCCATGGGCTCGACTTCGGGGAGATGGTGCGGCACGCGCGGCGTGTGGGTGGACCGGCGCTGCGGAGGCTGACCTTCCACGAACGTGCGCGGATGCTCAAGGCCGTCGCGCAGCACCTCATGGCGAAGAAGGAGCTCTTCTATGAGCTCTCCTCGGCGACGGGGGCGACACGCACCGATAGCTGGGTCGACATCGACGGCGGGATCGGGACCTTCTTCGCCTATGCGAGCCGTGGGCGCCGCGAGTTCCCGGACGAGACGTATTTCGTCGAGGGGCCGCAGGAGCTCCTGGGGAAGGGCGGCACCTTCGCCGGGCGACATATCTGCGTCCCGCTGGAGGGGGTCGCGATCCACATCAATGCCTTCAACTTCCCCTGCTGGGGGATGCTCGAGAAGCTGGCGCCCGCCCTGCTCGCGGGGGTGCCCTGCATCGTCAAGCCCGCGACGGCGACGAGCTATCTCACGGAGCTGATGTTCCGCGAGATGATCGCGGCCAACATCCTCCCGGCGGGGGCGGTGCAGCTGATCTGCGGGAGTGCGGGTGATCTCCTCTCGCATGTGGAGGAGCAGGATGCGGTCGCCTTCACCGGGAGTGCGGCGACCGGGCAGATGCTCAAGGAGAGCCCGGCGCTGGTGCAGCACTCGGTGCGCTTCAACATGGAGGCCGATTCCCTCAACTGCTGCATCCTGGGGCCCGACGCGGCGCCTGGTACCGAGGAGTTCGATCTCTTCGTGAAGGAGGTCGTGCGCGAGATGACGACCAAGGCGGGGCAGAAGTGCACCGCGATCCGTCGGACCATCGTGCCGAAGGGGATGGAGGAGGCGGTCGTCACGGCACTCGCCAAGCGGCTCGCGGGCACGACGATCGGTGACCCGCGCGTGGAAGGGGTGCGCATGGGCCCGCTCGCGAGCCGCGGTCAGGTACGCGACGTGGGCGCGGCGGCGGATCGGATCCGCACCGCTGGTGAGCTCGTCTTCGGAGGTGGTGACTTCGAGGTGCGCGGCGCCGATCGTGAGGCGGGGTGCTTCTTCGCCCCGCAGCTCATGGTCTGCGATGCGCCGTTCGCGCGCGCCGAGCCGCATGACATCGAGGCGTTCGGTCCGGTGAACACGGTGATGCCGTACGAGACGCTCGAGGAGGCGGTCGCCCTCGCCAAGCGTGGCAAGGGGTCCCTCGTCGGGTCGTTGGTCACCGCGAGCCCGAAGGTCGCGCGCGAGGTCGTGCTCGGGGTCGCGCCGTATCATGGGCGGCTCCTCGTGCTCGATCGCAGCAGTGCGAAGGAGAGCACCGGACACGGCTCTCCGCTCCCGAACCTCGTGCATGGCGGGCCAGGTCGTGCCGGCGGTGGCGAGGAGATGGGCGGGAGTCGAGGCGTGTTGCATTACATGCAGCGGACGGCGGTGCAGGGGAGCCCCTCGATGCTCACCGCGATCACCCATGAGTGGAGCGCGGGGGCGGCACAGCGGACCGAGGGGTCACATCCCTTCACACGGACCTTCGAGCAGCTGGAGGTGGGAGACACCCTCGTCACCAAGACGCGGACCATCACGCTCGAGGATATCGAGGCCTTCGCGCGCCTGAGTGGAGACACCTTCTATGCGCATATGGATGACGAGGCCGCGAAGGCCCATGGCGTCTTCGAGGGGCGCGTCGCGCACGGCTACTTCATCGTCTCGGCGGCGGCAGGGCTCTTCGTGGAGCCCGCCCTCGGCCCGGTGATGGCGAACTATGGCCTCGAGCGCCTCCGCTTCACCAAGCCCGTCTATCCGGGTGACACGATCCAGGTGCGACTCACCGTCAAGCAGAAGACGGTGAAGGAGACGCCGGTGGACGGCGTGCCGCAGGGGGTCGTCGAGTGGGACGTCGATGTGCGCAACCAGCGCGACGAGTCGGTGGCCCTCTACTCGATCCTCACCCTCGTCCGACGAGATACCCCGCCGCGCTGACGCTCGCCGTCAGCACCGTCCCCCAGACGAGGTCGACCAGCACCGCGGGGACGGGGAATCCCTTGAGCAGGGCGAGGCTCGTGAGATCGAAGGCGGCGTAGGCGGCGAGGCCGAAGACCGCGCCGAGGGCCACCGCGCGGCCCAGCGACTGCTTCTCGAGGGCGGGGAGGACGCAGAGGATCACGATCGCCGCGAGATAGATCAGGTAGAAGGCGAGCGCCGCCGGCCACTGGACATCCTCGCGCATCAGGTGCCCGAGGTGCTTCTGATAGAATCCCTTCGCGACGACCCCGAGCCAGAGCAGGTCCAAGGCGAAGAAGGCGGTGAAGCAGGCGGCGTAGACCTTGAGGGCGAGGGCGACGGGCATCGGGGACTCGGGGCGTGAGGGCGGCGGGGGAGGGGGACCCCCTCCCCTCCGAGGCGAACGGCCCCATACCTTCAGGGAGTTCCGTCCCTCCCGCCTAGGTGGATGCATGTCCTCCCTTTCCATCGCCCTGCTCCTGGCGCAACTCGCGGTCGCGACCCCACCACCGATACCCGCGTCGGCCCCCGCCGCGGTCGTGCCGCCGCGCGCCGGCGCGCCCCTCCCCGTCGAGCGCTTCGGCAGTCCCGCCGACTCGGTCTTCGAATATTCGACCGCCTACTACACGCGGCTCGACATCCATCGCTTCGGGAGCTACGCCATGCTTCCGCTCTTCGCCTTCCAGTACCTGGCCGGCCAGCAGCTCTTCGACAAGAGCTCAGAGGCACCCGCGTGGGCGCGTGAGGGTCACGGGGTGGCGGCCACCGCCGTCGCCGGGCTCTTCACCGTGAACACCATCACGGGGGTCTGGAACCTCTGGGAAGGCCGCCGTGATCCGCAGGACCGCCGGCGGAAGCTCGTCCATGCCGTGCTCATGCTCGCGGCGGACGCGGGGTTCGCTGCCACGGGGCTCCTCGCCGATGAGGCGGAGGAGTCCGCCTCCAAGCGTAGCGCGCATCGCACCGTAGCGCTCGTCTCGGTTGGGGCGGCCACCGTGGGATATCTCTCCATGCTCGATCTCTTTCGCTGAGGGTCCTATGTCGGATTGCATCCAGAGCTGTCCGCTCCACACCAACGCCGTCGATCATGAACGGCGGCGCTTCCTCTCCGCGGCGCTCGCCGCCTCCGTACTCGGGGTCCTCGCCGCCTGCGGCGATGGCGACATCGGCGGGGTGTCGGGCCCTGGCGATAATCCCCCCCCGGGTGGTGGAGGAGGGACCCCGACGGGGCTCGTCGTATCCCTCGCCAACTTCTCCGCTCTCGGGACCAATGGCGGGATTGCGCGCGTCGACGGTGGGGTCGGGACCCCGACGGCGGTCGTCCGAGTGAGTGCGACGAGCTATCGCGCCTTCAGCATGGTCTGTCCGCACCAGGGGACGACGGTGAACATCGTCTCCGGTGGGTTCAGCTGTCCGAACCATGGCGCGGCCTTCAGCTCGACCGGTGCGGTCACGAACGGACCGGCCACCAGTGGCCTCACCGAGCGCACCGTCACCTTCAACGCGACCGCGGGCACCCTCACCATCGCCTGAGGTTGGCGCGCAGCGCGCGTTCGGTGCCCAGGGCGATCAGGGCACCCGCGCCTCGAGCTCGGCCTCGATCGCGTCTGGGAGGAGCCGCAGGAGATCGAGGCCGGTGAGCGCCTCCACCTGATCGATCGTCACGCGGTAGGTCTGCCACGTCACGGTGCGGATCCCCGCGTCGTTCGGCATGATCACCGCGACCACCTGCACATCGGCGGCGCTCGTGACGCTTGAGAGCCCCGCATCCCGAGGTAGGAGCAGCGCGACCTTCCAAACCTGCGCGGGGATCGTGATCCGGCCCTCGCCCTTCACCGTCCCCTTGGAGCCGCTCGCCCCCGCGATCAGATAGACCTCCTTGCCACCGAGGATCGCCTGGTCGGTGAGATAGGTCTCGAGGGTGGCCCAAGGGCCCTGGTTGTTGTCCGCCGCCTGCGGGATGATGTTCGAGAAGTGGAAGGTCCGCGCGTTGTCGAGCGCGCCCGCCGTGCGGTCGAAGGAGCGCACGAGATGTCCACGGTCGATCGAATACCCAGCGGCCGTCCCCGCGCTGGTGT
The DNA here is from genome assembly GCA_021298395.1 of Gemmatimonadota bacterium. GTDB lineage: Bacteria > Gemmatimonadota > Gemmatimonadetes > Gemmatimonadales > Gemmatimonadaceae > Pseudogemmatithrix. The sequence goes on along the minus strand of JAJTFH010000011.1, from coordinate 4,464 downwards.
AGTCGGCGGTCGTGATCTTGTTGGCCGCTGGCAGTTCGGGGTCGTAGGTATAGCAGTCGCAGCGATCCTCGGTGCCAAGGTGCGAGAGGTCGAGGGCGTAGCTCACCCAATTCGGGATCCCGCGCGTCACATCGAATGAGGTGGTGTACTCCGCGCGACGGATGATCACCTCATCGCTCGCGTTCCCATCGGTCGGGTCGCCGAACTCGGTGTTCCCCGCGTAGGCCGCGGTGGTCGAGGCATTCGCGACGCGGGTGCGGAGGGGGTAGGTGCTCGTCGTGCCGTCGGAGGCGGTGGCTCGGATCACGGCGGTCCCCGCTCCCAGCGCGCGCACCACACCACGCGCGTCGACAGTGGCAAGCGTCGACGTCTCCGAGCTCCAGGTGAAGGTCGTGCTCACCGTCTCACCGGTGCTGCCGGAGCGGAGGGTCGCGAAGAGCTGGTCCTCGTACCCGACCGGCAGCGCGGGATCCGCATTCGTACGGCCAGAGAAGCTCACGATGTTCGACGTCGGCGGGGTGACGCCGAAGCAGTAGCCGAAGTTGGTGGGCCGGAGACTCCACGTTCCAGCGGGATCGCGATGGAGACTCTGCCCGACCGCCGGTGCCGGTTCCTGTCCGACGGGGATCGCGGTCGGGGTGACGCCGACCGCCACGCCGGCCGTCGCGATGAAGGTCCCTTCGTAGGTGAGGAACTCGACGACGCTGTCCCTCGGGGTCACCAGCGCGATCCCGTCGGGAGCCCCGTTCTGGAGATTCAGCGCCCAGGTCCACGCTGTCCCACGATTCGTGCACTGATTGGCGAGGATCCCGGAGAGCTCGAGGGTGTCGTATGGCACTCCGCCATTGCCGTTGTAGAGCACGAGGGTCCATCCGGAGAGATCGGTCCCCGCGGGGCCCTCGACCTCGATCGCCTCATTGACGTCGGTCCCCACGTTGTCGTAGTGGATCTCCGTCACTCGCACCGCTGGGAGAGGGGGGGGCGGCGTGACGACGACCACGCTCACCGTATCGGCCGGACCCGCGGCGATGCTCGCGATGATCGAGCTCCCGCCGGCGGTCACCCCCTTCACGCGCCCCGTCGCGCCGACCGTGGCGACGGCGGTGTTGGTCGATCGCCAGCTCACCGTCGCACCGGACGCGGGCGCGCCCTTCTCGTCTCGCACCACGGCGGTGAAGAGGGTGCTGTCCCCGATGTCGATGGTATCGATCACCGGGGTGATGGTCACCGTGAGCTTGGGGGCCGGGGCGGTGCCCCCCTCACCGCCACCGCCGCCACAGGCGGTGAGGAGGAGCGCGGCGAGCAGGAGGGGCGCGATGCGGGTGATGGAGGGCACGATGGGCAGGTCGAAGGGCGGGAGTCGAGACCACGGAGGGTAACCCGATCCGATCGTGACGCCAACGGTACTCGACGCCCTCCGGGAGAGACGTTACCATCTCGGTAGGCCGTGCCCTCGGTACCTCACCACTCACGTTCGAGCCTTCGCGATGTCCCGTCTCCGCTCGTTGCTCCTCCTCTCGCTCCTGCTCCTCCCGCCGCTCGGACTCGCGGCCCAGGAGGCCCCGTTCATCGGGGTCCGCGTCGACGCCGATCGCAACAAGCTCCTCCTCGAGGTGCCCGCCGAGCGCATCGGTCGCGACTTCATGCACCAGGTGGTGCTCGCCACCGGCGCAGGGGCGCCGGCCCTCGGACTCGATCGCGGACAGCTCGGCGATGGGACGATCGTCCGGCTCGAGCGTCGCGGGAAGCGACTCGTCCTCGTGACCGACAACTGGGGGGTGCGTGCCCCCGGGGCCTCGGCCGCCTCGCAGCGCGCGGCAGCTGAGGCCTTCCCGACCGGGGTGATCGCCGCCTTCCCGATCGAAGGGGAGGCGAACGGCACCGTCACCGTCGACGCGACCTCACTCTTCCTCTCCGATGTCTATGGGATCGCGGAGACCTTCCGTCGGTCGCAACAGGGCACTGCGCGGGTCGACGCGAACCGCAGCTGGTTCGAGCCGACGCGCACGAAGGCCTTCCCCAAGAACACCGAGATCCACGCCGTCCTCACCTTCGCGGTGGACAACCCGGGGCCGGCGCTTCGTCGCAGTGCCCCGGTGGCCTCCTCACCTACCTTCGAGCTGCATCACTCGCTCGTCGCCCTTCCGGAATCGAATGGGTTTCGTGGGCGTGTGGCCGACCCGCGTTCGGGCTACTACGGCGAGAGCTACCTCGACCTCGCGCAGGGGTTCGACGGGACCTATCGGGCAGGGCTGATCAATCGGTGGCGGCTCATCCCCAAGGATCCCGCGGCGTACGCGCGCGGACAGCTCACCGAGCCGGTCACCCCGGTCGTCTACTACCTCGATCCCGGGATCCCCGAGCCCTATCGCACCGCCTTTCGTATCGGCGGCGGGTGGTGGAACACCATCTTCGAGGGGGCGGGGTTCAAGAACGCCTTCCAGGTGCGCGATCTCCCAGAGGGAGCCGACCCGATGGATGCGCGCTACAACCTCATCTATTGGATCCATCGGAGCGGACCGGGACCCTCGGTCGGCCCGTCGATCAACGACCCCCGCACCGGGGAGATCGTCCGCACCGTCGTTCGCATGGATGCGTGGCGCTCGCTCATCGACTACAACATCTATGCGGGACTGATGCCGGCCCTCGCAGGGGCGCGCGCCAATGTCTCGGCCGAGGCGTTCGCGATGGCGCGGCGCCGGCAGCACGCGGCCCATGAGATCGGACACACGCTCGGGCTCTCGCACAACTACATCGCGCATGCGCAGGGGCGGTCGAGCGTGATGGATTACCCCTTCCCGCTGATCACCGTGGACGGGAAGAGCCAGCTCGACTTCTCCAAGGCCTATGCCCCGTTCGCCGGCGCGTGGGACTCCCTCGCGATCCGCTATGGGTACACCTGGTATCCGACGGCCCAGGCGGAGACGGAGGGGCTCACGAAGATCGTGCGGGAGGGGCTGCAGCGCGATCTCCGTTTCGTCGCCGATCAACATGCGGGTGCTGAGGGGTCGATCCCCGTCGTGACGCGCTGGGTGGAAGGGGCGACCATGTTCGAGGCGGTCGAGCGCACGAGTGCGGTGCGGAAGCTCGGCATCGAGAAGTTCGATGAGCGTGCGATCGGGGTCGGTGAGCCGATGTATCTCCTCAACATGCGGTTCACTCATCTCTACCTGCATCACCGCTACTCGCTCGAAGGGCTCGTGAAGACCCTCGGCGGGATGGACTTCCGGTATGCGATGCGCGGAGATGGCCAGACCCCGACGACGGTCGTCCCGGTTGCCGATCAGCGGAAGGCGCTCGCGATGGCGCTCGATGCGTTGGAGCCACTGAACCTCGCGGTGCCGCCACGGGTGCAGGCGCTCATCCCGCCGGTGCCGGCGGGTGGCGACCCGAGCATGGCGTGGGCCCCATCGGCGGCGGGGACCGCCTTCGATGAGGTCACGCTGGCGGGTGGGCTCGTGACCGAGGTGATCGAAGGGTTGCTGCAGCGTGAGCGCCTGGCGCGCATCGTCCTCTTCCGGTCTCGTGGCGCCACCGACCTCACGCTCGATGAGGTCTACCGGACGATCATCGATCGGACCTGGGGCGCCGCGCCGACCACCGATTTCCAGACGCAGACGTTGCGTCGGATCGCCCAGCGGGTGGTGCTCAACACCCTGCTCGATCGCGCGGGGGACAAGCAGGCGCTCCCCGATGTCCGTGCGGTGACGGAGCGCCACCTGCGACAGCTGGCGGATCGCATCCAGCAGGCGAGCGGGGGGCTCTATCCCGACGAGGCGCTGCGCCTCCAGGCGCTGCGGGAGATCGCGCAGTACTTCGCCGGAGAGGATGATCCCGCCTCGCGCACCCGCTTCCCGGTCCTCACGCTCCCCTGGCCATGATGCATCGTCGCCGCTTCCTCTCCGATCTGACGAAGGCCGCGGCGCTCTGTGCCGCGGTCCCGAACAGCTGGCAGATCACCTGGCATCCCACCTTCGCCGACGATCCCTTCGCCCTCGGGGTGGCGAGCGGGGATCCGACGCCGACCGGTGCGGTGATCTGGACGCGACTCGCGCCGCGGCCCTTCGAGCCCGAAGGGGGGATGCCTGGGAATCGCCCGATCGTGGATTGGGAGGTCGCCGACGACGAACAGTTCACGCGCATCGTGCGGAAGGGTCGCTACACCGCAGCACCAGAGCTCTCGTATTCGGTGCATGTGGATGTCGAGGGGCTCGAGGCCGATCGTTGGTACTTCTATCGCTTCCGTTCAGGCGGGGCGGTGAGCCCGGTGGGGCGGTTGCGGACCGCTCCCGCCGATGGGGCGATGACCCCGCTCCGCTTCGGGATGGTCTCCTGCCAGAACTATGAGCAGGGGCTCTACACCGCCTACCAGCATCTCGCCCAGGAGCGGTGTGATCTGATCACCCACCTCGGCGACTACATCTACGAGTACAGTGCACGCGCCGGTGCCGTGCGACCGCACCA
>JAJTFH010000055.1 GCA_021298395.1 Gemmatimonadota bacterium | reverse complement strand
GGAGGGGCGTGCCCTCACCCGAGGGCGCGCACCTCCGCGGGCGTCAGATGACGCCACGCCCCCTTAGCGAGTGTTCCCAGAGGCAGGGGTCCGATCGCGACACGGATCAGTCGCTTGGTCTCGAGCCCCTCCGCCGCCAGCAACCGACGGATCTGTCGGTTCTGCCCCTCGTCGAGCACGATCGTGAGCCAATGGCTGCTGCGTGACCCCTCGCGCAGGAGCTCGATCGACTTGGCCGTGAGGCGGTCGCTGGTCTCAGGATCGATCACGCCCGATCTGAGCCGAGCGAGGCGGGCCGGATCAGGAAGCCCCGCGACCTGCACATGATAGGTCTTGTCGATATGCGAATCAGGGGCGGTGAGATGCGCACTCCACGCGGTGTCGTTCGTCAGGAGGAGGAGCCCCTCACTCGCCTGATCGAGTCGTCCGACCGGCCCGATGAAGGGGAGATCGCTCGGCAAGAGGTCGTAGACCGTCGGTCGTCCCTGCGGGTCCCGACGTGTCGTGACCGCACCACGTGGTTTGTTGAGGGCGAGGTAGACCTTGGTCGCGGCACCGACGGTGGCGCCCTCGACTTCGAGACGCGCCCGCTCGGGCACGATCCGATGCAAGGGATCGCGGATCACCTGCCCATCCACGCGGACCTGGCCGGCGCGGATCAGCCGTTCCCCGTCGCTCCGCGAGCAGATCCCGAGCTTGGAGAGCGCCCGGGCGAGGCCGACCTGACCGGCGGAGGCCTCGCGCATCGGGGCGCGTGCTACCGTGCGCCGCGGAAGGTGCCCGGCACCTCACCGGCGATCGTGCGCATCGGGGTCACACGATAGAGCCGGGTCAACGCCCCACCAGCGTTCAGTCGCCAGGCGACAGCACCAGTCGGTGTCACCTCATGCGCGGAGATCGGACCGGTCGACGCGCTCTGTCCGGCAAGCATCCCAAAGAGCGCTACCGTATTGCCATTGCTCAGGCGCCAAGCGGAGCCGACGAGGGCCGCGTAGATGTCCGGTGACGGCCGATACTCCCAGACCTTCGTCGCGGTGCGCGCCACTGGATCGACGGCATACTCGATCGCGCGCGAGAACATCGCTCCGGGTCGATCATACCCATTGTCGAACACAAGGACGCGCCCCGCCGTCGGCTCCGACACATAGTGCTGGCCCCAGAACCGATCGGCCTCCGGGAGCGTCAGTGTCCCCGTGGGACCGCCCAACCGCCATTCGATCCGCGACCAATCCGGCGCGATCGAGATCACATGGTCAGCGTTGCGGAGCGACATCACGACGTTCCCCCGCGGTCCGATGTTGATCCCGTTCCCGTGCAGCCAGTTCCCCGTCGTCGACCGCGATCCCTTGAGCGTGTTCCAGTCGAGCTCGGTGAAGCTGCTCCAGCGCTTCACGACGAGGTTCGTCTCCGGGGTCCACTCCCAGAGCGCCTCGCCGACGACCGAGTCGCTCCCGACCCGCTGCGTCTCGTTGGCGATGAACAGGAGGGTGTTGCGTGGGGTCGCGATCACATCGTGATGGATCCGCCCATACGGCGTGGGAAGGGTCGCACTCGGAAGCGGGAGCCGCGTGACCTCCTCACCTCCCGCCGTCTGCACCACAAGTCCATGCAGCGGATCGAGCAGCACGAATTGGCCGTTCGCTCGACGCGCCGCGCCAAAGAGCGAGCCAGAGGAGATCGGGAGATGCCCGACGATCTGCCCATCCTCCACCATCAGGAGCCCGGCGAGCCCGGTCGCACTGATGATCTCGATCACGGCGACGGGGAGGGTCGGCGTCCCCGTCGTCGTGAAGGTGGCCGCGGCGAGATTCGGCGGGAGTGCACCGACCTCGAGGGGGATACGCACCAGGGCGGCCGTCGAGCCCTCCAGCTGGGCTTCGAGGGTGTAGCTCGTATTCGCACGCAGTCGCGTCACCAGGAAGCGGTGCTGCGCCGAGAGCGAGTCGCCGAGGAGCGTGAGTACCGGGGTCCCGGTCGCCCCCCAGGTCAAGCGGGCACGCCCCGGTTCGGCCAACGTCACCGTCACCAGACGGGCGAGTGGGTTGACCGTGGATGACACCGTGATCGAGAGGATCGCCGGATCCTCACTCTTCGTGGGACTGTCGCAACCGACCATGCCCGCGAGCATCAGCAGACCGATCGCCGACCGACCGCGCCACCGTCTCCCCATCGATCCCACCCGCATCAGAGCACCCCCGGAACGAGCCACCAGCTCCGTTCGCGATACGCCGCCCACTCGGGATACCGCGAGAGCGAGGCCTCCTTCATCACCATGTTCGGCACGAAGACACCGAGCCAGACCCAGGCGAGGATCGCGGCCGGGATCCAGTGCCAGACCACGAGGGCGAAGCTCCCGTAGATCATCATCTCGCCGAGGTAATTCGGATGCCGGATGTAGCGATGGACCCCGTCGGTGATCAGCTGCCGCCGTTCCCGCAGGGTGAAGTACTTCTGCGCATCAGCAGCGATCATGAGCGCCACGCCGAGCACACCGAGCGAGACACACCCTGCGAGCCAGATCGGCTCCGCCACCGGATAGGTCGGTACCACGCGCCCCGAGAGCAGGAGCCAGCCGATCACCCAGTACGGCCCGAGCACGAAGGAGAAGGCGGCGAGCCCACCGGCGATCGTGACGCGCACCTGCCACTTGGGATCGGGGAAGGCGAGATCCTTGAGCAACCAGACCAGGCCGTAGCTTCCGTGGAGGGCGAGGTAGGTCCACGCCGGTGCCCCGGTCGCCCCATACCACCAGAGGCAGAAGCCAAGGACGAGGAAGGTCGCGCCCTTCTGTAGATTGATGACCGTCGCGAAGCGCCAGGGCCGTGGCCCACCGAAGAGATCCTCCGAGGCGACGCGGGCGACCCGCTGGAGCCCCTCCGCCCACCGCGGTGCGCTCATGGCCAGAGGCGATACGCCCCGATCGTGGCGATGATCCCACCGAGCATCGCGGTCATCACCGCGACGCCGGTGTAAAGTCGGGTCAGCGCCTCATACTTGCGCTGATTGATCGTGGCGAGGGTGTAGATCTGATCGGCGAGCTCGGTCTGGAGGTTGTCCATGCGCAGGTCGTGCCAGACCCGGCGATAGTTCTCGCGACTCCGCGCCACCACATCACCATAAAAGAGCACGCGCATCGAGGCACCAGGCTCGATCAGGGAGGGGAGCGAGGCCTCGGATGGGATCACGATGCCGCGCGGTCGCAGGGCATCGATCGCCTGCCAGATGTAGTAGATGGTCCCGACCACATAAGCACCGATCTCGACGTGGATGATGGTCGCCCAGATCCCGACCTTCGGCAGGAGGTTCTCGCCACCGCGCACGAAGAGGAGGAGTGCCACCGCGTTCAGCACGCTGATGATCACCAGCGCGAACCGCGCCTTCTTATCCCCCATCTCGATCAGGTCCTGCGTCGCACGGAAGGCATTGTAGAGCGCCTTGTATCGGGACTCGGGGTCGAGGAGCCCCTTGGCCTCCTCGAGGCGCCGGGCCTCCTTCTCGCGCCGACGCGCCTCCTTCTGGGCCTCGGTCTCGGCGAGGGGCTCGGGGGGGAGGGATGAGAGGGCGGTCATGCCATGTATTCTACCACCAACCGGGCGGGGCGGAACGGGCCGCCGTACATTCGATTCGCCGACCCTCACCGACCTCGCCCATGCGCCAACGACTCGCCTTCCCTGTTCTCCTCGTCGCCTTTGTCGGGGCCTGCACCCCGCTCCGCACCCCCATCACCAGATCCATCGGGACATCGGCCTACGACCTCGTGATCGAGAACGGCCGGATCGTCGACGGAACGGGCGCCGCCTGGTCCTACGGCGACCTCGCCATCCGCGGGGACCGCATCGCCGCTATCGGCCCGCGCGGCGCCTTCCGCGACGCCCGCACGTCACAGCGCATCGACGCCACCGGCCACGTGGTCGCGCCCGGCTTCATCGATATCCAGGCGCACTCCCTCTGGCACTACCTGCGTGGCAACGGACTCGCGCTTTCGATGGTGATGCAGGGGATCACCACCGCGATCCATGGCGAAGGATCCTCGTACGGTCCGGTCAACGATCGGATCCTCGCTGCCGAATCCGACACGGCGATGCGCCGCATCCTCGCAGGATTCACGGGCCCACGCGGCTTCGGCGACTGGCTCGACCACATGGTCGCCCGCGGGACCGCGCAGAACGTCGGCTCCTTCCTCGGCGATGGTACCCTCCGACGCTACGTGAAGGGGGAGGACGGTGGCCCCCTCTCCGCCGCGGAGCGCGACACCGCCCGCGCGATGGTCGCCCGAGCGATGCGCGACGGCGCCTTCGGGATCGCGAGCGCGCTGATCTACCCACCGAACACCTATGCGAGCACCGAGGAGCTGATCGACGCCGCAGAGGCGATGGCCCCCTATGGCGGGATCTACATCACCCACATGCGAAGCGAGGGGGACAAGTTCCTCGAGGCGATGGACGAGGCGCTGCGCATCGGGCGCGAGGGGGGCGTCCCGGTCGAGATCTACCATCTCAAGGCGAGTGGGCCGCGCAACTGGCCCAAGATGCCGCTCGCCATCGCCAAGATCGATTCGGCGCGCACCGCCGGGCAGGATGTACAGGCGAACATGTATCTCTACCCCGCCGGGGGGAACTCCTTCGCGAGCTGCATCCCGCCGAAGTACGCCGAAGGGGGCAAGCTCCTCGAGAACCTCAAGAATCGCTCCCTCCGCGGGACGATGGTCGCGGAGATGCAGGCGCGCGATGCCGGGTACGAGAACCTCTGTGAGATCGCCGGACCCGAGGGGGTGATGGTGGTCGGGTTCAGAACGCCTGAACTGCAGCGCTTCGAAGGGAAGCGCCTCTCGGAGATCGCCGCGGCCCTGGGCACCACCTGGCCCGAGGCGATCATCGATCTCAACGTCGCGGAGTCCCTCGGCCTCGGTGAGATCCTCTTCCTGATGAGCGAGGAGAACATGCGGCTCCAGCTCAAACAGCCGTGGATGAAGTTCGGGACCGATGCCGGCGCGCAGGATCCGGCCACGGCGCGCGGCTCGACCCATCCACGCGCCTATGGAAACTTCCCGCGAATCTTCCGGAAGTATGTCCGGGAGGAAGGGGTGCTCCCCTTGGAGGACGCGGTGCGCAAAGCGTCATCTGCGGTCGCGACGCGTCTCTCCCTCACCGATCGCGGGGTCCTCAAGGTCGGGCTCAAGGCCGATGTGATCGTCTTCGATCCCGCGACAATCACCGACCATGCGACCTTCGAGCAGCCGCATCAGCTTTCGACCGGGATGCGGGATGTGTTCGTGAACGGGGTCGCCGTGGTGCGCGAAGGGCGTCACACCGGGGCCAAGCCCGGTCAGGTCGTGCGCGGACCGGGCTACCGGCCCTGACCCCATCGGGGGCGCCGATCTCGGCGCCCCCAGCCCCGACCGACCTACTCCGACCAGGTCGCGTACCCCTGCGCGGCGAGGATCGCGCGCGCGGCGGTCGCCGAGGTCGCGACCTTCACGAAAGGCAGGAGATCGGCGCGCGGCACGTTGCGATTGATCAGCGCCTGCCCGCAGACGATGATCTGCACCCCGGCCTCATTGAGCGCCTCGAGCAGCGCGATGCTCGCGTTGTCCTTCCCCGTCGCCGCCCTGTACGCCGCGTTGTTGAGAAGGGAGCGCGTCGCCGTCCCATGGACGATGATCGCGAGCTTCACGTTCTTCCGCGGGACCCCCTGCTGATCCATCTGCCGAAGGAATCCCGCCGGTCGCCGGAATCCCGCGACGAGCTCGGCCGGGTCGGTCGGGCCTGTGGTCACATCCCACGAGACCTTGTAGGCAAGATTGGTCGGCGCCGGGAAGGTCGGCGCCGTGACCTCCGGGCCGTCGGCCATGCGACGCAAGAGGTCGGCACCACCCTGCGCCACGCCGACGGTGGGAAGGCACAACGACGCAAGGAGCATGGCGGCGAAGAGGGAGCGGCGCATGGGCGAGTCCTGAGTGAGGAAGATGAGGTGTGTCATGGCGACGAGTGGTTGGTGTGAAGACTAGGCGGGCGGCATCGGATAGGGAGCGGCATGCCCAGGATACACGGTCCGCGCCCCAAGCGCGCGCAGGCGATCCCAGCTCGCCCGAACCACCGTGCGATCCTCCGACCCGACCATCGCCTCCGGCGTGAGATCGCCCGTGAAGCAGGCGCCGGAATTGAGGACGAGGGAGACACTGCATGGCGAATGGCCCGGGGTGGGGATCACCTCGCCGGCGATGCCGAGGTCGGCGAGCGCCCGCCGCGAATCCACGCAGCGGAGGAGGACGTTCCCCTCGGACCGGATGGGAGTGAACGGCTCGCCTGGCTTCACCCAGCGCGAGAGCCCGTCGACGGAGGGCACCTGCTCCTCGAAGACCCAGAGCGCCATGCCGTGCCGCTTGAGATCCTCAGCACATCCGGCATGATCGATGTGGTAGTGTGTCGCGAACCCCGCGCGAATCGCGTCGAGTGGGATGTCCTTCCGCCGGAGTTCGTGCTGTAGCGCGCCCATCATCCCCACCCATCCGAGGTCGACGAGGAGCCGCGTGGTCCCGGCGCCGACCACCCAGATGTTCGTGGAGCGAAAACCGACGTTCACGATGGGAGTCACCGTGGATAGACCGGGGTTGGGCATCCTGAAAAAGGGCGCACGGACCCGAGCGCCGGCAAGAGGTCCGCTAGATTGGGGGGATCAGCTCGATCCCACCGCCGCCGTCTTCGACGACTTCGACCCGGCACAGGACGCGATCTGGATGGCCGAGGTCGCGGAGGAATCGACGCACGTCTGGTCGTCCAAGCCGCGCATCGCCCTCTTCCTGAGCGCGATGCGGCACTTCCGTGATGCGCAGCATGCCCTCGGACGTCAGGTGCGGTACCGGGCACTCGATGAGCCGGGAAACACCAACACCCTCGCGGGCGAGCTGAGCCAGACCATCTCGGCGGAGCGACCAGCGAAGCTCGTCATGACCGAGCCGGGGGACTGGCGGGTCCAACAGGCGCTGACGGAAGCCGCCCGGGATGCGAAGGTCCCGCTCGAGATCCGCACCGATCGACACTTTCTCTCGACCATTGATCAGTTCCGCGCCCACGCGAAGGGCCGGAAGCAGCTCCGCCTCGAGTTCTGGTATCGCGAGCTCCGGCGCGAGCATCAGGTGCTCCTCGATGCGTCCGGTGGTCCCGAGGGCGGCGAGTGGAACTACGACGCAGAGAACCGCGGTGCCTTCGGGAAGCCGGGGCCGGGACCCCTCCCTGCCCCGATCCGCTTCACGCCGGATCCCATCACGCGCGAGGTGATCGCTTTGGTCGAGGCGCGCTTCGCCTCGCACCCGGGACGCCTCGACGCCTTCGACTGGCCCGTCACACCAGCGGACGCGAGCGCGGCGCTCGACGATTTCATCACGCATCGTCTCGCGGTGTTCGGTCAGTATCAGGATGCGATGTGGACGCGAGAGCCCTGGCTCTACCACTCGCGCATCGCCGCAGCGCTCAACCTCAAGCTCCTCGATCCGCGCTTGGCGATCGCGGCGGCCGAGCAGGCCTATCGCACGGGCTGCGTCCCACTCGCCAGCGCCGAGGGGTTCATCCGGCAGATCCTCGGCTGGCGCGAGTATGTCCGCGGGCTCTACTGGCTCCACATGCCGAGCTATGCAGAGCGCAATGCACTCGACGCCCATGAGCCGCTCCCGGGATTCTATTGGTCCGGCGATACCGAGATGGCCTGTCTGCGCGACGCGATCGATCAGACCCTGACCTACGGTTATGCGCACCATATCCAACGGCTCATGGTCACCGGTCTCTACGCTCTCCTCCTCGGCGTCGAGCCGAAGGCGGTGCACGAGTGGTATCTCGCCGTCTACGTGGACGCGGTGGAGTGGGTGGAGCTCCCGAACACCATCGGGATGGCGCTCTACGCCGATGGCGGGATCATGGCCTCCAAGCCCTATGTCGCGACTGGGAAGTACATCGACCGGATGAGTAACTACTGCAAGGGCTGTCGCTTCGACCCGGCGCAGTCGGTCGGCGACGAGGCCTGTCCCTTCACCACGCTCTACTGGGATTTCCTCGAGCGGCACGAGCCGATGCTCGCCAAGAACCAACGGATGTCGCTCCAGGTGAAGAACCTGGCGCGGCTCACCGCGGAGCAACGCAAAGCCATCAGCGCACGGGCGGCGGCGATCCGCGCCCACGGGGGCGCCCCGCCCTCAGCATCGGCCTGACGTGACACGTAGCCTCTGAGGCATCATACTGGGACAGCGGTCCGCCCCTCCCCCCTTCTCCCCGGCACCCATGCGCCTGCTTGCGATCGTACTGCTCCCCGTCTCACTGGCCTGCAGCGGGATGAAGGAACAGGCACCAGCCGACCGCTTCCTCGCGAGTCTCCGCGAGCGCTGCGGTCAGGCCTTTGAGGGGCGAATCATCGACCCGCAGCCCTCGGACACCGCCTTCGCTCGGCAGCGTCTCGTCATGCATGTGCGCGGCTGTGGCGACACGGTGCGCATCCCCTTCCATGTCGGCGAGGACCGATCGCGTACGTGGGTGTTGACCCGGATCGCTGACGGCGTGCGACTCAAGCATGACCATCGCCACGAGGATGGCAGCGAGGACGCCATCACCCAGTACGGTGGTGATTCCCGTCCCACGGGGACGGCTGAGCGTATGGAATTCGCCGCAGACCCGCTCACCGCCTCGCTGATCCCGGCGGCGCGCACGAACGTCTGGACCATCGAACATACCAGCACGCAGTTCGTCTACCAGCTTCGGCGCGAGGGCACGGAGCGCCGGTTCCGCGTGGAGTTCGACCTCACCACCCCGATCGATCCGCCGCCCGCCCCTTGGGGCGCGGCCGACGCCAATTGAAACGCCCCACACCCTTCCTCTCTCCCCCTCCGACGTATGCGTCTCCGTCAATTCGCTCACACGCTACTGCTCGCCAGTCTGCTGAGTCCCTCGATCCTCACTGCCCAGCGTCCCTCCGGCGGCGAGGGTGGTGCCCGCGCCACCAGCGACACCGTCCCGCGCGTCCACGTGGTCTGGGGGCGTCGCGACGGCACGAGCACCTTCCCGCTCGCCAAGTATCCGCAGGTGAAGCCCCTCGTCCCGGGACAGATGGACTTCCGTCACTACCACACCTCGGCCGAGGTCGAGGAGTGGATGCAGCGCTGGGCCAAGGAGCGCCCCGACCTCGTCGAGCTCTACACGGTCGGCAACGCCTTCAGCGGTCGCCCGATCCTCCAGCTCACCCTCACCAACAAGAAGACCGGCGCGCACACGCAGAAGCCGGCTGCCTTCTTTGAGGGGGGCCGACACTCTGGCGAGATCACCTCGACCGAGAGCGTGCTCTATCTCGCCTGGCATCTGATCGAGAACTACGGGAAGGATCCCGCGATCACCAAGCTCCTCGACACCAAGGCGATCTATCTCCGTCCGCTGAACAATCCGGACGGCTCCGACATGTATCGGCTCACGGCGCAGGCGAACCGCAGCACCGTCCGTCCCTACGACGATGATGGTGACGGCCTCCTCGACGAGGACGCCGGCGACGACCTCGACCACGACGGATTCATCCGGCAGATGCGGAAGTTCGTTGGCGCGGGGAAGGGCAACGCCGTGAAGGACACCGCGGATAAGAGTGGGCGTCTGATGCGGAACGTCCCGATGGGCCAGGGCGATTACATGATGTATCCCGAAGGGATCGATAACGATCGCGATGGCCGTATCAATGAGGACGGGATCGGCGGACTCGACCTACACCGCAACTATCCGTACAACTGGCGTCCGATGCGTGAGCCCACGGGGCGCGGCAACACGCAGGGGGGCGCGGGCGAGTACCCGCTCTCTGAGCCGGAGACGCGCGCCGTCGTCCTCTGGCTGCTCCAGCACCCGAACGTGAGCGTCAGCAACAGCATGGATACCTCCGTGCCGATGCACCTCCGCGGTCCCTCCACCTGCGAGGAAGAGGAGTGCATGTTCCCCGCAGACCGGAAGCTCTTCCTCCACTTCGACTCCCTCGGCATCAAGCGCACCGGCTACCCCTGGGCGGGGAACACCTACCGCACCTACGCCACGCGCTTCGCGCCCACCCCGGAGGAGGCCCGCCCCGAGGCGCTCTACGGCCATGGCCCCGACTGGGGCTACTTCCAGTTCGGCGCCATCTGGTACGGTGACGAGCTCTGGAACGGCGGGCGCGAGCGTGACTACAACGGCGACGGACGCTGGGACCAGTACGAGGTCCTTCGCTACTGCGATGAGGAGTTCGGCGGACGCTGCTACAAGAACTGGACGACGGCCCAGCATCCCGACCTCGGCGAGGTCGAACTTGGGGGGTATGATCCCAAGTTCTTCGCGCAGAACGGTCCGCCCGATGTCCTCGAGAAGTGGGCGCGCAATCAGGCGATGTTCAACCTCGACCTCGCGCTGGCGCTACCCGAGGTCAGCATCACTGAGGTGGGTGTCGTGAAGGCTGCCGCGCGTCGCGGTGCCCCGAACGATTCGGCGACGCACGAGGTGCGTATCACCGTGCGCAACGCCGGCTATCTCCCGACGGCGCTCGACCAGGCGCAGCGCGTGAAGATCGTGCGTCCCGACGCAGTGACCGTGGCGGCCCCACGCGGGAGCAGTGCCCGGGTCCTCGGTCGGGCTCCGGAGTTCCATCTCGCCGGCGGCGAGACGATGACGGTCACGCATCGCGTGCGCGTCACCGAGGCCACCACCTTCACCGTGCGCTATAACAGCACGCGCGGAGGTGTCGCTGAACGCGAGGTCCGCGTCGCCCCGTAAGGGGCGACGCCGGACCCGCGGTCACACCACCACGTTCAGCAGACGACCGGGCACCAAGATCACCTTCTTCGGTGTCCCGGTCACGAACTTCGCGATCCCCGGCTCGGCGAGTGCCGCGGCCAACGCCGCCTCCTGCGTGACATCCGG
>JAJTFH010000054.1 GCA_021298395.1 Gemmatimonadota bacterium | reverse complement strand
TGATCCCGAAGGGTACGACGCTCGATGCCATATCCCTGCGTGCGGTGAAGATGCCGTACGTCGATCGCTTCCTCTGGTCCGACGAGGTCGGCGCCTCGCGCTGACCCGATTCCCCCACCCTCCACACGGAGTCGTTCGCATGAGCTACGCACCATCCGGCGGCGCGGCCACGGCGCGTCAGACGCGCTTCCCCGCCTGGGCCTTCTACGGCGTCCTCTTCGGGATCCTCGGCGCCCTCTCGATCCTCGCGTGGGGCCCGATCGGGGTCTCCGGCACCTATCCGCGTTTCATCGGGGAGATCCTCGAGCTCGTCGCGCCGTCGTATGCCGGCTCCAACGAGTACCTCCAGAAGGTCGGCCACCTCTTCGCCAAGGGGGAGACCTTCGTCGTGATCGGGCTCCTCGTCGGCGGGTTCCTCGGGGCGCGTCTGAACCGGGAGAAGGCGCCGGCCTGCGAGATGATCCACCCGTCGGAGAAGACCCCGGCGCGACGCTATCGCGATGCCTTCATCGGCGGCTTCCTGATCGTCTTCGGGGCGCGTATCGCCGGCGGCTGCACCAGCGGGCACATCATCTCGGGGATCACGCAGCTCTCCGTGAGCGGGTTCATCTTCGCGGCCGGGGTCTTCGCCACCGGCATCTTCACCGCCAAGACACTCAAGGGTCGCCATCAGGCGACGAGGGCCTGAGCCATGACACCGATCTATGCCACGCTCGTCGGGATCGCGATGGGGTTCTTCATCCAGCGCGTCCGCGCCTCTAGCCCGGGGATGATCGTCCGCAATCTGCGGCTCGAGAATCTCTCGGTCATCAAGTTCATGGCCCTCACCATGGCCGTGGGGATGATCCTCGTCTATACCCTCTCGCTCTTCGTCCCGAGCCTCCTGCACTGGGACATCAAGCCGACCTATGTGCTCGGCGTGCTCCTCGGCGGACTCGTCTTCGGCGTCGGCTTCGGCGTCGGGGGCTACTGCCCGGGGACCTCGGTGGTCGGGATGGGGGAGGGCCGCAAGGATGCCATGGTCGCCATCTTGGGCGGGATCGTCGGCGCCTTCGTCTTCACCGTGGTCTACTCGGTGCTGATCGCCCCGCTCGTGAAGGTGATGGACTTCGGGAAGATCACCCTGGCGGACGTGACGCATCAGTCGCCGTTCGTCGTCGCCTTGATCGTCGGGGCGCTCTTCCTCGTCGTGATCAAGCTCCTCCCGACCGAGGTCCAGAAGGCGCAGTGACCATCGCGTCCAAGGGACCTCGTCCGCGGCGGGCCACCGTCGCGAAGCGAGCGCGCTCAGCGCGCGTCCGACCGGTGCGTCACACCCCGACCCCGGCACTCCTCGCGCGAGTCGCCTCGCGTTTCCGAGCGCTCGCCGAGCCGGCGCGACTCACGGTCCTTCATGCCTTGGAGGATGGTCCACTGCACGTGGGGGCCCTCGTCGCGCGCACGGGGCTCACGCAGGCGAACCTCTCCAAGCACCTGCAGGTGCTGCACGCCGAGGGGTTCGTCACGCGGGCGCGCGACGGGATGTTCGTCCGCTACGCCCTCGCCGACGCGCAGGTGCTACAGCTCTGCGCCATCATGTGCGACCGGATCTTCGAGCCGGCGCAGGAGCACTGAACCGCAGGTGACCGCCCCCTCCGCCTTCGCGAGTTCGCTCGCGTCGACGAGATGGGGGCGGTATCCCGCCGCCGTGAGGATCGCGAGGGTGCGCGGGGAGGCATCGGCATAGAGCAACCCCTCCCCCACCCGTAGGATATTCGCCGCCATCGGCTCCGCGGGATCGACCATCAGCACGCGATACGCCGCAAAGGCCGCGGGATCGACCCAGTCGGGATTGAGGAGGACCGTCGCCTCATCCACGGCGGTCACCGCGCTCTTGAGGTGGAGGCACCCCGTCACCGGCACGGCCGTCACCATGTAGCCATAGGGCGCGAGTGCCTCCCGCAGCTGCGCGATCCCCGCCTCGTTGGTGCGCGGGGTGTGGCCCACGAACAACCGCCGGCCGATGCGCAGCACATCCCCTCCGTCGAGCGTGGCGGGGGCCGTGAGCCGCACGCAGGGGCGAAGCGAGGCGAGCGCTGCAGCCACCCCCTCCACCTCCCCACGTCGCGACGCAGCGCCGGGGCGCGTGAGCACCGCGAGCTCATCGACCACCACCGCCGTGTCCTCGATGAAGACGGCATCGGGGTGCTCAGGGGCTGGTGGCACCCGACGGACCTCGCAGCCGAGGGTACGCAGGAGCGCCTCATAGGCCTCGTGCTGTGCCTCCGCCCGCGCGAGATCGATCGGGGTTCGCGTCAGGTGGGTCAACTCGCAGTCGACCAGCCGCGGGGAGATCGCCCGCGTGAGCGCGATGAGGGAGCTGTGCATGCGGGGATTCTACGCCATATTGCCGCCATGCCCCACCCCCGGAAGCTCGGCCCCTGGACCGCAACGGCGTTGGTGGTGGGGAACATCATCGGGGCGGGGATCTTCATGCTCCCCCGCGAACTCACCCCGTACGGCTGGACCGCGGTGCTGGGATGGATCCTGACCGTCGCCGGTGCGCTCTGCCTCGCCTGGATGTTCGCACAGCTCTTCACCCACCTCCCCACGGCCGGTGGCGTCCACGGCTTCATGCGACTCGGCGTGGGACCGCAGGCCGCCTTCATCGGGTCATGGGGGTATCTCGTCTCGGTCTTCGCGGCGAATGCGACCTTGGCGATCTCGGGGGTCGAGTATCTCTCGCGGCTCGTGCCGGGCGGGCTCGCCCCCGATCACCGCCTCGCCCTCGCCCTCCTCTCGCTCGTCGCGGTCCTCTCGGCGAATCTCATCGGACGCGGGGGAGAGGTGCAGCTCGGCACGACGATCATCAAGCTCGTCCCGCTGGTCCTGGTGATCGGCGTGGGCGCCCTGCTCCTCCTCGCGACGGCGGGCGATCCCCTCGCGGCGACCGCGCCCGCCCCACTGCAACCGTGGACCGTGCTCCCCGCGATGAGTCTGACGCTCTACGCGATGACGGGGATCGAGAGCGCGGTCGTCCCGGCTGATGCGGTGGAGGATGCGCCGCGCATCGTCCCACGGGCCACGATGGTCGGCACCGCGCTCTCTGGCGCGATCGGGATCCTCGCCACCTGCCTCGTGATCCTCCTCCTTCCGAACGCAGCCGGCTCCGACGCGCCGCTCGCCGACTTCGTCGCCGGGTCCGCCGGCGGACGCGCCGGCGACCTCGTGGCGCTCTGTGCCGTGGTGAGCTGCATCGGCTGCCTCAACGGCTATGTGCTCGTCGGCGGCGAGCTCATGGCGACGATGGCCACGCAAGGGATGCTCCCCGCCCCGCTCGCACGGCGGAACGGTTGGGGCGCTCCGGCGCTCCCGCAGCTCATCGGTGCGGCGATCACGGCGGTGTTGATCGTTGCCGCGTACACCGCGACCTCCGCCTTCGCCTTCGCCGCGCTCATCACCGCGGCGACGAACATCACGCTCTACCTGCTCTGCCTCCTGGCCTCGCTGCGATTCCTGCGCGACGGACGACTCCCGCGCTCGATATCGCTGCTCATCGCGATCGCGGGAGCGACCACCTTCTCACTCCTCGCCCTCGTCGGCGCTGGCGCCGAGGCCCTCGGGTGGGGGGCGGCCCTCATCGCCCTCGGGTGGCCGCTCTATCGACTCGCGACACGTACGGGGAGCGTATGATGACCGCCACGGCGCCTGCGTCGGAGCGCACGGTCCGCGTCCTGATCGTCGGGAGCGGCTTCGCCGGGATCGGCGCGGCGATCATGCTGCGCGCGCGCGGGATCGGCGACCTCGTCATCCTCGAGCGCGCCGCCTCCTTGGGCGGTACCTGGCGGGACAACCGCTATCCCAGCTGTGCCTGCGATGTGGAGTCGGTCCTCTACTCCTTCTCCTTCGCCCCCAATCCCGACTGGTCACGTACCTTCGCCGGCTCAGCGGAGATCCATCGTTACCTCGAGCGCGTCGCCACCGAGCAGGAGGTGCTCCCCCATCTCCGGTTCGACGAGACCGTGCAGGAGGCCCACTGGGATGAGGAGGCGCAGCGCTGGATCGTCCAGTCGACGAGTGGCCCCTGGCACGCCGAGCATCTGATCGTCGCGACAGGGGCGCTCAGCGATGCGGTGCGGCCGGACATCCCGGGGCTCGACACCTTCGGTGGTCCCTGCTTCCACACGGCGCAGTGGGATGCATCGGTCCCACTCGATGGGAAGCGCGTCGCGATCATCGGTACCGGCGCCTCGGCGATCCAGGTGATCCCGGCGATCCAACCGCGCGTCGGGCAGCTGCTGGTGGCGCAGCGCACACCCGCGTGGGTGCTGCCACGTCATGATCGTGCGATCCCCGCGTGGCGGCGCGCGCTCTATCGTCGCGTGCCACGCCTCCAGGGGCTCGCGCGACTCCTGCAGTATCTGCGGCACGAGGTGCTCTTCCTCCCCTTCCGGCATCGCTGGCTCCGACGCGTCGCGGCACGCCTCCTCGGGCGCCATCTCATCCGGCAGGTGCGCGACCCTGCCCTTCGGACTCGGCTCACGCCACGGTACGACATCGGCTGCAAGCGGCTCCTGCTCTCCGATGACTACTACCCGGCGATGACGCAGCCCAACGTGACCCTCGTCGATCAGACGATCACGCAGATCACCCCGACGGGATTCGTCACCGCCGATGGCACCACCCATCCCGTAGATGTCCTGATCCTCGCGACGGGATTCCGCCCGACCGATCCGCCGCTCGCGCCGTTTATCCGTGGCCGCGATGGGCGCTCGCTCGCCGATGGCTGGCGGGGGAGTCCGACGGCGTACATGGGGACCACCGTCACCGGCTTCCCCAACCTCGCGTTGCTCAACGGCCCCAACACCGGCCTCGGGCACTCCTCCGTCCTGATGATGTTCGAAGCGCAGTTCGACCACCTGAACGGGCTCTTCGATCTCCTGGCGTTGAGCGGGGCGCAGACCGCGGAGCCGACCCCCGAGGCACAGGCACGGTACACCAGTTGGATCGATGAGGGCCATCGCTCGACCGTCTGGCAGCGCGGAGGGTGTCAGAGCTGGTATCTGGACCGCACGGGGCGGAATTCGACGCTCTGGCCCTACGGGGTGGGGCGCTTTCGCCGGATGATCGGTCAGGTGGACCCCGAGGCGTATCGCCTGGCGGGGCTCGCCGAGCATCGCGACTGACACCGGGCGGACCGCCGATCCCCGCCGAACGCTTCGCCGGTGGATGACGTATCGTATGCAGGGCGCCTTCGACCGGCGCCTCGTCTCTCCCCTTCACCGTGGACGCCTCATGCGCTCGACCCGTCTGCTCGCTGGCCCGCTTACCGTGCTCCTCCTCACGCCGCTGCTCCTCCCGGCCCAGGGCGTGAACCGCTACGGCAATCCGCCGCGGGTCCGCCCTGCTCCGACCACATCGGCGATCAACGTGCGAGACCTGCAGATCCGCCTCTATCAGTTTGCCGACGACTCGATGCAGGGGCGTCAGGTCGGACGCTATGGCAACAAGAAGGGGACCGATTACATCGCCGCCGAGTTGAAGCGCTTGGGGATCCAGCCGGCCGGAGAGCATGGGACGTACTTCCAAACCCTCCCCTACCATCTGCGTCGCTTCGAGCCGAGCTCACGCGTCGCGGTGAACGGCAATCCCTTGGTCTGGAACGATGAGGTGGTCGCGGTGCCCGGGCAACGCGCACCGCGTCCGATCCAGGATGCGCCGCTGATCTTCGGCGGGACGGTCGGGGACACGACGACGCAGATCACCGCTGCACAGGCCGCAGGCAAGGTGGTGGTGCTCTTGCCGGCGCCTGGTCGTCGCGCGGCCGGAGGCCCAGTGGCCTTCGGCGGTCGGATGGGGGCGCCCGGTCCCGATCGCTTCGCCGATGCCGCCGCCGTCGCGACGGTCGATCTCGACGAACTGACATCAGCGCAGCGCCGCGCGATCAATGAACCCACCGTGGCCACCCAGCTTGCCGCGGTGCGTGGCCCCGTCGCCTCCGCACAGGGTGCGGCCATCGACTCCCTGGCCCTACTCAAGGCGCAGATGGCCTCGCTCAACCCGTCGGCACAGCTGCGCGTCACCCGCGCGGCGGCAGCGAAGCTCTTCGGTCGTACGTCGCTCGACGACCTCGCGACCGGCGCCACCGGAGGGATCGTCAACGCCTCCCTCCACTTCACCAGCGTCCAGTCGGAGTTCGGGCGCAACGTGATCGGGGTGATCCCGGGGAGCGATCCCGCGCTCCGCCATGAATACGTCGCCATTGGCGCGCACAACGACCATGTCGGCTTCACGACCCCCGTCGACAAGGACTCGCTCAAGGTCTTCAACGACCTGCGCATGGCGTGGATGCTGAGGAACGAGATGCGTCAGCCGACGATCGAGGTGCTCGGCCAGTTCAAGGTCAACATGGATAGCATCCGCAAGGCGCACCCCGTCGCGCGGCTCGACTCCATCAACAACGGCGCCGACGATGATGGCTCCGGATCGATGGGGGTGCTTGAGGTCGCCGAGGCGATCGCCGCGATGCCAGTCAAGCCGAAGCGCTCGACCCTCTTCATCTGGCACACCGGCGAGGAGGGCGGGCTCGTGGGCTCCGCCTACTTCGTCCGCTATCCGACCGTCCCGCTCGATTCCGTCGTCGCGACCATCAACGTCGATATGATCGGCCGTGGCCGCGCCGAGGATCTCCCCGGCGGTGGTGATGACTTCGTCGGGGTGATCGGATCGTACTTCGACTCGCGCGACCTTGGCGACCAGGTCAAGGCGACGAATGCCAAACAGGGGAAGCCGCTCGCCCTCGACTACAAGTTCGATGATCCCATCGCCTGGGCCGGCTACAACAACCTCTA